>JBCCIJ010000036.1:0-41849 GCA_039028295.1 Bacteroidota bacterium
ACTGGCTATTATGTAGTTTTTAACGGTCGAATTAATCAAACTCACTACGCTCGTTCCTACCAAAATGGTAAAACTCCTTAACTATTCATGACTAAGCGATCGAAATATTTTTCCGCTTTTTGGTAGGAACGAGCGTAGTGAGTTTGATTAATTCGACCGTTAAAAACTACATAATAGCCAGTTAGACGATCCTGCAATAGGCGTATGTGCTTTGAACTATCCAGAATGGTCATGGTTTCCAGTCGATTAAAAGTAACGGTTCCAAATCGTTTCTGAAATAGATTTAGTTTTTTTGATTTTCTCATAGTACATGATTTATAGGTTCGAACATGTACTTTCCAAAAACCTGCCACACGTAAAATGCTGTAAATCAGACAATTAAAAAACGACGATTCATCAGTTTTTAAAAAAACTAATCAAATACTGTATACTATTTGAGCGATGTTGTTGATGTTAAAAAGAAAATTGCCCAGCTTAAATAATGCCTTCCTTTACAGCTTTCGCCACTAACTGAGCACTTGTCTTTGCTTCGAATCGAACTTTAAGACGCCTGATTCTTTTTTCAAGAGCCGAGACGGTAAGAATAACTTCCTTCTGAGCAAGCAGGTCGACAATCTCTCTTTGAATTAAGCCCTGACTGAGGCCACTCAAGGCTACTCTATCTGTGAAATCAATTTCGAGAAGGCTTTCGTTAAATCGTAATATTTTCTCAATGGCAGGGCTATAGAAATGATTTCCATCCAGTACACTTAATATAGCTGGAACAATCTCTCGCAAGCTTTCTCTGCTTTTCAGAATATATCCGTCTGCATCCAAAATGTTAATGATATAGTCCAACATATCCAGTCGATCGATCTTTGACAAAACGACTACCTTAGGTCGACGAGACATTTTGTTAATTCTATGTAGTAGATCGTCTCCTCCTAAAAACTGTGGATTTGGTAATTCGTTCTTTAAAACAATGTCCAAGAGCACAACATCGAAAGTTTCTTGTTGCAGTTTTTTAAACCCGAGATCTGCGCTTGCTGCTATGAATAATGTGTATGGTGAGTTCATAGATTGTTCCAGCTCGTGCATAACCCCCGAACTAACAACATCGTGATCCTCAACTAATAATATTCGTATGCTTTGCATGGTTACCAATATTTGGATATATTAATTTTTATGGTAGTTCCAGAAGGAACTCTCTTTTCAATTCGAAAGGATCCGTTCATTTCTTTCACCCTCTTTCTCATATGAAGAAGTCCTATACCCTCATGAACATTGTGGACATAGCCTATACCATCATCTTCAATTTGCAGCATTAAATATTTACCTTCTAAGGCAAAGACAATTTTTACCATGGAAGCCTTTGCATGTTTCTGAACATTATTCAGTGACTCCTGAAGTATTCCATATATAGCTACTTTAATCTCTTCAGGGGCAAGCTTCCATTCCACAAGGTCCAAACCTGATATGTCGATTTGCAGATCGGTATTAAGATGAACCTGCTGGCATAGCGATGTCACTTTCTTCTTAAAGGAGATAATCCCAAAATGTTGTACGCTCATTTTTTGAGAAATCTTCCGAACTTTGGAATAGGCCTGTTCAAAAAGCAACAACACTTTTTCCCATTCGCCATGATAGGCCGTCTTCTGCAGGCGGTCACCTCGTTGTAATCCGTTTAGGATATCACTTGATATATCTTCGTGAAGGAACATGGCCAATAGATCCTGCTCGTCTGCTCTAGCCTTCAAAGTAGCAATGGCTATATTTTGTTTTTGAAGCCGCTGTCGTTGTCGGTAATAGAGCGCTCCTGCGATGAGCAATATTGCGAGTAAGACAATAGTTGTTGTAAGAAGCTGAGCACTCCTTTTTTGTTTTTCCACCGTTACCATCTGAGTGGCGTTTTTTTGCTGAAGTATAAAATTTTGGCGCTCTTTTTCGTTGGTTCGGTACTTAATTCTGGCGAATTCGTGTTTAAGTATCCGTTCGTTTTCAATAACGCTATCCTGTAACTTATTATATTCTTTTAAATAAATTCTATCCGCTGTGTTCTGTGATAGCAATAGCAATGCTTTCAGAGTATTTTTAACATCACCAATGGATCTGGCACCTCTATAGGCCTCTTCAAAATAATCTATGGCTTTACGCTGCTCACCTGTTGCGGCAAAAAAAGCACCCAGATGTAATTGGCTTACGATACTACCATTAGTGCTCTTCTTTTTTTGGCGAATGATATAGGCGCGCTGCATGATGGAAAATGCACCCTTCTCATTTCCCAAAAACCGGGTGTATCCTATATTATCAAGTACCATGGCCTCTACCAAAGGATATTGTGCGATGTCCACCTGACGTCGAGCTTCGTTGAAACTAACAAGGGCTGCTTTGTATTTTTCCATGTTCCGATGGACAATACCAATGTTGTTTAGTAACACAATCCTCTCCTTGCTATTTCTTGTATAGGGTTTACATTGCTCGTACCAGAACAGCGCATCTTGATACTGTTTAAGCTCATTGGATACTATTCCGAGGTTGTTATAAACAGCAGCAAGGTACTTGGTGTTTCCCTCAAATTTTAAGTAGTCCAGTGCTTCAATTGCGGTACTTTCAGAACCGTAATAATCTCCAACATTGGTTTGAATAATGGACATATTCAATAAATTGGACCCCACCTGAAGGCTGTCTTTCTGATTTACAAAAAGTTCTTTGGCTTTATTGAAATAAAAAAAAGCACTATCATATACAAAAAATTTAAAGTAAAAACTCCCGAGTTTGTAATGCGCCCTGGCTAGATGTAAACTATCACCAACTTCCTGCGCGGTGGTAAGGTAAACTGAACTCAATTTTTTGAAGGTTTGGTAATCTCCCTCACGATAAATTACATTGGATAGTTTATGTGTTGAAACCAACCAAAGAGAGTCCAAGCCTTCCCTTTCAGCTATAGAACAAGCTTTGGTCAAAAGTAACTTCCTATCGGGGTGAGTTTTGTCTTTGTATTGATCGAGTAATGATAAAATACTGTCCTGAGGAGCATAGGCTTTGGCCAAAACAGAATTAGGTTCCTTACCTTCTTTGCACGAAAAGGTAAGGAATAATGTAAGTACGGTATATAAAAGTAATCTCCCCATTACCTATAATAGGTATAAATTTAATTAATATTTTGTATAGAAAATGGAATAGCCCCGCCTAAGCGGAGCTATTCTTTAAATGGCTGGCATTGTTAAATTAGTTTTCATCTTCTTCATCATCATCTCCGGGCTCAGATGGCAGCTGCCCCTGCTCTCCACAGCAATCTGCTATAGGGTCGTTGTGAGTTACTTCCAAGATGGGTTCCGGATTGCATGACCCCAATGAAATGGTTAATAATAAGGTTGACAAAAAAATTACTGATTTTCTCATTTTCTTAGATGAGCGTTGGTTAAATCCTTCATATCTACCTTCAAAAGTTCTTCTTCTCCAAACTATAAAATGCCTGCTGAGGTTTTCCGCAATCACAGAAGATTGCGCCAGATTAGCTTTGGGTCATTATTGTATTTCGAAAAAGACTTCCTTTTTTTAGGATTTTCAATGAACGATACTACCGCAGTAGATTCAAGCGATGTGCCTTTTATTAACTAATTGATTATCAGTAATTTAAAAAACATGAAGTTTACAATATTTGAAATATATCATCAATAATTAATGAAAATTTGAGGTATGAGAAAAATACTAATCTCCTGGATCGCATATAGTCATGACTTCAAGAAGAACAGTTCGGAGGGTAACAAAGTGAATGAGCATGGCACTCATTGTGAATTCTATAGACACCTTTTCAATTATAACATGCACTTGTTGTTATCGGGTTCTTCTGAAGACAGGCCGGATACGAAATTCAGATTCCTGATCAATCATTTAAAAACTACTTATGGCAAAAACACCTTGCCAGAATATATGAACATAGAAGATGTGGTGAGTATTGAAGAAATTAAAAGCAAACTTTACCCTTTGCTTCACAAGTATACCGATGAAGACGTAGAAATTTTTGTTTCGCCAGGAACTCCTGCAATGCAAACCTGTTGGTATTTATTGGCCATGGAATTCAAAAATGTGAGGCTATTTCACGTTCGCCCCCCAAAATTTCGAAACGGCGAACCTCCTAAAAAGGAATACATAAAGGTTCAAAATTCGGGCCTAACCAATGGCCTTATCATCCATGAGAACCATAAGCGCAATCCTTATAAAAAGGGAAGGTTTGTTTTTACGCCCTCCATTCAAAAGGTATTTGACATCGCCGAAAAAATTGCCGATACAGATAACGTGACCACCTTTATTTCTGGCGAATCGGGAACGGGAAAAGAGGTTTTAGCCCGGCATATTCATGAGCAATCCAGGCGTGCTAAATATCGTTTCATTGCCATTGATTGTGGATCTTGGACAGACAATATTATTGAAAGTAAATTGTTTGGGCACGTTAAAGGAGCTTTTAGCGGGGCGACGGACGATTCGAAAGGAGCCTTTATTGAGGCGCATCAAGGAACTTTGTTTTTAGATGAAATTGGAAATACTTCCAAACGTTTACAGCGAGCCCTGCTTCGAGTCATTCAGGAACGTGAAATTTCACCACTTGGAGCTCCAGGGACTGTGAAGAAAGTGGACGTACGAATTATTGCTGCAACCCACGAAAATTTGCTGGACTTGGTGAATCAAGAGAAATTCAGGGCCGACTTGTTTTTCAGGCTGATGGTGGCAGATATCCGCACCCTTACCTTTCGAGAGTTACCGAAAAAGGAAAAAACAATGATCATTAACTTCTTTCTGGACAAGAAGAGTCGTCTTTTCGACAAGGAGAAGCTTGTCTTAAGTAAGGAGGCCAAGAATTGCCTGCTGCAATACGTTTTTCCAGGGAACATTAGAGAACTAGAGAATCTCATAGAGCGAATGTATGTGTATTGCGAAAAAACAGTCGCGCTGGAAGAAATTCCTAACCGAATTAGGTTTCCTGAAGGTTCTATAGGATCGCTACGCCTTTTAGATATCGAGAATAAACATATTAAAACCGTCTTGAATATGTATAACTGCAACAAGCGAAAAACTTCAGAAGTACTTGGTATTTCGTATACCACTTTGAACACCCGAATTGAAAAATTCGACCTTGAATGTACACGGCTAAACCGATAGTTAAACCACAGAATGATGCGATTTTATGGATTTCATTCACAATGGATTGGTCGCTCCAAAAAGACAAACAAGATTGATAACAATATTGAAAGATTACATTATGATTCAAACACACTTAAATCGACAGAAATTATGAAAAAGAATAGAAAGAGTTTAATAATAGCCTTATGCTTAATTGCCATAATAATAGTTGCAGTGCTTTGGTATAATTTCAAACCGGATACTGGGGCGGAAAAAACAGCAGAAAAAATAACGATCGGGATGGTCACCTTCCCGGGATACGCTCCATTATATCTAGCCAAGGAAAAAAAGTTGTTTAAAAATGTAAACGTTGAATTGGTGAGGATTGAGTCCATTGGAGACTTGAGGGCCGCAATGCACAGCAATAAAATAGACATGTATATTGCCACTCCGGATATCTTTCAGTCCACTCAAAATCAGAAACCGCCGGGGGTTGGTTTTCTAGCCATCGACGAATCATCTGGAGCAGACGGTATTGCTGTACTGGAAGGAGTAAACTCTTTATCGGATTTGAGAGGTAAAACGCTAGGTGCAGAACCTGGTTTTCCGCCCTATTTTATTCTTCAGTATATGTTGAATAGGGAAGGGATGACTCTGAATGACATCAATTTCAAAGATATTTCTTCTCAAGACGCTGGTAATGCATTTGTAGCGGGGCAACTGGAAGCTGTTGGAACTTATGAACCGTACCTCTCCAAATCTGTTAACCTCCGTAAAGGAGCTCGGGTATTTGTTTCGAGTGCTGACCTCCAAGGTTTGATTGTTGATGTCATTTTTTCGAACAATGAACTCGCGGAAAAAAAACCTCAGGTACTAAAGGCAGTTCGGGATGGATGGTATCGAGCACTAGAATTTTATAGAAACAATCCCGATGAAGGGATGGAGATTATGGCCAAGGCCTTCGGAATTTCCAAAGAAGAAATGATCGATATTAAATCGGGGTTAAAGTGGCTGGATGCCTCAGACAATAAATCATTGTTTGACCAAAGCAAGAAGACCAATTTATACACCAACTTTAATCTGGTTGGTGAGATTTTGGAGAAGAACAACGCCAACGGTTTTCGGGTTTATGCTAAGGACAAACTTATAGATGCAATTATTCGTAATTAGATGAATTCAGAATGAAAAAAGCAAATCTTCCATTCCTGACCTCATTGGTTTTTTTCCTATTGGTTTGGTTTCTATCCAAACAAAGTGGACTAGTGAATGATCTGTTCCTGCCCTCACTTGGACAGTTAATGGCGGCCTTTGTAAATCTATTTGGGACTTTGAATTTTTCCGAGGACATATTCATCTCCATTTTTAGGGTCTTTTCTGCTTTTCTATTATCTGCGTTACTTGCTGTGCCCATTGCTTTGGTAATGTTTAAGTACAAAGTGGTGGGGCAAGTGTTGTCTCCTTATATTGATTTTATAAGATATTTACCAGTACCGGCCCTTATCCCACTTACCATTCTGTTCTTTGGAATTGATGAAACTGCTAAGATTGTGTTGCTATTTATTGGCACTTTCTTTCAATTGATCTTACTCATTATAGACGATCTAAATGGAATCCCTAAAGAACACTTTTTCTTGACTTTTTCTCTGAAATTGAACGGCTTCCAGGAATTGTGGTTCCTTTTCAAAAAAATTCTACCGCAGATCTATGACAATTCACGAATAACTCTCGGCTGGTGTTGGACGTATGTGATCATAGCCGAACTTGTGGCATCCTCTAGCGGTATTGGGCATATGATCAAGGAAGCGCAGCGATTTTCCAACACCCCAAATGTTTATGCAGGGATTATTACTATGGGCATTATTGGCTTCGGAACTGATTATCTCTTCAAAAAGTTGTATCCAAGAATTTTTAAATATAAAGTAACCGTACGATTAAAGGCATGATAAAAATAGATGGTATCAATAAATCATTTGGAGCGTTACAGGTTCTTAAAGACTTCTCTCTGGAAGTAGAGCAGGGAGAGGTTGTTGCTCTTGTAGGTCCCAGTGGCTGTGGCAAGTCTACCTTACTCAATTGCATTACAGGTTTGGAAACCCAATTTGAGGGAAATATTTATATAAACGGTGAGCTGCAAAAGCAATATCTGGAGCATAGAAGGGTCGGGATCGTACTTCAAAAGTATTCCAATTTTGAATGGATGACCACCACTGAAAACATAGAGACTGCTTTTATTAGATCTGAAGACATCAGCAATCAAGAAGAAACCATACAAGGCCTAATTCGAGAAACGGGTTTGACTGGTTTTGAAGATTCCTATATCAATGAACTTTCCGGAGGGATGCAACAACGAGTTGCCGTGGCTAGAGCATTAGCTCAATACACCTCCATTCTGGCGTTTGATGAGCCCTTCGGTGCGCTGGATGTGGAAAATAGATTGTTGCTTCAGAAGTTATTCAGAACTCAGGTAAAACATAAAGACCTCACAGCACTCTTTATTACTCACGATCTGGAGGAGGCCATTTTGGTTTCGGATAAAATTGCCGTACTCAATAAAATCCCTTCTTCGGTGCGGAAAATTTTTAGAACGGATGCTATAAACTTCGATAATAGTAAATATTCAAAAGAATTCATTCAGCTAAAAGAACAAATAGAAACTCAATTAAATTATTAAACTCATGGAAAAAAATTCAAAACAGTCTTGGAAAGAGGCCATAGGAAAAAGCTCTCCAAAGATTATCGCCATCGGTTTGCTGGTTGGTAGTGGATATATTATAAACATTTTCAAGGGAAAGGACATTAATGCCAATGAGGTTCTAATTTTGATAGGACTCATTGTGGCGCTTATTGTAGTACATCTTTTTCAAGTATATATTATAAGTCATAGTAAGAACGAACAACTAAAAAAGATCATTGGAAGATTTGATAGCATACTTGCGGAACGTGAAGATTGGTTCTATTCGCATAAGAGGCTAGCGGGGGTAGAAAAGGATTATTGTAACGATAACCTAAGAAATATTTGGGTGGCTTCATCTAATTTGGAGTACGAGCAAGGTGACTCTCCGTTTGTGGATTCGATTAAGGATAATTTGCGCGAGGGGATCAATTATTACTACATCATTCCTAAGGCGAAATACGATGACCTGAAAATATGTGTGGAAGGACTGGAAGAGTTTTCCAAAACCACCAAAGGGAAAATTAAATTCATACCTGTTAAGGACAAAAGTCTATTTCTGTTCTTGTCCAATATTGTTATTTATAAAACAGAAAGTCAACCTCCTAATGCTTACAAGGAACTGTTAATAGATAAAAACCCGTTCAACCGAGGTTGGATGAAGGTTAGTGAAAGCAATCCCGATTTTGGGAACCTATATTCAAAGTTCAAAGAACATGTGGCCAATAACTGAATTCTAAATACAATTATACCATGAATGAATATTGGAGTGTATTACTACTATTGTGTGCAGGGAGTATTTTGTTTCTTGGAGCTTCTCTTGGCTTTAGTTGGATTCAGGACCGCGGAAACCAAATGGGTCCCGATGCCTATGAAGGCTGCATAAATACTACGGCTGGTATTGGTGCCATATTCCTACTGCTTTTTGTAGTGGTTGTGATTTGCGGAATCGTTGGTTTGTTCTGACCGAATTCTCATTCCCGTAGTTCTTTTTGAACCGATGTTGAACCTTTTAATTTGAATGCCATGTATATACTTACTCAAACTTGCAAAACCAACGATGCCAGCGTTCCGGAAACCGACCGCACCTTCTTCGAAACGCTAGATAAAGAAATGCTAGCTAACTATACCTGCGTTAATCCGAACCAGAATTTGTTTATAAAGAACCTACAATCTTTGACCAAACATCAAAAAATAGCCGCAATACTACAGTATACGCATTTGCCCAAGACGATCATTTCGATATTCGTTGATTCGATCTACGTTTTGGATTTCCATGGGTTCTATAATTTGGTAACCGAATTGAGAATCAATATTAGGGAGGAGCTAGGCGAATTTGCAAATGGGGCCAATCCAAAAAACATTAGAGCACCTCATTTTTCACTTTTACGAAGTATTATTCTGAAGGACATGAATCTGGATATTCACCAAAGCGCTGCTGAAAAGTACACACATCAATTTCTTCTGAAACTAAAACAGTGTGTAAATAGAGACAATCCATACTACGTTAGTGGTGTAGTTTACGCTCTGGAAAGCTCTGCCATTACGGAGTTGCAAATTGTTAAGAGATTAATTCAGGATATTCTTTCTCCCCGGACCCTCTCAGCGAGGTTCACATTTTTTTTCGACAGCCATATAGGCCCTATTGAAACTGGACACAAACACGATCTACAGGAAAACTGCCTGGAGTACCTTACCTCAGATATACATAGACGACATTTTGAATCTGGCTTTAAAGATGTGCTCGAGATCATGGAACTATGGTGGGATTCCATGTACCATTCACTACTAACAGATTAAGAGAATTTTTAAATGAATTAAGAACATAGTAAAGCACACGATTATGGCAAAGTATAAAAAAGTAGGAGAGATTTACCAAAAACAGAACAGCAGCAATGGATGCGCTTGGATTGTTGTAATAATAGTAATTTTGGTTTTAATAGGAACCTGTTCATAAACAACTTCCGGTATTTTAAACGAACACCTTTGCATTCATTTGCCAGATGGCTTATCGGGCATAATTTTCTTGACCAAAAAGGATAAAAGAAGAACAAAAACCCGGTCTGTTATAGCAAAAGAGCCGTAAAAAGTTATTCCCAGAAGATTTAACAAAACCCAAACTTTTTTAGATGTTAAATTGGGAAACTTTAGTTAACGTAATCAACATTAACTTCAATAAAAGCGCCATGTAATATACGAACATTGGTTAATTTTGAATATCTTTAGAAGTCCACTACGCGTATTATTTTCTCCCTAGCAAGAACGCCAATTTTTTTAATTGGTTAAAGCGTCAACCATACCGATAACAGATTGAGAGCGACCGTTGGTGTTTTTGGGCTGTGTTATTATTCTTAGACTCATAATCTTTGATGCATTATTAACCACGCCTATTCAACAATTAACTAAAACTTTTAATTATGTTAACAGAAGAGCAAAAAACAGGAACCAGGGGGAAAATGCTACAAATAACCAGAACTAGACTCAATCTTGCATTGCTTTTAGCTTTCACATTGTTTGCCGTTGCAATTACGGTAACCTATCATTATACGGCAACATCCTTGTCGATAGAGTGTTGCGTTTCGGACCCCGAAAGTCGCTTGAACGATAGAGAATCTAAAGAGGGTGCGTTGCTGGCAAGAAGTGTCGCCAAAGCTCGTTCCGAATTATATAAAAATGAACGAGCCACAAATCTGGAATTACGACTCGAATGTATGGGAGATACGGAGACAAGGACGGAGAGCGAGCTTGAAGAGCTTGCGGATAATTTGGGGTTCAATTTCAATCTCACAAAATTGAGACATTATCTGTGCTATGTCGAAGATAATGCACCGGACTTAGTTGGCAGTGAAGATTTTAGTGTAGATAATCTAGGTATTCGAGTTTATTTGGGCGGTGAACAGGAAATGGTTGGGGGCTCTTTGGTAATGCGAACGGGTATTTTTCTGGCACCTACCTATTCAACCGAATCTCCTTCCACTGGAGGTGAACCGCGGATGTATATAGACATAGATGGGATACAACTATTTGATTTTGCGCACTCAAGAAGGCCGCCGAGAACCTTTATGGCGGAGTAGTAAGGCGAAAGAGTAGTTAATAATTCATTAAACAAAAACAATCAATTTTGGATACCACCCAATTTATTTTAGACCTAATTATTTACGTTGCATTAGTGGCGGCTCTTGTGGCCGCCATTTGGCATTGGCCGCTTTACAAACATTCTACCCAACGATGGTTTCTTTTTTTTCTAATTTATGTCGCTGTTCAAGAAGCCGTTGCTATCATTTTGCCCTTATACGGTATTTATAATCCTGTGGTCTACAATATATATATAATCGTTTCCTTTTCGTTTTATTTGTTTTGGTTTAGTCTTGTGCTCAGGAACAGGAAAATCCCCTATCTTTTTTTGCTGTTGTTCCTCATAAGTGTCCCGTTCTCTATTTATTTTGAAGATATCTTTTGGGAGGAACTATTGCTTTCTTCATTTACCGTAGGAGTCATTCTAGTACTCTTTTGTGCTGCGTTGTATTTTCTGGAGTTGTTGGGAGAGTCCAGAATAGTAAACCTTCATCGCTCACAGAGGTTTTGGATAATCGCAGGTCTATTGATTTTTAATATAGGATTTCTCCCGTTACTGTTTTTAGGGAGTATTTTAGATCCTTATGGCTTGGCGCATAGAATTGTTTTAACCATTCTCAATGTTATACTGTATGGAACATATACAATTGGATTTTTATGTCTTCGGAGGAATTAATAAATATTACATTTTTGACACTATCCTTTGTGGCAATTCTCGTTGGGATAACTTTGGTAATCTTATTTAACAAGTATATTCAGCGGAATAACAAGTTGTTGGCATCCAAATTGGAGGGAGACCTTGAGAACAAAAGGCGAATACAAATGATGGAACTAAAAGCATTAAGAAGCCAAATGAATCCACATTTTGTACATAATTCTCTCAACGCGATCCAATATTTTATCCAACGCAATGAAGTTGAGCTTTCTGAAACCTATTTAGTAAAATTCTCAAAGCTTATTCGTCTTTTTTTTGAGTATTCAAGGAGGCAAACCATTACGGTAACGCAAGAAGTAGAGTTGCTTAACAACTATTTGCAGATTGAACAGTTGCGTTTTGAAGACAAACTTAATTATACCATTCGGGTGGATTCAATGATCGAGAGTGACCAGCAAACCTTACCATCAATGATTTTACAACCTATGGTAGAAAATGCTGTTAACCATGGACTGTTTCATAAAAAGGGAAGTGGAAAAATCAGGATTCAATTTATCTATGTAAATGAGTTCACAATTAAAGTACAGATAGCAGATGATGGCATCGGAATCAATAAGTCCATTGAGATGTATCGAAGTTCAACCCAAAAGTATAAATCACATTCATCTGCTGTATTGCATGAGCGATTAGAGCTCCTGAACGAATCTAAAAAATGGAGCATTTCATATAGTATTCAGGACCTCTCGGAGATTAGAAATACTTCTGGGACCATAGTAACACTTACCATTAACCAACATGATGAATTATGAAGATCAAAGCCATTCTTATAGATGACGAACCCAAGGCCTTGGCCATTTTGAGAAATAAATTAGAGCGAATGTGTCCCAACGTAGCTATAGTTGGAGAAACTCAAAATCCCAAAGAAGGTGTTGGCCTTATAGAAGAATTACGACCGCAACTGTTATTTTTAGACATAGCAATGCCTGAAATGAGTGGATTTGATCTACTGGCAGCTATTGAAAGCCCATCTTTTGAAATTATTTTTATTACGGCTTTTGATGATTATGCCATAGACGCCATAAAACACTGCGCCATTGGTTATTTAGTTAAACCTGTAGATAATGAGGATCTAGTCTTGGCCGTATCCAATGCAGCAAAAAATATTCTGGACAAAACCGCATTGGAAAAAAACAGACTGCTTGTCGAAAATCTATCCAAACCCAATATGCAGCAAAAGAAAGTAGTGGTCCCAACTCAGGATGGGTTAGAATTTGTTAAAATAAAAGAGATTATTTGCTGCGAAGGAACAGATGGTTACACCAGAATCCACTTTACGAAAAGAAAATCTATGTTAAGCTCGCATAGCATAGGATACTTCAATAAACTGCTTGACAATCAGAGTTTCTATCTTACCCATAAATCGTATCTCATCAATTTAAATCATGCCGATAAATATCTGAACGAAGGTTATGTTTTACTTACAAATAACCATAAGATCCCTGTTTCCAGAAACAGACGCAATGATTTTTTAGAGCATTTAAAAAATTAAGTAATACGATCCTTTCTCATCGTTGATCTATGTTTCATCTTCCCTTTGTTGTGGCTTTATTACTTTCAAAGTTATTGATAATCAGAAAGATGTGTTTATATCCTTTTACGGTAATGCTGTGAAAATAACAGATAATGAAGTCATCTTCTAATTTCACAAAGCCACTATTACGGATTTTTTAAGTGAAAGATACTTTTATCATCGAGTTTCCTCAAAATCACTTACAAAGTGTTTTGGGCAACCCAATGATTTTTCACAATTTAAATCTATATATCATGTTACAAACAACTTTCAAAAACAGATGTCGATTCATGTTTTTATTGGTCTTGTGTTGTGTCGCGGCGAGTAGCTTTGGCCAGCAGCTAAATAATCAACAACGAGCCAAATATGATTCACTGAGACAACAAATGCCCGGTATTAAAATTACCTGGGATTCAAAGGGTAATACCCCTTCTGCTATTACAAGGGTCAAGTCAGTTCCTTTACAAATGGACTCAACAACTATTAAAAATTATTTCATGGATAATTTCGCCATATTTTATTCCGTAAATAATGCTAATGATATAAAAGTTGAAAATACCGTAGCGGCGCAAAATGGCTTAAAACGGGTGTCATTATCTCAACTTCATGAGGGCATTCCGCTTTATGGTGCTCAAGTATCGTTGACTTTCAATACCAATAATCAAATTATTGGTATTGGGGGTAAATGGGAAGCTATTAACAGAAACCTCAATGTACAGCCTCGATTAACTCAGAGTACCGCTTTGGAGCGAGTAAAGCAACATCTTATTCAGAATGAATTGAATGGTCAAGAGATTCCGAGTTCAATTTCTTTAACACCGGACATCGCTAAGTTAGTACTTTTTAATCCTTCAGCTTATTATTCAAAAGGACAAGTAGCAAGTAGCATTCATTTAGCCTATTATTTTGATATTCAGTCGCATGTCTTTTTTGTGGATGCAGAAAATGGAAGAATCCTGACCAACTTTAGCCGCATAGCCGATTCCAAAGACCGCGAGACCTATGCACAACTTACCCCTTGTTCCGGGTTGCCTGGAACTTTAGTGCTAGACGAATCTGGAGCAGTGGGAGGAGCTACGCCAGATCCGCAAGCGCAGGAAGCATTTGATTTTGCAGGTGTTGTGTACGATTATTTTTTCGATACTCATGGGAGAGATAGTTATGATAATGCTGGAGCGACCATTGTGTCTACCGTGCACGGGATACCTCCATTGGACCTGATATCTATACTTTGTTGTGGTTTCGGTGGAACAGAGTGCTGTTGTAATCAAATGAACGCCGTTTGGCATCCAACTTTAAACCAGATGATCTACGGAGATGGAGGTACTGATGGTATTCGAAGTTTTAATTCATTTACAGCCGGGTTGGATATCGTTGCCCATGAGTTATCTCATGCGGTAAATCAGTATGCCGTTTTGAGCGGTGGAAGTCCTTCCGGACTTGATTATAATGGAGAGAGCGGTGCTTTGAATGAGGCATTTTCTGATATATTCGGTGCCATGGTAGATCGGGATGATTGGTTGATCGGAGAAGATCTGGTTATCTCTGGATATGTGGCCGGGGCGCTTCGAAATATGGAGGATCCAACCAACGGAGGTCTCTACGATCCAACCGACGCTATTGGAAGTACGCGATTAGGGCATCAGCCACATCATTATTCCAATTTATATACTGGATCCAGTGATGCAGGGGGAGTGCATGTTAATAGTGGTATCATTAATCACATGACCTATTTGTTGTCCGATGGGGGGACACATACCTTGTCCAACGTAACTGTTATTGGGATTGGCCGAGATGCGGTGGAAAAGATCATCTATGAAACGCTCACAGGGGGATATCTTACACCAACATCTAACTTTCTTGATATGCGCGATGCAACTTTAGCAGCTACCGAAATAGTATTTCCCGGTGATGCGGCCAAATATGCCAGCGTTTGGAATGCTTTCGTTGCCGTTGGTATTTGTGACGGTGCCATACCAGGAGAATGTACTCCTTATGCTCCCATCGATAGTCGTGATCCTGTCACGATTGCCCTGGCATTAGATTATTCAGGTAGTATGAATAGTGCCGCCGAACCCGGTGGAAGACCTAAAATTGATGTGCTCAAAGATGCAGTTGAAATATTTTTGCGAACGTGGGAGATATTTGCGGTTCCGGGAGATCAGGTGGGAATTGTTAATTTTTCTTCAGATGTGGCACCAACTTCATTGGCCTTGCAGGAATTAATTCCTAACGTCAATAGTGTGGTAAGTTCCGTACGCGGGGAAACTGCCGGGGGCTATACGGCAATGGGTGGAGCTTTGAGAGTATCCTTAGATGGTTTATCAGGGGCCAGTCATCCGGCAACCATTTTATTTACGAACGGGATGCAGAATGTAAATCCAATGGCCTTGCATTCGGGTGGAGCTTCAGGACCTTATCAAATTATTAATGGAACCGCTGCGCAGGCCTTTGGAGGGACCTCCAGTATTGCGCCCAATCCGGGTGTTAATCTGAGCTCTTATGGGACGCCAGTTCATGGAATTGCCATTGGGCGCGCCATTGGCGATGCCTATCATCAGCTGTTGAGCGATATAACTACAGAGACGAGTGGGCTCCTTCATATTACCAATAGTCCAGACACGGCTTTGCGGGAATTCTATCTTAATGATCTTGTTCATGCCCTTAGTCTTAATACGATTGAAATGATAGACTATAGACATGTGGAACTTGATCAAGGAGCCAGATTGGTCGAGTCGTTTGAATTGGATAAGGGGATTAATCGCGCAGCCTTTATGGTGAACTGGATCGGTGATGCTCCTAAATCTATCGAGAAATTTTTGGTAAGAGCTCCAAACGATTCTATCGTGAAACCTACGAAATGGATTAATGGAGAACATTACAGCATTGCCGTATTTGACTTTCCATATATGCAACAACAAACGGCATTAGATCCTATAGGACAATGGGTTATTTTTTCAGGTGATAATATTCAAGAACCGCTAAAATGCCAAGTGGCACTTATCGTAGATGAAAAGGAAATTCATTATAAGTTGAAGGCCAAACCTCAAACGACATGGGCTGGGACTCCTATTGATTTAAGCGCATTCGTTACTGGAGAGTTTCAAGAACCAATATTAGGACTTTCGGACGTTTCTGTCTCAATTAAAAGACCGAATAGCTCATTAGGAGATGTGCTTTCAAAGACCAAGGGTTCTGGAAACGGTACAATTACCGATGATCTCCCAAATAAGGCAGCCATCAAATTGAATACTATTCTTCAGAATGCCAATGTAAGGAACAAACTCACGGCTATTAATGATAAAGTTATTTTAACCGACGGGAGTAGTAGTGGGAACTATAGAAATGTATTCGAGGATACCAACGTACCTGGACTCTATCAATTCACTTTTAAAATTAAAGGAGCCGCTGGTAATTATGGTACCATAGAGAGGAACAAAACAATTTCAGTAATGCTGAAGCCGAAGCCCTCTCGCGATCATAGTATTCTGAACAAAACTACTAATGGTAAAACCCTAGTTTTAGCGGTAACTCCTATTGATGCCAATGGCTATTATTTAGGACCGAGTTATGAGCAGGAAATCAAAGTTTCGATAGATGGAATTGAGGTTACAAACCTGACCGATATGCTGGATGGTTCCTATGTTGTTGAAATAAATAGTGCCAAAGACGCTAGTGATATACGGGTGAGAACAGAAGTGTTTGGAGTACCGGTTTATGAAGGAACAGCAGAAGACTACGGTTCAAAGAATGAGCGTAAATGGTCGTTAAGCGCCCATGCAGGATATGTCTTTGCGGGTCAAAACTTCGGAAGTGGTCTCAACTCAGGATGGGGTACAGAGGTGGATATTGAATACGCGCTTAAAAGGTCACTTTCCTTAGAATTGGTGGGAGGTCTGTATTCATTTAATGGAACCGCTAGCAGTAATAATTTCAATATTGGAGGAGGTACTGTATACTTGAAAAAGAAGTTTTCTTTGCCTTCATTTCAACCTTATATTGCTGCTGGACCAGGGTTTTATGCTACATCCAACAGCCAGTCTTATTTTAGTGTGAGTCCCGGAGTTGGTTTGACCAAACAGCTGAGCCCTAAGCTGAGCGCCGAGCTGGGGGTTCATTATTTCTGGTTATTTGGAAACTCACCGAAATTGGATTTCGGAATAGCTAAAATTGGGTTTAAATATAAGCTATGATCTAAAGGAGTTATTTAATTCTTTTACAGGCCAAAAGATAAATACCACTGAACAAGAATTTCAGCATGGATAAGTTCAATGAAAATAAAAGCCAGTTTATTAGTTTAGACTGGCTTTTACATACCCATAGATTAACTCTACTTTGAATGGGTTATGAGAGCTTTTCGCGATTTAAGATTTACTTATACCGGAGAAGTTCGGAACGGGATTATTCTAAATCCTTATAAATATTAGGGTGTTTAAATTTAGAGTGACACATTTAGAGTATCTAAAATGTACCAAATAAGGATAGAACTATAATAATTGGTACTTTTAGGCATATAATTGGAGATGGATAATTTATCTGGTGTAACGTTTGATTTCTGGTCAGTAATCCTCCTTTTTGGTTTTTTTCAAGGGTTAATCTTTATTGGAACCGTGTTCATTGGCTACCCGAAAAGTAAATCAAAATTTTTGTTGCTGCTTTTAGTTCTCATTATTACATTCAACCTTTTCAATTATCTAATACTTCATTCAAAATTATACGAACAAGTTTCTCAATTGGTGCATATTGCTACCCCATTGCTTATGCTTTTGGGGCCGGTATATTACTTTTATATGAAGTCTTTATTATATAAGGACTTAAATTATAAGGCTTCAGACGTATTACATTTCATTCCATTTATTTTCATTGCAGCCCTTTTTTCCCCCTTTTATTTTATGGAAGCAGGTGAGAAGATCACCTTGCTAAATGCCCAAATAAAACTTGGTAAGCAAAGTCTAACGCCTGAAATTTACGGGGTTTTACTTGTTCAGATCATTCATAGCTTTTGTTATATCTTTCTGTCCGTAAAGCTGCTTAATGAAGCCATGAGGGGTAATCAAATTAGATCGTTGGACAAGAAGTATGGATGGTTAAGGAAATTTAGTTATGGCTTTTTAATTTTCTGGAGCATAGATTTTTTGGCAGTATTATGGTATATAGTACAGGGTGAAATTGATAAGGAGGCTTACTATATTACCATGTTATCATGTGCGATTATTATTAATATTCTGGTAATTTTTGCCATAAAAAACAACAAAATATTCATTCAAATGTTCTTGAATAAAAATAGAATTAAATATGAGACTTCGAGTGCTAACACCAGCGATCTAAGAATTTATTTGAAAGAAATAATGGACTATATGGAAGAGAAAGTTCCATATCTGGACACAGAGTTCTCACTGTCAAAACTAGCCGACTATTTAAACAAACCCAAGTATTTAGTTTCTCAAGTTTTGAATGTGGAGTTGGGCAAAAGCTTTTACGAATTTGTAAATGAATATAGATTTAATGAGGTTAAAGAGAGATTGAAGGATCCCGCAAACAGTAATATGACTATTTCTGCGATAGCCTACGATTCTGGGTTCCACAATAAAAACACTTTTAATAAAGTGTTTAAGAAACAAACTGGCATGACACCGTCGCAATTTATGGAGAAATATGCTGGCATAGATTAAAGATATAATTTGTCACTCTCAACTTAATGTTACTTGAGAGAACGAGTAGAAGTATATTTTTGGTACAATTCAATTATATACTGAAATGAAAAAAACAAAAAAAATTCTACTTATATCTTCTGTTTTTCTTGTGGCCCTGTTGATATTGGCATTTACTCCATCAAAGAAAGAAATACATCAAAATGAAAAAGTAATAGAGGCACCTAAAGATATTGTCTGGGAGGTAATTTCTGATGTTGGCAATTATAATAAATATGCCACCAGCCTAACTGAGGTTAAAATAGTATCTGGGAAAGGAAAAGGGATGGTCAGGTCCTGCGCTCACGGAGATGATAAATGGACGGAAATCTGTTCCAACTGGGATGAAGGAAAATCATATTCTTTTAATGTCAATACTGGGGAAGGCTTTCCTTATCCGTTCAAAATATTTAACGGTACCTGGTCTATTGAAGAAAAGACAAAGAATAAAACCAAGTTGATCGTGAGGTTTGAATATCAATTTCCGCAAAGGTGGATGCAATGGTTTTTTAGCAGGGATACGCACATTGCTTTAGACGAGGGGAATACTGTACTTATAGATAATTGGGAGAAGAAGATCTTAGAAAATTATAAGTTCCTGTCCCATAAAAGCAAATGACAATATTCCGTTCAATTGGGTACTTATGATTTTTAGAAAATGAGATTTATTGCTCTAAAGAAGTATGCTGCCCTATTTGCTCCTGATTCTTGTTTCCTTTTATGAAGATTACTTGTGGTAACAAATAAGACCTACAAAGGAATGGTCTCTTTGACCTTTGAGGAAGTTTGTATCGTACAATGCATGAGAGCCTACTTGAGGCACCTGCGGAGTTTAAAAATGCACAATTAACAAGTGCCATCAGATCTATGGATCCATTAGCTAAATAATAGCGTCACCGTAAATCCCAGTGTCAATAGCTTATTGATATAGTTTATTCCCTTTTCGATACTTTCCTTTTGTACAAGGGCAATCGCTTAACGCTTGTAGAAAATCAAATCCAACGGTAACCGCGTGTGTACCCGAGTTATATCCGGTTAAATCGTTTAGTGTAATTTGGTAGGCATAGGAAATATAGAATATAGACTTTTTAAGTCCGGCCATAGGACCAATATTCAAAGGTGTCATGGTTTGGTCGGTTAAGAAGCGAACAGAAGCTCCTACCCAATAGAAATCATCATTTCCATTGTATTTTCGATACTTAAAGTTTAAATCGGTACTGGATCTTCCGTCACTCGCGAATAACTGGAAATAGACGGAGGGCTCAATTTCAGAATAGTTGGAACCTTTTATAAGGTAACCAGAATATAACTGAAGGTTGAAAAGTGATCGGGGTTCTCCGTTTGTAAAAGAATTTATATCCTTTTGCAGAATGTTATTTGCATTGGCGCTAAACCAAAAATCTTCAATTCTATAAAGGGCGCCTACGTCGAAGTTGTGATTGGTTACGGAACGATCATCGGTGATAAATGGGTCAATGATCGGGTTTTCAAAAGTTGTATTAAAATCTTCAATAGCAATCCTAAAACTATTGATATTATAAGACAATCCGAATGATAGATACTGCTGACTTGTTAAATCTAAAATAAGGTGATGGGCAAAAGAAAATTTTACTCCGTTTTGTCGCGTATTTCCATTCCTGTCGGCATAAGCAGAAATCCCCGCACCTGATCGATTGCCCAATCTAATATCTCCATAGACGGCAAGGTTTTCGGGCGCATTTTTGATTCCTACCCACTGTGTTAATCCATTGGCTCTAACTCTAAAATTATCACCAATTCCGGCAAAAGTGGGAGAGATTACAAAATCGTTATCTGCCAAATATTGGGTGAATACAGGCAAATTAAGTTCTTGACCGTAGCTTTGTGCTATCAGTAGTATCAGCAGGTATCGTAGTATTTTCTTCATAGGACTAAGTTTAGGGTGACGGTTAAGTTCATGGGGGCTTGGTTTGGTTATCGGTACAATGTAAAGTGACCTACAAAATCACGTATTTCTCCGCTTAGATCGGTTTCAACAATAAACCAATAATCACCAGAAGGCAGTTCCGTATTCTTATAAGTTCCATCCCATTTCTCACCGGCACGTAATGTGGCCACTTTACGACCGTATCGATCGTAAATGGAGAATACGAGATTTGGGTAATTTGGGGCACATCCTATGGTCCAGCCATCTTGCACGCCATCACCGTTGGGTGTAAAATAATTGGGGATACAGATATCGATAAAGTCTTTTTCGATTATTGCGACCGCTGTGCAACCACTACTATCGGTTACCACTACTTCAAAGGTTCCGGATTCAGTAATGATGAATACATTTGTACTTCCAAAATCAACACCGTTGAAAGTATAAACATAATCTCCCAGTCCACCAGATGGAAATGCTATGATCTCATTTAAGTCACCTTCAACCAGTTCGAGTCCCACAGGCGCAATAGCTTCAATATCGAAAAACTCGGTAATCTTAGAACAACCATTAGCGTGTCTTACGATGATATAATTATCGGTACTTGGAGGTAAGTCGGTAAACACATTGCTGGATTGGTAGGGTCCATCGTTTAATGAATATTCCAGTAGTGAGGTGTTAACAAGGGCCTCGTCTACAGTTACAGTAACTGAATTAACTGATACATTATCAACACAAAAGATTGCTACGTCCGCAATGGGTTCAATAAATACGGATTCGGGAAAAGAAATGTTCCATTCAGACTCGCATCCCGAACTATCCCGAACATATACGATATGATCTCCACCACTTAAATTGTCAAAATCAAAAATGGTTTGGTCTGGCTCTCCCGTAATATAAATTCCATTAGGGTCATCTAGACTTACGCTATAGGGTGGGGTTCCACCTCCTATATCTATACTGAAAAAGCCATTTTGATCTCCTTCGCAAACTTCAGGAATAATAGAATCAGGAACGATTGAGAGTAAAACCGCCGGTGGCTCTTCAACTTCAAAACTGAATGTTATAAAACATCCGAGCTCATCTTGAACGATCGCATCGTAAGCCCCAGGCGTGAGATTTTCGAATATGTTGGTTTCAAAAAATTGATCTAAGTTTGGTGATATTGCATATAGAATAATACCGGTCCCGCCAGTAGCTGTTATCTCTAATCTACCATTATCTTCACCTTGGCAAAGCACATTGGTAACCTCAAAAGTTGCGTCTAAAGCGGTCTCGGGTTCAGTAATAGTGATTACATCTGAAGTAGCAAAACAATCACCGCTTTCAACATAGACTACATAATCTCCTATGGTTAACCCTGTAAATACACCGGGGCTATTTTGTTCGGCCGGAATGGTGTTTCCTGCAGTATCTTGCAAAATATAAATGTAATTACCAAGTCCTCCTTGGGCCGTGGCAACTATAACTCCCGTATCGTCACCAGTACAATTTATCTGCGGATTGATAGAGAGCAACTCTATCTCTAGATCGGGAACCGGATCTATAGTAATGTCATTGGAAACATTGGCAATACACCCATTGACATCCCGAACATAATAATTATAGGTGCCCGGAGGAACAGGAAAGGTTACCGAAGTGGTAAATGTTCCTAATATTACAGCGAAATCTATGGTGTCACTATATTCGTACGCCCCCGTTCCACCTTCTGCACTTAGCATTAGTTCTGCTTCTATTAAACATGTAGGTGTTACGTTGGTTACTAAAGTTGAAATGATTTGATCAGGTTCGTCAATTGTGACGGGTAATGAAACAAATATGCAATTATATCCATCAGTAATGGTTACGGAATACACACCTGCACCTAGTCCTTCAAATACATTTGAAGACTGAGGCCCGGAGCTGGAAGGTACCGGTAAAATAGTGTTTAACGTATAACTATAATTGCCAGTTTGCCCGCCAGTTACATTGAGAACCGTTATTGACGCATCATGATCATTAAAACAGGACAATAAGGTTGTGCTCGGAACAAAATCGGCGTTAATTGGATCTGGCTCTGTAAGTGTAACTGTATCGGTCTCAATACAACCATTCGCGTCTCTCGTATTTACCGTATAGGTTCCGGCACTTAGGTCTGTAAATACATTATTGGAGGAATAAGGAAAGGTGACACCTCCTATTAGCTCATATTCATAAGGACTTGTTCCTCCATTTGCGATTGCTGTAATTACACCTTGGTTGTTGTCACAAGTTACGTTAGCTGTTTCAGAAACCTCTAATGTCAACTCGGTTGGTGATTCAATGGTTACAACATTTGTGGTTGTGGTACAAAAAGGTGTTTCTAGTTCCACAACTTCTACAGAATAACTACCAGAAGGTAGTCCGGGAATGATCTGAGGGTTTGTTGATGTATTGGCCGCAACCGGGGCTCCAATGGGTACACCTTGCCCATCCAATAGTTGGTATGTATATGCGCCACTATATCCGGAAATGGTCAGTGCTAGTTCACCATTGGAGTCTCCAAAACATTCGTTTTGTTCGGTTACGGTTAATACGGCTTCAATTTCATCATAAGGTGGAACTACAAACGGATCGGTTAAGAAATAGCAATCAGTGTCCAAATCATTTACCTGAAAATAGTAAGTGCCTGGTTCCGTTATATCGAAAGTGTTGGAAGTTTGTGGAACACCATCCGGTAACAATTGATACTCAAAATTACCCGAGCCGCCGGTAACGTTTATGGAAACGGTTCCTGTTTGGTTACAGTCTATAGGTGTAACGATAGTAATTGCCGCGGCCGTTATAATAGGTAAAGGATCTATAGTTACAGTATTGGTCGCAATACACCCATTAGCATCTTGAGCGTAGACAGTTATCACTTGAATTGTTCCAGTATCAAGAACCTCAAATACATTGGTATTGAAATAGTTAACACCATCGATGCTATAAGAATATGGAGCCGTACCGCCCGTTTCGGTAATTGTTATGATCGACGTAGTAGTCGTATTATCTGGTGAACAGGCAAAAACCGTTGCACTTCCTGTTACTTCTAAAAGTGCTGGTTCATCGATAGGGACATCTGCAATCGCAACGCAACCTCTACCTGAAGTTACCTGAACGGTATAGGTAGCCGCTGGCAATCCTACAAAAATGTTACTGGTTTGTGGAGGTATTACAATGGGAGCAGTAATTTCATAGGTGTAGATTGGATTGTCATTGCCCGGAAGTAGATCCACAACAATTTGACCGTCACTATCTCCTTGACAGCTTACATTGGTCACTTCGGTATTGAAAGTAACGGGGATGGCATTATCTAAGGTAACTGATATGTCTTCAGTACATAAGGTAACTGTATCTGTAACCGTTACGACATAGGTTCCCGATGGAACTCCAGAAAATACGTTTCCAGTTAATACAATGGAAGGTGGATTAGGACTAATTGTGTAGGCATAATTGCCCGTACCTCCCGTGGCTGTGACTGTAATTTCCCCATCATCATCATCACAACTCGGCAAAGCTGTTATTGTAGGCGTTAAACCTAAAGGAGGTTCGATATCGACTGTTACTAGATTTCCACATCCATAGGCGTCATTCACTTCTATCGTATGAGTTCCCGAAGATAAACCTGATATGGTAAAGGGGAAGGATTGGGTCTGAAAACCACCTCCATCAATACTCACACTGTATGGTGGTGTTCCTGGTGTTATTAAAGTTACGTCTATCTCAAATTGACCTTGAACCGTGGAGCACTGATTTGCTGTCACAGCGTCAATTACAGGTTCTGGATCCATGGCTACCACCTGGGCAGGACTAGTAATAATACATTCATATGCGTCCATGACGTGAACATAATAATTGCCAGCATCAACATTAAAAGTACTTTGGGTATTCCATAAAGGATCGTTAGGAGCAGGTGCCGCTGGTGTGGTTGTTAGCTGATATAAATAGGGTGCTGTTCCATTTTGTGCAATGGCACTTATTACTCCAGAGTTTGCATTGCAATTTGCATTTTGATCCACCGAAGCCGTTAAACTTAATAGAATGGTAGATTCAGTAATGGTGAACGGTGATGTCACCACTCCACAGCCCGAATTAGGGCCTGAAGTCTCTTCTATCAACACAAAATAGTTGCCAAAAGGTAGCGGACCCAAATCTGAAACCGTCAAAGAACCTCCAGCCGGGACGACATCGGTTCCTGAGATCCCCGTTGTTATTAAAGTTAGGGAGTCAAAAATTTCATAGTTTACGTTTACTGGCACAGCGTAAATACTATTCACTGTAAAAGACACATCTCCATCGGCACTACCGGTACAGCTAATATTATCTGAACTGACTGCCGTAAGACTTAGCGTTGAGTTGGTTGGTATAGCTGTGGTGGCAGGTTCATAATAACTACAGAGTGTGGATTCGTCATAGACAATAAAAGTATAGGTAATACCTGGAGTTAAACCATTAAAGGTAGCGGACTGGCTTCCTGGGGTATCTTCCGGTATCCATGAACCAGGGGGATTAGGATACACAGAAATTGGCCCTTGATAGATAGTAAACCAAAACGGTCCAGTACTTCCCAATATGGAACTCACCGTTACGACGGCTTGGCCTCCCGTTGCACAATCCACTGTAGTGGACACGTCAATGTCCAAATTATCTGGAGGAGAAGCTATCAATACATCTTGAAAGAGTACAGAACATCCATTGGAATCAATCACATTGATTTCATATAAACCGAAGTCAACGATATCAAAAGTAATGGGAACTGTCCCTGTTGCGTTTAATTCGAAATTTGAATATCCATTAGAACCGGTTACATAATAATCGTAGGGAGCTACACCTCCGGTAACGCCGTTGATTGTGATTGATCCTAATTCGGTACCCGTGGTGCCACAAGTAATATCGATCGTTGAGTAATCCACGACGATAGGGTCGGGTTCGCTGATAACAATGGTCTCCGAATCCGAACATGAGTTAGCGTCGGTAAGTGTTATCGTATAGGTGCCAGCTGGCAATCCCGTAGTTTGTGTGCCGTAGTCGGTGCCAGAGGTATCGTTATAAACATTAATTACAAATGGAGGCGTACCGACCGTAGGATCAAAAGTGATATCAATGGCTCCATTTTCATCGCCGTTACACAAAATAGGTTCGGTTTGAGTAACAAGATCTAAAAGTGGCGGTGAAACAGGGTTAATAGTAATTATAGGTGAGGTGGCAGTACATCCATTTGCATCAGTTATTTCGAATTGATAAGTTCCTGCCGTTGCGGTAGTATAAGTGAACGGTGATCCTGTTACACCTAATGGGTTAAAAGCGCCACCGTCAATAGAAACTGCATTGTTATAGGGTGCTGTTCCTCCTACAATGGTTCCAGTTATTTCGGCATCTGGTGTAGTAGTACAGTCAATGACGCCTGTTACAACGGCATCAACTAATAGTTCAGGGGCAATAATTTCTGCAGGTAATACCGTTTCACAACCAAAAGCATCTCTAACGGTAACAATGTAACTGCCGGGGCCTAAGTTTGAAAATACGTTATTAGACTGAAAAGGGCCTCCGTTAAGGCTGAATTCAAAGGGTGCTTCACCGGAAGTGACATCGACAATTATCGTAGCATTATCACCCGTGTCATAACAAATATCCGATGTGGTACTAATGGTGGCCACAGGCGGATTAGGAATGGTGAGAATAAATGTATCAATAACTACACAACCATTAGTGTCTTCAACAGAGATTAAATAGTTTCCAGATTGCGTTAAGTTTATAAATGTATTGCTTGATTGCGTGGGCAAAACAGTGGTGTCTGGTAGCGTAAGAGTATAGTTATATCCTCCCCAACCGCCTGAAACGTTTATGGTAGCGCTACCGCTCGAAATACAAGTGATTGGAGATGTTTCTACCGAAATGGTCAAAGGGTTTGTCGGTTCTTCCACTATGGCAGTAGCCGTAGCCTCACAGTTCGTTATTAGATCTGTAACTAGGATGGTATAACTGCCCGCAACCAGACCCGTTAAAACAACAGGAGAGACGCCTGGTAAAGTAGAGCCACCATTGATCTGATATTCAAAAGACGTTGTTCCTGAAACAGTAAATTGTACGGTTCCATCTGCTGCACCAACGCAGCTAACATCATTTATAGTTTCCGCAAAAATATCGATGGTTGGTAATGGTTCTATGGCATAGGACTCGCTATAGGTACAGTCATTAACGTCTTTCACTTGGAATGTATAGACATCAGGTGCCAAACCAGGGAAAATATTGGACGTTTGGTATGGGGTAACCGCCGTTGCGGGTGCGATAATTTGATATTCTAACGGTGCTACGCCTCCGGTTGTTCCCGTTATTGTAACGTCCACAAGATTGGTGGGACATGTAAGAGGAGAATTGCTAAACATTAGATCAGTAGGGGGATCTAATGGCGGGATTATAATTTCATTGGTGACAAAAGTACAATCGTTATCATCCATAATGATAACGGTGTAAGTGCCTGGAGTTAGGTTTGTAAAAACAGGACTCGATTGAAACGTAATACCATCAATACTATACAGATAGGGAGGGGTGCCACCAGTTACATTTACAACGGTAATAGTACCATTTGAGGTACAGGTATAGGGTGCTGTTAATTCGGCCACACCAGAAATAGCAGTATTAGAATTAATGGTGACGATTTCCGGATCTGATAAACAAACAGAAGGACCAAAAGTATATTCTACCACTACTGGATAAGTACCAACGGGTAGTCCTGTAAACACTGGCGAGTTACTAAAGGTAAATCCACCGTCAATACTGTATTGCAAGCTATTTCCATTGGGATTGGTTACATCAATGGTTATAACTCCAGTATCACCGGCATCAGCACATAAAATATCGGTCGTTATTACATTGAATTCTGGTGCAGGAATTGCTTCAACGGTAATCGAAGTTTCTGCGCTACAGTTATTAGAATCAACAACCATTATATCATAGACACCAGGTGCCGTAACTACAATTTCCGGAACAGTTTGGAAATCTGTACTACTATTTACGAAATAAAAATAGGGAGGCGTACCTCCTAGAGGATATACGGTGATTTCGCCGTCAGTACAAGTTAATGGAACAGTGATAGCTGCTGTAGCCGTAAGAAGTAAAGGCTCGACAAGTGTAATGTTTTCTGAATGAGTACAGCCATCTTCAGTTTCTACGACCGCGGTATAAGTTCCAGGGTTAAGATTTTCGAAGATATAGTTATTCTCAACAATAGGACCAACACTATTCACCAAAACTCCACCGGAATAGAGGTAAAAGAAATACTGTGGTTCTGCATCGTTTGCAGACAAATGGATACTACCCTTGTCGCCATTACAAAGCGGCTGTTCAATAATGGAGGAAACCGTAAAGTCACGTTCTCTTACCAAGACATCAGGAACTGTAAACAAACAAGAATTTGTAGGAGCCCCTTCTTGCTGAATGTAGACCGTATACAGACCAGGTGTAGAAACAGAAAAAACCGGGCTGGATTGAAACGTTATACCGTCAAGACTAAATTCATAGTTGCTGGGGACATTACTCACGGTAATTGTTCCTGGTGTAGTACATATAATATCAGTTGCGGTAACTGTTGGATCGAGTAGGTTTTGATAGACATTAAAATAAAATTGGTTGAAACATCCCCCATTATAATTTATGGTTAACCTAAATTGACCTGATGTATTTGCCGTGTAATTAGAACCAGTACCCACTTGATTCCAAGTACAGGCGTTATTCTCATTGGCGCAATCTGTATTTCCTACGGGAGGGCAGCTAGATTCATCTAATTGTTCCCAAATAATGGTAACTGCACCGGCAATGTCTACGTTTATCTCTCTAAAATCATTTTCGCCACATAAAAATATATTGGGCAATAACTTGCCATCATTAGGGCAGGTCACAACTTCATCGGCATAGGGTATTACAGGATTTGTAATACTACCTCCATAAAGGGTTACATGATATTCTTGAACAATGGACCGGCAGGGAGCAGCTGCTGTATTGAATGAATAATAAGTTCCTGTTTGGGTAACGGTTATGGTTTGAGTGGTGCCTATAACAGGAGTTCCAGTTGGACTTGTAGACCAGGAGTATGAAATATATCCATCGGCAGCTGTCAATTCTATGCTTTCCCCGCAGAGGGTTTCATTTTGGGTAAATACGCAATCTTCAAGGTCGGCCAAAAAATTAGTGGCCTGAGGTGTAATTAGACATCCGGTATTTGAACTGATACTGGGGTCATCTGTAATAATAAAAGTAGGGTTAAGGGTTCCTTGGTAGGTGGCAAATGCCTGATTGCTGATAAGATCAGAACAGGCATCGACCAATTGCTGACAGGTTTCCACAACCTGAACTTCAATTCGGATTTCGCTTACGGGATCATTTTCTTCCACCAAATAGTCTTCAATGTCAAAAATTAATTCTCGGGTGGCTGGATCATAACTAGCAACTGTTACGCCTGGAGGGAGCACTAAATCGGTGGGAAAGTCGAAGATAATATTGACGGGTAATATATCTCGTATGGTAAAATTTGTGGCATTGTCGTTTCCGGTATTTTGAAAACCTATCACATAATTTAATTCCTGTCCAAGGGTGACCAATTGACCCCCAATATTATTGCCAAACTCGTCTTCGACAATTTTGGTGAGCACAATATGAGGTTCAATTATTTCGACAGCAAAGGCAAGAAAGTATTGAAAATAAGTATCTCCACTCGTCTCAAACCTTAGAGTGGCAGAGGTGGCGTCATTAGCAATTACTGTATTCCCCGGGTTGGGAACACTCATCACCCCGGTATCAAATCCAAGGGTGTTGGTACTATTGGGGTTTCTATTATTAACAGGGAGTGCACTTAATTGAGTTACCGAACTGTTGAAATAGTTGCTGGCGGGTCTATCGACCGTGGAAAGTGTAGTTCCATTGAGTTTTAAACGATCGCCGAGTATGGGTTTATCTCCTTCTAAGGTGGCGAATGCAAAATTGGCTCGCACCGGAGCAGGGGCAGGAACCGTTCTGAATCCAGAAACAGGAACATCTAAATTTGGGTTATTCCCAGGAACACTAATCGCACTAAAACCATCAAAACTTGTGATTGATTTTCCAGGAAGAGTAGGGTCTTCGTATACCACAAAAAGGGACCAACCGGCAGAATGCCCCGTAAAATTATCATCTAGTGCTGTTTCTCCCAAAGCACTTGATACATTGGCCATGGTATAAGTTCCCAAATTGTTCGCTAAACCTGTTACAATGGAAGTAACATCGGCATAGCAGGCATAAGGGAAACTGTCTCCGCCGTCAACAGAGGTTCCATTTGCATCAAAAATTACCGTCCCCGTAATATCATGATAATCACCCGTAGGCCCTTTAAACTTTACATTCGTAAATGGTTCGGCACCTTTGGTTACAGCACCCCAATACAAGCTAGCATGTTTTATTTCGTAACAATTAGGATTAGGTATTACAAGATCTGCGCTAGACGAACTAAAAGTTGAAGGATCCCCATCAATATCAATATATTGCATATCCACTGTATGATTATACACTGTATTATCATTGAATGGGTTGTTGTCTGGCCCCAAAATATTATTTCCTATTAGTACAATATCACCTTTTAGATCCTCATTGAATCTGGGCGTAAAGGGGACAAAATTTTGGGCAACGGACTGTATGCCAAATAATAGGACTATAAGAAGTATGGGGACGCTTTTAATAGTAGGTTTGTTCATGACGACTGGTTTTTAGTTTTATAACTCCCAAATAAAAATTTGGAAGGCTGGGGACTAAATACTACTTCTTATGTCGTGCTAATTTTCAATTTTTAATAGGGTTACATTTTGATTATATGGTTTGTCTGGTTTTGTTCTTAAAGACTCTTCGGCCTCATTGATCGTATTAAATTTTTTCGAATAGATATAATATTCACTGGTTTTTACATCATAGAAGAAGTCCACTTCTTTATATCCAGATGAGATTACCTGGACTAAAAATACATCTCGCTTATTTACATCACTGTGTACGGCAAGAACTAGATAATAGCCACTTTCCGCGTGATTTATATTCTTAAGAATTTGAATATTATTGTTTCGTTCACGACCAAAGTCTAAATCTTCGTAGGCTAATGGCGCTTCTCTGGACGTGACATTCTCCCTCAAACTAGTTAGCATTTTTCTGTCCTGCGTATATCGGTCCTGATCATTATCGTAAGCCGCTCTTTTGATACGTCGCTTGCGCTCAAAACCTGTAGCTATTGTTATTTGCTCCAAAGAAGACACCAGTGACTCACGTTCTCTAATGGACTTTTCCTGCTCAGATTTTAGAGTGGCTATTAAGTTTTTATAGTATAGGTTGGTTTCATCGTTAGGGTCATTAAAAGCCTTAATTCGATCTTGTAATAGTGATTCTAAAAGGATAATTTTCTTTCTATTTCGGACGATGACCGTATCCAGATTTATTTTTAAAAGTTCAATTTTTTCATTTTCCTCGCTAATACTCTTAAATGGTTTTGGCTCAACAAAGATGTTTTGCTCGCTTAGATCATTTTCCTCTTTCAAATCTTTTAAGTCTTGTTCCTTAATGGCAACAGCGCTTTCCAATTCTTTCAATAATTGGGTTTGTGCTAAGCTAGATGCTTCCGTTTGTGCTAACAATTCACTTATTGATTTGCCGATATCATCCGTCGGAATCTTGACCAATTGCTCTTTATCACTAGACTCTTCCGGAGCGTTGGCAACCTCTTGTTTTTCAGAATTAAATACCGCCGTAGCATCAGTTATTTGTTGTAACGAGGAGACTAATGATTCGCGGGTGTTAACAGACGTTTCCTGTTCAGACTTTAGCGTAGTTATTAAATTTTGAAAGTATAGGTTGGTTGCATCACCAGGGTCATTAAGGGCAGTTACCCGGTCCTGCAATAAAGATTCTAAAAGGATAATCTTTTTCTTGTTTCTAATGATAACCGTATCCAGATTTATTTTTAAAAGTTCGATTTTTTCATTTTCTTCAGTAATACGCTGTGTCGATTTAGGCGTGGCATTGTTGTTTTCGCTCTTCAATGCTTCCAGGTATCTTTCTTTTTCCGCAATTTCGCTTTGCAGTTCTTGTAGTAATTGGGTTTGTGTGCTGCTAGAGCTTTCAGTTTGTGCGATCAGCTCGTTTATGGACCTGCCAATATTGTCTGTTGGGTTTTTAATTAGATCTTCTTTGGCGATCAATTCGGCTTTCAATCTGGCTTCCTCTTCGGCGGCTAGTCTGGCTTGTTCAACCTTCAATCTGGCTTCCTCTTCCGCGGCCAATCTAGCCTGTTGCTCAGCTTTCAATCTGGCTTCCTCTTGAGCGGCCAACCTGGCTTGTTCTTCGGCAATCAATTTGGCCTCTTTTTCTGCGGCTTGTTTGGCTTGCTCTTCGGTGTTTGTTTTTTCCGGTACTTTAGCTACCCTTCTCTTTTTGGAACGTCTTTTTTCTGAAGTAAATAAACCCGCCAGATCATCGTCTCTGCTATACTCATAATAATTGGTATTCTTAAATCTATAGGCAAGTGTAATCTCGTGTGAAGCACCAAAATCGGTAAGTCCTTCAAATGATTTTTCATAATTATATTCTATGGCGATTTGTTTGGTTAGATTGACACCAAGTCCCCCAGAACCACCATACATGGTATTATAGCCTACTTGTGCCCAAATACCTTTAGGCACGGTGAGCATCACAACTCCTGAGATGATAGTAGCATCATTCTGAAATTCGGATCTTCCCAGGGCAGAAAATCTACTTTCTCCGAAAAAACCATATCCGTCAAAATAACCGGTATACATTATATGTCCTTGTATACCTTGTTTTGGGTTGTCCTCTACCAATCCGGAAGTGTTAACATTATAGGTCACTAAATTATTAACAGAAACACCAAAATCCATAAATCCAGTACCGTAATTGACACCAGGGTTAGCGGTAAGTAAAAAGTTGGACGGAATATTATTAAGGGCCGGGTCTTCAAAGTTAGTTACCACTTTACCACTATTAAGGCCACTTTGGTAGGCACCAATATTTAAACCGAATGTAAAATTACTGTCTTCCTGTACTCGAATGTTATAGGCAAAGTTTAGAATCCCGCCAAAGGTAGTAAGCACCCCGTAGTTTTGCTGATATACTCCAATACCGGCACCAATATTTTCTCTTATGCGCCCAGAATAATTAAAAAAATAGGTGAGTGGCGCATCCTCGATCCCTAAAAGTTCCCTTTTGTTTGTTACGGTGATATACTTGTTTTGCTCTCTTACGAAACTAAACGTTGGTTGTGCTATAAATCGGTTAAACATTAACGAGTTTCTGGCAGGGATATTAAGTGCAACCACGCCGTCCTCGACCTGAGAATGGGCAATCATCTGTATGAAACAGAACAAGAGGATGGTATGGGCGGTTATTGCTTTCAATTTATTTAACTATCGTTATGGAACCTTTTTTTGGTTGTAGCCCTTCGGGTTTGATCATGTAGTAGAATACCTGATTTACACTACTGGTACTTAATTGATCTTCCGGCCAATTGTTTAAATAATCTTTTGTGTTTAATATTACTTCTCCCTGACTTGAATAGATTACTACTTCTGTGTTTGTACCACTCACATAAGGAGTTGGAATCACCCAAGTATCATTAATACCATCGCCATTGGGGCTTATTAGATTGGGGATATTATCTACGTTGGGAAAGGGATTTATAAATTCTTCTACCTGAAAAAAATGTTGATTAGCGGTATTACAAATACTGGTTTGTGTTATGATAACACCATAAAACCCAAAATCGGTTACGTTATAAGTACTTTGTGTAGCGTTGGGAATTACTTCCCCATTTAAAAGCCATTCAAATTCAGGATCTATCGCGTCGGTCGTAACCGAAACTACAAGCACGTCTCCCGCTTCCAACATATTATCCGCAGGAACGTCGATGCTACTGGTAAAATCTCCGGACTGTAGATCGATACTCCCTGTGGCTTGACAATTTTCAAAATTTACTACTACTGAATACGATCCGGAAACGGCAGTCTCATAAGTTTGGCTGGTCGCTCCCGATATGGGTGTTCCTTCTATGAACCACTGGTAGCTATTCCCCGGAATGGTTCGCAATGTTGTAGGGCCTTGGTCTGCGCAAAACGGATTGCCTAAACTGGAAGTTATCGTTGCAAAGACTTCATCTTCCGAGGTGGCTTCTAATATTTCAACTCGATTGGAAAATGAATCGGAGGTGCAGGTACCATAATTGGTTTCAACAAAATATATTCCTTCCTGAGAGGCAGAAAATGTTTCACCTTGGGCTACCAGGACAGCCGTGGTAGGATTTATTTCTTTAAACCAATTAAAGGTTAGGGACGGATATTTTAAAGGAGAGTCATTTCCTTCTGAACCTGGATTGTCAATGGTAAGGAGATAACTTCCGCCAGGACAAAAATAGGAAGTTGATACAAAGTCATTAATGGTGAATGGACTGTCCTGTATCTTGTAGTAGGCTGAAAAACTGGCAGATGGAGTGCTCGAAGTAGCCGGGTGGGTGCTTCTTATTCTAAGCTTGTATGCTTCACCTGCGGTAGTTGTGGGTAGCGAAAAGTTTACTGATACGGGAGAAGTACTTATGGCCCCGGGGTTGGAGGTAAATACGGTTTTTGGTTCGGAAAAATCACCATCAGGATCCGACATTTCGATTATAAATTGATTGGATGGATTTATACCAGTTTCCGGACTAAAGACGAAGTTCACCCCAAATGTATTGAAGGACTCATTTGCACACGCCTGTGTGAACTCAAGATCTGGAGTTCCTATAACGATCTGAGCCTCCATTTTTATGATGTGTGATACCATAAAATAGGCGACTAGAAAGTATACAAATTTTAGAAAAGTAGTTTTTGCCATCCAGATATTTTTAATGTGTAACCCTTGTTATTGATTATACCTTTATATCTGGAAATGGTCAAGACATAGGTATAACGTAAGTCAGAAATTTATTGGTATACGTGATATTATTATTCCTCAAGAAGGCTGTTGGCTATAATTTTATTGATTCTTAGTCTAAAATCCGGGCTGTCCAAATTTTTAACGTCTATAAAGGTCTCGGAATCTGATCCATAGGAGTATACATTGTTAAAGGCACTATTTCCATACCAATTCTCCAAATCTTCATTGTTAGGTACCTTTTCAGTAAAAATATTTCCTTTACAATTGTTGAAATACATATTGGTGAATCTCATCTTTTGCAAATTTTCATCATTTATCGAGATATTCTTATTTAGATTCACGGCCGGATTGAAGCCGGAAAAAACACTTTTATTTATTGAAAATGATGTTCCTTCTTTAGCGTACATCGCTTCATGGACAAGTCCAACTTTCGTGTCTGCCTCCAAATTGTTACTCAAAACCACGAGCGTAAGATTTTCAGCATTAAGATTGGAACCTTTTTTAGTTAGATCTACTTCCTGTTCATTTTTATAGGAAGCCAGATAAATGCTGCTTGCTGATCCCGAAGCGGTATGATAGGGAGACTTAACGGCCAATGAATTAGTCAGAAAAGACTGCGCTCCGTAGTTGAATACGAAGTCATTTCTTTTCGATCTAAACGAGACCAGTTGAGAGAGCATTGTATTTCCTCCCAAAACATAGAAAGAGCTTCCTTCACAATAGGATACCATTACATTTTCTATCACTGTTTTTACACCAACAGCGGCTAACGTAAGGCCATTAAAATTTCCAAAGCCCTTTGTTCTTTTTCCGGCATATTCAATTCTTACATATTTTAAAACTCCAGAATCGCTTTTTACATCGTCTCCGCCGTAACTTAGTGCTTGGGAAGATGGCGCCTTAAGCCCATATTCCTGCAGTTCCCAGTTGTCACCTATTTTGTTAACCGGTGCGTTACCTAAGATGAAAATTCCACCCCAATCTCCTTTTTTCTTAATATCTCTATTAGATGAAAAAACAATAGGATCTGTTTGGGTGCCTTCCGCTAGTATCTTTGAGCCATTGCTAATAAACAGCGAGGCTTTGGATTTATAATCTGCAAGAATGACGGTTCCAGCTTCAATAGAAAGTGTCGTACTATCAGTAACAAATACATCTCCAAGCAAAAGATAGGTCTCTTTTTTAAACAACTTAGTGTCTTTTGCAATAGTTCCGGAAAGTATTTGTGTAGGTTCGGGGTATTGTTTGGCGCCCGAATTAAATTCGGTCCAAATATTTAACCAATTTTCATTGCCGTATATCCCTTTTTCCTGTTGAGAATGTAAACAGAGAAAGGGGAAAAAGAGCAAAAAAATAATGAGTGAGTAGTTTTTATCCATACACGGGCTATTATGTTAAATACTTCATAAAATAGTCAATAAATATACGATTTTTCCTACGAAATGCAAAAAAATACGATGAAATGCACAAAATTTAACATTAAGATATCATTGAGTAAGAAATTTAACACTCAATTTCAAAAATATTAAACTTTGATTTCGATGGTATTAATGAAAATCCTCGTAGGTATGCAAAGCCTTTAAGGTTTCTTCGTAAAATAGAATGGCCGAAATTAAATCACTCTTGTCCGAATAGGGAAGTACAATTTTTTGAAACTGAACTGTATTTTCAAAGTAAGTCGCTGTGGCTTCAGTGTTTTCCTGAAGTGCTTCGCGATTTTCTTTGGTATCAGGAATACCTAAAGAAGACATAGTAACTCCTGGTTTAGTAGCAAATGCAATATTGGGTAAGATTTTAATAATTACCTCGATACGTTTATTATATAGTTGTAGTAATGAACCTTTTCGCATGGATTCAAGTTCTTCGCGGTCATGGTATTTGCTAATGGCAACGTCTCCTGTAATAATGGAAGGTTGGGACTTATTTTTTTGAGCAAAAGATAGGCTGGTGAATAGCAATAATACAACAGTAAGTATGCTATACTTTAATTTTAATGTCATGATTTCTAATATTATGGATTGGGGGGCAATATGCCTTCGTAGTTCAATTCTACAATTATTATCTATAAAATGCAAATATCATCGGTGAAATACGCATTTTAATAACATTTGATTCAAATTTGGGGTGAAAAGTTAAAGTTTTAGGGCACTTTTTAACATAAAAGGGGTTGAAGCGATATTATTCAGATGATGTACTTTAAATCTATGGGCGGTCTATTTGGAAAAACAAAGACACTTTTTCGAAATGTCGCATAGCGGGTTATTTTTTTAAAGCATCCGTGGGCTTTGGAATAAAATGGCCTTTTCCTCCTGCTCTGTCATCATTAAACGTAACAGGAATATCGTCATTTTCGGTGCGTTCGTGCCAAGTAATACTTTCGGTACCGTCGTCTTTCTGCACCATCGTGATACAATCCTCCACGGGGCAGACCAAAGAACATAAATTACAACCCACGCAGTTCTTTTCTATAATTGAAGGAATTCTAATGGAGAGGTCTTTAGATAAAGCAATTGCTTGATGTGCGCCATCCTCACAGGCAATATAGCACAGTTCACATCCTATACATTTTTCTGAATTTATTTCTGCAATTACCTTATGTTTTAGGTTCAAATGCTTCCATTCGGTAACGTTGGGCAATGCTTTACCAGCAAAATCATAAATAGTCGTATAATTCTTTTCTTCCATGAATTGGCGCAATCCGGCCTCCATTTCTCGCACGATTCCAAATCCATAATGCATTACCGCGGTACAAACCTGAACAGATGTGGCACCCAATAATATAAACTCCACCGCGTCCCGCCAGGTTTCGATTCCTCCAATTCCGGAGAGAGGAACTTTCCTTATTTCAGGGTGTTGCGCGAGATCTTTAAGCATATGAAGAGCAATGGGTTTTACTGCCGGGCCACAATAACCACCGTTGGTTCCTTTCCCATCCACAATGGGGTAAGGAGCATATGAATCTAAGTCGATACCTACTATACTTTTAATGGTATTGATCAATGAAATAGAATCGGTACCGCCTTGAACGGCTGCTAGACCAGGATCAATGATATGTGAAATATTAGGGGAGAGTTTAGTAATGACCGGAACTTTGGCTACTTCTTTTACCCATTCTACGATGGTTCTCAAGACATCCGGTTCTTGACCTACTGCCGAACCCATTCCTCGTTCGCACATACCATGCGGACACCCAAAATTTAGTTCAATACCATCGGCACCTGCGTTTTCAACATCCTTAATAATTTGCTCCCATTCGGCTCTGCTTTCCACCATCAAAGAGGCAATGACGGCATGATCCGGGAAATATTTTTTGACCTCTTCAATTTCCCGAAGATTATCTTCCAGGGGTCTGTCCGTAATAAGCTCAATATTATTGAAGCCCATCATGCGAGTATTTCTATAATTAACCGACCCGTATCGGCTTGATACGTTTACTACGGGAACACCAAGTGTTTTCCAGACGGCGCCTCCCCAACCGGCTTCAAAGGCCTTCATTATTTGATACCCCGAATTTGTTGGTGGGGCAGAGGCCAGCCAAAACGGATTTGGGGCCTTTATTCCTCCAAAATTTATTGATAGATCTATCATACCGAGTATATTAATTAGTTATGTAACCATTGATGTATTCCCTTTGCAGCCATCTTTCCATCATAGGCTGCATTGACAATTTCTGCTCCGCCATTTATGGCATCACCACCAGCAAAATACTTCCTATTTGAAGTTTGAAAAGTGGTTTCGTTTACTTTTATCCGTAGGCTATTATCAATTTCCAGATCATCTATGAGCTCAAATAAATTTGCTTGTTTGGCCTGTCCTGTTGCCTTTATGACCAGATCACATCGTACGATAAATGCATTGTTTTTTTTAATCTGAAGTTTCCCATCAACCCATTCTGTCCTTGCAAATTTCACACCCTCTACTTTTTCACTCCCAACAATTTCCAAAGGAGTTACGTTGAATAAACTATCCACTCCCGAACTAATGGCGAGATCATATTCAAAGTCATAAGCACCCATGTTCTCTTTTGAATTTCGATAGGCAAGAACCGTTTTTCTGGCACCCATTCGTGCAGATTCGGAAGCGGCATCCATGGCTGTGTTCCCGCCTCCAATGACTACTACCTCGTTTGGAATTTTTAAGTGATGATGTTGAAGGCGAAGGTCTTCAATAAACTCCACAGCTCCAATAACATTTTCTTTGTCTTCTCCTGGCAGACCAAGGTACCTCGTTGTCCCCAAGCCAACCCCCAGAAAGATGGCGTCGTAATTTTTTTCCAACGCAACTATTTGTTCTTTAGAATGAATAGCGCTCTTATAATGGATGGTAAACTCCAATTGCTTTTGTAAATAAGAGATTTCCATTAGGGCTTCTTCGTTGGTAATCTTATAGGGAGCAACACCATGAACAGCAAGCCCGGATGGTTGTTCTTTGGCCTCAAAAACTTCAACCTCATATCCTAAAGTCCTTAACTCACAGGCGCAGGCAATTCCAGCCGGCCCGGCTCCAACAATGGCCACTTTTTTATCATTAGGAGCACCTATATTAAAGATTTTCTTATTTTCTGCGATTGCCTGGTGAGTAGCATAATTTTGCAGCCTTCCAATTTGAATTGGCGCCACATCCTGATGATTAAAGACACAGGCTCCCTCACAGAGCACACCTGTGGGACACACCACACCACAGGTATTTCCGAGCCAGTTTGCTGCAAATATAGTTTTGGCTGACCCCGTAGTATTATCCGTATGAATTTGCTTGATAAATAGTGGAATATCTATATGCGTTGGGCAAGCTTGTATACAAGGAGCATCGTAACAAAACAAACATCTGGAGCTTTCAAAATGGGCTTCAGTATTATTCATCAAAGGTTTTTTCTGTTTGAAATTCTCTTTGAATTCTTCCTCCGATTCGGGTCTTTTATATGGTGCCATTGATGGGTGTTCAGATTATATTAAATATACTAACTTACTGTTTAGAGCTCGGTGAGCTTTCCATAGGTTTCAGGCCTTCTATCCCTATAAAATTGCCAGACCGAACGCACTTCATCAATAAGATCCAAATCGAAATCGGCCACCAACAATTCATCGTCATCACGAGAGGCTTCAGCAAATATTTGTCCTCTTGGATCTACAAAATAGGACTGACCGTAAAACTTTCCCAGATTCCAAGGTTTTTCTTCACCTACTCTGTTGATACAACCCATAAAATAGCCGTTTGCTGCGGCATGAGCCGGTTGCTCCAATTTCCATAAGTACTCGCTTAAGCCCGCGACCGTTGCGGAAGGATTATATACAATTTCGGCGCCATTTAGGCCGAGTGCTCTGGCTCCATCGGGAAAATGCCGGTCATAACAAATATAGACACCTATTTTCGCGTATTTGGTCTGGAAAACAGGATAGCCAAGATTTCCCGGCTTGAAAAAGAACTTTTCCCAAAATCCTGTGGTATGCGGAATATGATTTTTTCTATACTTACCAAGGTAGGTCCCGTCTGCATCAATAACCGCCGCTGTATTATAAAATATTCCTGCTTGTTCTTTTTCATAGATGGGAACAATGATTACCATATCGTACTTTTTCGCGAGCACCTGCATTTTTTCAGTGGTTGGGCCTGGGACCGATTCGGCAGATGCGTACCATTTTTTGTCTTGCCCAGGACAAAAATATGGGGTATTGAATATTTCTTGTAAGCACAGTATTTGAACACCTTGTTCACCGGCTTGTTCAATAAAAGGGATATGTTTGTCGTACATGGCTTGCATAATTTCCTGTATGCTGCCTTCTCCTTCAGTCATGGGAAGACTCATTTGAATGAGCCCAGATTTTACTTTTCTTGACATATGATTATCTTTAAATTACCTTGGATACTTTACCTCTTTTTATAAATTTTCCTGAACCTGGTTTTAACAAACAGACATTATTTTCTATAGCCACTTCTCCTCTCAGGATCACTGTTTCGGTTTTCCCCGTGACTTTTTTACCTTCATAACTTGAGTAATCACAGTTCATATGATGTGTTTCAACAGAGATGGTGTGCTCCTTATTTGGGTTGAATACAACGATATCTGCATCACTCCCAATCGCTATAGTGCCTTTTCTAGGATACATCCCGAAGATCTTAGCGGCATTTGTGGCACCAACCTCAACAAATTTTGTAAGCGATATCCTTCCATTTTTAACCCCTTCAGAAAATAGCAATTCCATACGGTGCTCAATGGCCGGATGTCCATTCGGGATTTTAGAGAAATCATCTTTCCCCATCAATTTTTGATCCCACATAAAAGGGCAGTGATCCGTTCCTACAACCTGAATTAATCCCTGGTTAATACCAGACCATAAGGCTTGTTGGTCTTTCTTTTCACGCAGGGGAGGGCTCATTACCCATTTCGCTCCTTCAAAATCGTTTTCATACAAGGAAGCATCCAATAATAAATATTGCGTGCAGGTTTCCACAAACACCTTTTGATTTCGTTGCGTGGCCACTCTTACCGCATTTAAGGCACCTTCACAGGTCATATGCACAATGTAGCCGGGACAATCGGTATAATGAAGCATATCGGTAAATCTTGCGGAGGCCTCAGCTTCTGTAACTTCAGGTTGAGATAGATAATGATATAGGGGTGCCATATTTCCTTGAGCACGATTTTTTGCTATGAGGGCATCTATCATATCTCCATTAGTAGCGTGGACTGTTACTAAGCCCCCATGCTTTTTCACAACTTTCATAAGTTGAACCATTTGCCCATCGTCTATCATTAGGGCTCCTTTATACGCCATGAATGTTTTAAACGACGTAATTCCCTCGTTCTCGATCATTTCAATCACCTCTTTGGCCACATCATCATTGAAGTCGGTCACGGCCATATGATATGAATAGTCACTAATGGCCTTTCCATCAGATTTTTGCTGCCAGGTCTTTAAGGCATTCTTCAAAGTATCTCCCTGAGTTTGAAGTATAAAATCTATGACCATGGTGGTACCTCCAAACAAAGCCGCTCGGGTTCCCGTTTCATAGTCATCGCTGGAATAGGTACCCATAAACGGCATATCTAAATGCACATGAGGATCAATTCCTCCTGGGAACACTAATTTGTCTTTGGCATCAATTACTTTATCTGCGTTGTATTCCAGATCTTTACCGATGGCGGTAATCCGTTCACCTTTGATGTAAACATCTGCTATATAACTTTCGGCGGCTGTGACTATGCGACCGTTCTTTATTAAAATTGACATATTAAGATTTCTTCATTAATAAATAAT
>JBCCIJ010000037.1:0-40100 GCA_039028295.1 Bacteroidota bacterium
AGATCAGTCCCCTTGGTGAAGGCTGGGATGGCACCTACAATGGCAACCCACTTCCTTCCAGTGATTATTGGTTTAGAGTGGAATACAAAGAAAACGATACCCAAAAAGAGTTTAAAGGGCATTTTACCCTCAAACGTTAAGAGATAACTATGAATATTAAAAGGACCTACTTTAGCTTATTATTTATTTGCTCGTTCATTTTTGCTCAGGCACAGGATGGAATTCCTACATATAGCGATTATTTTTCGGATAATATGTATTTGCTCCACCCTTCCATGGCTGGAGCAGCAAATTACAACAAATTGAGACTTAGTGCCCGTCAGCAGTGGTTTGATCAAGATGACGCGCCTAATTTGCAAACCTTGAGTTTTAATGCCAGACTTGGTGATCGATCAGGAATTGGAGCGATTGTCTTTAACGACAAAAATGGATATCATTCCCAAACTGGTGGATACGTAACCTATGCGCACCATATTATGTTCTCAAGAAGTAGAGCAGAATTGAACCAAATATCTTTCGGTTTGAGCGCTGGATTAATTCAATCTAGATTGGACGAAACCAATTTTGATCCGAACGATTTCGATCCTATTGTTGCTGGAATTATTCAGAGCAGCTCGTATTTTAATGTTGACGCGGGAATGTCTTACAATTTTTTGAATTTCTCAGGGCATGTGACGGCTAAGAACATCATCTTTCAGAATAGAAACTTATTTACAGAAGACCTGGAGCCAAATAACCAAAGAACTTATTTGATTTCTGCAGCTTATTTCATGAATACCGCGTATGGTATATGGGCCTATGAGCCGTCCTTTTTGTTTTCTTGGAAAGAAAGAACGGGTGAGCAGTCCATAGATATTAACTTTAAAGCCTATCGGGAAGTAGAATTTGGAAGAGTTTGGGCGGGTCTATCGTACCGGAGAAGTTTTGACGGATCAGAATTTTTAGATGGTAATGAAATTAAAGATCAAAAGTTACAATATATAACACCAGTGCTAGGAGCGAACTATGATAAGTTTATGTTTGCTTATACCTATACGTATCAAACTGGAAGTGTACGTTTTGAAAGTGGTGGTTTTCATCAAATTACACTGGGGTACAATTTCTTAGATGGAAAAATTTCTACCTGGAATCAGGATATGCGCTACAATGGAATGCTTCGTCCAAGAGGCAGGTAATTGTAATACCTTAAAATAAATAAAAGAGCCTCTTGAATAAGAGGCTCTTTTATTTACATGAAGTAATAATGATTTTAATTCCAGGTGTAATTTTTCTTTTGGGCTTGTTTTTTAAGGGCTTCTATCATCGCACTTTCTAAACCGTTAGAATTTGCCTTTTTTTGAGATGCAATGTACTCGCGACGTTGTTGGTTTAGTTTTGAAATTTCCTGCTGAACTCTGTTTCGTTCTGCCTTTTGTTTTTGGACATAGGCCTTAATTTCAGCAGTTGATTTTCCCTTTAAATTTTCGGGTAGATCCTCTTTTTTCAACTTTTCATAACTAAATTCGGCCTCTTCTTCAGCATCCACCAGGTCCCAAGTACTATTTTTATATAGGTGTGAGCCTTTGGATACGGTTCTGCTTACGGCGTTTTCTTTACTATATCCGGCGGCATTATCATCCTGTTCGGCCTGAAGTGCCATTTTCTTTCTGCCTTGGTTTCCGTAGGGAATATAAGTGCCATTCAATTGAATATTCAATTGTAGGATCATGTCGTCATAGGGAGATGCGATATGAATGGTCTTTTGGTCGTGATTGATTGCCATATAATCTCCGTAAGTGAGTGATGCACCATCTTTCCATTTTGAAGAAACTCCGTGGTTGTAATCACCGCAGAATATGGTATTGACCACAACGTCCTTTTCTTTGGCATTGTTGCCAGCATCGCGATAGTCCACTTTTCCTTGAGTGAAAGGTTCATTTCCAGCAATAAAGATCATTTTGAGATCATCGGCGTCATTACCCCAATCCAATTCATTCAAGGAAGCCTGAATTACAGTTCCGCAGTATTCGCTACCTCCGTTAGTGGTTAAGGAGAATAATTCTTTGGAAACATCATCCAGATCATTGGTAAAGGCGAGTATTTTTCTAATATATCCTTCTTTGGAACGCAAATTGTCATTGCCATATTCATAAAGCGCAATTTCGAGATTTGGACGAGCATTTTTGCATTTGGCGTAGGACAATTCATTTACTATTTCCCATAGCTGGGCTTTGGCTTGGTCTATTAACCCGTCCATACTATTGGAGGTGTCTAGAAGTAATGCTACCTTAATATAATGTTTGGTAACAGGTTCAATATGCTCCACAGATGCTGTGAAAGCTGTGTCTTTCTTTTCAATATCATTGCATGCAAATAGAGATATTGTGGAAAGCATTAATGCGATTGTTTGTAGGGTTTTCATTTGTTATTCGTTTAATTCGGTATAAACCTAAGGCGAACTTATTCAATAAAAAACCGGGTTTGAGGGAACTAAGCTTTTGATTGAGGGAACAAACCTAAAGTCTTAGTAAAGTGGTTGTTTGAGCGCGTAAATTCTTCAGTATAACAAAAAACACATTTTTCGAACTGCTGTAAAGTACGTATGTTTACGTTTTAAATTGAAGATGAAACCCGTTACCTACATACTATTTGCCCTTTCATTGCTTTGTTCTCTCCCTACGCTGTCTCAAACCAGCCGATTTGAAGAAGCCGATTTTGTATTAAAAGGCCAGGTGTTGGATGCCGAAAATGACAATCCCATTTCCAGAGTGAATGTTGAAGTGACCGGAAAAGGTTATGCCACCACAAATAGGGCTGGAGAGTTTCAGATATCGGCTAAAATAGGGGATGAACTGGTCATACGCAGTGATGATTTTAAAACCATATATCATATTGTCGAAAACAAGCAGCGTATTACGGTTAGGGTTGAAAAGGCGATTGAAAAGAAAAAGTTTCTATCAAAAAGCAGATCCAAAAATGATGATGTCGATTATTTCTCCGCCTATATCGATTCGGCTAAAATTGCGCTTAAAGTAGATGCAAAAAATAGCATTGACTACGTGAACAAGGCATTAGAATCGGTCAGCGGACGAAAAACGAGCGACCTTCAAAATACAATTGCCTTCGAAACCCTGGGAGATATTAATCTGTTTTGGCAACTTCCCGATTTGGCCATCGCAAACTACAAGGAGAGTATCCGTTCCATTCCAATTGCGGATACCCGAATCAAATTGGCCAAAGCTTTTATGTTGAATAATAATTATCAGGAGAGTATTGAAGAGTATCAGTCGCTTCTCAAATTGGATCTTTCCTTCTACCAACAGGTTGAAGTTTATGAGGGCTTAGGAGATAATTATAAGGCTACCAATGACGCCGTAAAGAGCGTTTTCAACTACCAAAAAGGATTGGATATTGCCACTGCGCATAAAATTACTCCCAAAATCACAAATTTAAATTCTAAAATAGGAGAGGCCTATGCAAACGCGGGAGCAGTAGAGGAAGCTCAGGCGTATTTTGATAACTCTCTTACCCTTTCAAAAGGTGAAAATAAAAAGAGAGCTGTAGAGGAGAAGAATAAGGTGGCCGATTTCTATAATATGAACCAGGACTTTGACAAGGAAATCGAATTGCGTCAAGAAGCCCTCACAGAAATTGAATCTATGGAGGACGATGAGAGCCCTAATTTAGGGAGCAATAGCGGTTTATTAAGCCCTCAACGACAAAATTATAAAATTGCCAATGCCTTAATTGCGCAAGACAAATATGAGGAGGCTATACCTTTACTGGAGCGAAGTATTGTTGAAGCCGATGAGAATGAAGATCTGGTGGTTGAGAAAGATGCCAGACGAAAACTTTCTGAAGTTTATAGAGATATTGGAGATTTTAATAAAGCGGCAGAGGGATACCAACGCTATGTTGAAGTGGTAGATGAATTGTACATTAAGAAAGAACAAGAATTGTCTCAAGCCACGCGCTTTAGCAAGGAAATTGCCCTGAAGCAAAATAGAATCACCAGCCTCGAAAACGAAAGGGCGCTTAACGAAAGCAGGTATCAATTGGCTTTTGAAAATCAAGAACTAATTGAGAAGAATAATAGAGTGCAAAAGTGGATCATCGGATCTTTGATCGTCATTGCCTTATTGTTATTATACACGGCATTCAGTCAAAAAAAGAATGTGAAGCAGCAGAAATATGCTAACAACCAGTTGGCTTTGAAATCGCTACGAACCCAAATGAATCCACATTTCATTTTTAATGCACTCAACTCTGTGAATAGCTTTATTGCCAGCAATGATGAGCGGGCGGCTAATAAGTATTTGACAGACTTTTCAAAATTAATGCGCTCGGTGCTTGAAAATAGTGAACAGGATTTTATTCCACTGTCTAAGGAAATTGAATTACTTCAACTGTACACCAAATTGGAGCACTTTCGCTTTCAGGACAAGTTTGAATATACCTTCACGGTCGATGAGAGTATCAATATAGACGACTTTGTGATTCCTCCCATGCTATTACAACCCTATGTGGAGAATGCAGTATGGCATGGTCTAAGATACAAGGAAACCAAAGGAAATTTGGATGTGCTGTTTGAACAGATCGATCCGGAAACCGTGGCCATCTCCATTACCGATGACGGTATTGGACGAAAAAAATCGAAAGAACTTAAAACTGAAAATCAGAAGAAGCAAAATTCGAAAGGCATGGGAAATATCAAAAAGAGAATTTCTATTCTCAATGCTATGTATAAAGATAAAGTGGACGTGAGGATAGAAAATGTTTTTGATAATGAAGAAGGCACTCGGGTCCAACTGGTTTTAAGAAAGGATTAAAGTCCAAAACTGAAAATTTAGAGCAACGCTATAATTTAACAAAATCAATGTCCTATGACGCTAAATGCAATTGTAGTAGAAGACGAAGAAAAAAGCCGTGAAATTTTAAAGAATTACATCACCAAGTATTGTCCAAAGGTTAACGTGCTTGGAGAAGCGGCTAATGTGGATGAAGCTTTAGTGCTTATCAGAAATAACGAACTCGACTTGGTTTTTTTGGATGTTGAAATGCCTTATGGGAACGCCTTTGACCTCTTGGACAAAGTAGGAGATCGAACCTTTGAAACCGTTTTTGTTACCGCTTATGACCATTACGCGATCGATGCTTTGAATGCACATGCCTCCTACTATTTGCTAAAACCTATTTCTATAGATAACCTCATTGAAGCCGTTGACTATGTGCAGGAAATTAAAGAAAAAGAGAACAAGCTTCAGAACACGGTTCTAAAACCCAGACAAACTACGGTTGCCGGGAAGATCACTATTCCCTTGCAGAATGGCTTCGAAGTATTACAAATTGAAGATATCCTCTACTGTCAGGCCGATGATAATTATACTCAAATTTTTCTTCAGAATAAAAAGAAATTGGTGAGTAAAACCTTAAAGTATTTTGAAGAAGCCTTAAGCGAAAATGGATTTGCACGTGTGCATAAAAGCTATTTGGTGAATGTCAATGCCATTACCGAATACAAAAAAGGTAAGGGAGGGAGCGTGGTTCTGTTTAATGGAAAAGAAATTATGGTAAGTCCGGCTCGCAAGAAGGAGTTGCTGTCTTATTTTGGGTAAACAAATCTTATTAATTTACGAACATGATTATACAAGCTGTCAACGGTAACTATCCGCAAATTCCTGAAGATTGTTTCATAGCTCAAAATGCCACGATCGTGGGAGAGGTAAGAATGGGAAATCACTGCAGTGTATGGTTTAACGCGGTTATTCGAGGAGATGTACATTATATTACCATGGGGAACAAGGTAAACGTTCAGGATGGGGCTGTCATTCATGCGACCTATCAAAAATCACCTACTCAAATTGGAGATAACGTTTCTATAGGTCACAATGCTATTGTACACGGTTGTACCATTCATGATAACGTTCTCATAGGAATGGGCAGTATTATCATGGACGATTGCGTTGTTGAAAGCAATAGCATTATTGCTGCAGGAGCCGTGCTCACCAAAAATACAGTCGTAAAAAGTGGTAGTATTTATGCTGGGATACCGGCAAAGAAAGTAAAGGACATTAGCGAGGAGTTAATTCATGGAGAAATAGATAGAATTGCCCAAAATTATGTGAAGTATTCCGGTTGGTTCAAAAAATGATAACACCCTTTTTTGGAACTATTAGAAATCCTTTTTTTCGATGGTGATCTTTTCGATGTAATCCCGCAACAACCATTGAAGTGTTTCCACTTCTGCATTTGTAAAAAATCGAATTTCATTGGGTCCCTTTTCATCATTTAGGAGATTGTGTTTTTTTAGGATGGCCTTAGTTTGTAGGGCCACCGCCTCTCCGGAATCAATGATTTTTATGTGTGCCGGGAGCACTTTTCTTAACTGCGGAATAATATAGGGATAATGACTACAGCCCAGGACCAGGTAGTCTACATTGGCTGCTACCATTGGTTGCGTATATTTTTCCAATAATTGAATCACTTCTGGACTGTCTAAACGCCCTGCCTCAATAAGTGAGACCAAACCTTCGCCAACTACTTCTGTGACCTTAACATTGCTTGTAAGCTCTTCTGAGGTCTTGTGAAAAAGCTCACTACTTAGGGTGCCTTTGGTGGCTAATATTCCAATGTGGCCAGAATGACTTTTTAAGGCGGCAGGTTTAATGGCTGGTTCAATCCCAATAAAAGGAACCGCGTAACGCGCACGTAATGTAGCGATGGCATTGGTGGTAGCAGTATTGCAGGCTACCACAATTATTTTGGCACCCTGCTCCAATAAGAATTCGGTATTTTTAATACTAAGGGAGATGATTTCTTCTTTGGTTTTGTATCCGTATGGAGCGTGTTTGCTATCTGCGAGATAGAGTGTATTTTCCATGGGAAGGAGATCATAGATTTCTTTCCAAATGGAAGTGCCGCCAACGCCAGAATCGAATATTCCTATAGGTGCTCTTTTGTTCATTTTCAGTTTAAAGATATAAAAAAAGACCTCATAGGTTAAAGCCTATGAGGTCCATTTTATAAAGTATTGGAAGTGATTAAATTCCTAATTCTTTCTTTACATCCGCCAATAAATCGGTTCCGTCTGCTAAAATAACACCGTTCCCGGTAGCCGAATCCAAAACATATTGAATTCCTTGAGCTCTGGCTACTTTTTGAATTCCAGCACGCGCCTTTTCAAGGATAGGTTGTAATAGATCTACCTCCTTCTGACGAAGATCTTCTAAAGCAGAGTTTCTGTAATCACCTATGTTTTTTTGCATTCCTTGTACTTCGATAGCTCTTTTCTCATTTTCAGCATCTGTCTGAGTGGTAGCTTCACCTTCATATTGAGTCATTTTGGCTTGCCATTCCTTCATCATAGACTTAATCTCCGCATCGTACGTTTTCTGCAGTTTTTCCAATTGACTCTGCGCTGCCTTCATTTCTGGCATAGCCTCCACAAGTGCTTGGGTGTCAATGTGAGCAACTTTAGATTGCGCATTCACGAAGCTGGTTGCTCCAATAAAAAGTGCGGTTGCTACCAAAAGTAATTTTAAATTTTTCATTGTAATTGTATTAAATTTAAGTGTTTAGATTATCAGGTTTGTGCATATTAAATTCCTCCACCGTCACCATTACGGGCATTGAGGAGTGAATCTTTTCGTCTTTGGCGTTCTTCAAGAAGTCTTCTTCTCTTTTCTTCGAATTGAGCTTTTTGAACGGCACGAACAGAGTCTCTTATTCGCTTGCGTTCTTCAAGCATCCTTGTGCGCTCGTCTTTTCTCTCTTCAATAGCTTTTTCTCTTTCGCTTACCGCCTTCTCTTCTTCAAGAGAGAGTTCTTCATTTCTCTCAATTTCCCGCTTCTCTCTTTTATTGGTTGCCTCTTCTCTTTTGGCAGCTCTGTTAATGCTACGTAAAACTTGCTCGCTAATATCATTTCTCTTGGCCGCAAAAAGCATAACTACATCTGCAGACTTGTCAAAAATGAAGTCGTATTTTTTACCTTCAGCTACTTCTTGCACAATGTTAAAAACCTGATCTTGAATAGGCTGAACCAATTGTCTTCGCTGAATATCTAAATCTCCGTTAGGGCCAAAACGGTCCTGTTGGTACTTGAGCATTTCTTCCTCAAGAATTTTTATTTCTTCCTCGCGCTCTTCGATCAACTCAGTGGTTAAGAGCACTTGTTCGTTACTTAAATTAAGCTTCATTTGCTCAATTTCGTTGTTCATTTTCTCGATGTCTTTTTTCCATCGTTGTACTTTACTTTCTAATTGAGTAGAAGCTTCCTGATACTCGGGTACGCTTTCAAGAATGTATTCCATATCGATATAACCAATACGAACACCTCTTTGGGCTTGTACACTTAGCGAAAAGCACATAATTGCTAGAGAGAGAAAAATGAATTTAGTTGTTTTCATAATTGCTGGTTGTTACTTTGAAAAAATCGTGCCAAAAATTAAAATTGTTGCCCAATAATGAAATGAGTTTCCCATCCATTCTTAGTGGTTCCATTTAAAATAGGATCAAATCCATACCCAAAATCAATCCCCAAAAGTCCAAAGGCAGGCATAAATATACGAATTCCTGCTCCAGCAGACCTATTCAGGGTAAAAGGATTATAGTTTCTGAACCCTTCATACGCAGCACCACCTTCGGCAAAAGCTAGCACGTAAATAGACGCTAATTGCTTTAAGGTGACTGGATACCTTAACTCTAACGAAAATTTATTGTAAATGGTATTTCCATCATTAGTAGATAATGATTGATTAGGGTATCCTCTTAATTGAATAACCTCTCTTCCATCCAAACTAAAGGCCCCTAAACCATCTCCTCCAACGAAGAAACGTTCAAATGGTGGAACACCTCGATCCTTATTATAAGCACCTAAAAATCCAAATTCGGCTTTAGAACGTAACACCAGATCTCCAGTAAGTGTGGTGAACCAGGTTCCGTCAAACTTCACTTTGTAATATTCCAGCCACTTAAAACGCTCTTGGTCTATTTCCGCAATGCGCTCATTGGCATCTACATCAGTAGGGTCTGTCTGTAATATCGATGTAAGTCCTTCGCGCTCTTCAGCAAGAGCACTAAAGTCCGCACCTCCGAAGGCGGAATACGGTAATGTTAATTTTGCTGAGATATTAAAGGTGGATCCAAATCTTGGGTAAATAGGGTTGGCCGAAGTGCTATTTCTACTTAATCCAACGGTGTAAGCCAGGTTGTTTGAAAACCCATCACCAAAAGTAAAAAGTCCGGTGTTGTAATTTTTCAAATTGTAATGCTGAAAACTAATGGCCTGTGACAATTGGAAATAATCATCCGGCCATCTCAATCGCTTAGCCAAACCAACGGATCCTCCCGTAATTAGGAAACGACGATCCTGATCTCTTTCCCTGGTATTAAAATTGAACAAATACTGAATGGTATGCGAAAAAGAGGTGCTTAGCTGTATCGGCTTTTTACCCCCGAACCACGGCTCCGTAAGCGAAACACTATAGGTTTGATAGAAGCTGCTGGCCTGGGCTCTCAATGCTAATTTTTGACCATCTCCCATAGGAATGGGTTTGTAAGCATCCTTGTTGAAAATATTTCTCAACGAGAAGTTGTTAAAGGACAAACCAAGAGTTCCAACAAAGCCACCACCGCCATATCCTCCTTGTAGTTCAATCTGACTGGAACCTTTTTCTACAACAGAATATTCCAGATCCACCAAACCATTGTTTTGATCCACTGTTTTAAAATTAGGAGTCAATTGTTCAGCATCAAAGAAACCTAGTTGTCCCAATTCACGAATGGTACGTACCACATTTCTTTTGCTATATTTTTGACCCGGACGCGTACGAAGTTCACGATAAATTACGTGGTCATTGGTTTTGGTATTTCCTACAACCGTAACGTGATCGAAGTAAAATTCATTTCTTTCCAAAATTCGAATTTCAAAATCGATGGTATCCTTTCGAATGGCTACCTCAACAGGATTAATATCAACGGCTAGATAACCATTGTTTTGATACAAATTGGTGAGGTCTTGCGCATCGGGATCGCTATTGTCTTCAATACGTTCTTTCAATAGGGTTCCGTTATAAACTTCTCCTTTTTGGATTCCCACATATTGCCGTAAAAATTGATCTGTATAAACGCTATTTCCTATAAATCGAATATCTCCAAAATAATATTTTTGCCCTTCTTCAAGGTTAAGGTTTAAGCTAACGTTCTTCGAATCATTTACAATAAGGGTATCGCTAATTACCCGAGCATCTCGAAATCCGTTTTCTTTATATTTTTCAACCAAAGTACCTTTATCTTCTTCAAAAAGTGCTTCGGTATATTTGGAGCGTTTATAAAAACGTACTGGGTTTTTACGCTTTACGTTTTTCATAAAACGACGCAACTTTTTATCGCTGATCTCTTTATTGCCTTCAAAAGTAATGGCTTTCACTTTTACTCGGTCTCCTTTGTTTACCTGAATCTTAAGGTTCTGGCCAATTAAAGTGCCCAAGGTGTCTCTAAACGGAGTCTGACTAAAAACCACGTTGGTGTTATAAAACCCCTGATCCCTAAATTTATTGACAATATAGTTTTTGGTAGTGGTAATTAAGTTCTTGGTGATTTTTTTCCCCTTAACAAGCTCATTATCTTTAATAATGTCCTTCTTTTTTCCTTTACGAACCCCTTCAATGGTAACTTCATTTAATTTCGGAAGTTCTACGATGTAAAGTTCAAGATCAACTTTGTCTCCGTCTATATTGGTGACATAAAACGCGATATCGCTGAATAGGTTTTGTTCCCATAATTTTTTTGTGACCGAACTTAATTTTTCGCCAGGAATATAAACTCGATCTCCAACTTTGAGTTTGGCAAAAGCAAGAACTGTTGATTCGTTGAAACTTTGCTCGCCGGTAACGGTAATACTGTTAATGATGTACTTTGTGCCTGAATCTAACTCCTTCTGCTGAGCGGTAAGACTACATACCGTTCCTATTGTAATAAGAAATGCACAATAAAGGGTACGGTAAAAATAAGCTGAGGTCCTATGGGTTAAGTTGTTCACTCGTCTTTCCAAATCTTCTTTCTCTGTTTTGATAGTTTAATAAGGCTTCAAAAAGATGGTCTTTTCGATAGTCCGGCCAAAGTGTTTCGGTAAAATACAACTCGGCATACGCAATTTGCCACAAAAGAAAATTACTAATTCTAAGTTCACCACTGGTGCGAATTAATAAATCTACCTCCGGTAAATCACGCGTGTAAAGATGATTATTAATAACCGATTCATCAATATTTGACGGCGAAATTAGGTTATTTTTAACTTTAAGGCTAATCTCTTTAATAGTTTTTATGATTTCCTCCCTAGAACCGTAGCTCAAAGCTAGGGTAAGGGTCATTCGAGAGTTGGATTTTGTCCTGTCTATTACGTCAAGTAATTCAGTGTGAGCCTTTTTTGGCAGGGCATCCAAGTTGCCAATAGCATTTAACCGGATGTCGTTTTTTGTGAGTGTTTTAATCTCCTTTTTAAGAGAAGAAACTAAAAGTCGCATTAAAGTGTCAACCTCTAGTTTTGGTCGATTCCAGTTTTCCGTGGAAAATGCGTAAAGTGTCAAGTAGGGAATGGGCAGTCGTGCACAAGCTTCCACAATTTCTCGAACCGATTTGGTCCCCCTTTCATGTCCCATAGAACGAAATAGTCCTTGTTTTTTTGCCCAGCGACCATTGCCATCCATAATCACAGCGAGGTGTCTTGGGAGTCTATTTTTGTCTATTTGATCTTCAAGGGTCATTTTAGAAATTACAGTAACAGGGTTTTCGTCCAAAGGTATACGTTAAAGTAATACCTGTAAAAACATACCAGTCGTCACTATTGATGTTGCCAAATTTAAGACTTTCTTGGTTCTCCACACCGCCAATGTCCGGGTTACTTCCATCTAAATTATCTGTTAAGGTATATCTCGCCCCAATTTCAAAGGCCAAAATGAACTTTGTGCCTACGGTAGTTTTATATCCAACAACCATTGGAATAGCTGGTGAGCCAGCACTATCGTATTCAACAATCCTATCATTTCCAGCTCTTTTATATAAGGCCTGGTAAAAGAAATAAGTAAGCCCTGTATATAAATAGGGCGTATGTTGAGGTCGGCCGGTGTACATATTAAAATCCCAAAAGGTATATTCCAGTCCTATTGAAATTTCTCCTATAGTGTTTTCAAATTGATATCCCCTTTGTTTTCTACGCTCTTCACCAGATTCCGTATCATCGGCAGATATGTTTGCGAGCATAAAAGAACCGCGAAAAGAGTGTCTCGAACTTCGATTCCATTTAAAGATCGCTCCAAATGCCAAATCGTTTGGTGCGATGTAGTTGGTCTTACCTATGTCACCAATGTAATTTGCGCCACCCACAAGACCTCCTATTTCATAAGTTTGCGAATATCCAACATGTGCGATTAGCACAAATAAAATTACCGTTGCGAAATGCTTCATATTCCCTAAAAGTTTGCAAATATAGTAATTAACTTTGCTTCACAATATTTTAAGCAAAATTGTCTCAGTTGATTAACAAATTTTAAGGCCTTTTATTGTCTAATTGCGTTTGTCTTCTCCCCACAATAACTTTTTTCGAAGGGTTTTAACAAAACTATCATCCAGGAGTTGTACCAATTTAATTGTAAAGGGAGACTTTTTAATAGTAATGGTGGTCTCGTTATCCAAGGTCGCAATTCGAGAATCCAAAGAAACTAGATAATTTTCTTCTCTTCCCGATACCTTTAACGTTATAACGCAGTTATCTGGAATCACCAAAGGTCGGGCATTTAAATTGTGCGGGGCGATTGGTGTGATTACCAAGCTATTGGTGCTGGGATCAATTACGGGACCACCACAACTTAACGAATAACCCGTGGATCCCGTGGGTGTTGCAACAATTAAACCGTCGCTCCAATAAGAAGTAAGATATTCACCATTGACCAATGTTTCTACCTTGATCATGGAGGTCGTGTTTTTTCGGTTAACGGCAATTTCGTTAAGAGCAAAATTAAGGGGTTGAAGTTGGGCGTTCCCCGGATCGGTTTCTATGGAAAGCATACTTCTTTCGGAAACGGAGAAGTTACCCTGAAGTATCTTTTGAATACTCTCCATTATTTTTTCTTTCTGAATGGTAGCCAAAAATCCTAATCGCCCACTATTGATCCCAACTATCGGGATACCTAAATCTCTAACAAAAGTAACCGACTTCAGAATGGTGCCATCCCCACCAATGCTAAAGAAAAAATCATAAGATCTATCCAGACTCGTGAAAGTAGGTACCTTAGAAAAGTCACTTGACATTCCTTCTTGCGACTTAATGATCTCTAAAAAGTTAGCTTCTATATAAACTTCAGCATCATAATTTTGAAGGGCATCCAGTATGAACTGAATGTAATTTTCAGAATGCTCGTGATAAAATTGACCGTAGATACCTATTTTCATAGCTTACATATTTAGATATCGGTCCAGGTAATCCGAACGTTCCTTCAAGTCTTCTAACATTTTATCTTCTGGATGTTCGCTTACAATCTTGTATCCATATCTGCGAAAGGTTTGTACCATAGCATTCATCCCAGTATGACCAATTTTTATGGTCACCTGCGTAAGGTCATTTTCAATTTTAGAAATAAAGGTGCCCAGAATTTTACCGTCATTGGTTTCAACGATCTGACATATTTCACTAAAAGAATAATCCGAACTGCCTTTTTCAACAACTACAATGCCTCCTGCTTCATACAAAAATGGAGTGTTGTTGAACAAATCCATGATATCTCCTAACTCATAGTATCCCAAATAAGTGTTCTTTTCATCTAAAACGGGCATGATATTACAGGCGTTTAAAGCGAATGCTTCCAAAATGTCTAACCAATTGGTTTGTTTTACCACATGAAAAGATTCCAGAGCGTACTGATAATCACTAATCACTTTTTCACCCTCAAAACAGTGCGCATCCGTCTCAGAAATACACCCCATGTATACTCCGTCTTTAGACACGGGAACATGCGAATAGGTAAGTTGATTAAAAGCTCTTTGCACCTCACTTATGCTTGAGCCAATGTCAAATGGTTTAAGGTCATTTATTATATAGTCTAAGGTATTCAAAAGCCTAAGTTTTTATGCAAATTACTTAAAATTTAGCTGCAAAACCGAAGTACATCTTCGTATTTTTGTCTTTTAATTTTTCTGAATGACAAAGTTAAGTGTAAATATCAATAAAATTGCTACCCTTAGAAATGCAAGGGGAGGAAACATGCCTAACGTGGTTCAGGCAGCTAAAGACATTGAAAGTTTTGGGGCTCAAGGCATAACGATACATCCAAGACCGGACGAACGACATATTCGCTATGCCGATGCATACGATTTGAAACCGATCGTCACTACGGAATACAATATTGAAGGAAATCCCATAACGTCCTTTATTGAAATGGTGCTTCAAATTAAGCCTACACAAGTAACCTTGGTGCCAGATAGTGTTGACGCTATTACGTCTAATGCAGGCTGGGACACGGTGAAACACGGAAGTTATTTATCAGAAATCATTTCGGAATTTAAGAAAAACAACATTCGAACCTCCATTTTTGTGGATCCGGTAAAGTCCATGATCGAAGGAGCGGCTCAAACCGGTACCGATCGAATTGAACTGTATACAGAAGCGTTTGCACATCAGTACAGCCTGGGGAATAAAAAGGCCATCGAGCCCTACGCCCATTGTGCCACCCTGGCAAATCAACTAGGGTTAGGAATTAATGCAGGTCATGATTTGTCCCTTGAAAATATTCAATTCTTCAAGGAGAACATTCCTCATTTATTGGAGGTTTCCATTGGGCATGCACTTATTTGTGAAGCCTTATATCAAGGACTTGAACCGGTGATTAAAAACTATTTGGCAAAATTGGCGTAATCATGGTACTACACTCACAGATCATTGGAGAAGGAAAACCCTTTATCATACTGCATGGATTTTTGGGCATGGGCGACAACTGGAAGTCTTTGGCAAAGAAGTTTAGTGAATTGGGCTACCAATTACATTTGGTTGATCAACGCAATCATGGTCGGAGTTTTCACGACCCCAATTTCAACTACGCCTTAATGGCCTCCGATTTATTGGCGTATTGCACCTATCACAATTTGGAGAACATCGTTCTTTTGGGACATTCAATGGGAGGCAAAACGGCAATGGAATTTGCTACAACTCATCCGGAGATGGTTGCACGTCTAATTGTTGCGGACATTGCACCAAAGTCTTATCCTTCGCATCACCAAGACATTTTAAAAGCCCTGTCTAGTTTAAATTTTTCTGAAATTAAAACTCGCGGACAAGCCGAAGCCGTTCTGTCCACTTATATTAAGGAGATGGGCACTCGTTTATTTTTACTGAAGAATTTATATTGGAAAGAAAAAGGACAATTGGGATTGCGCATTAATTTGCCAGTACTTATGGAAAGGATTGATGAAATTGGCAAGGCACTACCTATGGATAGAATTTATAATGGGTTAACGTTGTTTGCACGTGGTGAAAATTCAGGATATATTGAATCCATGGACGAAATGAACATTCGTAACCAATTCCCCAAGGCCCAAATTGTGACTATTAATGATGCCGGTCATTGGTTACATGCAGATAATCCGCTCCAGTTTTTTGAAGAAACAACCCGGTTTCTAAAACCAAGTTAGACAGTAATTTAGGCAAAAATATGGCTATGTCTTGCCATTATTTTCATTGCGGTTTTACCATAAAAAACGCCTAAGACTGAATATTCTTCATTAAAAACACCTTTAAATTTCATATATTACCAAGACTTAACAAAAATATCCAACTTACATGAAGGCAATTGTTACCCTCTTCTGTTTGTGTTTTTGCGGATTTGCATATTCACAAACAACAATCAACGGAAAAATCGTAGACGAAGCGTTAGTGCCCATTGGAGGCGCAAATGTGATCGTCTCAGGAACTTCGGTAGGAGCGGCTGCCGATTTTGATGGAAATTTCACTTTGACCGTCAATCTCCCGCCCCCTTTTGAAATTCAAATCACGAGTATTGGTTTTCAGACCGCAACAGAACAGGTCACTGAAAATAACCAAACATTCAATATCACCCTTTTGGAAGGAAGTGAATTGGATGAGGTAGTTATTTCTGCATCCAGAACTCCCGAACGAATTTTTGAATCGCCGGTGACGGTAGAACGAATGGGGATTCGGGAAATAAGGAATACTGCTTCCGCCGATTTCTACGACGGTCTTGAAAATTTAAAGGGTGTTGATATCAATACCAATAGTCTTACGTTTAAGTCGATCAATACGAGAGGATTTGCCACTTTTGCCAATACTCGCTTCATGCAATTGGTAGACGGAATGGACAACTCGGCACCCGCATTGAACTTTCCATTAGGAAATCTGCTGGGAATGGTCGAAACGGACGTGCAGAGCGTTGAATTACTTCCGGGAGCGGCATCGGCCTTATATGGCGCCAATGCTTTTAATGGAATTTTATTTATGCGAAGTAAAAACCCCTTTGACGTAGGTGGAATTAGCGCTTATGTAAAGCAGGGAATCACTTCCCAAGAAGCAGCCGGAGACAATTCTTATACAGATTTCGGGATACGAGTTGCACATAAATTCACAAAACATTTTGCGGCGAAAGCCAATTTTAGTTATTTGAACGGAACCGATTGGGCAGCCAATAATACGACCGATAAATTGAATAGAGGTTTGGACCGAAGCGCGATCGATTATGATGGAATCAACGTCTATGGTGATGAAGTGAGCACAGATATTCGCGGTGTAGCCGAGGCCCTGGTGGATCTTGGAGTATTACCGGCAGGTGCAGAAGCTCTGGTGCCTTCAGTGAACGTGAGTAGAACAGGATATAACGAAAGTGATCTGACCGATTATAGAGCGGAAAGCGTTAAGGCTGATTGGGGATTGTATTTCAGACCTTGGGCCAACGATTTTGAGATTGCTTATGTAGGAAAGGTTGGTACCGGTTCTACTATTTATCAAGGTGCTAATAGATATGCGATCGATAACTTTTTTCTTCAGCAACACAAACTAGAAATTAGAAACGACAATTTCTTCGTTAGAGGTTATATAACCGAGGATAATGCGGGAGACTCTTACGATATGGTCTTTACAGGAATTAATATTAACCGAGCATGGAAGGATGACAACACATGGTTTGGTGAATATGTAGGTGCATTCGTGCAAGGTTCTTTAGCTGGTTTATTGCCTGAGCAGGCACATACTTTAGCGAGACAAACTGCAGATACTGGTAGATTCGAGCCTGGAAGTGAAGAATTTCAAAGAGCATTCAACAACAGTGTAAACGACCCAGATTTGTCTACTGGATCTAAATTTCAGGACAATTCAAAGATTTACCACGCAGATGCCAACTACAATTTATCGCACCTAATCGATTTTGCTGAAATTCAAGTGGGCGGATCTTATCGAAATTATGAGTTAAATTCCTTCGGAACTATTTACACGGATACAGATGGACCCATTAATTATTCGGAAGTAGGGTTTTATACACAGCTTCAAAAGAAGTTTTTAGCAGATGAACGACTGAAACTAACAGCGTCAATCCGTTACGATAAATCGGAATTATTTGATGGATTCTTCTCTCCAAGAGTCGCGCTAGGATATAATGTGGGTGCAGAACAAAATCACAATATAAGAGCTTCCTTTCAAACAGGATTTAGAAACCCTACAACTCAAGACCTATATATTGGATTGGATGTAGGAAGAGCTGTTTTGGTTGGAGGTGCCGAAGATAACCCTGCAAGGGATATTAGAGATTATAGCGTAAGTCCAACGGGCCAGACCATTCTGGGTACGAGTACTATTCAATTTGATGGTCAAGGCGCCTATACCAATTCATTCTTACTGAATTCAGTTCAGAATTTTTCAGCGACAGGGGATGCAAGTTTGTTGGAAATTGGAAATTCGAGCTTTGTGAAACCAGAACAAGTGACTTCTTTTGAATTAGGATATAGGGGGAAAATAAATAAGCTTATTGTGGATTTAAGTGGATACTATAACGCTTATCAGGATTTCCTTGCCAATGAAACGGTAGTAGCTCCTTTCTATGGTGATGTTCAATTAACTCAGAATATTCCAGGAACAGACACTCCATTAGCCTTAGCGGCGCTAGGTAGTGGGGATTTTCAAGTATACCAGACGTATACCAATTCGGATGCGGACGTAAATTCCTATGGAGCGGCTATTGGAGTGAGTACTAAGATATTTGGTAACTTCGACCTAGGCGGTAATTATACCTACGCTTACTTGGATTTTGACACGGAAGCCAATCCAGACTTTAGAACCAATTTTAATACTCCGGAACATAAAGTAAAAGCAACCTTCGGAAATGCCGAATTATTTAAAAACTTTGGTTTCAATGTAGCATGGCGCTGGAGTGACAATTACTTCTGGGAGGCTTCATTTGGCGATGGAGACGTTCCAGCATTCCATGTGTTAGACGCTCAATTGAACTATCGCGTTCCAGGTTTCTTGAAGTCTCAGTTTAAAGTTGGAGCCACCAATTTATTGATGGACGAATACTTTACAGCATTTGGTACAGGACTAATTGGTTCCATGTACTACGTTTCATGGACGATTAACAATTTATAACAGTTACAACATTCTAAACTTATTCTTATGAATACAAAATATTTATGGTTATTAATGATAGCTATTGCCTTTGCGGCTTGTGAAACAGATGATAGTGCAGATGACATGGAAGAAGTGGTAATTCCACTTACTGCGGGTACCGCAGATTTCTCAAAATTCGTTTCCGTTGGAGCCTCCTTTACGGCAGGATTTGCAGACGGAGCTTTGTTTATTGCCAGTCAGGAGAATTCATTTCCAAACATCTTGTCTCAACAATTTTCGGCCATTGGAGGAGGAGAGTTAACGCAGCCTCTTATGAATGATAATTTTGGAGGATTACTCTTAGGTGGGGTGCAAATTGCCAATCCTCGTTTATTTTTTAACGGAGCTGGACCAGCCGTGTTGGATGCTACTCCAACTACGGAGGTAACTAATATACTCTCCGGTCCATTTTCAAATATGGGAGTTCCTGGAGCAAAGAGCTTTCATTTGTTAGCGAACGGTTATGGAAATGTTGCTGGAGTAGCAACGGGCCAGGCGAATCCATATTTTGCCAGAATGGCTTCGAGCCCGAATGCATCGATGTTGGAAGATGCGCTGGCGCAAAATGCGAGTTTTTTCACTTTATCAGAAATGGGCGGAAATGACGTTTTAAGTTTTGCCACATCTGGAGGAGTCGGCATTGATCAAACTGGTAATTTAGATCCAACTACCTATGGCCCTAACGACATTACCGATCCCACCGTTTTTGCAGGAACATTAGATGCTGTTGTAAATGCGCTTACAGCCAATGGAGCCAAAGGAGCTATTACCACGGTGCCTTATGTAACAAACTTGCCGTATTTCACCACGGTGCCCTATAATCCTGTGCCCTTGGATGCCGCAACTGCAGGACTACTTAATGCAGGATATGCTGAATATAATGGAGGACTCTTGCAGGCGGAAGGTGCCGGACTTATTTCGGCCGAAGAAAGAGCCGCCAGGACAGTAGTGTTTGCTGAAGGAAATAATGCAGTGGTGATAGAAGATGAAGATCTAACTGACTTAAGTGGACTGGGTCTGCCAAATTTTAGACAAACTACTGGTGATGATTTGATCGTACTGCCAGGCTCTTCTTTTATAGGTACCCTGGTAAACAATGATCCATTACTAATTAATGGTCTCTCAGTGCCACTTAGTGACCAATGGGTGCTTACCTCTACAGAAACTCAGTCTGTGATTGTTGCAACCGATACTTATAACTTAACCATTGAAAGTATTGCTGGTTCAAAAGGTTTGGCCTTTGTGGACCTCAAGGCCATTTTACTAGAGGCCTCAACTACTGGAATCACCTTTGACGATTTCACCTTGGATACAAGTTTAGTTTTTGGAGGCCTGGTTAGTTTGGACGGTATACATTTAACCGCTCGTGGTTATGCCTTAATGGCCAATAAATTTTTAGAAGCTATTGATGCAACCTATGGATCCAATTTTCATGAAGCTGGACAAGTTGCCAAGGCAGCCGATTATGTGGTTTCTTATCCCGAGGGGTTGTGATGCTGATATCACAGTAATAGATAAAAAAAGACCAACCAAACCGTTGGTCTTTTTTTTGTTTTAGAAAGCCAATACTACTGGTTTTAGTAGATGAAAAATGCTATTTGTTAAAACAAGTAAATTCTTGCAAATTGACATTAAATTTTGGTAACATTGCACACAAGATATATTATGTATGCATAGTAAATTAATTGAGTTTATGCAACCATCTGTATCCTACTTTATCTCGAATCTAAAAATTTAAATTAATTATTATGAAGAAATTTACCCTTCTTGCAGTTTTTGCTCTTGCTTCGGCTGCAATGTATGCTGGTGGTTATCGTGTAAGTCTCCAAGGAAATAAATCCCTAGCCATGGGTCATACGGGTGTTGCTATGGTCGACAGTAGCGAACTCGTATTTTTTAATCCGGCTGGTTTGGTTTTTCTGGAAAACAAACTTGGCATTTCTGCTGGTGGTTATGGAGTGTTTTCAGACGTTGTTTATCAGAATGAAACAACTGGAGCCTCAGCTGAAACCAATAGCTCGGTGGGCACGCCATTTTACCTATATGGTGCCTATCAAGCAACAGATTGGTTGGCATTTGGATTGGGGATATATACTCCTTTTGGTAGCTCCGTTGAGTACCCGGACGATTGGGCAGGATCACATTTGGTAAATAATATTGAGCTATCCGCTATTTTTATTCAACCAACAGTGTCATTTAAAATTGGAGACGTCTTTAGCATTGGAGGTGGTCCTATTTATGTGACTGGTTCAGTGAACTTTAACCGAAACCTGACTCGTTCATTGACCGATCTCGATGGAAACCGAAGCGAAGTAACTATTGATGCCTCTGGAGTGAATCAATGGGGATGGACGGTTGGTACGATGTTTAAGCTTAGTGATAATTTAATTATTGGTGCTAATTATAAGAGTGAAATTATCTTGGACGCCGATGACGCCGATGCCGATTTTGAGAACATTCCAAACTCACCATTGACACCTTTTGCCGACACCAAAGCAAAGGCAAGCCTTCCTTTACCTGCTGAAATGACCGTGGGAGTTTCCTATGCGTTTTGCAACAAGTGGACTTTTGCTTTCGATTTTAATAGGGCATTTTGGGATGTTTACGAATCATTGGATATCGATTTTGCAGATCCTAATATTCCCGATTCCTTTAATCAAAGAAATTACAAGAACGCATCCACCTATAGATTTGGCTTACAATTTGAAGCTACAGAAAGCTTTACCCTTAGGGCAGGTTACTACTTCGATGAGTCGCCAGTTCAAGCCGGATTTTTTGCTCCAGAAACCCCTCGTAATGACAGTAGCGGCTATACCGCCGGACTTACCTTTAATCTAAGTGATCACTTTCAAATTGATGCCTCCTTCCTCTATTTACGATTCAAGGAGGTAGAAGCTTCTTATGACCCCTATTTTGAAGGTGGTGTACAAGCACCGTTTACGGGAAAGTATAAGAGCAGTGCCTTCGCTCCGGGTATTGGAGTGTCTTACAAAATGTAATTACCAAAAAATTGAACAATGAAAAATACACTTAAATATATAGCCTTAGCTGCGGTGGTTGGACTAACTAGCTGCGAACCAGAGTTTGAGAATAAAGTGTCCGATACCGGCTTTTATGATACAGGTAGTGCCGATATGACTACCTACGTGGCTGTTGGAAATTCTTTAACGGCTGGATTCGCAGACGGAGCCTTATACATTACAGGGCAGGAAAATTCTTATCCAAATATTATGGCTGGACAATTCGCTTTGGCCGGTGGAGGAGATACATTTACACAACCACTAGCCAATGACAATTTGGGAGGTTTGTTATTAAACGGAGTCCAAATTGCCAATAACAGGCTGGTTCTTGAGGTCGATGAAGATGGGAACCCGGGTCCTGTATTATTGGAGGGAACTCCCACTACGGAAATTACTTCTAGTGCAACAGGGCCATTCAATAATATGGGAGTGCCAGGTGCAAAGAGTTTCCATTTAGTCGCACCAGGCTACGGTAATGCGGCCGGTATTCCTACGGGAGCTTCCAACCCTTATTACGCTCGCTTTGCGACAAGCGCCAATGCGACGGTCATTGGGGATGCAGTTTCGTTAGATCCTACTTTCTTCTCTTTATGGATTGGAAACAACGATATTTTATCTTTTGCTACTTCTGGAGGTGTTGGTGTTGATCAAACAGGAAACTTTGATCCAAGCACTTATGGTCCAAACGATATCACAGACCCCAACGTATTTGCGGGAGCCTATGCCTCACAGGTGGATGCTTTAACAGCCGGTGGAGCCGGCGGAGTTCTAATTAACCTGCCGGATGTTACTTCTATCCCGTTCTTCACCACAGTTCCTTTTGCGCCTTTAGACCCAACCAACCCGGATTTTGGACCACAAATTCCAACTTTGAATGCCACTTTTGCCGGTTTGAATGCGGCCTTCGCCTTTTTAGGAGTGCCAGAACGCTCCATCATATTTTCAGAAACTGCAGCCAGCCCTGTGGTAGTAAATGACGAATCATTAGTAAACCTTTCAACCGCCCTGCGTGATGCTTTAATAGCCGGCGGCTTAGATGCCCCAACGGCAACTATTTTTGGAGAGCAATTCGGGCAATCGAGACAGGCAACAGAAGAGGATCTTTTGGTATTAACAAGTTCATCAGTAATTGCCACTTTAAATGAAGATAGGTTCGCCCAATTGGTAGCCTTAGGAGTTCCTGCCGAAACGGCTGGTCAACTTTCTGTCAATGGAGTAACGTATCCGCTGGAGGACCAATGGGTGCTCGTGCCTGCGGAACAAGAAAGTATCGCTACGGCAACCGCGGCCTACAATGCTACTATTAATGGCCTTGCGAGTGCTAATAATTTAGGTTATGTGGATGCAAGATCCGAATTGGCCACAGTGGCTTCAACCGGAATAGCCTACAATGGCGGGGTTCTTACTTCGGAGTTTGTTACGGGAGGAGGTTTCTCTTTAGATGGGGTGCATCCTACACCTCGAGGATATGCTCTTGTGGCCAACTTAGCTATCCAGGAAATAAACAATACTTACGGTGCGAATATCCCAATGGTGGACATCGGTAATTACGCAACGGTTACTTTAGCCAATAACGGTAATTAAAAATGATGATTATTTTATTGGAATCGCCTCTGGAAACAGGGGCGATTTTTTATTAAAATAGACACATTGGAGTTGTTGCATATCAATAAGTACTATGGGTGAAAAACGAATTAGGTTCTTGATATACCTTTTTACTATCTTTAGTCAAAATTCTTTCGTATGAAGACTATTTTCAAAATACTTTTAACAGCTGTAGCGGTACTTATTTTGGCCTATGTCCTTCCCGGAGTGGCCGTTGCAAGTTTTTGGTCCGCTATTATAGTGGCTGTCGTACTAGGACTGTTACGTTTGTTAATAAAACCTATTTTGGTGGTGCTTACCTTCCCTATTACAGTGGTTACCTTAGGTTTGTTCTTGTTAGTGATCAACGCATTTATCATCATTATGGCCGATTATTTCATCGATGGATTTGCTGTTAAGAATTTTTGGTGGGCGCTCGTATTTAGCTTGTTGCTCTCCTTTCTGCAATCCGTCTTTCATTCTATATTGAAGGATAAGAAATAAAACATCATGCTATTCGCAAAAGCTTGTTAGCTAGTTATAAATGTCGTATTTTTGCCTCCCTAAAAATTAAGAGGTAAATTTTTTCAGAAAATGAACATTACAAAAAAAGACATTGATAACCTGAATGCAGTACTTACCGTAGAAATCTCTGCAGATGATTATTCAGAAAAAGTAAATAAAGTACTCAACGATTATCGAAAGAATGCCAATATTCCTGGTTTTCGCAAAGGGCATGTGCCAATAGGAATGGTTAAAAAACAATACGGAAAAGCGGTATTGGTTGAGGAGGTAAATAAATTGCTTCAAGAGAATCTTCATAAATATTTAACCGAAGAGAAATTAGATGTTCTGGGCAACCCACTTCCAAAGAATGATGCGGATATTGATTGGGATGCCGATGATTTTGCCTTTGAATTCGAGTTGGGCCTTGCCCCGGAGTTTTCTGTAGATGTGACCAAAAAAGCGGTTACGCAATACAAAGTAGTGGCCGATGACGAAATGATAGACAATCAGGTGAAGAGTATTCGCAAGCAATACGGTAAGCTGATCTCGAAAACAGAAGTGGCGAAAGATGATGAGATCACGGGAACTTTTCTCTCTGTTGAAAAAGAATTAGACCATAAAGCGACTTTCTCTACCGACGTGGTCAAAGGTAAAAAGCAACTAAGCGCTTTAATAGGGGCTAAGGTTGGTGACGTTATTGTGTTGAAAACGAAAGGATTGTTTAAGAATGATCACGATAACCAGCGCCTTTTGGGAGTTTCACACGATGACGCGCATGGATTGGATATTGAAGTGACTTTAACCGTTGAAGAGATTAACACCCGCGAAATGGCCGAATTGAATCAGGAGTTGTTTGACAAATTGTTTGGTGAAGCCGTTGTTACTTCCGAAGAAGAACTCAAGGGGAAAATAAAAGAAGATGCCGAAAGACAATTTGAGCAGCAAAGCGACCAAAAACTCTTGAACGATGTAGTAGAATCTTTGATTGAGAACACCAAGTTCGATTTGCCTTCAGAATTTTTACAGAAATGGATTCAGGTTTCAGGCGAAAAGCAGTTGACCGAGGAAGAAGCTAAAGAAGAGTTTACAAAAAGCGAAAAAGGACTTCGTTATCAGTTGATCGAAGGAAAGTTGCGGGCGGAGCATAATTTGCAGGTAACTTTCGAAGAATTGAAGGATTATTCAAAAAACATGATCAAAGCACAAATGGCGCAATATGGTCAAACAAACCCTACAGAAGAAGAGGTAGAGGGCGTTGTAGCGCGCATTATGGGTAATCAGGAAGAGGTAAACCGTCTTAGTGAACAACTCAATACAAATAAAATCCTTCAGTTCTTTAAGGAAAACGCAAAATTGAAGACTAAGGAAATCACTTATGAGAAGTTCATCAAGGAAGCTTACGCATAATTCCGCAATAAAATAGTTATCTTTAGGGCGGTGAAACCAAAATTCATCGCCTTATTTTTTTCAAAAAAAAAACGACGTATTATTTATGAACTACGGAAAAGAATTTAAAAAATTTGCTACTAAAGACCAAGGGATTAGCAGTACCTATTACGATCAGATCGTAAGCAGTATGTACCCCATGGCATTTACCCCAAATATTATTGAAGAACGTCAAATGAATGTGGCCGTTTTTGACGTGTTCTCACGTTTAATGATGGACCGGATTATATTTCTTGGTACGGGGATTAATGACCAAATAGCAAATGTAATTCAAGCACAATTATTGTTTTTGGAAAGTACAGATGCTTCTAAAGACATTCAAATATATATCAACTCTCCGGGAGGAAGTGTTTATGCGGGACTTGGAATCTACGATACCATGCAATTTATCAAACCGGATGTCGCTACGATTTGCACAGGAATGGCCGCCTCCATGGCTGCTGTACTTTTATGTGCAGGTCACAAAGGGAAGCGCAGTGGTTTAACGCATTCACGCGTGATGATACATCAGCCTATGGGCGGAGCGCAAGGACAGGCTAGTGATATTGAGATCACCGCCAAAGAAATCCTTACTTTAAAGGAAGAGTTGTATAATATTATAGCAAAGCATAGTGGTCAAAGCTATGACAAGGTATATGAAGATAGTGATCGGGATTACTGGATGAAATCGGATAAAGCACTAGAATACGGAATGATCGACGAGATATTATCTAGAGGATAACACTAGGAAAATTAGTTATGGCAAAAGAAGATTTGGAATGTTCGTTTTGTGGTCGTAAAAAGGCTGAAACCAATCTGCTCATCGCAGGATTGGATGCTCACATTTGTGACCGTTGTATTGAACAAGCACATGGAATTGTTGTTGAAGAAGCTTTGCATTCTACCAATAGCGAACTGACCAAGGAAATGATGCTCAAGAAACCGAAGGCGATCAAAGCATTTTTGGACGACTACATTATTGGTCAGGAAAATAGCAAGAAGGTCATGTCTGTTGCCGTCTACAATCACTACAAACGATTGTTGCAGCCTAGCAGTGATGACGATATTGAAATTCAAAAGAGCAATATCATTATTGTAGGTGAAACGGGTACGGGAAAAACACTTATTGCTAAAACAGTAGCTCGTATGCTTAATGTACCATTAGCCATCGTAGATGCAACCGTTTTGACGGAAGCCGGATATGTGGGTGAAGACGTGGAAAGTATTTTAACACGTTTGCTGCAAGCGGCCGACTACAATGTGGAAAAAGCACAAAGTGGGATCGTTTTTATCGATGAAATTGATAAAATTGCCCGTAAAAGCGACAACCCTTCCATTACACGCGATGTGAGTGGAGAAGGTGTGCAACAGGCCCTGCTTAAGTTACTGGAAGGTACCGTGGTAAATGTGCCACCCAAAGGGGGACGCAAACACCCGGATCAAAAATTTATTGAAGTAAATACCGAAAACATTCTTTTTATTGCCGGGGGAGCCTTTGACGGAATTGACCGTCATATTTCGAAAAGACTCAATATGCAAGCTGTTGGATTTAGCGCTTCAAAAAGCGAAGACTCGCTCGAACGTGATAATATTCTAAAGTATATTATTCCGAAGGATTTAAAGGATTTTGGTTTAATTCCTGAAATTATTGGACGATTACCCGTGCTAACGTATATGAATCCATTGGACAAGGGAACCCTTCGTGCTATTTTAACCGAACCGAAGAATGCCATCATTAAACAATACAAAAAGTTGTTTGCTATGGACGATATCGATTTTGTTATTACTGAAGAAGCTTTGGATTTTATCGTAACCCAGGCGGTAGATTATAAATTGGGAGCCCGTGGATTACGTTCCTTATGTGAAGCGGTTCTAACCGATGCCATGTACGAATTACCTGGAGGCAATGATAAGAAACTTCATGTAACTCAGGAATATGTTGAAGAGAAATTGAGCAAGTCGACCATCAAAAAGCTTAAGGCGGTTTCCTAGATTCATCGAAGAGAGATACACACAAAATATATAAATAATAAAAGCCCTGAGAACCTGCCTCAGGGCTTTTAAATTAACTTAAACATTGTGTGTGTAATTATGGTAATGCTATTACTGTCCGATGTTTTCTGTCAGCAATTTTTTGTTTCATCAATTCTTTTTTGTTCTTCAAAGTATACCCGGCAACTTTTTCCGATTCCTTTTGAATTGAATTGGAAGTAGCACAAGAAGTAAAACTTGCCGAAAAACCGACAATAAAAATTGTCACGATTAGGTATTTTAATATTTTCATTACAGCCCCATTTGTAATTTGATACCTCAAACCTACGGAGTAAGAAAAGGACTACCAAAACTTTTAGGTCAAGCCATCATAAAAATCGTTGAAATGCACAAAAAAATAAAAAGTCCGATAAAGTGCTTTAAATCATCGTTTTAAGGTTGTATTGTTGTCGGAAAAATCTGCTTTTTGTCGATAGCTGCCTTTATGGCTGAGCATAGAAATGTTGATGCCATCTTGTTGTTTGATTTTAGTTTGGAGGAATTATTTTACTGTAGATCTGTCCGGCTACTTATCGTTGGTATGCGATATCCGGGCAAGGCTTTCCGTTATCTATTTAAATGAAGTAATTCTTCCAAATAATCTCGGGTATTGGAAAGTCTCGGTACTTTATGTTGGCCACCTAATTTGTCCTTTTCTTTCAGCCAATCATAAAATAGGCGCTCGCGTCCGCAATGAACCGTGGGGGCGTTGAGCGTCGTGTTATTAAATCGTTTGGCCTCGTAGTCACTATTCACTTCCTGTAAAGACTGATCTAAAAGTTTGGAAAATTTGTTGAAATCGGAGGGGGGTGTTTTAAACTCGATCACCCATTCGTGCGACCCTTTTTCCCTTCCTTCCATAAAGATGGGAGCCGCTGTGTAATCCACAATTTCGGACTGGGTAATTTGTGTGGTCTTCTTTAGTGCCGCCTCGGCATTTTCAATAATGAGTTCTTCTCCAAATACATTGATATGATGTTTGGTACGGCCGGTGACCTTAATACGATAAGGATTTGTTGAGGTGAATCGTACCGTATCCCCGATTTTATAGCGCCAAAGGCCCGCATTGGTAGTAATTACGATGGCATAATTCTCCCCTTCTTTTACTTCTGAAAGGGGTATTATTTTTTCTGAAGCCGAGCCATAACTGTCCATGGGTATAAACTCGTAAAAGATACCGTAGTCAAGCATGAGCAGCAATTCTTTATTGGCATTTCGATCCTGAATGGCAAAGAATCCTTCCGAAGCATTGTAGATTTCGTAAAAACGAAAATCATCTTTGGGAAGCAATTTATTGTATTGTTCAATATAAGGGTCAAAACTCACGCCTCCATGGAAATACACTTCAAGATTAGGCCAAATTTCAAATAAATGTTCTTTACCCGTGGTTTCCAATACATTGTTCAGAAGTACAAGCATCCAGGAAGGTACGCCCGCCAGACTCGTTACATTTTCGTTGATGGTCTCGTCAACAATAGCTTGCATTTTTGTCTCCCAATCACCCATAAGGGAAATTTCACTGCTTGGCGTACTGCTAAACTCGGCCCAAAAAGGCATGTTGTCAATAAGTATGGCCGATAGATCGCCAAAAGCCGTTCCATTCTCTTTATATAACTCCTTGCTGCCACCCAAACGAAGGCTCTTTCCTAAAAATAATTGCGCATCGGGGTTGTTGTTCAAATACATGCAAAGAAGGTCCTTGCTTGCCGCATAGTGACAATTTTCAAGGGATTCGTCACTCACGGGTATGAACTTACTTTTGGCGTTGGTGGTGCCGCTGGATTTGGCAAACCATTTAATAGGTCTTGGCCAAAATATATTACTCTCTCCCCTGCGAGAACGTTCTATATCGGGTGCAATGGTTTCGTATTTAATAATGGGTACTCTTTGCGTAAATTCGCGGTACGATTTGATGGAGGCAAAATCATATTGAAGTCCAATTTCCGTATTTTTCGCCTGCTGCAATAGCTGCTGAAGCAATTCCTCTTGAACTTCAATGGGGTATTTTAAAAACAGTTCAATCTGGTGAAACCGTTTTTTTAAAAACCAGGAAGCGACCGAATTTACTAAAGGAATTGGCATAATTTTGACCTATCTTTATATCGTAAAAATAGCAAATTTATCTTTATGAACTACGAAGGCGTTCTTACTAAAATGCAAACGGAAAATGGTAGTCCCATCCAGTATTACCTCGTGTTTGAAAACGATTTTTTAAACGTTAATCAGCTGTTGGGCAAAACCATCGCGATTCATTTTGTGGGCTATCAATGCCTTAATTGTCGTCTCGCAAAGAAGATATATAGGCAAGGATTTTGTCGTGATTGTTTTTTTGAGATCCCTCAAGCCGCAGATTGGGTCATCAGGCCCGAATTGAGCAAGGCGCACCTGGGGCAAGAAGATCGCGATCTGGCCTACGAACAGAAAGTTCAGTTGCAACCACATATTGTTTATCTCGCCAACAGTAGTAATGTGAAGGTTGGCGTTACCCGAAAGGCACAAGTACCAACCCGATGGATTGATCAGGGCGCTCATGAAGCTATTGAAATTGTAGAGGTTCCCAATAGATATTTGGCTGGTGTTACCGAGGTTGCACTCAAAGAACATGTAAGCGATAAGACCAATTGGCGCAGCATGCTCAAGAACGAGGTGAAAGACGAAAGTTTGAGTGACTGGCGGGACAAACTACGACCTTTTATCCCGGAAGAGGCTATTTCTTATTACTTAGAAAATAATACCGAAACACATCTCGAATTTCCTGTACTGCAGTATCCGGAGAAACCCAAAAGCCTTAATCTGGATAAAACCCCAAGTTTTGAAGGAAAGTTAACAGGAATCAAAGGACAGTATTTTATTTTTGAAGACAACACCGTATTTAATATCCGGGGAAATGAAGGCTATGTGGTAAGCATTGAGGTTAAGCAATAAAAAATCGGATTCCCTGTATGCAGCCTACCAGGACTAGCGCCAGGCCTACAAAGATGTCTTTTTTATAACTCGATTCATTTTGTTTTTTCTCCAACTTTTTACCCCATTTTCCATAAAAATATAAGGTAGTTATCTTTCCTAAATAAACACCAAGGAAAAATAGAAGCAGGACTAGCCAAGGGCTCATTTCAGTGACTTTAAGAAGGTATTTTTGAATAACGGAGAAGGCCAACACCCAGAATATGAGAACCGGAGGGTTGACAAAGGCCAAAAATACGCCGGTGATAAACTTAGGAGCTTTTATTTTTTTCTTTGACTTTTTTTTCGGGGCTAATTGTAATTTATTCCGAAGTAAAAAAAAGGTGCCTACCAGTAAAAATAGAACAAATACCGTAATCTGAACCCATGGATTTTGCTGGAAGTAGTCGGCAAAATTCATAGTGCAATGCAGCGCTATTAATGATAAGAGAACTTCACCAATACCTGCTCCCAGGACCACATAGGAGGCTTTTCGAAGCGTTTGGTTCATGGTGGTGTTGATGACGACCAAATTTGCCGCCCCAGGTGGAGCCGCTGCAATAACCGCCGCTACAAATCCCATGAAAAGATATAAAATTGCCATGGACCCTTAGTAGGTAATCCAGGCGATAACTTACAAATAGCGGTGCATATACCCCTTAGTTTCCGGTGGAGTCTTTTTTCTTTTTCTTTTTCCCGAAAATACCGCCAAAAATATCTTCAACGACCTTAGTTGCTTCTTCTTCGGTGGTGGTTCCAGTTTTTTCGTTGCCCGTCGTCCCAGCATTATTTTTGCCATCCGAACCTTCTTTGGAAGTTTTATTACCGCCAATGAGACCAGTAAGAATGTCCAATCCTTTGGCTTCCAAATCGTTTTTCTGTTTTTCGATAAGCTTCTGAGTAATAGATTTGACGGCAGATTGAGTATTCAAATTTACTTTGGGGTTGCTCATACTTCCTGTTAAAGCAACTGGAAGAGCCACGGTCATTTTATTGGCTTCTTGGGGGTCAAGCTTGGCTAATAGTTTATTTACCTCACCACCCAAATATTTTGCCGGGACATCCATCGTCAGATTATAATCGATGCTTTTGTCCAAACCGTGACTACCACCAGCGTTAATTTTAACACCTTCTACTTCAAAATCGAAGGGCTTTACGACTATTTTTCCATTGTTAAAGTCCAGCGCTGTACTTATGTTTTGCAGACTTAGTTTATTAATATTTAAAAACTTCACCTGCTCCCCCAATTTGGATAACAGCGGTGTATTTTCTGCATTTACTTCTGCCGTTAAGACTTGTGCCAATGCGCTACCCACAATGGTTTTAAGATCTGGCGTCAGGTCGTTGTTGAGCTGTCCCGTTACATTAAGGGTCGTATTAAGGTCCCCATCCAAAGCCTGCGCAATGGGCGCTATATATTTGAGCAAGGACAATTTCCCAAACGATTGATCAATATCGATCTTTTGCAGGTCCAGATTCATATTAAACGTTGGAGTTGTTTGCTTGGTGTTTACATTACCTGAGAATGCTACGTCTCCTCCAAAGGCCTTGGAGGTCACATTTTCAAGCGTTGCTGTTTCGTCAGCTATTTTTACCGTCCCCTTGGTGTTTTGTAATTCGACGTTGTCATAGATGACCTTTTGAGCAGAAAAATCCAGTGTGGCATCCAAAAAATGAGGGATCTTTACCCCTTCTTCCGAAATTTGCCCGCTCGCGTTTCCACCTCCGGAACCCTTACTCTGAAGCGATGCGGGATCTTCCGAGGTCATAAAATCGTTTACATTAAAGGTGTTCGAACTTACATTAAAGCGACCCTTTAGATCTTGTTTGGCCATCACCCAGGGAATTAGGTTTTGAATATTCCCGCGTGCCGAAATATCCGTTTGTCCGGTGGTTGCATTCAATTTATTAAGGGTGATGTTGCCCGGCGACATTTTAACGTCGGCTTCACTAATGTTGATCTCATCTTTAAAAGCTTCGTCCTTGTAAGTGAAATTAGTGAGACTTGCCGTTCCCATAGTTATAATGTTCTGATATTGTTCCGTCTCTACCGAGCGCATGTCAAATTGAGTGGTCACATTTGCCTTAAAAATGCCGCTCAATTCCTGTTCCAATTCCAGGGGTAATACCTGTTCGATTTTCGCCAGATCCAAGGTGCCTCGAAGCGCCATATGTACTACCGCGTTTTCAATAAGGTTGCGAATACTTCCATTGGCAGAAAAAGTTTCGTTATCAATTTTAAAGGTGAGTCCCCCAATATTGAGGTAAGTGTCTTTCACAAGCCCCGTTTCGTTTAAAAGCTGAGCACCGATGGAAATGTTGTGAACGGCCTTTGGCAGATCGGGATATTTAAATGAAGCATTGTTGCTGTTCACTTTAATGTCCATTTTGGGAATATAGGTTTCGTTTACTTTGCCCTTCAGCATCCCGTTCACAGAAAAGTTACCTGTTGTGGTCACTCCGTCCAGATTTTTTACATACGTCTTGGGAATGACGGCAAGAAAATTCCTGAAATCGGATGAAGGTGTTTTAAAAGTAAGGTCCAATTCGCTGTCGTTTTCATTTACCTCTACAAAGCCATTGAAGGTAAGTGGTAGTTCGTTGATCTTAGCTTCGTTCTCTAAAAAGGTGTACTTCTTATTTTTTAGATCGAGCTCAAAATCGGCATCGAGGGACAAGGTATTTTCTTTAAAGTACTGAACGTCCTCAATGCGGAAACTTACTACGGCATCGGTTTTTGTTTTTAATTCTGAAACGTCCAATGCAAAGTCGCCGTTCCCTTCGTGATTTACATCGCTAAGGACTAAAAATGTTTGAGAGGATTGATCCAGATAATTAATTCGAGACTCGTTAATTTCATAATGTTTGAGGTCAAAAGAGAAGCCCGAATTACTTTCTTCGGAAGGATTTGAGGCTGTAACTTCGTCCTTTTTAATGGCAATATCATAGTTGGCCCGCCCTAAAGAGTCCACTTTTATATTGATAAGCGCTTCATCCAACTGCAGTCCGTCTACCTTGATGGGTTCATCATTACTTTTAAACAATTGGGTAATCCCCATGTCAATTTTTAAACGAGCTCCACTGGCAAGGGTATCTCCCTGAAAAGGAGCATTGTTTACCACACTAAAATTTTTCACCACTACAGCGGCGTCGGGAAAACTGCTAAACAAACTAAGATCCAGTTCTTCCCAACTCACTTTTGCATTTAGATTTTCATTGATGTTCTTTTTCAGCAGATCCTCGAGGGTTCCCTTAAAAAGTAAGGGAGCAAGCACCAGGAATAGAAGGATAATCCCTAAGGTAATGCCCAGTATTTTCAGTATTTTTTTCATAGCAAAAAATTTAGATTAAGAAGGGTAAGCTGCGTCTTCTATTGATCCAATTTCTTCTGAGCCTTTCAGCCCGAATTTATTCCGAAGAAAATAAACACCTGCGTATAAAAACGGGGTGTCAATGGCTGCTATTAAAATTTTAAACAGGAACCCGCTTAGCAGCAGAGCTCCAAAAATATCCCAGCTTATTTTTCCAAAGCTGCATAACAAAAACAGTACGGAGAAAGTGTCTACAAATTGAGACAGAAAAGTGGAAAAGTTATTTCGTAACCAAAGGTGTTTTCCACGGGTCACTCGTTTCCAAAAGTGAAATATTTGAATGTCGAAATATTGAGCTAACAGGTAGGCGGCCATGGAAGCAAAAACAGCCACAGCAGTAGCGCCAAACACATTAGAGAACAATTCATCGCCAATGGGACTATTCTCTATGGCAGGGGTAGCGTCGGCCACCAATACAATTAATAAGGAGAAGAAGGAAGCAAAGATACCCGTCGTCACCATCTGATTGGCCTTTTTCTTTCCGTAGATCTCACTTACCAGATCCGTGATAAGGAAAGTAACCGGATAGGGAAGGATGCCCACAGAAATTTCGAAGGTATAGATGCCGAAGAAGTCCCAATAAAAGAACTTTTGAAAGATCAGGTTAGAAACGACCAATGCAGTAATGAACAATGCCGCTAGTACAAGATAGACACGTTGGGACAGTAATTGTTGTTTCAAATTCAAATCGTTGGGTTTTTAGGTTTATCCTCCCAAATTCAAAAATAACCTGCTTGTAATTTGGGACTTTAAATTTGGTGCTTTTTAAATGACTTTTCCTTAATTTCGTCTTAAATGTTAAAACTACAATTTTATCAAGCCATTGCATAATATATATCTATCGCTGGGAAGTAATTTAGGAAATCGTTTTGACTATTTACAGCAGGCGGTGGATGCTATTTTTGATGAAATTGGACTCATCGTAAAAATATCAAGCGTTTATGAAACGCCGGCAATGGGGTTTGAGGGTGGTGATTTTCTGAATTGCGTTCTTTGGGTGCAAACCACAATTAGCCCGGCAAAAGTGCTAAAAAAAGCGTTGGCTATCGAAAAAAAGCTAGGGCGAGAACGAAAAGCTGCTGCGGGATATACTTCCAGGTCCATTGATATTGACCTCTTATTTGTGGACGAATTGGTGAAGGATACCAAAAATTTGGTGATTCCACATCCCGAGATCGCAAATCGACGTTTTGTAATTCAGCCTATGGCCGAGGTAAATGCTCAATTTCTACATCCCGTTTCCGGTAAGAATATGATACGATTGTTGGCGGATACCAAGGACGATCTTGAGATCAAAAAACTGTCTAAATGGTTGCGAAACCCTCGAAAGGATTACGATTTTTCGAAATATAATTATATCGCTATTGAAGGAAATATTGGCGCCGGAAAGACAAGTTTGGCCACTAAGATTGCGACCGATTTCAATGCAAAATTGATCTTAGAACGTTTTAAGGATAACCCTTTTTTACCGAAATTTTATAAAAAACCTGCCCGTTATGCCTTTCCATTGGAAATGTCTTTTTTGGCCGATCGTTATCAGCAGCTTTTGGAAGGAATAGCGCAATTCGACCTGTTTAAAGATGTTGTTGTTGCCGATTATGACGGCTACAAATCCCTCATTTTTGCGAAGGTTACTTTAGCAGAAGAAGAATTTAACTTATACAAAAAGTTGTTTCATTTAATGCATAAAGATCTGGCAAGTCCGGATGTGTATGTGTATTTGTATCAGAATACGGAACGCTTGTTGGAGAATATTAAAAAACGAGGTCGAAGTTTTGAAAAAGGAATTGAAGCCGAATACCTTCAGAAAATAAACGATGGCTATTTCGAATTCATTAAAGGATTGCCTAAAGACAAGGTGAAGATCATCGATATTTCGGATCGTGATTTTATTAAGAGCCGAAAGGATTATCTTTCCATTCTAGGAGAAATACTGGATTAGAATTGCGCCAGTAAGAGCTGCTATAGGGAGCGCAGCTTACAAAACAGGTCCCAAAGCACCACCCCGGCACTTACCGAAATGTTTAAAGAATGCTTGGTCCCATGTTGTGGAATTTCAATTACAGCGTCACTGGCCGAAACGACCGATTGCTGTACTCCTTTCACTTCGTTACCGAAGATCAAAGCATAGGTGCAGTTGGGTTGTGTTTCAAACTCACTTAAGGCGATGGAATCCTCGGCTTGCTCGATGGAGGCAATAAAAACACCGTCCTGCTTTAATTTTTCCACTAAATCGTCAGTACTTTCTGCATATTCCCAATCTACACTGTCCGTAGCACCTAAGGCCGTTTTTTGAATGTCCTTATGCGGTGGGGTAGCTGTAATTCCGCAGAGGTAGATCTTCTGAATTAAAAACGCATCCGCCGTACGGAAAACGGAACCAATATTGTTAAGACTTCGAATGTTGTCCAGAACAACGATCAACGGGGTTTTCGCTTCATCTTTATATTCGGAAGCAGTGATGCGGCCTAATTCGCTATTTTTTAATTTTCGGTTTTGCATAAATAGAATCGCAAAGGTAAAATCTAAGCGTTCAAAAATCTAATAATCGGTCGGGATTGTTAATAAATGTAGATAACTTGGGTTGAAAATGGTATAAAAATACTAGGGTGTTTCCGTATTTTTATAGGTCACAATCTATACGAAAGATGGCGAAGAAAACAACCCCGTTGATGGGGCAATACAATACGATAAAAGCAAAGTATCCCGATGCTTTGCTGCTCTTTCGAGTGGGCGATTTTTACGAAACTTTTGGTGCCGATGCGGTCAAGGCCGCTGGCATTCTCAATATTACCTTAACCGCTCGAAACAACGGCGGTGACCAAACCGAATTAGCGGGATTTCCGCACCATTCGTTGAATACCTATTTACCCAAATTGGTGATGGCGGGTTGTCGTGTGGCCATTTGTGATCAATTAGAAGACCCTAAACTCACTAAAAAGATCGTAAAGCGTGGCGTGACCGAGTTGGTGACTCCCGGGGTGGCCTTTAACGACGATATTCTTCAGAGTAAGTCCAATAACTTTTTGGCGGCAGTACATTTTGGTGCTACCCAGCGCAATGGCAGCAGCACTTTGGGTGTGTCTTTTCTGGACGTTTCCACCGGAGAGTATTTGACCGCGGAAGGATCGGCAGAGTATATTGATAAACTGCTGCAAAACTTTAATCCGAGCGAAGTACTATTCAGCAAACAAAAACGGAAACTTTTTTCTGAAACCTTCGGCGATCAATTTCATGTGTTCTATTTGGAGGATTGGGTTTTTCAAAGCGATTACACTTCAGAAGTACTTCAAAAACACTTCGGAACAAAAAATCTAAAAGGTTTTGGAGTGGATCATTTGGAGGCGGGCATCATTGCTGCCGGAGCTGCCTTGCACTATTTGGGAGAAACGCAACATCATAAATTACAACATATCACTAAGATTTCGCGCATTGCCGAAGATGAATATGTTTGGATGGATCGATTTACCATCCGCAATTTAGAATTGTATCATTCGCACCAACAAAATGCGGTGACCTTGCTCGATGTGATCGACAAAACCATCTCTCCCATGGGCGGTCGATTGCTCAAACGTTGGATGGCGCTGCCTTTAAAACATCCCGATAAGATCATGCGTCGGCATGAGGTGGTCAGCTTTTTATTGGATCATCCGGAGCTGTTGGAGAAAACCCAACAGCACATCAAACGGATGGGAGATTTGGAGCGTTTAATTTCGAAAACTGCGACGGGAAAAATTAATCCGAGGGAGGTAGTTCAGCTAAAGAATTCTTTGGAAGCCGTTGTGCCTGTAAAAGCCTTGGCATTGGAGTCCAAAAATGAGTCGTTGCAGATCATTGGCGAGCAACTGAACGACTGTGCAACACTGCGGGAAAAGATCAAGATGACCTTAAACGAAGAGTCGCCGGTAAGTGTTTCTAAGGGAAATGCCATTGCTTCCGGTGTTTCTGAAGACCTCGACGAGCTCAGAAATATAGCAACAGGCGGGAAGGATTATCTGAATAAGATGCTGGAACGAGAGACCGAACGTACCGGGATCACCTCCTTGAAAATAGCTTCTAATAATGTGTTTGGGTACTATATTGAAGTGAGAAATACCCATAAGGACAAGGTGCCTGAGGAGTGGATCAGAAAGCAAACATTGGTCAGTGCCGAGCGTTATATTACCGAGGAATTAAAAGAATACGAAACCAAAATATTAGGTGCCGAGGAGAAGATTTTGGCCCTGGAGCAAGAGTTGTTCGGGCAATTGATCCAATGGATGTTGTCGTTTATTGGAACGGTGCAGCAAACAGCCGCTTTAATTGCCGAATTGGATTGCCTTGCTTCCTTTGCTACTCAGGCAAAATTGGCAAAATACACGCGTCCGTTATTGGATGATAGCTTCGATCTGGACATCAAAGAAGGGCGTCATCCGGTGATCGAACAACAATTGCCGCCGGACCAACCTTTTATAGCCAACGATGTTTTTCTGGATCGGGAGAATCAACAAATTATCATGATCACGGGACCCAATATGAGTGGTAAGAGTGCCATTTTACGACAAACGGCCCTGATCGTTTTACTGGCTCAGATGGGAAGTTTTGTGCCTGCCGGAGCGGTTCGGATGGGTTGTGTGGATAAGATATTTACCCGTGTAGGCGCCAGCGATAATATTTCCATGGGCGAATCTACTTTTATGGTTGAGATGAATGAAACGGCCAGTATTTTGAACAATATCTCAGAGCGTAGTTTGGTGTTGTTGGATGAAATTGGTCGTGGGACCAGTACCTATGATGGTATTTCCATTGCCTGGGCCATTAGCGAATACTTGCACGAACATCCTACGAAGGCAAAAACTTTGTTTGCCACGCATTACCATGAGATCAATGAAATGACCGAAACCTTTGATCGGATCAAAAATTACAATGTTTCGGTAAAAGAGTTGAAGAGTGATGTATTGTTTCTTCGGAAATTAGTACCGGGAGGTTCCCACCATAGTTTTGGAATTCATGTGGCTAAGATGGCCGGGATGCCGCAGGTAGTTTTGCAGCGGGCGAATAAGATCTTAAAAAGGTTGGAGAAGAGTCATTCTTCGGAAGAATTGAGTGACAAAATGAAGGAAATGTCCAAGGAAGAAATGCAATTGAGCTTTTTTAAGTTGGACGATCCGCTTTTAGAAGAAATACGAGATGAAATATTAGCAACCGATATCGATACACTAACCCCTGTGGAGGCCTTAATGAAGCTGAATGAGATCAAGCGAATGCTCCAACGCAATACTTCGGTAAAATTTAAAAAGTAGCGTCCAATTTTTTCTGAAAAAAACCTTTGTGTTTGGCGTAAATATTTTAAATTTGCGTCCGCTTTCTAAGGAAAGTTCGTTCTTTAATCATACGCAAAAATAACTCGGTTGGTAGCATGTTATCCATTTAGGTGGGGATGCAGTTCGGTAGTTAAGTAATGAGACTCTGAAAATAGCTCAGTTGTTAGAGCGCCATCCGCCTGGAGTGAGATGGAGTTCTGCAGTTATTTAATAATACTGCGAAAATAGCTCAGTTGGTAGCATGTTATCCATTTACGTGGGGATGTAGTTCTGTAGTTATGTAATGAGACTGTGAAAACAGCTCAGTAGTTAGAGCACCATCCTCCTAGAGCGAGATGGAGTTGCTGGGTTGCATATTATGACTGCTAAAATAGCTCGGTTGGTAGAGCGCCATCCGCCAGAGGCGAGATGGAGGTGTATGGTTATTTATTTTGACTGCGAAAATAGCTCAGTTGGTAGAGCGCCACCTTGCCAAGGTGGAGGTCGCGGGTTCGAATCCCGTTTTTCGCTCAGATTCCAAACGCTGAAGTGGTGGAATTGGTAGACACGTTGGACTTAAAATCCAATGCTCATTATGGGCGTACGGGTTCAAGTCCCGTCTTCAGTACTTAAACCCTGTCATTTATTTGACGGGGTTTTTTTGTTTTGGTTTGATAAGGCTGCAAATAAGAGTGTCCTTTAGTCTATATGGTGCATTGTCGAAATTTTGGTTAACTTTAAGCTTTCCCCGCGAATTAAAACTAGTATTAAAATCTCCCCAGGTTAAAATAAATTGTAATAGAAGAATAGTTCTTCTAGATGATAGTGTACCCCATGTATTTGGGTGTGCTATAGATGTATTTTTTTGGATATTTCCATCGTTAGCCAGACGATTTGTTCGGATATGGATTATTAATGCATCGGTATAAATAAGTTACAAGCAATTTGAACAAACTAATTCGATAAAAGGAAACTAAAATGAAAAAGTTAATAAAAACGAAATTTAATAAACAAATTGAACTGAACGATGGAGAGAAAAATGTGCTTGAAAGTTTAAGATTTCAAGATGAAGATTTATCGCTTAAATTAGGTTCAACTTTGGCTTTTTCTGGATTAATGATTGCAACTTCAATAGTTTTTTTATCAACTTCAGAAGATGCAATAATGCACATAGATAAAACGGGCCGGCCCCGCTGAGGATCTTCTGCACCGCGCTCTTGAAGCGGCCCGCCCCTTCGGCGTCTTGATCGCTGACCACCAGCACCGTGGTCAGGTCGACGTCCTCGGGGACGAACACGGGC
>JBCCIJ010000038.1:0-37457 GCA_039028295.1 Bacteroidota bacterium
GGAAAGGGTGTCGTGGTTGGCACCCTTTCAATTTGAATAAGTCCAAATCGGTTGATTCTGTAAGTGCATTATTGGTACTACTATGCATGCATAGTTTATGTTTTAAAAAAATGGCACTCACGATGTCACAATTCTTATCTTTCCTAGATTTTAATTCGCAGTATATGTTTACATCAAAAATTTCAGGAATGGGACATTATGTTCCGGAAAATGTTGTCACTAATGATGATCTCTCAAAACTGATGGACACCAATGACGCTTGGATCCAGGAAAGAACCGGCATTCAAGAACGCAGACACATCAAAAAGGGAGATGGTAATTCTACCTCCATTATGGGCGTTAAAGCGGCGACTATTGCATTGAAACATGCGGGATTAGCGCCCGATGCCATTGAGATGGTAATTTTTGCCACGCTAAGCCCGGACATGTATTTTCCGGGTGGTGGGGTGCAGGTACAGGATATGATGGGAATGGGAACCGTACCCGCCCTCGATGTTCGAAATCAATGTAGCGGATTTGTATATGCTATTTCTGTTGCGGATCAATTCATAAAGACGGGAATGTATAAAAACGTACTGGTTATTGGTAGTGAGAACCACAGTGGAGGATTGGACTTCACGGATCGAGGTCGAAGCGTTTCCGTAATTTTTGGGGATGGAGCAGGAGCGGCTGTGGTATCGAGAAGCGAATTGGACCAGGGCGGTATATTATCCACACATTTACATAGCGAAGGAAAACATAAGGACGAGCTAGCTTTGCAAGGGCCTAGTACCAATTATTGGGTGCCGGAAATTATAGCAGACAACCCTCAGGAGAACATCCCTTATTATCCCTATATGAATGGACAATTTGTTTTTAAGAATGCTATTGTTCGTTTTACTGAAGTAATTATGGAGGGGCTTGAGGCTAATGGTCTTTCAGTTTCCGATATTGATATGCTAATTCCTCACCAGGCCAATTTAAGGATTGCTCAATTCATTCAGAAAAAATTAAAACTAAGTGACGATCAGGTGTATAACAACATTCAAAAATATGGAAACACCACGGCTGCTTCTATACCCATTGCCCTTTCCGAAGCTTGGGAAAAAGGGAAAATTAAAAAGGGCGATCTCGTGGTTTTGGCAGCTTTTGGTAGCGGCTTTACCTGGGGTAGCACCATCATTAGATGGTAAAAAAAAACCCCACCCGAAGGTGAGGCTTTCAACTTTAGAACAAATATATTATCTCTTAATAATTTTTCTAGTAACAGTTCCTTGGTTTGTTTCGATATTCACCATGTACACGCCATCGTTGAATTGAGAAACATCAATTTGATTATTAGTAGCTCTGTTGGCAACTACTTTGCCAAGAACATCATAAACTGCAATTGACTCAACCTCTACGGAAATTGGTAATTGGATGTTCACGATATCCGATGCTGGATTTGGATATAAAGTAACTTGAGATAAAGCGTTGTCATTAACTCCTAAAACCATGCAATCGGCCCCATAAGATAAAACTCCAACTAGATCACCACCACCATTCTGCTCTTCAACTTCGATAGCTGTAATTACCTCATCCGAGATTATTCCGAAGAATGCTTGAGTTCCAACCGTTGAAGCAACAACAACTGATTCGATCAAAGCACCACCGTCACCGTATATTCTAACATCCGTATTTGGATCTGCGTTATTCCAAATTTCCATAGAAATTGCATACACATTTGGATCGAAATTGAAGATCGAGAATTCAGCAAAGGTATTAGCTCCTACCAACTCAGTAGAGTTACCAATAGCACCGTTTGGAATAAATACCACGTCAGTACCATTAGAGGCTTGTGCGTCGAAACCATCCTCAAGTTCACCCGCTCCAAAACATGCACCACCGTCACTACTGTTAATTATAGGTCCACAGGTAGTAATAGCACCAGGTCCTCCCATAAAATCCTCAAAAGTAAGCGAGGTATCCGTACAATTTGCAGCCAAAGCGTCATCAAAATCTGTCTGATCTGTATAGGTTCCAACCAGAGGATTCCTGTCATTATTGTAAGTGATAGTCGTTTCGATCGTGGCTCCTTGAGTTACTACACCGTCCATTTCAGTATAAGACTGCTGCGCGAACGCCGTTGCGCCCGCCATCATAAATAATAAAGTAATTTTTTTCATCATTTCATTTTAAAGATTAGTATACCCGAAGATAAACTAATTTTTAGAAAAAAAAATTTTTTTTTAATCAAATAAAAAAACTCCTTCGCCAAGCGAAGGAGTTTCTACCTAATTCTTTTGTAATTTTTAGAACGGCTAATTCAAATAAACTATAAAACTAGTATTAGGTGGTCTATTATAATAGACTCAATTTTTTGTAAAATGTTTCACCAGTACCCTATTTTTAACTTAATGATAACATTTTATGAGTCAGTCAGCTAGAAAATACCACCGCTTCCAGCTTTTTCATCGTTATCACGACGTTTTCTCGATTTAGCACGATACTTTCCGCCACCAAATCTGTAGTTAAGGCCTACAAATACGGTTCCACTTTCCCAGTTAAATGATCCTTCTTGAGCAAAAGGACGTGTTCCATTAAAAGCAAATTGCATATCGTTAAAGGCATCATTATAGTTTAAACTAAAGGTACCTTTGCCTTGCCATAGGCTGTAACGAGCTCCAAAGTTCACAAAGTACATTGGCTCTACTTCAAACTGAAGGTTTTTGCTTCTTCCTCGATACAGACCGAAGGCTGATAAAGAAAGCGCTTTTGTTACCTTGAAGTTATTGAACATTCTAACGTTCCATACGGTGTTATCCACTTCAACGACTTCTGTGATAATATCGGCAGTGGTAGGGTTTTGTCCAGGGTTATCCAATCGTTCGGTAATTCCTTTTTGAGTTTGGTTGTACAAATCGAAACTACCATTGATGCTCCACCACTTGGTAGGTCTATAATTTCCGGATAGTTCAACGCCATAGGCAGAAGTATCATCGAAGTTGTCGAAGGTTAAAATTACTCTGTTCAGATCGGTTCGATCTACAAATACGGCACGGCTAATCTCGTCTGAAATAATTCTATAAAATACACCTGCAGTAATACTTCCCTTGCCAAGGTTACGCGTGTAATTGGCTTCGACCGAGTTTGTAAACTGTGGTACTAAGCTTGTTCTTCCGAAGGAAGAAATAAGAGGCGTAGCCCATTCTCTAATAGGGTTAATTTGCTGTAATCCCGGGCGATCAATACGACGACTGTAACTTAACTGGTATTGATTTTTTTCCGAAGCATTATATGTTAAGAAGGCAGAAGGGTAAAATTCTAAATAGTCATTAGTAAATTTACGCACAATATCGTCACCTTCTATAGTTACATCAACTTCCGGATCTGTGTCTATGTTTTCCAGATTGTTATTTACAACTCCGTTGTCATAAGTTTCTCTTGTATCGGCATCTACCGTTACGTTCTCGGCACGTACTCCTACTTGAACACTAAACTTATCCCAGCTTTTACTATAGGTAAAATAAGCAGAATAAATATCACGTTTATAATCGAAATCGGTTGTAGGAGATGAGATGAAAGGACCTTCCAAATCGAATGGATTTATTACAAATTGACTAGAAGTTCTGCCAATCTCGCTGCTAAAGATTCGTGCTTGTAATCCCGCTTCTACTTTAACTGTTTCTGAAATAGGGTTAACGTAATCTAAGTTTACGGTGAGGCGATCTCTCTCTGTATCAACGAAATCTAAATAGTCTTCGTTAAAAGCTGCTCCGGCAAATCGGAAATCGCCAATTTCGTCATTTCCGAAGGTATTATAATCTGCTTCCAATTCTATATTATGGCCTTCTTCATCGATATCGTATTTATAATTGAAATTGTATTGAGAAGAACTATTCTCTACGTCCGAAATAAAGTCTTGTCTTTGATCAAAGGAGGGATCACTATAAAAGAATATATCGGTAACCCCAGTGGTCATACCGTCAAAGATATTTTGATTGGTAAATACTGAAATTGTATGTTTATCATTTAAGTAATACTCGACTCCAACCTTAAATAGATTGGATGTATTTGAATCGACAAATTCGAAAAACTGCTCCGAATTGTCATCACTACGGAATAGATTTCCATAGTTCTCATTCTTTGCGGTATTATGTCCCCAGTTTCCATAAAAGTTGAACTTTCCATTGCGGTAGTTCATATTTATAGAAGAGTTAAACTTAGGTTGTCTTTCGTAGGCCAAACCAACATTTGCACTTCCATTAAAACCAATAGTAGTGTTTTTATGTAAAATGATATTCACCAATCCACTCATTCCTTCTGGATTGTATTTGGCTGAAGGGTTGGTGATTAATTCAATTTGTTTAATGGAAGTTGAAGGAATTTGCTTCAGCAATTGAGCTACGGGCACATTACTCAGTTTACCATCTACCATAACACGTACGTTTTGATTACCACGCAGTGCTAAGGCTCCTGTTTGTTGATCTACAGACACCGAAGGAAGGTTGTTCATGATATCGGCTGCAGTAGGTCCGCTGGTAGATAAATCTTTTCCAATAGTAATTACCTTTCGATCTAGTTTTTGTTGAATAGTGGTGCGCTCTGCAACTACGGTCACCTCGTCCAAGGCGGCCACGTCCTCTTCCAGTTCTACACGTCCCATATTGACATTTCGTTCAGAACGGCTTATTTCTATTTCCGTGTCGTAGGTTTTGTATCCTATATATTGAATGGATACTCTGCTTTTCCCTTCAGGAATATCTTTAATAGTAAATTTCCCTTTGTCGTCGGTTACCCCACCAGTGATAATTTCACCACCTACGGTTTTCACCACGACACTCACGTATGGGATGGGTTCTTGTAGGCTTTTGTCAATTACGGTTCCAGTGATTTTTCCGAAACGTTCGGGTTCAAGGTCGGCTGCATAGGAGGTCATGCTCACAAACAGTACCAACAGTACTAATAACTGTTTCATGTTAAGATTGTTTAGTTGTTCGTTTTTTTGATTTGATGGTTTTGCGAGGCCCAAAATTACATGGTTAGTGTTGCAATTGGCGAGCTACACAATAGCCATATGACGACCATGCGTAGAAGCCGTTACATAGATTTAAGATTTTAACAAATATTTATAATAACATTGGCGAATGAAGTTTTAGGGTTATTGGCAAAATTCTGCCCTTCAGCAGATTAAAACAAAAAGCCCGAAGTCTAGAACTCCGGGCTTCGTCTTTACTGCTATTATTAACACTAACCATCAACGTAAAAAAATCACAGTAAAGAATAGAAATATTTCTACTCAATAGACGAAGACCCCATACTTATGTTACAGACTTTCGGTTTTTTAACTTAGTTTTAGGAAATAGTTTAACATTTGACCTTTAAAATTGTATAAAAAAAGCATGAAAAAAACCCTGGTTATTGGTGCTAGTACTAACCCCGCTCGATATTCAAATTTGGCCATTCGCATGCTATCAGAGAAAGAACATCCCATTATAGCTTTGGGATTAAGAGAGGGTGCGATTGGGGAAGTAATTATTACTTTGGAAAAAAAGATGTATTCAGAAATTGATACCATCACACTTTATATAGGAGCGAAGCGTCAACCCGAATACTACGATTACATTGTATCCTTGAAACCCAAACGTGTCATTTTCAACCCAGGTACTGCCAATCCCGAATTTCAGGATTTACTTGAAGCAAATGACATTGAAGTTATGCCGGCCTGCACTTTAGTGCTTCTTAGAACTAATAGCTATTAAACCAAAAAAAGTAAGTAGCCCATTCAGGATTAAAATAAAGAAGCCCCATTCAAAATTAAAGTAGGTACTACAGATATGGCTAATCAGATACCCCGCAAAAGGAGTAAGTATAGCCACTGCGGGGACCCATTTATCCATGACCCTCCATTTAGTAAACAGTCCAAATGCATAGAGTCCTAACAAAGGTCCGTAGGTATACCCAGCGAAGACAAATAGTTTTAGAATTACTGAATCATCCGCAATGATGTATTTAAAAAATATAATTACCAGCACCAATGCAAGAGACATAAGTACGTGAATCTTCTTTCTTATTTTAACCTGTCCCTGCGCGTCGTATTTCTTTTCAATATCTAAAATATCAATACTGAAGGAGGTAGTTAGGGAGGTAAGCGCACTATCTGCACTAGAATAGGCGGCTGCCACTAATCCCAATAGAAAGAAAATGGCAATGCCAATTCCCAAACCGGATTCTACGGCTACGGTTGGAAATAGTTTATCTACGTGGGCATCAATACCATTTTGCTGGGCATACACCGTTAATAATAGTCCCAGTGCCAAGAATACAAAGTTGACTATGGTAAGTACAATGGTAAACCAGAACATGTTCTTTTGTGCATCTTTTAAGTTGCGACATGTTAGGTTTTTTTGCATCATATCTTGGTCCAGACCAGTCATTACGATAGCAATAAAAACACCGCTAAAGAACTGTTTAAAGAAGTAATCTCCGCTTTTCCAATCATCGAAGAAAAACATCTTGGAGAGATCACTTTCGGCCATAAAATTAAACACATTGGTAGAGGAAAGTCCAAGGTCTTCAGAAACAATATAAACTGCTACCCCCAGTGCGATAAGCATGAAAAGGGTTTGAAGTGTATCGGTCCAGACTATGGTTTTTATTCCGCTTTTAAAGGTGTAAAGCCAGATCAACAAAATGGTGATTGAAACCGTGATCCAGAAAGGCACGCCTACAGTTCCGAAGAAGTTCATTTTATCAAATACTAAATACTGCAGTACGTTAGCTACCAAATACAGCCTAAAACTGGCTCCTACTATTCTTGAAAGAAGAAAAAAGGAAGCTCCGGTTTTATAGGAGCTATTTCCAAACCGACCCTCTAAATAAGTGTATATGGAGGTCAGATTGAGGCGGTAGTATAATGGAAGTAATACCAGTCCAATAATGGCATAACCAATGGTATAACCCAATACTACTTGAAAGTAACTAAAACTGGTGGCTTCAACCGCTCCCGGAACTGAGATAAAGGTAACTCCACTTAATGAGGCCCCAATCATTCCAAAAGCAACCAAATACCAGGGCGATTGTTTCCCGGCTTTAAAGAAATCGTCATTACTTCCTCCTTTATTGGTTAAGAATGAGATTAATAGCAAAACTCCAAAATATCCACCAATTAAGAGTAAAATGTGTACGGGCTCCATAATTTATCTACTAATTATCTAACAAAACGCTAAAAATACAAAGTTTGAGCTAGTAGCTGGCTTTTATTTTTTTTACTTTTGAAACATTCAACAAAATTGTATTAATTGTTAATTTATATGCTATGAAGACTAAATTACTAATACTACTTGCAGGTTTCTTTGTTTTATCTACCGTTTCGGCGCAAGAATATCTGCTAATGATTGATGATGGATCATATACTGTGGATGAGATAGTCGAAAGTGCCGAAGCCTATTTTGCTGATAGGGACAAAGGTCGGGGATCGGGTTACAAGCAGTTTAAACGCTGGGAATACATGGCGAACCGCCAAAAGGACGAAGCCGGGTATTTAACTCCAATAGCCGATAAGCTAGCCGAAGTGGAACGCTATAATGCTTACCTTAATGAAACAGCCGAAAATAGAGCGGGAATGGCAGATAATTGGGAAGAACTTGGCCCTACTTACTGGAACGCAACGACCTCGTGGAATCCAGGGGTAGGACGTGTAACCGGTATTGCCATAGATCAAGGTAATAGTGATCATATTATAGTTAGCGCCAATACCGGAGGTGTTTGGAGAACTGTTGATGGGGGAAGTACCTGGGCACAATTGGGTGACTTCTTTACCAATTTACGTGCCTATGCCGTTGCCATTGACCCCACAGACTCGGATACCTATTTCTTTGGGTCTAGCTCCGGGATTATTTACAAGTCTGTAGATGCAGGAGGAACATGGACACTACTGGCCGATATGAGCAATTCATTAATCAACAAAATATTAATTGACCCAACCAATACGGATGTAATGTTTGCTTCCTCTCAGAATGTTGGGATTTTTAGAAGCGACGACGCGGGGGCAACCTGGACGGAAGTAGCAGGTGATGCTAGAGGTATGGATATTGAATTCAAGCCAGGAGATACCAATGTGGTATTCGCCTCAGGAGTAGAAGTTCATAAATCGATCGATAATGGAGTTACCTGGACGACTATTCCAGGATTTTCTTCAGGCGCGAAAATGATTGGGGTAACCCCGGCCGATGACACCGTGGTTTATGTTGTAGAAGAAAGCGGAGGTGCTTTTGGAGGTTTTTATAAATCAACCGACACGGGAGACTCTTTTACTGAATTGGATCACACCGGAAGAAATTATTTTGGATATGATACCGCTGGATTTCAAGGAGGTGGACAGGCTCCAAGAGATATGGATGTGGCCGTTAGCCCTGTAGATGCCAATGAGGTGCATATTGCCGGAATTCTTACGTGGCGTTCATTAAATGGTGGCGTAGATTTTCTTTGTACTGCAGATTGGATTCCGGGTGCGGCCCAAAACGCGGGAATTGGCTATCATCACGCCGATGTGGATATTTTAGAATTCGATGGAACCAGCCTTTATGTGGGTAGTGATGGAGGTATTTTTGTTGCTACCGATACCGGAAATCTTACGGCAGACTATTACGACGACTTAACCACCGGTTTAGGGATACGTCAGTTTTATAAAATAGGAATCTCTCAGACCGCCGATGTTATCGTAACTGGAGGGTCGCAAGACAATGGGACTTCTTTTTATACAGAAGCCAACGGTTGGATAGACTGGCTGGGCGCAGATGGTATGGAAGGTTTTGTTGATAAAGACGATACCAATGTAATGTACGGGACGAGTCAAGGAGGACAACTATACCGAACGGATAATGGAGCCAATTCACAGCAGGGGCTAAGTGAGCCTGGGCCAGGAGGTGGAAACTGGGTCACTCCATTCGAGCAAGATCCAATTATTACCAATACTATTTATGTAGGGTATGATGCCATTTACAAGTCCGCCAACAAAGGAAATAGCTGGACGGTTATTTCTCAAAATTTGGGTGGGAATCAGGATGAAATGAAAATTGCTCCTTCCGATAACAATATCATTTATACGTCAAGAGGTTCCCTTTTGTACAAAACGGAGGACGGTGGAGCTACCAACTGGGTGCAAATGACCACGCCGGGTGTCATTAACTCCATGGCTGTACATCCAACAGATCCGAACAAAATTGCTGTGGCCGTTTCAGGCGCATCTAAAGTGAGAGTTTCTATGGACGGAGCCCAAACATGGACTGCTATGACATTGAATCTTCCAAATTTCAATTCATTAGCCATTGCATGGCATGATAACGGTGCCAATGGCTTATATGTGGGTATGGATTATGGAGTTTTCTATATAGACGATACCATGACGGAGTGGTTACCATACAGTAATAATTTACCCAATGTGATTGTCAATGAATTAGAGGTAAATACAGTGGACGGTAAGATATACGCGGGCACCTACGGAAGAGGACTTTGGGCATCACCACTGCAAGAACCTATTGTGCTAGGTGCTAACAATGTAAACAACGAAAGTTTGGTGAGCATTGTACCTAATCCTGCCAATAACGAGATCACCGTTGGTTTAAAAGAAGCTTTAGAAGCCGATATACGCCTATTCGATGTTTCGGGTAAACTAGTGATCTTTAAGCCAGATGTAATGATTGAAAACACCTATACCGTTGATATTTCCGGGCTGAATACCGGATTATACTTTGTGAGGATCAATTCCAGTTTAGGAACGATCACCAAACGAATTATCAAGGAATAGTTTTCATTTTATTCCGAAGAAGAAATGCTTCAGTGACTTTATGAGTTACTGGAGCATTTTTTTTATCTTGCTCCCCACTTACGCTTATGGATTTTTCTTCAAAATTATTAGAGAATGCCGTTAATGAGGTGTCTCAACTTCCGGGAATAGGGAAGAGGACCGCTTTGCGACTCGTCCTGCATTTATTGAAGCAACCAGAAGATCAAACAGCACGCCTGTCGGAGAGCCTACGACAAATGCGTGAAGAAATTAATTTCTGCAAAAATTGTCATAATATTTCAGATACGGCTTTGTGTGAAATTTGCGCCAACCCCAATCGAGATGGGAAATTAGTGTGTGTCGTGGAAGATATTCGCGACGTGATGGCTATCGAAAATACCAGTCAGTATAAAGGACATTATCATGTACTTGGCGGTAAAATCTCGCCTATGGACGGTATTGGTCCAAGCGATTTGAATATTCCCACATTGGTAGAAAAAGTAAAAAATGGTTCGATAAATGAACTTATTTTTGCACTTAGTTCTACCATGGAAGGGGATACCACCAATTTTTATATTTTTAAACAAATAGAAGGCTTTGCCATTAAAACCACGACGATTGCACGGGGTATTTCCGTGGGTGATGAACTTGAATACGCAGACGAAGTGACGCTAGGACGCAGTATCGTCAATAGAATTCCATTCGAATCTTCCTTAAAAAGCTCTTAAGCCGTTGAAACTATCTATCATCATTCTCAACTATAATGTTCGCTATTTTCTCGAACAGAGCATTCTAAGCGTAGAGCGAGCCTTACATGGTATCGATGCCGAGATCATTGTGGCCGATAATGATTCTAAGGATGATAGCTGTGCCATGGTGCGACAACGTTTTCCAAAGGTGATCTTGTTGGAAAATAATGAGAACTTAGGTTTTAGTAAGGCCAATAATAGAGCAGTGGCGATTGCCAAAGGAGAATATGTCTGCATTTTAAACCCCGATACCGCCGTCGCCGAGGATACCTTTTCCAAGGCCCTGAATTATGCCGAGAAGCAACCAAAATTTGGTGCTTTAGGTGTGTATCTCATGGATGGGACGGGTAATTTTTTACCAGAGAGCAAACGCAATATACCGACCCCATGGCGCTCACTGCTGAAATTAGTGGGCTGGAACAAGGGAACTAAGGGTTATTATGCCAGACACCTTGAAGACCGGGAAATGGGCGAAGTGGATACCCTTGTAGGAGCATTTATGTTGATGAAACGAAGCGTTTATACAGAAGTGGGTGGATTTGACGAGGACTATTTTATGTACGGAGAAGACATCGATCTGTCTTACAAGCTGATAAAGGCAGGGTACAAAAATCACTATTTGGGCGATTTATGCGTGCTTCATTACAAGGGCGAAAGTACCCAAAAGGATAATGCTTATCTCGATCGGTTTTATGGTGCCATGCGTATTTTCTACAACAAACACTTCCGAAGTAATTATATACAACATGCTTTTATGAACTTTGGCGTCATGATCGCTAAGACGTTTCGAAGGAGGAAAGAAGGAAAACGAAGATGGAATACTCCGTATACAGAAGAGGTGCTTGTTTTTACAGAAAGCATTGCCTTATTAAAAAAGCTTTCCGAAGTGTATGACATCCCGGTGCGCTCGGCGTCCAAAACTGCCATGGGTAATGCTCTTTTTACCAACACCTTGTGTATTTTTGACGTGGACTATGTTTCCTATCAGCAAATATTTTCTGTCATGCAACAACGTAAAAACAAACAAAACAGCTTTCGTATTAAGCCGCCAGGATGTAATTTTGTGATAGGCAGTGATCAAAGTGATCAAAAAGGAAACGTAAAGAAGTTATAATTATGAAATTCATAATTTCTTCGGAATAAAAGGCAACTTTTTTAAAGAATAGTAAATGCTAGAGTACATTTTTTATTAATTTTGCATTAAAATTGAAACACTACTTGTAATACTATGGCAAGATTTGAATTGAAACTACCAAAAATGGGAGAGAGCGTTGCAGAGGCAACGGTTACCAATTGGCTAAAAAGCGCAGGCGATCCTATTGAAGCCGATGAAGCGGTATTGGAAATTGCTACGGATAAAGTAGACAGTGAAGTGCCGAGTGAGGTAGATGGTGTTTTGGTTGAAGTGTTGTTTCAAGTAGACGACGTGGTGCTGGTAGGTCAAACACTGGCGATCATAGAAACCGATGGCGACGCCCCGGCAGCTGAACCCGCCAAGGAAGTCATTAAAGAAGTTGCGACTCCCGATACGGTTGCCCGGGTGGAAGAAACCGTAACCGTAGCAAAAGAAGCAACTCAGGCGGCCATTGAGAGCAAAGGAGATCGATTTTATTCCCCATTGGTTAAAAATATTGCTGCAGCAGAAGGTATTTCACAAAGTGAATTGGATGCCATTACCGGTACGGGTAAGGAAGGTCGAGTGACCAAAAATGATATGTTGTCTTATCTGGAACAAAGAGGAAAACAACCGATTTCTACGGAAAAAGTAGCATCAAGTGGTCAAGCCCCGGTATTACCCGGTTCCAAATCGGCAGTAGCGGCTAAGACCCTATCCGTTAATGGAGAAGATGAGATTATCGAGATGACGCGTATGGGGAAACTTATCGCGCATCATATGGTAGAAAGCGTTCAAACTAGTGCTCATGTACAGTCGTTTGTGGAGTGCGATGTCACGAAAATATGGAACTGGCGAAATAAGATAAAAAGTGCTTATGAACAAAGAGAGGGAGAGAAGTTGACGTTCACGCCTATCTTTATGGAGGCGGTTGCTAAGGCAATTAAGGACTTCCCGATGATGAATATCTCCGTTGACGGCGATAAAATTATAAAGCATAAGAATATCAATTTAGGAATGGCAGCTGCCTTGGCTGATGGGAATTTGATTGTTCCGGTGATTAAAAATGCGGACCAGCTTAATTTGGTTGGGATGAGCAAGGCGGTGAATGACCTGGCGAACCGTGCCAGAAGCAATAAGTTAAAGCCAGACGATATTCAAGGGGGAACTTACACAGTAACTAATGTGGGTACCTTCGGAAGCATTATGGGAACTCCTATCATCAATCAACCTCAAGTGGGGATTTTAGCCTTGGGCGCAATTCGAAAAGTGCCAGCAGTCATAGAAACTCTGGAAGGCGATTTTATTGGTATTCGTTACAAAATGTTCTTGTCGCACAGTTACGATCATCGAGTGGTCAATGGTGCTTTAGGTGGACAATTCGTAAAGGCCGTTGCCGATTATCTGGAAGGTTGGGATGTTAATCGCGAGGTGTAGTTCAATAGACTATTTCGTCAATTTTTCCAAGATCGTTTCTAATACATCATACCCGAAAATAGTATGATCCTTATTCCATATGATGGGAAAGCTAATTCGTGTTTCTCCTGTCAATTCGCCTTCAATATGTTTCATGAATTGCCGATACCGAAGGGGTTCTGTGGCAATGTCAAAACTTTGATAGGGGACATGTTTCAATGATAATTGACTAAGCAAATTCTTACACTTTTCACAATTTCGGGTCGTAAAAACCACCAACCTCCCTTTGATCACATTTTCTATGTCAACTATCTTGTTGTTATAGTCAGTGGCTTTGGGCTTGTTCTTGTCATTTAAGATGAGCTCATAGGTATAATTCGATTCAACATTGGTAAGCTCAATAAGCGTCATCATTTTTACTTTAGTCTGGGGAGGTATATCTTTTAAGATGGGCTTGTCGGCACTTCGGCGATAGCCGTTCGAATTCACCATAAAAAAAACATTGAGCGTGTCTGACGTTACATTCTCTGCTTCAAGCACGACTCGTTTGCCCCTTTTCTTTTCAGTAATAAGAATCTTTTCTGCCTGTGCATATAATTGACTGGAAAAAAGACAGAGTAAAATTATAATAACTTTTGAATTCATACGCTTTGACAAATGTAACAATTACTACTTTTGTATCACAAACTATACCAATGGAGTTGAAATTAAATAAGCCCATCTGCTTTTTCGATTTAGAAACTACTGGAATTAATGTTGCATCGGATCGCATTGTGGAAATTTCAGTATTAAAAGTTTTTCCTAACGGAAACAAGGAGAGCCATACCTGGCGTGTAAATCCTGAAATGCCTATTCCTAAAAGTGCTACGGAGATCCATCATATTACAGATGACATGGTGGCCAATGAGCCTACCTTTAAGGAGCTGGCTCAGAAAATTGCTGCTTTAATGAAGGATAGTGATTTGGGGGGATTTAACTCCAACCGATTTGACATTCCATTGCTTGCGGAGGAGTTGTTGAGAGCCGAAGTAGATTTTGACCTTAAGAAGGCACATTCGGTGGATGTGCAGACCATTTTTCATAAAATGGAGAAACGTACTCTGGGGGCTGCCTATCAGTTTTATTGTGATAAAAGCCTGGAAAATGCCCATAGCGCAGAAGCAGATACTTTAGCCACTTACGAAGTTTTGTTGTCGCAGTTAGATAAATATAAAGACCTGGAGAATAGTGTGCCTGCGCTTGCTCAATTTAGTGCTCACAAACAGTTCGCCGACTTTGCCGGATATATTGGGTATACCAAAGAAGGGCTAGAGGTTTTTAACTTCGGAAAACACAAAGGATCGCTGGTGATGGATGTGCTGGACAAGGAACCAGGTTATTTTGGTTGGTTGTTGAATGCCGATTTTCCATTATACACTAAAAAGGTGCTAACGCGAGTCAAATTACAAAAGCTGAATAATAAATTTTAAAGTCAAGGGCATGAAAATAATCTGTGTAGGACGAAACTATGCCGACCATATTAAGGAATTAGATAATCAAAGGCCAGACGAACCTATTCTCTTTCTCAAACCGGATAGCGCCGTTCTTTTAAAAAAGAACCCATTCTTTATACCCGATTTTTCAAATGACGTTCATTTTGAGGTTGAGGTTCTGATCAAAATAAATAAGATCGGAAAACACATTGATCGGAAATTTGCCCATAAGTATTACGATGAAATAGGACTTGGGATAGACTTTACTGCTCGTGACCTTCAGAAGAAATTGAAAGAAAAAGGGTTGCCATGGGAAAAAGCAAAAAGCTTTGACGGATCTGCGGTAATTGGTAATTTTTTGCCAAAAAATACGTTTAAAAGTTTGGACGCTCTGGATTTTAGACTGGAGAAGAACGGTGAAGTGGTTCAAAATGGCAATACTTCCTTAATGTTGTGGAAAATTGATACGTTAATCGAATATATCTCAAAATATTTCACTTTGAAGATTGGAGATGTTATATTTACAGGAACTCCGTCAGGGGTTGGAAAAGTAGAACCTAACGATCTGTTGACAGGTATTATGGAAGGGAAGGAACTATTCTCCATAAAAGTTAAGTAAACCAATGAGTAAAAATTATTCTATTGAAAGTCTGAAAGAAATTTCTGGAGGTGATGAAGACTTCATGAGGGTCGTGGCCCAGACGTTTTTAGAAGAAATACCACCAGATCTGGCTTCTCTGGAGGAGGCTATAATTAATGACAATAAAGAGTTAGCTTATCAGTTTGCGCACAAAATGAAACCGAACCTCGAGATGTTCGGAATTGACGTTATGAAACAAATCACCGGTATCGAATCGTGGACAAAAACCTCTAAAGGTACAGATACTGTTATGCATCAAATTGAAAAGGTCACTACAACGCTTGGTCTGGTATTTGATGAACTAAAAGAAGACTTTACTCTATAAATGCTTGCTGAAATAATAACCATTGGCGATGAAATTCTCATCGGCCAGATCGTCGATACCAATTCCGTATTCATTAGTAAAGAACTCAATAAAATTGGAGTTCAGGTATATCAAATAACATCCATTCAGGATGAAAGAGTCCATATATTAAAAGCTTTAGAAGATGCCAAAAACAGGGTAGACCTCGTTTTGGTTACCGGGGGTTTAGGACCTACTAAGGATGATATTACCAAGCAGTGCTTTCTCGAATTTTTTGAAGATACACTTGTGGAAAATGAACGGGTACTTCGGCATATAAAGCATTTGTTCTCGCATTATTTCCAAAAGGAGGCGCAGCCCATCAATTTATTGCAAGCGCAGGTTCCTTCAAAGGCTAACATTTTATTCAACAAAAATGGAACGGCACCTGGAATGTGGATGGAAAAGGACGATACGGTATTTGTTTCCATGCCTGGGGTACCCTATGAAATGAAACATTTGATGGTTGAAAGCGTACTTCCGGCGGTCATTGAAAAGTTTCGTCGCCCCCATATTTATCACAAAACGCTCCTTACGTATGGCATGGGAGAAAGTTCCATAGCCGAAATGATCTCGGATATAGAAAATCAACTGCCAGAACACATCAAATTGGCATACCTACCCTCCTTGGGTAGAGTGCGCCTGCGTTTATCAGGAAAGAGCTCGGATGAGTTTAAGCTGAAGGAAGAGGTTAATATCCATATGGAATTGATCCATTCCGTCGTCGAGGAAATTGCTGTCGGTTATGAAGACGAAACAACCATTACCCAGCTTATTGGTCAACTTTTAGTGGACCAGGGTAAAACAGTAAGTGCGGCCGAAAGTTGCACTGGAGGAGCTATAGCTGCTGAAATAACGGAACATGCAGGTGCATCGGCCTATTTTCGCGGTGGCGCCGTGGCTTACGCTACCGAAATTAAATCGACCGTACTAGCAGTGGATCCGCAACTCATTGAAACACATAACGTGGTAAGCATACCTGTAGCTGAAGCTATGGCACTGCAGTCCGCCAAGGTTTTTAAAAGTGACTATGCCGTGGCAACAACGGGTATAGCCGGGCCAACCAAAGGCGATGGCGATGCCGAAGTGGGTACCGTTTGTATTGCTATAGCTACGCCTGTTGGGGTTGTTTCGGAAAAATTCTTATTTGGTAAAGTACGAGAACGAGTAATTCGTAAATCGGTCAACAAAGCCTTCGAAATGTTACTTAAAGAAATTTCGAAAAACTAAAATTCTTTTGTTGTTCAAACCAAAATAATTACTTAAATTTGCACCCTGTTTAAAAATAACTATAAAAACGAAGGTAATGTCAAGAGTGTGTGAGCTTACGGGGAAAAAAGCAATGGTAGGGAATAATGTATCCCATGCGATGAACAAAACGAAACGCAAGTTCAATGTGAATCTTGTGAAGAAACGTTTTTATCTTCCAGAAGAAGACAAGTGGTTAACCTTACGTGTTTCTACTTCATCATTGAAAAATATTAACAAAAAAGGTATCACTGCGGTAATTAAAGAAGCCCGCGAAAAAGGTTTCTTAAAGCAGTAATTGCATTAATTTTTAACGTCGACTAAGATGGCTAAGAAAGGAAATAGAGTTCAGGTAATTTTAGAGTGCACAGAGCATAAAGAGTCTGGTAAACCGGGAACATCTCGTTATATCACTACTAAGAATAAGAAAAACACTCCCGATAGAATGGAATTGAAAAAATTCAATCCCATCTTGAAGAAGATGACCGTTCATAAAGAAATTAAATAATAAAGAGTCATGGCAAAGAAATCAGTAGCATCATTGCAAACAGGATCTAAGCGTTTAACTAAGGCCATTAAGATGGTGAAAAGTGAAAAATCAGGCGCTTACACCTTCGTAGAGTCTATTATGTCTCCGGACAGAGTGAACGAGTGGTTGAGTAAAAAATAATCAACCCATAACGATATTTTAAAGCCACTTTTTTAGTAAAGGTGGCTTTTTTTATGCCCTGTTATTGTTTACTTGCAAATGAACCTTAGAGGGCGTATTTTTGCCCATTCGTAGTTGGGCGTGTCCCTACTTCGCTGAAGCTTCGTAGGGCCGGGCTTTCATCGCTACACGGTAGCGTACTCAATCCCTCACGCGGTTGCAGGCACCAAATAGAAATGAATCACATTAAATGAGCTTTTTCAAAAAAATATTTTCAAAAGAAAAAAAAGAAACCTTAGACAAAGGACTGGAAAAATCCAAATCCTCTTTTCTCGATAAACTATCCAAAGTTGTAGCTGGAAAGAGTAAGGTAGATGATGATGTACTCGATAACCTGGAGGAAGTGCTGGTTTCCAGCGATGTTGGCGTAGACACTACCTTAAAAATAATTGATCGTATAGAAGCCCGCGTATCGAAAGACAAATATTTAGGTACGGATGAGCTCAACAAAATTCTAAGAGAAGAAATTGCCGGCTTATTGAGTGAAACAAACTCCGGTGAAGCGGTCGAATTTGAAGTTCCTTCTAACGATAAACCACATGTTATTATGGTGGTAGGGGTTAATGGAGTAGGGAAGACCACCACCATTGGAAAACTGGCCTATCAATTTAAAAAAACGGGTAAAAAAGTAGTTTTAGGGGCGGCCGATACCTTTCGCGCTGCTGCTATTGATCAATTGGAGGTTTGGGCACAAAGAACAGATGTTCCTATCGTCAAGCAAGAAATGGGAAGTGATCCAGCCAGTGTGGCATTTGATACCTTAGAAAGCGCTGTAAAACAGGACGCCGATGTAGTGATTATAGATACTGCAGGACGATTGCACAACAAAGTGAATTTAATGAATGAGTTGACCAAGGTAAAACGGGTTATGCAAAAAGTGGTGGAAGATGCACCGCATGATGTTCTTTTAGTTTTGGACGGCTCAACCGGTCAAAATGCTTTTGAGCAAGCCAAGCAGTTTACGGCCGCTACCGAAGTGACATCACTGGCCGTAACCAAATTGGATGGAACTGCAAAAGGAGGAGTGGTCATTGGAATTAGTGACCAATTCCAAATTCCGGTAAAGTATATAGGAGTAGGCGAAGGCATTGAGGATCTTCAGGTATTTAATAAGTACGAGTTTGTAGATAGCTTTTTTAAGTAAGATGGCGTTTAAAATAAGTCTTTGGTGGAAAGACTTGATCACGAAGCTAATTCTCATATTCGCATTTTTCAATGTGTTCAAGAATATGTATCTGGTCTATTTTTGCTTCGCCGAATTCGACAGCAATAAAAACCCGCTGATACCCGATTATATAGCCAATTACATGGCCTTTCCACATTATTTCCTGATACCTTTATGGGCGCTGGGTGTCTGGTTTTATTACACCTCACTAACTACCAAAAAATATTTCGAACGTGAGTTTTGGGTAATTCCGACAGGTCTTTTTGTGCTTTGGGGATTGGAGGTCATCGTATTTAGGTTTTCCCAATTCATCAATCCTTTCGGATAGACCAGATTACTCAATAAAGACCTATCTTTGCCCTCAGAATAAACAAATCATAAATCGTTCATCGCAAATCGTATATCCATAAATGCGCACAAAAACACTCAAAAAAAATAAAATCAACGTCGTTACTTTAGGTTGTTCCAAGAACGTTTACGATAGTGAAGTTTTGATGGGACAATTGCGGGCAAATGACAAAGAGGTGGTCCATGAAGAAGAAGGTAACGTTGTTGTGATCAATACCTGTGGTTTTATCGCAAACGCAAAGGAAGAAAGCGTGAACACCATTTTGGAATATGTTCAGAAAAAGGAGGAAGGCGTTGTAGATAAGGTTTTTGTGACTGGATGTTTGAGTGAACGATATAAACCGGACCTTCAGAAAGAAATTCCCAATGTCGACCAGTATTTCGGAACTACCGAATTGCCCGGTTTACTAAAAGCGCTAGGAGCCGACTACAAACATGAGCTCATTGGTGAGCGTCTTACAACTACTCCTAAGAATTACGCCTATCTAAAGATTGCAGAAGGGTGCGATCGCCCTTGTTCGTTTTGTGCCATCCCTATCATGCGTGGGAAACATCGGTCCACTCCCATTGAAGAAATTGTAATCGAGGCAGAAAAATTGGCCGCCGATGGCGTAAAAGAATTGATCCTGATTGCTCAAGATTTAACCTATTACGGCTTAGATCTATATAAAAAGCGTGAATTGGCTAGACTCCTTAAAGCGTTGGTAAAGGTCGAAGGAATTGAATGGATTAGACTGCATTATGCTTTTCCCACCGGATTTCCAATGGAAGTATTGGAAGTCATGCGTGAAGAGCCAAAAGTTTGTAATTATATTGATATTCCGCTACAGCATATCGCAGATCCTATTTTAAAGTCGATGCGAAGAGGAACTACACAGGCCAAAACAACTAAATTATTGGAAGAGTTTCGTGCAGCAGTGCCAGAAATGGCTATTCGCACCACTTTAATTGTTGGATATCCTGGAGAAACCGAAGAGCACTACCAAACTCTAAAGCAATGGGTGATAGAGCAGCGTTTCGAACGTATGGGTTGCTTTACCTATTCGCATGAAGAAAACACGCATGCCTATTTATTGGAAGATAATGTGCCTGAAGAAGTGAAAATGCAACGAGCCAATGAGATTATGGATATCCAGTCTCAGATTTCATGGGAACTTAACCAACAGAAAATTGGGAACGAATATCGAGTAATTATCGACCGTAAAGAAGGAAGTTACTATGTAGGTCGCACCGAATTTGATAGCCCAGATGTAGATAACGAAGTACTCATTAATGCCGAAAATGGTTATTTACGCACTGGCGAATTCTTCAATGTAAAAATTACTGGAGCAGAGGACTTTGATTTGTATGCGGAGGTGATAGCGTAGGATTCTTTTCAGTTGTTCGGAGGTCTTGAGTTTCTGACTGCGGTATAATTGTTAGTTACGAATTAATTTCGTCGAAGAGGGTCTCAAACATATTTCCCCATGCTTTTGTTCTGTTTTCCATATCGGGAGGACGCGTCTCAAATTTTTGAATAAGGGTTAGTTGGGTTGAATTCGGACTTATTTCCTCAAGTGAAATTGTTACCGTGCTTTTCGGTGGTGTTGTTTCCAATCCAATATAAACAAAACTAAACTTGAGCCAATTCGGTTGATCAATTTCGAGGTATATACCTTTAATAGAAAAACGCTTAGAATTGGGTTTTAGAAGCTCAATTTCATAACCTCCGCCCGTTCTAAAATTGTTGTGTACGTTGCCAACTTTACAGTGCTTTGGGCCAAACCATTTTGAAATCAAGTTGGGTTCTACGATCCATCTGTAAAGTGCAGGTTTGGAGCAATTGAATTGGCGGGTTACGTGTACGATATTATTTGTTGTCATCTAAGTTTTCCTGATCGATCTGTTTTTCCAATTGGTCAAAGGATTCGTTCCAAAGGTTAGCGTAATGAGAAATCCACTCAAGGGAAGTCTGGAGCGAATTCCTGTTTAGGGATAAAACCCGGTATTTTCCTTTTTTCTTTTTGCTAATGATCTCGGCATTTTCCAAAATCTTGATATGTTTACTCAAGGCTTGAAATGAAACGGAAAAATTTTCGGCCAATTCCAACAAAGTAGAGTCTTCTTTATGTAGTAGTTCGATAATTTTTCTCCTATTGTTATCGGCAAGCGCTGAGAATACATTTTCCATTTTAAAAGGGCTTTAAGTCAAATCAAATCCATGGCCCACAGGTTTGAGTTTTGTCGCACTTGGCGACACTAAGGGCTGACTTGCCTTTAATGCTTGCCGGAAATCCCTGAATTCCTGAACCTCATTAATCTTAGCCATCGTGTCATCGTCTATAGCCATGTTTATGTGAATAAAAGTGTTGGGATTTTCTTGGTCGACAAAGGCCGAATATTGCATGCCTTTAATTGGATTAACCCTTAAAGCCCCCATCACTTTTTCAATATTTTTTTTGTTTTCATTGATGTACTCTGGCTTCACCGTGTACTGAACCTTTACTGCTTTCATTTTCGTCAATTTATGTCGTTATTTTCATCGGGACATCATATTTACAGCGTGAATTAAAAGAATTCCAATGTTCAAATAACCGTCCTTCTTTCCTTGGCTGTGCAATTGTCCATTTTGAAATAAAAAAGTATGGTCCAAAGGTAAAGAATTTTTTTACATTCAACCAAATGGTTTAATGATTATTTCATTTGAATCTTCTTCCACTGTATTTTTACGGCGGATAACTTTTGAAACTCCAATCTACTTTCTGGCAGCAATAGAAATCTGTTTTTCAAATAGAAATTCAAAGGCGATATATAGGTTTCTCCGTTTCGCTTTTTCTCGTTGCTATGGTCGATTACCCAACCATTCAATACCGTTTGATTTTCTTTGCCTAGGTTCAATAGTTGCGTACCGAAACCTTTTCCGCTCATTTCAGCATCCATAATGATCGCGAACCATCGTTCTTTGTCTCGTACGAAATCGAAATACCAGCCTTTAATCTGCTCATGCTCATCCAACATCAAAATGTGAGACTGATCTTTTAAGTTGCTTAAATAGTTTTCAAAATCAGTGAGTGCGGGGTAATTCAGTTTTTCCGGAAACTCGTTATTCCAAAGCTCAAGAATTTGCACTTTGGAAGTTTTTGATAATATGGTTGTCTTAATGAATTTCACAGACTTTGTTCTCCCAATATGGAAGCATAAAAGTAAGTAATTAATTCCACGGCCCGTCCGTGGTAATGTTGACGGTACCATTTGCATCTAAACGAAACAAGCCCCCCGCACAGCCAATCCACATCGCTCCATTGCTATCTTCTAGGAAACTCATAATAGCTTTTGGGGTTTTATCGACGGGATCAACTACCGAATAGTTTGTAAAATCTTTTCCGTCGTATTTATAAGCTCCATTACTTATGGTGCTTATCCAAAGGTTACCAGTTTTATCCCTATAAATTTCATAGACGTCATTTTCATGGATTCCTTCAATTTCAGGGAAATGGCTAAAGTTGGAGCCGTCATATTTTGTCACTCCACCCGAACCAAAACGTAAGCTTGCATCTGGAAGATCCTTTTCCGCTACTCTCGATGCAAACCAAATGTTTCCGTCACTATCCTCTGTAATTTCCTGAACATTATTAGAGTAAATTCCATCTTTCTTCAGAAAGTGAACAAACTTCTTTCCGTCGTATTTACAAGCTCCATATCCATCGCGACCAAACCAAATATTTCCTTTGGAATCTTCCATAATTTTGGTGATCCAATTAATGGTGTCTTTATTCAGCAATGTGTCTATAGTAGGAATTGGGAGGTCAAACTTCGTGAATCCTTTCCCATTAAACCTACAAACACCCGCCCAGGTTCCTACCCAGAAATCGCCACGACTGTCGATCAATAAGTTGCTTATGGTATTATTACAAATGCCATTTTCTAGATTGAAATTCATAAAAGTCTTACCGTCGTAACGAGATAAACCTGAACGTGTTCCAAACCACAAATAGCCGTCTTTGTCTTCAGTGATACTTACAACCGTATTTCCTGGCAAACCGTCCTTGGTTGTCAAATAACGAAATGTCTTTCCGTCGAATTTACCCACTCCTTTTGTCAAAGTGCCAAACCATATATTTTGGTTAGAGTCCTCAAAAATATGGACCACATAGTTAGCTATTTGACTGTTCTTAGGAATAGATAACTGACTAGCAGTTGCGCTATTTTCAGTATTAGAATTGGACCGCCCTCTGCAAGAAGGCATCAAGGCGATTATAATAACCGCTAAACCGAATCCTAAGAGTAGATATACATTTTTCATTTGCGAATTTTATCAAACTTAGGAAGAGCGATTGTCATTTGGTTATATCAAATGTAAAATTATGTCAAAGAATTGTAAATTTTCGTGATTGAGTTTAGTTATCCATGCTGTCTGTTTCAAAACTTAGGGTCATATAAAGGATAAAATTCTTCCGCTATTTCATAGTTCCAACGATCGTTTTCTCTAGTCGCTAGTATTGCGCCGCCACAAATTATACCTATTGATCGTCTTCCGGAATCATTCAAGGTTCAAAAGAGAGTGTTTTATTTGTGCGAGTTACTGTAACAATTCAGCCGAATTATCATCTTTAAGGAATACAACAAAATCTTTTCAATAATGAGATTACACAAGATGCGGCTTGCCATTATGCTGCTGCTGACACCCACCTTATTTTATGGGCAAGCTGAGGTCCTATTTAATGGAATTGAGCTAAATGAATCACTAGCAACCGTGACTGAAAAAGTAAGCGAAATATCAAAGTCGGTGCAAACTATAACGGTAAACAAACCAACCTTTCCTTTGGCAAAAACAGAAGAAGAGCACCTGATTTGCTCTCAAATAACGACCAACAACGGAATGATTGGCAAGGCCGTATTCACCTTCGCCGATGATAAGCTAGTCTATATAGAAGCAAGAGGTAATGTGCAACAGGTTTTCGCAAGCAAACGCGTTGATACGGCTCGGGTGTATTTGAGTTATGATGTCTATGTCGCTGATAAATTATTTTTAGATAAAGAAAAAGATGTCGCAAAAATCATGACCCAAGAAGCTACGCATCCCAACCTATTTGTCTGGGAGAATCCATACCTAAATAATAACTATAAAGCCGAAATTAACCCCACTGATTCCAACGGGATACCGATATTTCTGAAGATGGGTGCCTCCATCAACGAGTTAAAACCATTATTAGAAGCCAATAGCCATTTTACCAATAGAGAAGTATTGGATGGTAGTGATCCAAACGCTCAGTTTCAAATTAACTGCTTTGGTGTGGATTATTTAGGATTCCCAAGAAAAGTGGAAGCACGTTTTGGAGATAACAAGCTCAATGTAGTTTGGATCCTCACTGGAAAGGGCGAAGAAGACCGGATTAGAGAAGCTTTGGTCACTCAGTTTGGAGACCCCATTTTTGTGACGGATGACTGGGAGATTTTTAATAACTGGCAAGTGGGCTTACGTAAAGACAAACCTGAAGTTATGTTAGTGGAACAGAAGATAGGTTTGGAGTATAAGAAGAGTTATTTTAAGCAGTGATTTTTGGTTTAATTGGATGTGATATAATCTAGCAACTCATTGGTTCCAACGGTGTCGATAGGATGTTTTACTCCTTCGAGTTCTACTAATTTTGAATTAGGCAACAACTCTGAAACATATGCAGACTCCTCGTAGCTGACCATGTGGTCTAAGCTTCCAATTCCTATAATGACCGTTTGGTTTATGTTCTTAAAATCGGAATCCTTTATTTTAGCGCCTTTCGCCATTTCGATCATCATTTCCGCTGTCTTATTCATAACTACTTTCCAATCTTCAGGATGATGCTCTTGTTTTAACTTCTCGGCAAAAGCGGGAACCTTTTCTTCAATTTTAATGGGGTTCAACATCTTTGTCTCCTTCTCAGCCGACTCTATATCCCATTGAAACTTGGTACCGAGGGTGATTATTTTATTAATCTTTTTAGGAATTTTCAACGCCGCGTTCAACCCCACATAACCTCCCATGCTGTAGCCGAAAATGGTGATGGTTTCCATAGCATTTGCTTCGAGATAATCCATCACATTTTGAGTGAACAGTTCAATGGAGAATTCATTAGAAGATGCACTTCCTCCGTGACCTTCAAAATTCATGGCATGAACATCAAAAGAGGCTTCCAACTTTTGCTTTAAACGATCAAATTGTTTTTTGCTGCCCAAGGCACCATGTAATAATAGAAGTTTTTCTTTCATAATATACTTTAAAACGATATCGGTTTTTTAGGACTATTCATACCTGCTGTCCTTAATTAACCTCATGAGTTCTTCAAATTTTCTGCTGCTAACAGGAGTCCTTTCTTTGGATGGAATATCTGTCATGGTTTTATGTGCGACGACCATATTCCATTCGGGTATAACAAAAATTCTTTGTCCGGCGCTTCCGGTGGTTAGATAAGAACCTTTTGGTAAGCCGCCTGCATAATCTTCCGCAGGTATCCACCAAAGATATCCTTGGGCATACCTTTCCTTCTTTGGGATACTATTCAAAACAAAATCTGTTGTAATATTTTCAATCCATTGGTTCGAAATAATCTCTTCATTATTCCATATGCCTTTATTCAAAAACAACTGACCAAATTTAGCCATATCCCTGGTAGACAAGCGAAAGCCAACTTTTGAGTGCATCGACATTGTTGTATCGCTGCGATAAAATGTTTCGTAATGGGTGATGCCAAGCGGTTTGGCTATTCCAGTCTCAAACGCTCTTGAAACAGACTGACCCGAGAGTTTTTCGAATATGGTAGTAAGGGCATTGTAATCCCAATTATTATATGCCCATTTTGTTCCGGGTTCATTTTCTGAAGTGCCTAAGAGGCTGTCTCGTAGCAATTGAGCATTTCCAACCTGTGAAACAGCAGGATGATTTATACCAGAGGTGCTTTTTAATAAATGAATTATTTTCGTGGTTTTTTGTAACTCTGTGAGCGGTATGGGATGATCATCAATTCCAATTTCTGCCAGAGTGGACTCTAAGTCGATCTTATCCAAATGCTGTGAAACCAGAGCCATGAGGATTGCTTTTCTAATGGAATGAACTCTACTAATGGAATCGATATCTCCATAAGAAGCTACTATTTTTCCATCTACTTGTATCACTAACGAAAAGGTGCCAATCTTCTTAGAATAATTAATCACCTCGTTTAACTTATCATGATCCCAGTCACTCTTGGTTTCTCCACAACCCAATGCAACAATGGCAAATAGAGCTACTAAAAGTATGGACCATTTTACGTTTTTTATTTTCATATTTGTTTTAGTGATTCATCGGGGATTTAAATGTGGTTTGCAGTACTTTAACGGCTGGTGCAGGTTAATGATTGACATACCTTTAGTGTCTGCGTATATCCCGGAACAAAACCACTGGAGCACCGAGGTCATGAAGATAATAAAATTTGAAGGAAATCAAGTTTCCCGTTGGATCGGCCACATCTCGAATTATGAACGCTTTATTACTTATGGCTGTCCGTTCCAATTTTCCGTCTAAAAACCATGTTCTATATATGAAATCATTAAAGCAGGTTCTTTTTTGAGTAACTTTGAAAATAAGACGTAGTTAATAACAAAATCGCTTAGGATCATGCAGCCAACATTCTCGTTCTGGGATATCATCCATCTTGTAGTGGTGGCGCAAGGCCTTTTTATTGGATGTCTGTTTTGCATCTCTAGAATAGGAAATAGAATTACGAATCTCTTTTTAGGTCTACTGCTCATAGCTTTTTCATTTAGGTTATTTGAAATAACGGCGTTCTGGACGAAGTTGGATTTATCCATACCGCACATTTTGGAAACGTCTTTTCCATTGTCCTATCTTTTTGGTGTCTTTATTTACTTCTATGTAAAACACTTGACCTCTAATGGTCGAAAAACCGACAAGTACTTGTGGCTTCATTTTATTCCTTTCATAATCATTACCATTTCATTATTTCCTTTTTATTTCAGTAGTGCCGCAAGTAAAGTGGGCATCTTGCTCCATTATTTTAATACCGGCAATTTTAAGAATATCTATATGACAACCTGGAAGGTGTTTTTGCAGTTTCCGCATATTTTGATATATATAGTGCTATCGCTATTGGTCCTAAATAAAAAGATAAGATCCTTACATGAAAATGATCAATCTTTAGGAAAAAAGTTAATTCGGATAAAATATTTGATAATCGGCTTTGTATCCTGTTACTTTTTGTGGATGCTAAGTTTTACTGGCGTTTTCAACGGGGTGGTGGATATGCGTATGTATGACTATATCAGTATATCGGGAATGATTGTTTTTATTTATACGATCGGCTATTTATCCTTTACCATACCAGATGTTCATGTTTCAATTCATAAAGTGGTTAAGAATAAATACTCCAATTCAACATTAACGAAGGAACAGTCTGCGCAGAATTTTAAAAGGTTGAAGGAATTAATGGAAATAGACAAACTCTATCTAAAACAGGATCTATCTCTTATTGACCTGTCTAAACTCATAGAGATATCTCCAAATCTTATTTCTCAAATTATCAATGAGGAGTTAGGTCATAATTTCTTTGAGTTTGTCAACCAGTATCGCGTTGACGAAGCGAAGAGATTACTTGCCAATGGAGAAAGTAAGCGGTATACTATTGCTAGCATTGCCTATGATTCTGGATTTAACAACAAAACTTCGTTTAATAATTATTTCAAAAAGATAACCGGAAGCACACCTTCAGAATACCGCAACACCACTTTGAAATCAACAAGAGAATATTGAACCTGTCATAGGTCTTGCTTCTTTTCAGTCCCTTTCAGCGTCTTTTCAGTAACATTGATTTTATAATGAATTTTGTCAATCTGGACTTAGGTTGACAAAACGGATCTTTAAATTTTTCAAAATACAACGTCAAGAGAATATATTTATCATGAAATTATGGGAACTGGTTTTTATATGGTCCAATGGTGAAGCCTTCACTTTTGCATACCCATGATAAAACGTTCTAGTAAAAATTATTTATATGAAGAATCCGGTAGTGCATTTTGAAATTGGGTGTAGAGACTCAGAAAAGACGAGAAAGTTCTATAGCAAAGTTTTTGGTTGGAATATTTCTAAAAACGCCTTTTCATTAGATATTGATACAAATTCGGAAAAAGGCATTCAAGGCCACATAACCTCACTCGGACATGAACCTCACAACTACATTACATTTTACATTGAGGTTGATGACATGGATAAATACCTGGAGAGTATTAAGGAAGAAGGAGGAGAAGTGGTGGTTGGTCCGGTTGCTTTGCCTACGGGCGAGCGGTTTGCATGGTTTAAGGATATGGACGGAAACATCGTTGGTATAGCTACTCCGAAAGTCTAACGTACTCATATTTAGGTACATTATTTTATGAGCGGGCTTTTTTTGATACGCTCAAATAGAAGGAAAGATCGTATTTTACGTAAAGAAGACAAACATAATTATCAGATAAATGGAAAAAAACAACAAAGCACTTTGGCTAAAGCTAATTGGGTGGGCAGTACTAGTTCATGTTATTCTAATTACCATATCTTTTATTGAAGTATTTATTTACTCCATGATAATTAATCCGGGTCAGGACCAGTCCGTCTATAATGACCATACGGCAAAATCGGCTCCTATTGTTGCCATCGTTTTCGGCATTATTCTTTTTTTCCTAGTGGCTCGATTACTTGCCAAAAAGCGATCCGATAAAAGAACATTTATCGGTCTCATGTTGGCAATCTTCTATATTATCATCGATCTGCTGGTGCTAATACCTTTTGGTGTCGACTGGGGAAAACATTACCTGGTGTTTATTTTATCCTTCGGAACTAAACTTCTTGCTGGGTTCGCTGGCGCATATACCATTAAGGTAGCATCGTCTACAAGTTGATCCAATGAATACTATTTTAGATGAAGAAACAGCGAATCATTTTATAAGAAGAATTAATACACTGCAGGAAAATACGATTCCTAAGTGGGGAAAGATGAGTTGTGCCCAAATGCTGGCCCATTGCTCAGGAGCCTTTGAAGAAAGCACCCATAAACTGAACTTATTTTCTGAGCTCAAAATTAGGTTTTTAAGGCGTAACACGGTCATTGGAAATAAGCCATATCCTAAAAACATGAAAACGGCAAAGCGGTTCACCATTAATGAAAAAAAACACTTTGAAGTTGAAAAGGCAAGATTAATAAAGGGAATCGAAAGAGTGCAAGCATTGGATGTGAATTACCTTTTAAATAAAAAGCATCCTATATTTGGTAGAATAACACAGCAACAATGGCATACATTTTTCACCAAACATCTCGACCATCATCTACGACAGTTTGGTGTCTAAAAAGTATCCCATGATAGCTTAAAAGAATGGAACGCTTATGGCAAAAAATAAAACAACAGCGAATGAGTTAGATGTAATGGACTTTATTAATAGCTATGTAGATAATGATCAAAAGAAAGAGGACAGCCTTCAATTGATTGAATATATGAGCCAATGGTCCGGATTTGAACCCAAAATGTGGGGGCCTTCCATCATTGGATTCGGCTATTACGAATATAAGTATGCAAGTGGGCGCGAAGGAAAGGCTCCTCTTATTGGTTTTTCACCTCGTAAGCCGGCATTCTCTCTTTACGTCTATTCACCTACAGAAGAAACCGAACCTTTATTGGAGCGTTTTGGTAAATTTAAAATGAGCAAATCTTGCATCTATGTGAAAAAGCTATCCGACATCGATATTGTGATATTGGAAAAATTCTGTCGGGCGACGATTGCTTATCTCAATGAGCATCGCGAATGCGCCTACCGAAGAAGCAAAGCTTCAAAAAAGAAATAAAAGAATAAAACTTTGGTGTCGTGTACGTGAACTACGCATACTCTTTGAAGCCCACATTATTTGGGCCGTTAGCAGTTGCAATCACAGGTCTCCGATGTATGGAATATGCCAGAAAGGCATATATTCTGACCAACCCAATAAAAAGGAAAACAGGGAGTGTATAACAGGAGCCGATAAGAAACTTAAAAAAAGATAGAGAATGGTCTTCTTAAAACTCATTTTCAAAACGATGGGTGGTAATAATACCGTCATCAGCATTGGAACCGGATAATAAATCCACCAGGCCAAACCAATTTGCGCCCCATACTTGCCCAGGAGCATTCCAATAACGACCACTAAAACGGAGAGCAGAAGGATAGTTTTTTTCTTTTCTCTGAATTCAATTTTGCCCAAAACTATTCTAATTACAATGAAAAACAACAGCAATGACGCCAAAATCATAATTGGAAAATGCCAGGCAGTGCTTATATTTTGTTCAGCCATTTTGGATGTTTAGTTCAGGTGGTTACGAGCATGTTGGCACATGGTTTCGTAGTGTTGTCCACTAAGTTAGTAAAAAGAAAGAAACCTATTCTTTAGTAGTGAGGAAATTCCGAAAAGGGCTTGAGTGGCAATGATTTGTTAAGATGGTAATCAATAGCTATGGGGTTATCGCTTCCTTTCAAATAAGTAAGACGCGCCCAATAGAACTATGATCAAAGGGTTCATTGAGCCATTATTTGAGTATTTCAGCCTCGATTGGAAAAAGTGATTCAAAGAAAATGATATGTTCTTCCACAACAGGTTTTACGGGATCGTCCATTGGGACGCTGGAATTTGAGGTAATTGACATGGTAAAATTGGGTTGCTCGAATTTACGTCGAACAGCAAAACCGAACAATAGGAAAAATCCTGAATTTTAAAACAAGAAAAATCCCCTCTGAAAAGAGGGGACACAACTAACACCAGATACAATTTTCCCTAGAAATTGTAAAGTAGATGCCCAAATGTATTGGGATTGCTTTACTTAACCGCTTTGGAGAACCTTCCTATTAGTAAGGTTAAAACCAGAGATTGGCTAAAATCGCCATTCTAATTTAATAGAAGAGCTCTGTTTAATTTATCCAATCTATTGTTCAAGTCGACGTTTGATATTTGATCTATTGAGCTGCGATAGGGCAGAACTGACGAGGTGTCAAGGGAAAGTTAGTTTTATTTACGAAGTAGAGCTTCGAGGAACTAAAGCCACAAAGGTTAGAAACAGATTTTGTAGATGAATTAATGATCCGAAAATTTATTTACTTAAACGCACAAACATTTTAAGAAACGCTATATAATCCTGATTACCTTCTTCAGTTTCATATTGCTTGATGGCGTCGCTTATTTCTTCCATTAAAGACTGTTGCGAGGGATTAGCTATTGTAAAACCACCTTTTACATTGTATTCAAAATGAATTAGTTGCTTAATTATATTTAGAAACCATAAAGGTGTAGACTGATCCGTCCATTTTAACGGAAATATAAAAAATTGAGTATCATCTTCCTGGTTTAAAACCAAATAGTCTTTGAAATCATCAATTGATTCTATTGGAGTTAGATCCACAAGTGCATCATCTGAGGTTTTAAACACTAAAGCTTTACCATCTGTTGTCCAGCCGAAAGGGACAAGCGGATAAAACATTTCATTCAGCATCGGTGGTTTAGTGGTATTGGAAGGGTCTAATAAATCGGGTAGTGTCTCTAAGCTATTTGAAACATTATATACTTCCCATGTGTAATAGAAATCGCCTGGAGCTGGGTTATTTAATGCTGATAATGCAAGCATTTTGCCATCTGGCGAAAAACCCATGGCACTAAAACCATTCCAGATCAGATCGTTTCGACTACTTGTTTCGATCGTTCGTTCGGAATTACCCTGCAAGTCGGATAAAATAATATTGCGATGGTCTTGCATTTTTGCTTGTTGCCCCGTTATTAGGTTGCTATCACTCAAATATTTCCAGGATTCACCATTGCCGAAATAAATATCTTCGGACAGATGGGTAAGAGTATCGACTTTTACCGAATGATATTCCTTGGCTGACCAACCCCGCATAAAAGCTTTAGTGGGTTGGTAAACAGAAAAACCAACCTCATTTCTAACAAAAAGCTTGTCATTATAATAATCCCATTGATTGCCTGGGATTAGGTGGTTTTCGAGCATGTTCTCTATCTTAATATGTTTCCCGTCATCGTGAATTTCAAGAATGTCAATACGAGGAAACTGACGACTTTTAACGTTTGACACTAAGGCAATTGTTTTTGCCTCCCAATAGAGCTCTCGAACATCAACATCATCTTCGAAAATTGGGACAGAATAGCTCTCATTTCTTTGTTCCAGCGTAGTGGCATCAAAAAATCTAATATCTATGCTGGTAGTCGTAAAATCTGTATTGGCAAATCCTGCTACGGCAATAGTTTTTTTATTCGGACTTAAGGCAATAATACCATTGGCACCTTCAATTAATTTAGCATCTTCCCAGCCAAAGTTACTACTGTCATCTCGAACATAGTTCTCAGCCATTCCCAATGGAACTTCAGCATTCGCTGAAGTTTCAATAATTCGATTATTTGAAAGCGATGTGACCCTATCATTGTTCCACAGGTAATCTGAAATAATGGTGCTTTCCTGAATCCATTCGTTTTTCCCGTTCCATTTTAATTTTCTTGTAATAAGTTTTTCTTGATCTTCACTAATAAGACGTTGATTCAAATACAATCTACCCTCACCATCTTCCGATTCTATTTCAAAATCTTGAGAACCAGGTGGTGCTGTAATTTCTTGCTCAAATTGATCCAACTCCCAATCCGGCAAATTAGATAAATGATTTTGTGAAAGTAACCAGCCTCTATAGGCAAGTTCGAAAAGGAGGCGATCTCTGGCAATGCTATTATCGGGCCATTCGCTCAAACTACTGATTAGCTTTGAAAGTCCTTCTTCCAATTTATCATCGTTCAGATCATTAAGTGCTATGGTGGTTGATTGAAGCGCTAGATTTTTTACTGCTTCCTGCTTTTGAAACCAGGCAAAAACACCACCACCAATCGCCAAAATAGCCAAAAATCCAACCAGCATTAACCAACGTCGTATGACTTTGTTACGCTGAATTGCCAAACGTATTTGATACGCCTTATCCCGTTTACTTAATACAGCCAGTGGTATTTTCAAGATACCGCTGATAATTTTCAGCTTCATTAATTCATGTTGCTTACTATAGGCATCAACTAATTCCGATATTTTTTTTTCTGAAAGATGGGGTTCCTTTTTCAGCTCTTGTCTGTAAGCCTCGGGTGTTGTCCAGCCCTGTTGTGTTTTATGGTCTCGCGAGTTGAGAATACGAAAGTCGGCGGCAATGGGTTCGCTACTTTTACTAAGGTTTCCTTCCTTATCACGGTTGAATCTTAGCGGCAAAGGAAAACATTCATTTTCGTTCGAATTAGGCTCTCCCTCGATGATCATTGCCAAAATATTGTCCTCTTTACCTAATTGTTTAAAATAGGTTATTTCTTCTTCAACATATTTTGAAGCCACAGCCTGCGGCGAACAGATAACGATCAAAACATCCGAATTATCCAGGGCATTGATAATACTATCGGCTAAATTTGCATCAGCAGATAGCTCTTCTTCATCCCGAAATACAGGAAAAATCCGTTCCGGTATTTTTTCACCATCATTATAAAGCTTGCCTACAAGGTCCTTTGGGATCTCGTAGGTTTCAATGACCTGATGTAACCACGTTGCCCATTGTCTACCTTGTTCTCGATTATCTGCATGCCGATAGGAAAGAAATACCTTATATTTTCTTTCAACTATTTGTGTCTCCATATCAATTGTCTAGGGGGCTTTATTTTTTATTATGGTTATTGGGGAGATTTAAAGTTAGCCAAATTTTGGTAATAGGCTATATGCGCTGCTAACTACTGATTTTGACAACGGTTATTATTTGATCATCGGTTTCATTTGAAAAGAGAACATCAAATCTTTGAGATTTTAAATAATCTAATAACGATTTTGTGTGATACATTGTTGAATGCGTAACTGTAATGAAATTTTGATTGCCGGCGAACTTGGCCCTTTCTTCATCCGACAAATAATAATTGGAGTTTATTCTAACTGAATTAGGAACATCAGACTTTTTAGTTTTTGAAACCTCGAACTTTAATCTATTTGCATTAGGAGTAAAGCCTATTGATTTTAAAGGTTCAAGAATAAACTCTAAATAATTGTTATTAATGAATTTTCCACTTGATTGTTCATCTTTAGATAGCTTATTAACCTCAATTACTAGTAAATCTTGATTAAACATTGCGTTTCGCAAGGTATTCAAGAAATTTGATTCTTGATAATTACCAATAGTATTTCCGAGTAATAAAAATACATTTAGTTGATTCGTGTATTGATAAACAAATTTTAGTCTTTCAAGCGAATTGAAATTTGCCCTAATTGCCTTTACCTTAAGGTTTATGTCATTAAATTCATTGGTAATTTTTTTCAAAGTATGAAATAACAAATGCGAGCTTATATCAATCGGATAATACCAATGTAAATGTTTTTCCGAAATTAAGTTTCTTAAAATAATTTTATCTTTTTCACCTGAACCGGGACCAAGACTTATTACATCTAGGGATTGGTCAAAATTTTGTTTTAAAAAATCGCATAATTTAAATAAATGGTGATTGTTCTTAGTAGTAAATTTTTCATATTCAATCCATCGATTTGCTGTCGATCTTTCCCAATACAGTAGTTCTTCCTTAATACGGTTTGCTTTTTCAATGTTTTGGATCCAATCTTGATACATTTCAAAATCGAGCATGTCCAGACTAACAGAGGCATCTGCTAAAGAATTGCGATAATCTCCTCTGACCAAAAAATTTGTTTTATTCTTCTCGTTTATTTTTTTTATTAAACTAGTGGATATTTTCTCTACTGCAGTTCTTATCGCATTAGTATGATTTGTCTCCTGGGCGTTGAATTTATATGTTGCATACAATATGCCCAATAAATCACTTGGCTTCTTAATAGAAATGTTATTAGGCACTAGAGCAAAACACTTTTTTATTCCTAAATATCCTGCAAAAAGTCCCATTTCGAATATAACGTTGTCTCGGACCGATTTGAATGATTGGTTTTTATAGTTAAGTTCATCATCTGGATGGAAAATAAATATAGCGGCGTCATACAATGTTTTAATAGACTCTAAAGACTCAATTATAGAGTCTCCGACCAGAAATTCAGCATCTTTCCATACAACGGCATCTAAATTTTTCTCTTCGAGAATAGCTTTAACTGAATAACTATAATTTAAAGCTGAGCTTGATGATGCGATAAATATTCTCATGTATTTTTTCTTAAAATTTGTCGTAAACGTTGATGTATACGATTTGTTTGTTTTTGGTAGGGGAGTAGTTTTATAAAAGTAGGAAGTTTATTTCAATTATCCATTTGGCGTTGCCAAGAATGATATAGGCTGTTGGCAATAGTTTATGTTAAATATACTATCGCAATAAAACATCCGATCCAAAATAACACACCCAAATAATAAAGAAGGATTGCTAAGGTTTTCTCTTTTTTAGAACTACCTGGAATGCTGTCAAAATAACCGAATCCAGAAAACGCAATTATAAAAATCCCTCCAAAGAAAATAAGTAGCTTATGTTCAAGCTTTAGACCACTATTCGCCATTTTATCTAGATTCTATTCTTTTCAATTATTAATAAATTATTGTCTTCCACTACCCCCACAATGATAGCATACCGTAAAACCACTATTGTTACAGTCTGTGCAATACCCATTTCCGTCTGTATCATGACTCCAACAATTTACAGTTCCATCCCCACCGCAAGTTCTACATCTTGTGTCCACGTAGGTATTTCTTCTGTTAGTTTGTGCATCTTTAAATTTTGAAAGGGCTTTTTGGTATTTCAGTTCCTCTTCTAACTTCTTAATTTTGCTTTCTTGCTTTTCAATTTTTCTAATTTCAGCAGTTACTTTCGATAGATTAAGGTTACCTACGCTATACATTTCATTTAAGCTTGTTAGCCTTTTCTCAACTTTTTCGTTTTCGACCTGTGTCAGTGCCTCATTGTAAAGGCGCATTGACTCTTCATATCTAACCAAAGGTGGTATGATTTCACTATTACTTATTTGATCTGCGTATTCAATAAATTTTTTAGCAACCTCTGGACCGCTATTTTTTTTATTTGTGTAGTCATTCCATACACTATCTATTTCTTTTTTTAGCGAAATCCATTCTGATTTAGTATTAAGTTTGTCATTAGATTTTTTACTATCACATGCAGCCATCAAAATTATCGCAAAGATTACTATCAAGAATTGTATAATTCTCATGGTTAATAAGGTTTAGGTGATTTATACACTGCGGATGGAAGTTGACCTCGGTTATAAAAAGCCAAAAAACCATCATTCTGCTTATTTCTATGATTGAGAAGTCGTTTTTCAAATTCAGAACCTGAATTGGTATTTAAGTTAGAGGTATCTGTTTGTTTGCTAAATAAAGCGGTTAGTGTGCCAAGTATTTGGTCACATTGTTCAGCTATTGCAAGTGATGCCTCTTGAATACTATATTGCGTTCCTACAATATCTATTTTTATGTTCATTATGAGATCAGTTATTTCCTTATCTCTAGATATTTCAAATGCAACTTCTGTATCACTAAACAAAGGACTGTATACAATGGTATTGTACTTTCTCAAAAAAGCAATTTTATTGTTTTCATCTCTGGCTCGGCTTGCACCTGCATAAATCCGTCGTGCGAGTTTCTCCTTTGATTGGTCATTTACATCTATTTCAGTCAGTTTTTGAGAATTTTGTTCTGCCTCTAAAATAATACTATTCATTAATGCTCGGACGCGATGTATTTTAGGGGCTTTAGAAAAGTTTTTCAAAAAGTCTTCATAAGCGCTAATGGTATTTTCATCTTCAGTAAAGGCATACATGATTTCATATAGCCTATCAGAGGCTTGTTTCGTCTCAGTAGCGGATGGATGTTTTTTTAAAAAATAACGATAGCCATCAATAGCATCTATCTCTTTTACGAGTTTATAAATTTGGCTTATGGCTTCTCTTTTTTTGTGCTTGTAACCTAAAGCTATATAATCTTCATAAGCCTTTATGGTATTTGTTTCATTAGTAAAACCAAAGATTTTTTGAAGGGCTTGTTGGTTATAATTGGTACTAAACTTTTCTCTTAAAAAGGTTTTATAGCTCTCAATGTCATTTTGTTGTTGAGCTATTACCCAAGCATTATTAACTTTTTTATTGTAAGCAATTCTATTAGCTTCCGCTTTTCTTTCCTTTTTAACTTTATCACTAATAATACTAACTTGTTGCGAAAAACCTGAAAAACCTGAAAAAATAGATATTAAAATAATAAACCTAGAGAACCTCATAAACATAATAAAATATATATTTTGTATCATTAACTTTTCCCCTATCATTTCTAAGACCAGAAAATCTCTTTTCCCAAAATACATCTCCGTAGTTAAAAATTTCTGATTTGCAAAAACCAGAAAGACACTTTTTGTGGTAATAACTTGTTGAATATTGGTTTAGTCGCTCAACATAACTGGATGTAGAATAGATATTATCTCCAGTTTTGATATACAAGTTCATAACATAACATTACAAAACATTACAATACACAACA
>JBCCIJ010000039.1:0-36322 GCA_039028295.1 Bacteroidota bacterium
CGCTAAGGTACAATCTGCAGCATGGCGCAATAACTTCTGCCAGCAATGGAAAGTAGCACCAAGCACAGATGGTAATGTCTCTATTACTAACCGTTACACAGGCAAGCCATTAGCGGTTGCTGGTTGTTCTGCCGCACAAAACCAAGCGGTTTTACAGCAAAGCGACGCAACAGCGTGTGGCGACTGGCAATTACGCCCTATGGGCAGTGTTGTCGTATTAAGCCAACAAAGTGCTTTACCACTTTGCCTTTATTTTGCATGATGATTTATTTTGTTGTCAAATTTTTAAAAACGAGCAAATATAGACTTTACCCTATAATCCGACAATTATTATTAATGATTAAATATGAATTTTGAAGCTTTTCTTTATGAACAACAAAAGCTGGTTTTAAAAAGTGAAAACCCTATGATATGATTTCATTTCTCACTTTTAAATAATGGTACCAAATGATGGGATACTTTTAGCGTAGCACTTTATGATTCAAAAAGTATAACACTTAAAAAACAGTTGCTAAAACTATGAAATCCCCTAAACCGTGGGGCCGGCCCTAACTTCAGGTATATTGTGTGAAGAGGTATCGATTACCAGCGCCATATTTCTGTGCACGGCATAGGCAATTTTTTCGATTCTATTTTTGTCCCGAACAGCTATCTCCGAAAAGGTATAATAGACCACTGGAGGGACATATCTGTCGTGATTGGACTTTAACTCTAGTATAAATCCATCGCCATCTACATTAGAATTCGTAGGCTTATGGAGTTCACTTACATTTAACTCATAACTAACAGAATCCTCACTGGAAGGAAGTTCTGATGACTTTTCATCTTGAGGAAAAGAAACTCGAGAAAGTTCGAGTTTTTCTCCATCCGAAATAATGCTTTTCACCACTGCAACATCCATATTGCTGTAGTAGGTAATTTTCAAGCGGCCACCGGCTTCCTCAACTACCTGAATATTCTCAACGCCAATTCCCTGCAATTGCAATTTTACAATGGCAATGGCGTTTTGTGCTTCATCGCAACTCACGTCGCTATTATTAAACTGCACAACGACTTCCTGATTCGGTTTAGAGGTGTGTTCCCAACTAATACCGATCAGGGCAAGGATAACAAATAAAATACTGAAATACCCTTTGGACTGCATGCGCCAAATATACTTAATTAATTGCTTTTGAGATCAAAGAGATGTAAAAAAGAAAAGCTGCTCAATGAGCAGCTTTTAACAAGGAATAAATTTGAATGTTATAATTCTAGCAAACCGTTGGTTTTGCTCACGCCAGCTGCGCTTTCTTCCATGTGTGCTTTTTCAGCATCATTCAATTGAATATCGACGATCTTCTCAATTCCATTTCGCCCCAAGATCACAGGGACTCCAATACAAAGGTCATTCAATCCATATTCTCCTTCCAATAAAGTTGAACAAGGGAACATTTTCTTTTGGTCGCAGGCAATGGCTTGCACTAATCCTGAAACAGCGGCTCCGGGAGCATACCAGGCCGAAGTACCTAATAATTTAGTAAGCGTAGCTCCTCCAACTTTAGTGTCCTCTTTTACCTGTGTTAACCTTTCTTCGGAAATAAATTCAGAAACAGGGACACTATTTCTTGTAGCCAATCGCGTTAAAGGAACCATACCTTTATCACTATGTCCACCAATCACCATTCCATCTACATCGCTTATAGGGGCAGCTAATGCCTCTGCTAAACGATATTTGAAACGAGCACTATCTAAGGCGCCTCCCATTCCAATAATACGATGCTTAGGCAGACCCGTGGTCTTGTGCACCAAATAGGTCATAGTATCCATTGGATTGCTCACTACAATTAAAATAGTATTTGGAGAATGTTCTATAAGGCTTGAAGAAACCGACTTAACTATTCCCGCATTAATTCCAATAAGTTCTTCTCTGGTCATACCAGGTTTCCGAGGAATACCTGAAGTAATTACACAAATATCACTTCCTGCCGTTTTACTATAATCACTGGTGGAGCCAGTAATTTTAGTATCGAACCCATTTAAAGAAGCGGTTTGCATTAAATCCATCGCTTTACCTTCGGCATAGCCTTCTTTAATGTCTAACAGAACAACTTCGCTAGCGAAATTTTTAATGGCAATATACTCGGCACAACTTGCACCAACAGCACCTGCTCCTACTACTGTAACTTTCATATTCAGAATTTAGAATGATTAATTTTAGAGCTGCAAAAGTACAATTATCTCTTCAAATTTTAGGCATCCAGATGGTAAAAACAATTGGACTCCATGGAGGACCAAATGGAGGGCAAAAAAAATCTCGTTTTACAACGAGACTTTTTTGGCTAAATTAAATTCAAGAAGGTGATTTCTTGAAAACAAATACTATTTTTAAGCGTCAATATTGGCGTAAACCGCATTCTTTTCGATAAACTCACGACGCGGTGGCACCTCATCACCCATCAACATAGAGAAAATGCGATCGGCTTCGGTACCGTTGTCGATCATTACCTGGCGTAATGTTCTAAACTCAGGATTCATGGTGGTATCCCATAATTGTTCCGCATTCATTTCACCCAGACCTTTGTATCGTTGAATTCCAGCAGCACCTCCAAATTTCTGATTAATCATATCGCGTTGATCATCATCCCAGGCATATTCTTTCTTGGCGCCTTTTTTTACCAAATACAATGGTGGAGTTGCTATGTAAACGTGTCCTGCTTCCACCAATTCTTTCATATATCTGAAAAAGAAGGTTAAAATTAAAGTCGAAATGTGACTACCATCGACATCGGCATCACACATAATCACAATTTTGTGGTATCGCAGTTTCTCCAGATTTAGCGCTTTACTGTCTTCTTCGGTACCAATGGTTACTCCTAGAGCCGTAAAAATATTTCTAATCTCCTCATTTTCAAATACCTTATGCTGCATCGCCTTTTCTACGTTCAATATCTTTCCTCTTAGTGGAAGAATGGCTTGAAACATTCTGTCTCGTCCTTGCTTAGCCGTTCCACCTGCCGAGTCTCCCTCTACAAGGAATACCTCGCATTTTTCCGGATCCTGTTCGGAGCAATCGGAAAGTTTCCCAGGCAATCCACCGCCACTCATTACCGTCTTGCGCTGAACCATCTCACGAGCTTTGCGTGCCGCGTGTCTGGCGGTTGCCGCCAAAATCACTTTTTGAACGATGGTCTTGGCATCATTTGGATGTTCTTCCAAATAGTTTTCCAACATTTCAGAAACTGCCTGACTTACGGCAGAAGTAACTTCTCTATTTCCGAGTTTGGTTTTGGTCTGCCCTTCAAATTGAGGTTCTCCTACTTTAACTGAAATAATTGCGGTTAGCCCTTCACGAAAATCGTCACCCGCAATTTCAAATTTAAGTTTATCCAACATCCCAGAGGCATCGGCATATTTCTTAAGGGTAGAAGTAAGTCCTCTGCGGAAGCCTGAAAGATGCGTTCCTCCTTCATGTGTATTGATATTATTTACGTAGGAATGTAAATTTTCATTAAATGAAGTGTTATAGATCATAGCAACCTCAACGGGAATACCATTCTTTTCTCCTTCCATAGCGATAACCTCTCCAATTAAAGGCTCTCTATTTCCATCCAGAAACCGAATAAATTCTTTCAAACCTTCATCACTATGAAATTCTTCTTGAATAAACTCACCCTTCTCATCCTTCTCACGTTTATCCATAAACCGAATAGTGATCCCCTTATTTAAATAGGAGAGTTCTCTAAGCCTACTAGCCAAGGTATCGTAGTTATACTCCAACGACTGCTGAAAGATCTCAGGATCGGGCTTAAAAGTCACCAACGTCCCTCTATCCTTCGTTTCTCCGACACTCTTAACCGGGTACATGCTTTTACCACGCTCATATTCCTGTTCCCAAATTTTTCCATCGCGATATACAGTTGCTTTCAAACCTTCGGAAAGCGCATTCACTACAGAAACTCCAACCCCATGCAAACCTCCGGATACCTTATACGAATCTTTGTCAAATTTACCTCCGGCACCAATCTTGGTCATGACCACTTCGAGCGCTGAAATACCTTCCTTTTTGTGCAAATCAACCGGGATTCCTCGGCCGTTATCTTTCACACTAATTGAATTGTCATTATTGATCCAAACTTCTATCGTATCACAGTAGCCTCCCATAGCTTCATCTATGGAATTATCCACCACTTCATACACCAAATGATGTAGTCCACGCACCCCAACATCACCAATGTACATGGAAGGACGCATACGCACATGTTCCATCCCTTCCAAGGCCTGAATACTGTCGGCTCCGTAATTACCTTTTTTCTGTTCTTCGCTCATATATAACTAGTTGTTTTATTCAAATTTTCGATAACGAACAAATATAACGAAATCACCAATAAATTCAAGGGTTTAGGCAATATATCAACATGAAGTTATTAACAAATATCTGTGGAAAAAATCCTTCAAAAACAGACCTGGAAACCCAATGGGAATTTTGTGTAAGTTGTAACCGTGTTTCCCGACCTATTTTTTAATTATTAATCGAAATTTTCACATAACTTTATAAGTTTCCGAAGGAATAAAAATTAACTTTATACCATAAAAAATATCTCATGAAAAAATCAACTTTACTGGCTGCCTTATTTTTGGCAGTAACCCTCATTTTTACTCTTGACGCTCAGGCTCAAAAATTTGCAAAAATGGATGTGAGTCCGTTGGACGCTTCGACCTATCCATCTAGCAATCGCATCAGCGATAAGCTCATTAAAATAATCTATAGCCGACCTCAGCTTAAGGGTAGGTCATTGAGCAAATTGGCACCCAATGGACGTGTATGGCGCACCGGGGCTAATGAAGCTGCGGAAATTACCTTCTATACTGATGTGAAAATGGGAGGCAAACCTATAAAGGCAGGGACATACACTTTTTACACTATTCCCGGTGATGATGAGTGGACCGCCATTATTAATTCAGACCTAAATGTTTGGGGGGCGTATTCTTATAATGAAGCAAATGACGTAGCCAGGCTCCAGGTATCGGCAACTAGCGATGATGATTCGGTAGAGGCCTTCTCTATTGTTTTTGATGAAGTAGATAATGTAATTCAAATGTGTCTTGGTTGGGGTAATACTCGAGTAAAAGTTCCTTTCACTAAATAAATGTTAGTTTATATCTGAAAAGAGCGGCATGGTATTATAACCAGCCGCTCTTTTTTGTTGCATTATGCTTTTCTCAGAAGTTTGTTCAGAATAAAAACCCCGCACTACGGAATATTCAAGTATTTATGGGTTTGAAGTGAAACTACCCATTTTGGATGCTGCATCACGTAATCTACGATCTGCGGAATCATTTTATCTCGCTTGCTCCATTCGGGTTGTAAATACAATTTGCAATTTTCCGAAACTTTAGCAGCCTGCTCTTCCGCAAAACGAAAATCATCTTTATTAAAGATAATGACCTTCAATTCATCAGCCACTTTATAGACTTCTGGTGTTGGTAATTTCATCTTCTTGGGCGACAGGCAGATCCAATCCCAGACTCCGCTTAACGGATAGGCTCCTGAAGTTTCAATATGCGTGTCTACCCCTTTATCTTTCAACAATTGAGTTAACGGGTTCATGTCCCACATGAGCGGCTCCCCACCCGTAATCACTATGGTTTCCGAATAGTTTGCCGCGTTGTTCGCTATACTTTCAATGGCCGTTGGTGGGTGGATGTCCGGATTCCAGCTTTCCTTAACATCGCACCAATGACATCCTACATCGCAACCGCCAATGCGAATAAAATAAGCAGCCGTACCCTTATGGTAACCTTCTCCTTGAATGGTGTAAAACTCCTCCATCAATGGAAGCATTTTACCCTGATCCACCAGCGCTTTCACTTTAATTTCCATGGGGCAAAAATAAGGCAAAGTATTCAGTCAACAGCAGCAGTTGGCAAGATTTTCCAGCTACTCCAAACCCTAGAACTCATTCTTTACAGCGACCACTTCTATTTCGATCTTTGCTCCCCTGGCCAGTGCTTCGGCTGCGAAGGTGGTGCGTGCTGGTTTTTGAGGTAAGTAAACCGTATAGATCTCGTTGAAGGTTGAAAAATCTTCAATATCATCCAAGATCACGGTGGCCTTTACCACCTGGGCCAAGGTTAAACCCCTTTGCGCCAGAACCGCTTTGATATTTTCCAGCGTCTGTCTGGTTTCAGCTTCGATACCACCTTCCACCAACTCCCGGGTCGAGTGATCCATTCCTATTTGCCCTGATAGATAAAAGAGGTCACCTACCTGAACCACATCACTAAAGGGGGCATCCTTTTTTTTGGCCTCATGCGAAGGATAAAAAATGGGGGTTCGATCCTCGGTATTTGTGGTTTCCGGAACGGCCACTGTTTTTGTTTTCTCTTCTGAAGGGGAGGTGCAACTTATAATTCCGAAGAAAAAAAGAAGGAAGCCATAATTTGATAATTTCATACGAATATTGATTTATTAGGTCGAAAAATCTTCTCATTTACAAATTTAAAATACGGATTATTTCAGTAGCTAACCTACAATCCTTATTTTTATCAAAATTTACAATAATGGCAGACAAACAGGAATTTTTCGATTACATCAATGCAGGCTATACCACCAAAGGTGAGTTTATTACGTTAGGCGCAGCCATGCTTGAAGACGAAACCATTACAAATGCCTTGGTGAAAATTCCGTTGAAAACGATGAACCGTCATGGACTAATTGCCGGAGCCACCGGAACTGGAAAGACCAAAACACTACAAATCCTAGCAGAGAATCTTTCTGAAAAAGGAGTACCCGTGTTGCTAATGGACATGAAAGGTGACCTGAGTGGTATTGCGCAACCCAGCCCTGGTCACCCGAAGATCGACGAGCGTCATTCGGCCATTGGTTTTCCATTTGAAGCAAAGAAATTTCCGGTGGAGATCCTTACCCTATCAAAGCAAAATGGAGTGCGTCTTCGTGCCACGGTAAGTGAATTTGGCCCAGTGCTTATTTCTCGCATTTTGGGCGTTTCCGAAACGCAAGCCGGCATCATTTCTATTTTGTTTAAATACTGTGATGACAATAAACTGCCGTTGCTCGATCTAAAAGATTTTAAGAAAATTATTCAATATTCCACAGAGGAAGGTAAAGCAGAAATTGCAAAAGAATACGGCCGTATTTCGCCAGCCTCTTCGGGAGCGATCCTGCGAAAAATTGTAGAACTGGAACAGCAAGGAGGAGATCTTTTCTTTGGTGAAAAGTCGTTCGACACTGACGACCTACTTCGCGTGGACGGCAATGGAATGGGTTATATTAACATCGTACGACTGACCGACATACAAGATCGACCTAAGCTGTTTTCTACTTTTATGCTTTGCCTGTTGGCCGAGATCTATTCAACCTTTCCTGAACAGGGTGATACGGGTCGCCCGGAACTTGTCATTTTTATTGATGAAGCGCATCTCATTTTTAAAGAAGCCAGTGACGCTTTGCTAGATCAAATTGAAAGCATCGTGAAACTCATTCGCTCGAAAGGAGTTGGTCTGTATTTTGTAACTCAAAACCCAACGGACGTGCCAGACGGGGTATTAAGCCAATTAGGATTAAAGATACAGCATGCGCTAAGGGCGTTTACCGCAAAAGATAGGAAAGCTATTAAACTAACTGCAGAAAATTATCCGTTATCAGACTATTATCAAACAGATCAAGTGCTTACCTCATTGGGAACAGGAGAGGCTCTGGTCTCTGCCCTGAATGAAAAGGGAATCCCAACCCCATTGGCTGCTACTATGCTGCGTGCACCAATGAGTAGAATGGATATTTTGGAAGATTCTGAATTGGAGGAGTTATTAGAAAATTCGAAGTTGATCAAAGTCTATAATGAAGAAATAGATCGCGAAAGCGCCTACGAATTGTTAAATGAAAAAATTGAAGTGGCGAACCAGGAAGAAGCCAAAGAAAAGGCCGAAAAAGAAAAAGAGGCCTCTCGACGTAGTTCTTCACGAAGTAGATCTTCATCCAGACGAACCTCATCCCGACGAAGATCGTCTTCAAAAAGCGCCTTTGAAAAAGTAATTACCAGTCCTACCGTTATTAGGAGTGTACTGGGAATATTAGGCAAAATGCTGCGTTAACTAAAGATTGAATTCAAATAAAACCCAAAACAAATTACCTAAAAAGCATGAAAAAAACCCTATTACTTGGAGCTATGGCAATCTTATTGTTTGCCCAATGCACGGAAGAAAAAGACCCTTTTTTAATTAAAAATGGGGAGCTGGGACACTTAACAAAAAAGATGCATATGAAACAGGTAGATTCCATTTTTGCAATGGATTCCATCGTTTCATTAAGTACTATTGAGAACGCCCTAGGTACGCAGGGAGAAGTTGAAGTTTACGAAAAAGGCGGGAAAAAATTACTCTTATTATCTCCAGATAACGAAACAGATCCTAATTCTGTTATTACCAATATTCAGGTGTTTGACGAGCGCTATAAAACCGAAAAAGGACTTCATGTGAATAGTACTTTTGCCGATGTTAAAGCCAATTACGAAGTAGCCGGTATTCAAAATGCGATCAATGCAGTAGTTGTATTTCTGAAGGATAGTGACATCTATCTTACTATTGACAAAAAAGACCTTCCGGCGAGTCTTCGCTACAACAATAATATTAAGGTAGAAGTTACTCAAATTCCTGATGCGGCCACCTTTAAATATTTCATGATTGGTTGGGATATTGAAGATGATGAGTCTGATGAAGGAACAGAAGAATAAATAACACCGCAAATACAAAGCCTTCCCGTTGGAAGGCTTTTTTTATGGACCATTGATGCATTTATGCTATGCCAAAATTACCTACATTAGTAGTCATTCGCCATTCAAATTAAGATTATGTTACGCTACTTATCTACTTCCAAGCGAAGTTTTATACTCATGGGTTTGTTATTGCTAATGGCAATAACCTTTGAGACGCTGCAACAACTTTTTTACATTAATCGATTCCAGTTAGGTGTGAATGTAACTTTCTGGGACGTTCTCCAAAGTCAGTCCTATCGTTGGATCATTTGGGTGCTTCTCGGTGGGTTTTTGGCGGCCTTTGCGTGGAAAAAACGATTCGAAAAATTAGACTCGATTAAAGGCTATACGACCTACCTACTTTTTATTATTGTATTGGTGATCATTAATGTTGTGATCATTAGCTGCATTCAAAACATGGCGAATGGAGACTCCTTTGTTTGGGAAACCTTTTTAAGCGATTATATCGCCTTCTACACCTATCAGAAAGCACCAATCTATACTCTTGGATATATTGCTATGGCTACTATCTTCCATTTGTATTTCGTCAATGAACAACTCCAGATTAAAATTCATGAATTGGTGGAAATTAAGAACACCAACGAGGCGCAATACCAAAAACTAATCGCTTCAAACAACGATAGGACCCAGGTTATAAACATCAAAATCGGGAACAAAAGAAAGATCATTCCCATAGAAAAAATTCTTTGGATCGAAGCCGATGATTATTGTGTGAACGTACACCTTATGGACAATAAGACTTACGCTATGAGGAGCAGCTTAAAAACCCTGGAAGAAAAATTACAGGATCCTTTTTTGAGAGTTCACAGAAAGGCCATTGTCAATATGAAAATGGCTAAGGAATTGAATACCGCTCCGTCTCCATTTCTTACACTTTCCAATAATACCGAAATTCCTGTTTCCAAAAGCAATTTGAAAGCGGTGCGAGGTTTCATCTCTTAGTCTCGACCTATAAGTGTTCTATTTACTGCAAAAAAAGTATCGTTCCCTGCAAATAATACCAAAGCACTTGGGCTATAAATAGAATTGCTATTCTTTACTGCAATTTAAACCAGAGTCTCTGCAAATATCTTTGCCCCCATCGTTTCGACTCCTTACTTTGAAGCACACAAATAGACTCAAAATTAAATCATATGAAGACATACTTTTTAATTGCGCTAACCGTACTTATAATTTTTTCTGTTGAAGCACAAGAATCCTATGAAGTCACTGCCGAACAACCTTTTGGAAAACTAAACCCCGAGGCTCCAAAACAGATAGGAGACTATGCAGATCTTATTGGAATATGCGACTGTGTGTCCACTGCGCGCAATCCGGACCAAAGTTGGGGAACCTCCCAAAAGATGACCTGGACCTTTAAATATATAATGAATGGTACCGCCGTTCAAGACGAAACCATCAAGGAGGACGGAAGCCATTCAGGGAGCATTCGTCAATTTGTTTCGGACAGCAGCAAATGGTATGTCCATTGGTATTCAAATAAAACGCCCACTACAGTGCTTCCCACTTGGGAGGGAGGAAAAGAAGGCAATGACATTGTATTATATCGTCCTCAGAAAGCCCCCAACGGAATGGACGGTAAAACGAGACTTTCCTTTAAAAATATTTCCAAAGACGGTTTTAACTGGATCTTAGAATGGGTCAATGAAACCGGTTCTATTGTTTATCCCAACTGGAAGATTGATTGTGTCAAACGAAATACCCAATAAGAAAAGGTTCTCATTTGAGAAAGAATCGCGATAAAAAATAGGAAGCGGAAGAATAGACTTAAAAAACATATATTTACGAAGCTTATCTCATTTTTATATGTTATCAGTTTCCGAAAAAAAAGAATACCGAAGTGAATTGTTCCGTCATTTGGATGGAATTGCCGTGGCACCCGTTGCCTTTGCACTCAAGGTAAAGGGAGTTTTAGATTTTATTCTGAAAAAAAAGGAGCTCACTTTGAATGACATTATTCAGGAATTTCCCAGCAATGATGGTTACCTCAACATCGGAATTAGAATGTTGGCCTCTCAAGGTTGGTTGAACTACCAAATTGATAATGCATCAAACACGATTGTCATTAGCATCAACGACCGCAGTGAAATTGCCTTTCAACGGGTTGAAAAATTTGCTGATGTAGTAGGTTTCATGAAAATTTCGGAAGCGTTTCATCCGCGTCATTTCGATTTGGAGCAATTTACTTCACTCAGTCGTATTTTCAATAAATACAAAAGTGGCGCCTACGACCCTCAATCCGAGGACGAACTAACGTTAGAGGTTGAAGCGCAAATATTAAAACAAATTGAAGGTGTTTTAGTAGGACCCATTACTGTCTTTCTGGGCATGGATGGCATGTTTCACAAATATTTTATGGAAGCCTCTTTCAGCGCGGACGAGTTTCATGAAGACCCCGTAAGCTTTAGCAAGATTTTAGACTTCTTTTGCCATTTGGGATGGTTCAGTAAAAAAAACGAAAACTATCGATTCACAGAAAAAGGTCTATTCTTCGCAAGACGTTCGTCAGCCTATGGAGTCACCGTTTCCTATATTCCTACCTTTAGAAGAGTGGACGAATTGATGTTTGGTAACGCCCTCATTTTCAAAAGTTCTATTCCCACCTCTCATGAAATACACGTGGATCGAGAAATGAACGTTTGGGGAAGTGGCGGTGCTCATTCGGCCTATTTCAAGAAGATCGACGAAATTATTATCTCTCTTTTCAATAAACCCATTGAAGAACAACCCAAAGGGATTTTGGATATGGGTTGTGGAAATGGAGCCTTTTTAATTCATTTATTCGAAGTCATTGAACAACGCACAAAACGAGGAACGATGCTTGAGGAATACCCGCTTTTCCTTGTAGGGGTAGATTACAATAGGGCCGCCTTAAAGGTAACTCGTTCTAATTTGGTGAAGGCGGATATTTGGGCCAAAGTAATCTGGGGAGATATTGGAGATCCCTATCAATTGGAGCAAGACATTCAGGGAAGTTACGATATTGATCTCTGTGATCTACTAAACGTACGTACCTTTTTGGATCACAACAGACCTTGGGAAACCCCTAAAAATCAAACACCAGATAGAGTGAGTACTTCAACAGGAGCATTTGCTTCTCAAGGAAAACGCCTGGACAACATCGCAGTAGAGCAAAACTTAAAAGAGCATTTTCAAAATTGGAAACCCTATATCTATAAATTTGGTTTACTGTTAATCGAATTGCACACGATAGATCCAAACATCACGGCTAAAAATATTGGAAAAACGGCGGCAACGGCCTATGATGCAACTCATGGATTTAGTGATCAATATATCCTGGAATTAGAGGTATTCAAAAGAGTTATTTCGGAAATTGGTTTGAAGACCGAACCTGCGCATGCAGCCAAATTTCCAGATAACGAGTTGGCAACGGTTAGTATTAATTATCTTTTTGAAAAATAGAACTTATGAAACAAAGTGTACGTCCATTTCATCTGGCGATCCCGGTTAATGATATCCCAGTCAACCGAAAATTTTACAGAGACATTTTAGGTTGTACCGAAGGCCGAAGTAGCAATCACTGGGTAGATTTCAACTTTTATGGTCATCAATTGGTCATTCATCTTAAGGAAAAAGATCTTTCGGAAAACAACTCAAATCCTGTGGACGGCAAGGAAGTTCCCGTACCTCATTTCGGTGTGGTACTCGACATGGATGCCTTCCAGCTCCTTTCAGAAAAAATAAAAAATCACAACATCCCATTTATTATTGAACCATACGTTCGTTTCGAAGGAGAGATTGGTGAGCAGGCCACCATGTTCTTTCACGACCCTTCCGGCAACGCGCTGGAATTTAAGGCATTTAAAAATCTCGATCAACTATTCGCAAACTAATATGAAAACGGTACCACAAAATATCATTAGACAAATATTCGTACTGGTCATTATACTCATTATGGGCGGACTCATTTTTAGAGAGCTTCTTCCTTATTTTTCCGGAATTCTGGGAGCCATTACCATCTATGTTCTCATGAGGGGTTGGATGCTAAAATTGGTGCGTAAAGGGTGGAAACCTCCGCTAGCCGCGGCGCTTCTTTGTGTCATTTCTTTCGTCGGAATTTTACTCCCCGTTTTAGGAGTGGTTTTATTGCTTGGGAATAAAATTGGGAATGCCGTGCAAAATTCGGAGCGCGTGATGACAGTACTTAAAACTCAGATATCTTCATGGGAACAACAACTGGGCTATGACGTGGCTTCGCAAATAGACGTAGGTGCTATTTCTTCCTGGCTTTCCAATAATTTACAAAGTTTTGCAGGTAGCACCTTTAATATGTTCATCGCCGTAGGATTGATGTACTTTATACTTTACTATATGTTCACAGATCGAAGAATGATTAAAAATTCGGTTGGGGAATTGGTCCCGGTAAGCAAAAAGAATCTTAAGCTAATTGGCAAAGAAATTTTGGCCATGGTTCGTTCTAATGCTATTGGAATTCCGTTGGTCGCACTTGTTCAGGGAATTGTAGCTTTGATCGGGTTCCTTATTTTTGGTGTGCAAGATCCTTTTTTCTGGTTCGTCATTGTGACGATTGGCTCTATGATCCCTTTTGTAGGTACCCTCATCGGGATCGTGCCCGTATTTATTTTGGAACTCTCCACGGGAAACACTTTTTCGGCTTGGGGTATTTTAATTTATGGCCTTGTGGTGGTAGGCTCTGCAGATAATATTATTCGTTTGATGGTGATGAAAAAATTGGATAACGTTCACCCGCTAATTACGCTCATAGGTGTAATTGTTGGTGTTCCGTTATTTGGCTTTATTGGATTGATATTTGGCCCACTATTGATAAGTTTGTTTTTAGTACTGTTGGGAATCTATCGAAAAGAATACTCCAAAGACGATTTACCAGGCGCAACCAATTCCTAAGTTACTCATGAGTGCTAAAAAGAAAAAAAAGGCCGACCTAAAACAAATAAACGAGGAGTCGTTCAATGAAGAAGTCACTTATATAGAAGAAAAGGATGTTGAAATAATTTTTGAGAACGAAGAGAAAATTGGACGCAAATTCGAAAAGAAAGGTCCTCTCAAAAAGTACATTGACGTTGTGAAAAATCTATTTTCTATGCTGAAGGATTACAAGAACGGCAGCTATAGAGAAATGCCGTGGCACACCATAGGAAGTGTTGCAGTAGTTCTTCTTTATGTTCTGAATCCGTTAGACATTATACCCGATTTCATACCTGGTTTTGGCTATATAGATGATGCCGGCGTACTAGCGCTTGCCCTAAAATTGATTCAAACCGATTTTGAAAATTATATGGATTGGCGTAAGATAAAAGAAGGAAAAGACTAGTTTCTACGCTGCTCTCTGGCCAGAAGGGTGTTTTTAAGCAGCATGGCAATAGTCATTGGGCCTACTCCACCTGGAACGGGTGTGATAAACGAGGCTTTCTTGCTCACATTTTCAAAATCAACGTCTCCTTTGATCACATAACCTTTTGGATGAGATTCGTCCGGCACTCTTGTGATTCCTACATCAATGATCACCACTCCATCCTTTACCATATTCTCCTTTACAAATTCGGGAACTCCCAATGCAGAAATAATAATGTCCGCTTTCCTGGTAATTTCTTCTAAATTCTCGGTTCGACTATGGGTTAGTGTTACCGTGCTATTGCCTGGCCAACCTTTTCGGCTCATCAAAATGCTCATGGGACGTCCCACAATATGACTTCTACCTATAACAACGGTATGTTTACCATTGGTTTCTACCTTATATCGTTCCAATAGCTCCAATATACCGAATGGAGTAGCAGGAATAAAACTACTCATATCCAACGCCATTCTTCCAAAGTTCATAGGATGGAAACCGTCTACATCCTTGTTTGGATCTACTGCCAATAACACTTTTTGCTCATTGATCTGCGGGGGTAACGGCAACTGAACGATAAAGCCATCGATATTATCGTCTTCATTGAGTTCTTTAATTTTATTCAGTAATTCAACTTCAGTGGTCGTGTTAGACATTTTAACCAAAGTCGATTCAAAACCAATGCGTTCGCACGAACGAACTTTACTCCCGACATAGGTTAAACTCGCACCATCGTCTCCTACCAATACCGCGGCCAGATGCGGTACTTTCTCTCCCTTATCCTTCATTTTCTGAACTTCAACTTTGATTTCTTCTTTGATATCGTTCGAGATCTTTTTTCCGTCGAGAATCACCATAGGGTATTAATTTGTTTGGTTAATTTTTACTACATATTACCTGCTGAAAACTGCTACTTCCAACTAAATACTGAACACTACTTCATTTTTCCCATCATCTGCATCATTTTGCGGCCGCCACCGCCTTGCATCATCTTCATCATTTTGCTCATTTGATCGAACTGTTTCAACAATTGGTTTACTTGCTGCACAGAAGTACCACTACCTTTGGCAATACGTTTTTTTCGACTGGCATTGATGGTTGGTGGCTTGGTACGTTCACCAGGTGTCATGGAGTGGATAATAGCTTCAATATGCTTAAAAGCGTCATCATCAATATCCATTCCCTTCATCATTTTTCCGGCACCCGGAATCATTCCAACCAGATCTTTCATGCTACCCATTTTCTTGACCTGCTGAATTTGTTTCAGAAAATCATCAAACCCGAATTGGTTCTTGGCTATCTTCTTCTGAAGCTTTCGCGCTTCAGCTTCATCAAATTGCTCTTGTGCACGTTCCACCAGGGAAACAACGTCTCCCATTCCCAGAATTCGATCGGCCATACGAGCAGGATGAAATACGTCGATAGCATCCATCTTTTCTCCTGTACCAATAAATTTGATCGGTTTATCTACAACACTTTTAATAGAAATAGCCGCACCACCACGGGTATCACCGTCCAATTTGGTTAATACAACTCCTTCAAAGTTTAGGCGTTCATTAAAGGCTTTGGCTGTGTTCACCGCATCCTGACCGGTCATGGAATCTACCACAAATAAAGTCTCCTGCGGATTGATAGCCGCATGTACATTGGCAATTTCGGTCATCATTTCCTCATCCACGGCCAAGCGACCAGCGGTATCAACGATCACCACATTGTGTCCATTTTGTTTGGCGTGCGCCAAAGCGTTTTTGGCGATCTCTACGGGATTCATATTGCCCTCTTCGCTATAGACCTCAACGCCTATCTGCTCACCCACAACATGCAACTGATTGATCGCCGCAGGACGATACACATCACAAGCAACTAATAATGGTTTCTTAGATTTTTTAGATTTAAGGAAGTTGGCCAACTTTCCTGAAAAGGTCGTTTTACCACTACCCTGTAATCCAGACATTAGAATAACGCTCGGAGAACCTCCCAGGTTAATTCCTTCGGTTTCACCTCCCATTAAAAGGGTCAGTTCATCCTTTACAATTTTTACCATCAATTGGCTAGGTTGCAAACTGGTCAATACATTTTGACCCAATGCTTTTTCCTTCACTCGTTTGGTAAAATCTTTCGCTATTTTGAAGTTAACATCGGCATCCAATAAAGCGCGTCGAACTTCCTTTAAAGTTTCGGCTACGTTTACTTCGGTAATGCTTCCGTGTCCTTTGAGGACGTGCAGTGCTTTATCTAACTTATCACTTAAATTATCGAACATATGCTTGCTTGCGTTTTAAGAAACGCAAAGATAAGAATTGGCTTGGGAGTAACAAAGACGTGCAGGTAATAAGTTGACATCAATCCCCTAAGTAGCTAGCTTCATAGAAAACAAATCATTTTACAGCATAGACGTATCAGCGTATCGCCATTTAAGTATCACGACATACTTTCAATCTATGGCTATAGGATAATTACTAAATTGCGGTAAGCCAGTACAATTTCGCAAAGTCCAATTCAAAATATATTCAACAAATGAAAATATCCTTCCTTCATTTTGACATCAGATATGGCGTGATTTATCTTTTAGCACCGCTATTTTTTGTCTTTGGCTGTTCTTCAGATGAAACACGGCCAATGATCGAGGATGACCCGGTTGTAGTGGTTGAGGAAGAACCGGAACGACTTACCTTCGAGGAATTGGATTATATGACACGTCTTTTGGCCGTGGAAGAGGAGCTACAGGGACTCTGGCCCGATTTCAAAAACATTAGAGAATGCACTACCTTTCTAATTACCGGTGAAGGGCAAGGAATTTTAATGAATCCCCCCGACAACTATTTGGCGGTAAGCAGACCCATTTTAAATGAAATCGACGACTATGAGGAAGTTCCTTTGTTCCGAAACGATATCCTTTACGATTTTGCTCGCGCAGAGTTACCGGGTGGTGCGTTCTACAGCTTTACCAATTACAATGGATTACCTTTATTTGTTTACGACATGACCTATTGGCCAACGGCGCCCAATTTTTATTTCGATTATAAAAACCGAAATGGTCAGTTCCATGTTTCCGTATTTTACCATGAACTGTTCCATCAGTATTCTGTTTTTAAAAATTATTATCGCTTTTTAGGTGAAAACCGGATTTTTGATTTACAAGGTTATCCAATTACTGCCGAAACACTGCCTTTACAATTGTTGTTATTTGATGTGATGATCGATGCCTATCACGCAGAAACCATGGCCGAGAAAACGGCTATTTTACAATATTATGTGAGTATCAACCACCAATTGAATGCAATAGACCCCACCAATAACAATCTCATTAAGGCGCATGGATTTTATCAGGAAAAAGTAGAAGGTACTGCTAGATATATTGAAGTATTCGGAACACTGAACTCCCTAGATAATAATACAATAGACGACCCCACGCATGGTTACAAAGATTTCGCCGACAACATTACTAGCTCAGGAGGAGTGACTTCGGTATATGGTTTTCGAATGTTCTATCATATAGGTGGCGGGGTGACTCATTTACTTCAGGAATTGGGTTTTGAAAATCTCGATCAGGCCTACATGGTTCCTACCAATACGCCTTTTAGCTTGTCCGAATCGTTTCTGAATATGGACACTGCTACCCAGGAAAACGCCTTAGAAACTGCTAAAACTCTTTATAATTGGGATGCCTTAGTGGAACGTGCTGAGTATTTATTGAGTTTATAAAAATAGTTGGAAAGATGTCACCTCATTTTGAATCGTAACCTTCTGTTGAAAATCGTTAAAAAGCTTGAAAACAACTTTCCCGATTCCAAAGAAATTTAAAAAGTCGAGAGCATTTATGAGTTTAGTCTTAATGGACAGGGATGCTGGTTTATATTTTCAAACTAAAACTGAATACAACCTGTTACCGCTGAAAACTATTTTCCTTATATTTGAAAGAACGCTCCCCTTCTCTAGTCCATGATTTGTGGATTAGACTAGGGGAGTTTTATTTGTCATTATTGCAGGCGCACGTCTGGTAGTAAATAGGCCTGGTCATTTTAATAATAGGAATCAATAAACCAACTAGCGATGAGCCATCCTAATAAGAAAGAGTATTCGGGAGCAATGATTTCCAGCACCTTTGAAGATTTAAAAGAGCATCGGGCTTCCCTTATTGAAATTCTGCAAAAACAAGATTTATTCCCAGTTGGAATGGAGACTCGAGTGGCGACAACCAATGACACGATCATTTCGTCTTCCCTAAAGATGGTCGAAGAAAGCACCGCATACATCGGGTTAATAAGTCATAAATGCGGGCGAGTAGTTGATTCTAGTTCGCTTAACCCAGATGGTCATTCCATTACGAGATTGGAATTTGAAAAAGCCCAAACCCTTGGATTACCAACATTAATTTTCATAATGCATGACGACCATTTCGTTAAGCGATCGGATGTGGAAACGGATTCTGAAAAAATTATCAAATTGAATGAATTTCGAGAAAGAGCAAAAAAGGATCGTATTTATGTAGAGTTTAAAAGTCTCGAAGATTTTACAAAACAAGCAATTCACAGAATCGCACAACTTCGAACAGAGTTAGATGCAAAGAAAGATGTCCCTAATATCTCTTCGAAACTTACTAAACCATCCTCTGAGCCCTTAGTCTCTATTAAGCCACCTAACTTATATGCGCAACCAAGATATATTGGATCACATCAGTTTGTAGGACGTGAGGCAGAACTTGAACAATTAGATGATTGGGCCAATACTTCTAATCCGTTTCCCGTACTTTTATTTGAAGCTATCGGAGGTACGGGCAAAAGCATGCTCACCTGGGAATGGACGAAATATTATGTTTCTACGGTTGGTCCCAATTGGGCTGGGAAGTTTTGGTATTCCTTTTATGAACGCGGTGCCCAAATGTCTGATTTCTGTAGGCACGCTTTGGCCTACATGACTGGTATGCCCATAAAAGCATTTGAAAAGCACAAAACGCCAAAATTAACACAGTTATTACTAAGGCAACTGCGAAGTCGACCTTGGCTTTTAATTTTGGACGGTCTAGAACGAGTTCTCGTGGCATACAACAGAATTGATGCGGCTGAAATTTTAGATGAGCAGGTGGACACGGCAAGAGACGAAATTATTGATCGTGATCCTCGATCTTCGATTAAACCGGAAGACGATGATCTGATATTTGCTCTAGCTTCCGCAGAACCCTCAAAAATATTGATTAGTTCTAGGCTTGTACCAAAAAAATTAATAAATCCTTCGAGCCAACCTATTACGGGTGTCCAACGGATTTCTTTGACCGGTCTTCGTCCTAAAGACGCTGAGGCTCTTCTACTCAGTTGTGGGGTATCTGGGAATAGCAAGGAAATTAGGAATTACCTTTCTATGCATTGTGCTTGCCATCCACTAGTGATTGGCATTCTTGCTGGCTTGATTATTGATTATCTTCCGGACAGAGGGAATTTTGATGCTTGGGCGAAAGACCCATATGGCGGTGACAAACTAAACCTAGGAGAATTAGATCTTATTCAGAAACGTAATCATATACTACAGGCTGCACTTGAAAATCTTGATGCACCTTGCCAGCAATTACTCTCGACACTTTCATTTCTTACCGATGCGATTGATTATCCAACCCTATCTGCCTTAAATCCACATGCAAGTTCGAAAAAGGGAAAACATAAATCTAAAGAGCAAGAATCTTTACAATTACAAGAAACGGTTAAGAGTTTAGAAAAAAGAGGGTTCTTACAATACGACCGTCAAAACCACACTTACAATCTTCACCCTGTGGTTCGTGGAGTAGTCTCAGGCAGGCTCAGAAAAGAAGAACGAACAAAATACGGGCAAAAGGTGATAGACTACTTCTCTCAGAAATCGCATACCTTATATGATGAAGCAGAAACTCTGGAAGATATTCGAGATTCATTAAGTGTCATTGTTATATTACTTAAAATTGGAGAAATTGAAAAAGCCGTTATGTCCTATATTGATAGTCTATCAACTGACATTTTGACAATAGAAGCGCATAATGAAAACCTCGCTATTTTAAAACCTCTTTTCCCAAATTCTTGGTCCGAGATACCAAAATCAGTCCGAGAAAGTCACGGAACCAATCTAATGAACTCCGCTGCGATATCACTGGACTATCTTGGCGCACATAACGAGTCGTTAAACATTTATTATAGCCGTCTGGAAATTGAGTTGAGTTCCGAAAATTGGCCAAACTTAATTTTTACACTTTCTCTATTGGGGCGGGGCTTTAATGGTATGAATAGACTTGGAACGGCAAAACGGTACTTCGAATTTGCCTTTGAAATGTCAGAATTGAAAGGCACTGATAGAACTAAGTTTATCCTCAAAAGATATTATTTTAATTACCTTCTGATGATAGGAGATTATGAAAATGCCAAAATTGAATGGGAAAACTTAGATAAATATCTTGATCGACGTTGGTCAAGGGAAGTGTATCGCCTCGGTAGCATTGAATACTCATTCTGCGGCTTAATGTACCGCCAGGGACTCCTTGAGGAAACACATTTAAGAAAGGCCGAAAAGCTAGCCAAAAAAGGAAAAAATCGTGTCGTTATTCGTTATTTATTGAGACTCTGGGGAATATGGCTTATAGAACAAGAGAAGTGGAAACTTGCGGAACAGAAACTGAGTAAAGCTGTTAATATGGCTCGCTCAGTTAGTCAGATAGATGATAATGCGGAAACATTTTTAGCTCTGGCTAAGTTCAAAATTGGTGAATTAAAAGACCCCAATGGTGCTGCCAACGAATTAGAAAAGATTCATGACCAAAATTCCAATGCTCTCGCCCAGCTGTGGTTTGCCTTAGGAGAAGAAGAAAAAGCAGCAGAAAATGCGCTCAAAGCCTATCGTAGGAGTTGGGGTGATGGGGAGCCTTTTGTAAATCGCTATTATTTGGAAAAGGCTAAAGGTATACTGAAAGAACTTGAAGTAGATATCCCAGTTCTTCCTCCTTATGACCTCAAAAAAGATACTATACACCCGGTTGAGAAAAAACTTAAAAAGGCATTGAAGAAGTTAGCAGCAGAAAAAGACAAAAAAAATTGAGTTTTTCGAACATTGGAGCTTTTAATTTCAATTAGCAGTTTTCAGTGGCACTGTGACTCTCGTCAAGTCCTGTGAACCGTACTGAAAACTACCGCTATCTACTAAAAATTACTTCCTCATCCGCTTCCGAAGAAAAACAACCAACACTACCCCTCCTATTAACAAAGGCCAAACATGGATCAAAAACAAAACAATCGCCTCAACCATGTTCCAACCAAAAGAGAATCCATTCCTGGATTTGTCCCCGAAAGACTTTGTATAACTGATTGGTTCGTCTATATATTCCACCGTTTCATAAAGATCGATCTGGATGGTGCTATACGCCACCTTGCTGGTCAAATATTTCAAACGTCCCTGTGCCGATTCGATCTCTTCTTGAATGACGCGTAACTTGTCTTCAGTAAGGAGAATGTCCTCAACGGTCTTCGCATTGCGGCGTAACACCTCTTCATAACGAGCTTTAACTTCCAACTTTGTTTTGAGTCTGGATTGTAGATCCAAGTACTCTTCAGTTACGTCTTTGGTAGTGATATTTTCATATTCTATAAAGCTCACCACCCCAGCAATAGAATCCATCATCGCATCAAAATGTTCTTGCGGTACTTTGACGGTAAATCTGTTTTCAATTTGGTATAAATTATTCTGAAAACGCAGATCCGAAATATAGGCCTCATACTGCATCGCAATTTTTTTAATCGCTGTGGTGGCTCGCTTTACATCGTCCACCTTGTATTTGGCTGTGGCCGATTTGATAATTTTAATATCCTTATACATTTCCTTTGCTGAAGGCTCACCTTCCTGAGAAGTATTGTCAATAAAGCTTTTCTCGATGGGAGTACTTTCAAATGCTTCGGAGACATCTACAGCCTCCATGGCTACATCCTCTTTGTAGGCCTCCGAATTGCAGGCAAATACGCATACGGTCATGGCCCCAATGACGGCCTTTTTAACTACTGATTTCAATTGTTTTGTGTTCATAATTTCATATTTTTAAGAATTACAACGCAAACCTAGGTGGCCCAAACTGGGTGCCTTTGAAAAACTCCTGTAAAACAATTGCAAACTATTTTACAATTTGTATTTTATTGTTTTTCAGAATAATACGTCCGGTGAACGCAAACGACAAACATCTTTTTAATCTCTTAAAAAATAGCATTGGGAGTACTTTTTCGAAAGAACATCCTGTTGCAGAGTCCATCGAAAAATGGAAAGGAGAAGAAATTGTGGCTTTTCAGGAAGATCTATTCAGTAAAGTAAAAGCACGAGTTAGTGAGAAATGGTTTTATACCTATTTCAAAAATGATGCGGACAAACTTCCGCGAATTGACATGCTTAATCTGTTGAGCTCCTATGCCGGGTATGCCAATTGGAACGATTTTAAATTGAAGCATCACAACCAAATCCCTAAGCAGGACAAAAAGGGATTTCAAAAAAAATATTGGATTCCTTTAGTATTAGTCCCTCTTCTGGTGTTTGCCGGTTTTAATTGGAAGGGCGAAAACAACTTTCATTTCTGTTTGGTGGACGAAGACAAAAATCAGCCCATTACTTCGGTGGTGGATGTGAAAATTCTTCAGAACCAGCAATCCCCTTTATACCTTAAAACGGATAGTTTAGGTTGCTTTTCATTTCAGACTAAAGAAAAAGTCATCCAATTTGTGGTTCAGTCGCCTTACCATAAAACCGATACCATCTCGAGGCATATTGACACCAAAAACAGACCTATAGTAAAACTTAGAACCGATGATTATGCGCTCATGCTTCGTTATTATTCTAACGGAAACAAGGCGGATTGGAAAAAACGTAAGCTCCAATTGCAACAACTCATTGCGGAAGATGCGCAAATCTATCAATTGTTCTCCCAGAATATAGGCGTTGAACTCTATTCCAAAGACGAATTCATTAATAAGCTAAGCTTTCCAACCAGTGGCCTTAGAAATATTAAAATATTAGACAAAGCCTACAAAGATGGAAAAATTGTCAAATTGAAATTTATGGTGAAATGAAGAGATTGGTCCACATAGTCGTCGTATCGTTTCTACTGTTCTCCTGTGCCAACAGCAACAAGGAGGCATCAATGAGCGGTGCAGATCTCTCCGAAGCCGAAGTTTCGGAAAGCAACCCAATAGATTTGAGTGAAACCACGCTAATGACGAACACAGATCTAGCGAAGGCGAAACTTCAGGATTATTTCGATCTGCTCATTTTGCAGCAAAAACACCCCGAATTTAAAGAAGACATCCGTGCACAAATAAGAAGTCTTTCTGAATCTGACCTAAACATTTCTGACAGCTTATCTATTATTTCTATTGAAAATTTACGTCATACGGGACCTATTGAACGTTATGGAGATTCACTTCAGAAGATAAGGTTTTATTTCAATCTGGTTTCGGATAACGGAAGGCTTGAAGACTCAATTACTGCCGTATTGCGGACGCAAAAAATAACGCTAGAACAAAAGGAAGTAACCGCCACTAAAGTGACTTTTGAAAGAAATTAAATAAGTGACCGCTTAACGTCTTCCACGACCCCGTCTTCTTCCGCGGTTTCCGCCAGATTTAGGTTTATTGGACTGGTCTCGATTTCTGCGATTTTGTCTTCCCCGCTGATTTTGAGCTTTATTCGCCGCTTTCCTATCTAAAACCTCCTGCAAGTTTTCTGTAGGTTCAAAACCTTCTATAACCTCGGATTCCAAACGCATTCCCAGTAATTTTTCAATACCGCGAACGTATTCATTCTCGTCAACACTCACCAAAGAGATAGCCTCACCGCTTGCTCCTGCTCTTCCTGTTCTACCAATACGATGCACATAGTCTTCAGGAATATTAGGAAGTTCAAAATTAATCACATGAGGAAGCAAAGGAATGTCCAATCCGCGTGCCGCAATATCGGTCGCTACCAAAACTCGTACTTTAGCTCCCTTAAACCCTGCAAGGGCCTTAGTTCGGGCACCCTGACTTTTATTTCCATGAATAGCGGCCGATGAAATCCCGGCCTTGCCCATCTTTTGAGCCAGTCGGTTGGCCCCGTGTTTTGTCCGTGTAAAAACAAGCACTTGGTTCCAATTTCCCTCCTTAATAAGTTTGATAATGAGTTGGGTCTTTGCTGATTTGTTGGTTCGATATATTTTTTGAATTATTTTTTCTGCCGTGGTATTTTCGGGAGTGGCTTCCACCAATTTCGGATGGTGTAAAAAAGAACCAGCCAGTTGCTTTATTTCTTTAGAAAAAGTAGCCGAAAACAATAGATTTTGTCGTCTTTTCGGTAGTAGCGCCAATATTTTTTTAATATCCCGTAAAAAGCCCATATCGAGCATCCTGTCTGCTTCGTCCAACACCAGCACCTCAACATTGGCCAATGAAAACACCCTTTGACTATGCAAGTCTAATAAACGTCCAGGCGTCGCCACCAAAATATCTACTCCTTGACGAAGCGTTCGAATTTGAGGTTTGGCATTTACTCCTCCAAAAATAACCGTAGCCCGTAAATCAATAAATTGGCTGTAGGATTTCACATCATCGAACACCTGAGCTGCCAATTCTCTCGTAGGTGTTAGAATTAGTGATCTGACGGGGCGCTTTCTCAGGGGTGGTCGACCGTTTAATATTTGTAAAATGGGGAGTGTAAACCCAGCAGTTTTACCCGTTCCCGTTTGGGCAGAAGCCAATACATCTTTACGTTCTAATATGATCGGAATGGCTTTTTGTTGAATGGGAGATGGAGTAGTATATCCTTTTTTGCTAATCGCTTTCAGCAAGGCATCAGACAGCCCTAATGATTTAAATGACATAAAATTGGTTTGAGAAATGGGCCGCAACCGACCAGCAAATAACATGAATAAAAATCGTTTACATCTTCGCTATAACTAATCATTAGAGCAGATGAAAAGACCATCAACATAGGTAAGGGGCCATTTCTTAATGAGGCACAAAGGTAGGACTAATTTTCTGCGTGGAAGTTTTCTTCGGAATGAAACGTACTTTGCAAGACGATCTATTTTGTTGCTACTAACCGCTCTTTTGTATCTGCAACTAGTCTCGAATTTCAAAAAAACAAACAATTTTATGTTTTAAGACCCCATGCTTCAGCAGATATTGTAGTTTGCATTAAATCTTTCGCTATTATGAATGCAATAAAGAGTCATCGTATTGAGTCTATTGACCTTCTCCGAGGTATCGTTATGGTAATTATGGCTCTGGATCATGTTAGGGATTATTTCCATGCCGGCGCTTTCGTAAGTAATCCTACCAACATGGAAACCACTACTGTCATCTTATTTTTCACCCGGTTCATAACACATTATTGTGCGCCTGTCTTTATTTTCCTGGCGGGAACTTCGGCCTTTTTGTATGGAATTAAAAAGACAAAAGCAGCACTTTTCAAATTCTTAATGACACGTGGACTATGGCTTATCGTTCTTGAACTTACGGTAATGTCATTCTTGTGGTGGTTCGATCTTAGCTTTAGTTTTTTTAATTTTCAAGTAATTTGGGCCATCGGGCTGTGCATGATATTCCTGTCTCTATTGATCTATCTTCCGAAGAAAGTATTACTAGTCTTTGGTCTATTGCTCATTTTTGGACATAATTTATTGGATGGTATTACTATGGAAGGAACTGGGCCTTTGGCTATACTTTGGTACATTTTTCATCAGAGCTCCTTCGTTCAAATAGGAGATACCTGGTTTAGCTTTCTTTATCCCGTGTTGCCTTGGATTGGTGTGATTTGTTTGGGTTATGTATTCGGAACCCTTTATACGAAGAATTTCAATATCGTCTTGCGTAAAAAGTGGCTGTCAGGATTAGGTTTTGGCGCCATTGGTTTGTTCATATTGCTTAGACTTGTCAATATCTATGGAGATCCAGCCCCATGGTTGGAACAAAAAAATATGGTCTTTACCATCCTTTCGTTCTTAAACGTTACAAAATATCCACCTTCGCTGTTGTTTTTATTGGTCACTTTGGGGCCTTCTTTGGTATTCTTGCGCTATAGTGAAAACATAAAAAGCAAGCTTACGGATTTTGTCCTTGTTTATGGGAGAGTTCCTCTATTTTACTATGTATTGCATGTTTTGGTAATTCATGTTCTGGCCATTGTTGGTCTTATCGTAACCGGGGGAGATTGGAAACTAATGCTCCTAACTATGGAAAAGTTCATAGATGGAAGTCTGGCCGGTTATGGCTACTCTTTAGGCATAGTCTATCTGGTGTGGATTGGAATTGTACTCTCGCTATACCCCTTGTGCAATTGGTATATGGAATACAAAGCGAACAACAGAGATAAGTGGTGGTTAAAATACCTCTAAATAAAGAACCGCCCACTGTGAAAACAAATGGGCGATTCGGCAAACTAACTAACCAATAAATTAATCAAACATGCTTATAGTTGGGGTAAAATTACTTTGTCAATGGCATGCACCACTCCGTTAGAAGCTTGGACATTGACAACAATTATATTGCTCACACGACCATTAGGATCTGTGATCGTTGCGTTAGTTGCGTCTATCGTAATGTCGTCTCCCAGAGTAGAAACCACACCACTTACCAGGTCTTCGGCTCGTACATTGGCACCTGCAATTACATGAGTATTTAAGGTTGCGGTAAGCGTGGCTGCATCAATATCGGCTAAACTTCCTATTCCCAATTCTACTAACAGATCCCCGAAGGCATCATTTGTTGGAGCAAATACGGTGAATGGAGCCGGGTCAGTTCCGAAAGGCGTACTTAATATTCCAACATAATCAGGTTGATCATCTCTTGTTAATGCCTCCACCAAAGTTGCAAAAGTCGGATCTGCCGTAGCGAAGGTCACCACTGTTGGAAGAGCAATTACGGCATCCACAATGTGAACTACCCCATTGGCTGCAGTAACATCGGCAGTGGTAACGTTAGAAATACCATTTAAGGTCACCCCACTGTCTATGTTGATATACAAACTTAAGTTATTATCGGTATCGCCATACGTGGCAAGCGTTGTAGTGTAAGAAGTAGACAAATCTGTGGAAAGGAAAGTTCCTGTCAACGCATGGTTTAAGACCACTTGCGTAAGAACATCTACTGGAACGTCTGTAATGGCGGCACCTTCCAAGAAAGTTTCAAAAGCCGCATTCGTTGGAGCAAATACGGTGAATTCACCATCTCTGTCATTTAGGACTACGTCCAAACCTGTAATCTCCAATGCTTCATTTAAGGTAGAAAGATCTCCAGTCATCATTGCCAGACCGGTAATTGTTGGATCTACGATGTCCAGCACTTCATTTGGCAACAATACTTTATCAATAGCATGAATAACTCCATTTGACGTTTGAACATCTGTCAATAAAATAGTTGCGGGCATTCCAGTGGCATCAATCACCTTGGGACCACCTGCAAGCGTAATGGTTATATCTTCACCTTGAAAGGTAGTTGCCATTTGACCTTCGGACAAATCGGTTGATCTAACATTGGCACCAGCAATCACATGATAATTTAAAACTAATTGCAACACGTCGGTAGGAATGTCATCTAGTGATGTTGCTCCTAATAATTGAAGTAAATTTTCAAATGCTGTATTGTTTGGAGCGAAAACGGTGAAAGGCGAACTCGTACTTCCAGAAAGCAATGCCACATAATCTATAGTACCATCGGAAGCTGCGACTAAGGCATCTACTAAAATAGAAAAGTCGTCGTTTGCCGTCGCTTGTGTCACAATAGTGGGAATTCCAATTACGGCATCAACCGCATGGATAACGCCATTTGAAGCTTCGATATCGGGAGTGGTTACATTTGAGACACCATTGATTGATACTCCAGAAGCTGTATTTATAAAAAGACTCAAATTAACTTCTGTAGTTCCAAAAACAGCTAAGGAACTTATATAGCCGGTACTCAATTGTGTGGACTCAACGGTTCCATTCACAACATGATTTAATAATAAATTGGTCAATACATCCACTGGAACATCTTCAAGACTGGCAAATCCATTGGCATTCAAAAATGCTTCAAAAGCTGCATTGTTTGGGGCGAAAACAGTGAAATCTGTTGTTCCGTCCAGGGTCGCTACAAGACCTGCACGTTCCAAAGCGGTTAACAGAGTTGAATAGTCCGGGTTGTCTGCTACAAAGCCAGCAATGGTAACATCGGTATTCGTTGGTGTAGTTCCATTGTCGTCATTACTGCATGCCACAAATAAAAAGGCAATGATAGTTACGAGCGAGTACTTTAATAATTTTTTCATAGGTTGAATTTTTAATTTCTATTGTTTAAAAATGAAACAACAGCATTTTAAAAATTACTACCGACAAAATTAAGTTTAGGATAAATTTAACATTTTGTCTAACTATTGTAATTATTTATTAAACAAAAAATCCTTCACAAAGGAAGGACTCGTGTCATTTATTTATTGGAACACCTAATTAGGACAGATACTAAGCATTTGTAGTATACGAGATTTCAGTTCTTCATTGGACCGAATGTCTAAAGAGCTTCCATCTAACATTCGAATCCTAATTGGAAATTGAATGGTCGCCAGAGTTCCCTCTTCAAATAACTCCAAACCTTCAAAGGTCTCTTTATCGTGATTATAAATAATCGTTTCAAAAGTAGTTTCGTCCCTATTATATAGTGATATGGAAATAGGATAACTAAAATCTACACAAGTAATGCGGTCGTCGTACATCATACCGTTTGCACAAGAAAACACATAGTTGGCAAAGGCATCTTCATTTTCAACGTCAATTTCAATATAATTTGCCGTCGTTAGGGCTATAGGAAAAACCGGGGTAACCTCATCCGTTGGTTTAATAACCAGTAAATCGTTGATCGACGTTATCGCAAACGTTTCACCATTAAGTAAAACTTCATATGGAAAATTAATACTGAAACAAGAGGATTGGTCTACTAAATCATCGAAAGTTCCATCGTGAGAAGAAACTGATTGAATCAAATTCACCAATTGCCTGTCTTCCAGAAAGGATTTTTCCTCCTGATCTTGCACTACGGTGAGCTCCTCCTTTTGACAGGCCAACGCAAAAACAATTATTAACACTAAGTACTTTTTCATGGCTTTTTTGTCATCTATCAATATAACAACTTTGAAACAAAAATTCCTACATACTTTATTTTATATCTTTACGAAAAATTGAATACTATGGGCAAACCCCTATTTGATAATGTTTGTGAGGAACAGGTTTTTTCTCAACTCTATAAGAAATGGGCAGTCGATCTTCACAACTTTGTCTATTATAAATTTGGTTCTCACGTAAGTCCGGAAGACAAGGTACAGGAGGCCTTTATCAAATTATGGAAACATTGTAAAGACACTCCCATAGACAAGGCTAAAAGTTTTCTCTTTACTATCGTAAATAACCTCACGCTCAACGAAGTTAAACACCATAAAGTAGTTTTAAAGTATAAAGAACAACAGCCTAAAAATTATACCAACGAATCTCCCGAGTTCGTTATGGAGGAGCAACAGTACCAGGAAAAATTTGAAAAAGCATTGGCCAAATTACCAGAGGGGCAACGTATTGCGTTCCTATTAAATCGGGTTGAAGGCAAACGCCATAAAGAAATCGCAGAGCTACTAGGAATCTCCCGAAAGGCTGTTGAAAAGCGTATTTACACGGCCTTAGAGAAGCTTCGTATAGATATAGAAGAAATTTAATTAAAATCGTGGTAGGAATTTTTGAAATTCAGTTGTTTTATAGGTGAATTGACATGAAAAAGGAAGATTTAATTATTAAGTGGTTGGATAACAACCTTAGTGAAAAAGAGCTACAGGCGTTCAAGCAATTGGACGCCTCTAGTATTTACACAAGATTGGACAAGGCTGCACAAGGATTTAAAGCCCCGGATTTTGATGTAGATACCGCTTATGTCAAATTGAAAGCATTTCGAGGCACTCCCAAATCTTCTTTTCCGTGGAAAAGATATCTCACTGGTGTTGCGGCAGCTCTAATTTTAAGCCTCGGGTTATTTTTCACTTTCCAGCAGAATTCAGACACACAAATACTCGCAGAAAATTCAAAAAAAGTGGAATGGCTATTACCAGACACTTCTGAGCTCATTCTTAACGCGGGTTCCAGCATTACATTCAACGAAAAAACGTGGTCCAAAAATCGCGAGGTCACACTGGATGGAGAAGCCTATTTTAAAGTAGCCAAAGGATCGAAATTTACGGTAAGTACTTCTCAAGGTAATATAACCGTTTTAGGTACTCAATTTACCGTTAATGCTCGTGAAAATTTCTTCGAGGTGGTATGCTTCGAAGGCATGGTTCAGGTAACTCACGGTGATGTTATACGTGAGTTGACTGCTGGAAAAAGTTTTAAGGTCTACAATAACGCCATTTTTGATGAGGTCACAACCAACATAGAGCCCACATGGCTACAAGAAAAATCCTCCTTTAAAAGTGTTCCTTACTTTGAAGTAGTTGAGGAACTTGAACGTCAATATAACACCTCCGTTTCCTTAGATAAGGGGCTTAAAAATACCATATTTACGGGAAGTTTTACACACTCAAATTTGGAAACCGCCTTGCAAGCTATCACAATTCCCCTTAACTTGTCTTACAGTATTAATGGTAATGAAGTGGTGCTTAAATCCAACTAAAAGTGACCCTAATAAAAAAGGCCTCATTCTTTTTAATTTTATTTCTCGTCCATTTTGTCCAAGCACAAGATAAAGTGCCCCTGCGTGACTATTTAGAGACCGTTGAAGCCAATTTCCCCTATAATTTTTCATACAAAGACATAGATTTGGCCACTCATTATGTAGATCGGCCGCCAATGACATCTTGGGATGAAATATTTCTTTTTCTGACGGAGAACACCCTGTTCAACTACACAACACTGCCGGATCAAACCATTGCCGTTCAAAAAAAAGCAGGGCTCGTTGATATCTGCGGAACTATTCTCAAATTAGATGGAAATATCCCACTTTCCAGTGCGACGATTGTGACCCCATACCAACAAATCTCCACCGCTGAGGATGGCTCTTTCGAAGTGCAAACAGGAAAGGTAACCGATACAATTTTAGCGCAATTTATCGGTCTGGAAGCGATTACCTATTCTGCCTCTGAATTAATCACCAGACCTTGCAGAAAATTACTGCTGCCTCCAAAGCTTGAATATTTAAAAACTGTAACTATCACCAACTATTTTGCCAAGGGTATTTCAAAAAATGACAATGGTTCACTCACCGTAAACTATTCCGATTTTGATATTCTTCCTGGATTGGTGGAGCCTGATGTTTTACTCACTATCCAGGCGCTACCCGGAATACAGAGCGTTAATGAAACCGTTTCTTTCATTAATATTCGTGGCGGAACTAACGATCAAAATTTAATTCTTTGGGACGGAATCAAAATGTATCAAAACGGACATTTCTTTGGGCTTATATCGGCCTTCAATCCGTTCTTAACTCAAAAAGTCACCATTTTTAAAAACGGTACGCCTGCCAACTTCGGCGACGGAGTTTCTGGGGTGATTTCTATGGAAGGTGGTGACATTGATCCAAAATTAACCGTAGGAGGAGGTATCAACTTAATTAGTGCGGATGTATTTGCCAATGTGCCCATTAAGGATCTAGGAAGCCTTCAAATCTCTGGTAGAAGATCCATTAACAATATTATAGAAACGCCTACCTACAATGCCTATTTCGATAAGGCCTTCCAGAATACGGAAATCACCTCGGCGCAAGGCAATATTTTACCCAGTACCGATGATAATTTCAATTTCTTTGACATCAGTTTGAGGTCGGTTTTACAGTTGAGTAGCAAGGACTTTTTACGAACCAATTTATTGGTATTGGGCAATGATCTTAAGTTTTTAGAAAACGCGGAAATTGATAATGATTTTCAATCGTTACAAAGCGATTTGGCACAAAACAATATTTCGGGCGGAATCTATTATAAACGTCAATGGAGTTCAGATTTTAACACGGAAGTGCAATTGTATGGCACCAGTTACGAGCTTCAAGCGGTCAATTCGGATATTATAAATAACCAGGCCTTACTTCAGGAAAACGATGTGTTAGAATCTGGTTTTAAACTGAATGGGAATTACCGTTTCTCCCGGCAATTGGAAGGGACATTGGGATATCAGCTAAACGAAACAGGTATTACCAATTTTGAGAGGATCAACAATCCTTTTTTTGAAATCACAGACAAGCAAGTGCTTTTAACTAACAGCGTATATGCCAGCAGCCACTATCGTCCTACACCTAATGCGACCATCCATTTTGGGCTTCGAATGAATCATATCAATAAATTTGACGAAATTCTTTGGGAACCTCGTTTGAGCGTAAGTTACGGCTTGCTTAAATATGTTACCTTGGAAATTCTTGGAGAACTTAAAAGTCAAACCACCTCTCAGATCATTGATGTTCAAAATGATTTTCTGGGTGTGGAAAAGCGAAGGTGGGTATTGTCCAGGCCTGATGAAATTCCTATTGTGAAAAGTCGGCAACTATCTGCAGGAATTACCGTAAATAGGAAAGGCTGGCTGGCTAGTGTAGAACCCTATATCAAAAAGGTAGACGGCATTACATCTCAAAGCCAAGGATTTCAAAATCAATTTCAAAACCAAAGGACACATGGTAGTTATACCACTATGGGCATCGATTTTTTACTGAATAAGCGATTTAAAAAAGTTAACACCTGGTTGAGCTATTCATATGCCGAAAACGATTATGAGTTTGACACCTTTATCCCTTCTACTTTTCATAATAATATTGACATTCGTCATAACTTAACCTATGGTTTGACCTATGCCATTAAGGAATTTAATATTTCTGGTGGGTTTAATTGGCATAGCGGCAAACCAACTACCGCATTGGTGTCTGGAGAAGAAATTACCGATGCAGAATTGAATTTTGAAGCTCCTAACGCCGAAAATATTAAAGATTACCTTCGTTTTGACATTTCCGGTACTTACGACTTTAGCTTTGGAAAAAAAGCCAAAGCATTTGTAGGTGTTTCCATTTGGAACCTATTAAACACCAATAATGTGGTGAACCATTTCTTCAGAATAAATGAAGCCAATGAAGTTGAAGAAGTAGACGAATTGGCCTTAGGTTTTACCCCTAACCTCTCTTTCAGAATAACTTTTTAAACGAAAAATAGTTGCAAATAATTGGCTATCTTTAGCAACTTCTAAAAATTTATTCTTTATGAAAATTAAATATTCGTTACTCCTCACTTTACTATATGTTAGCTTCTCTTTTGGACAGTCTGATAAAGATATGGTTATTGAAACTGTTAATAAAAATACGATTCAAGGGCACATTTATTTCTTAGCCGATGATCTATTAAAAGGTCGTGAGACAGGAACCCCTGAAAATAAAATTGCAGCTTCATATCTTGCCAATACCCTTAGAAGTTATGGTGTAAAGCCCGACCCCAAAACGGGTAGTTATTATCAAGAAGTAACGCTCTTAAAAGTAGATGCGCCGAAGCGAATCACCCTCAGTATCGATGGAAAGGAATTGAAACAAAAAGTTGCTATTCAATCTAAGATAATGAAGTTTACCGGTGACCTCGTGTATTTAGGTTACGGATTGGAAAACGATTATAAAGGGAAAAACCTGAACAAAAAGGTAGTCGTTGTAAAAGGCGGAGGACCTGAGGCCACGGGCGTTCGAGGTGCATTTCAATTAAGGGATAAAAAATCGGATTTGGCAAAAGCAGCTGGAGCCGTAGGAATTATCGAATTAATAAAAACAGGGGCTGATACCTGGAATTTCATAGATCACAACTTTAATGCTCCACGTTTGGAAGTCGCAAAAAATAAAGAAGATTATGTGAAACAAAAAAACCAAATACCCCACCTATGGGTCCAGGACGAATATGGAAGTACCGCTCTGGATTTGGAAACTGGAACACATTCCGTAAAGTGGAATATGGATAGTGATAACAGGCATGAAATAAAGTCACAAAACGTGGTTGGTATTGTGGAAGGCACAGACCCTAAGCTTAAAAACGAATATATTATCTACTCTGCGCATTATGATCATGTTGGTATTGGCACTCCAGATGAAACAGGAGATGCTATTTACAATGGTGCCCGGGATAATGCGGTAGGCGTTACCACCGTTTTGAGTATGGCACAAAGTTTGGCCAAATACCCTACCAAACGCTCTGCGTTGTTCATATTATTTACTGGAGAGGAAAAAGGCCTCTTAGGTAGCAAATACTATGTTGACCACCCAATTTTACCTCTCGACCAAATGGTCTATTGCTTTAATAGTGATAATGGAGGTTATAACGACACCTCTGTGGCAACAATCATTGGTTTACCGCGCACCACGGCTGCACAAAACATTAAGGATGCCGTTGCTGCGTTTGGACTAACTGCCATTGATGATCCGGCACCGGAGCAGGGTCTTTTTGACCGAAGTGATAATGTGAACTTTGCTGCCAAAGGAATTCCGGCTCCCACATTTTCACTTGGATTTAGATCTTTTGACGAGGAGATCACCAAGTATTATCACCAACCTGGTGATCATGCCGATGATTTGGATTATAATTATTTAGAAAAGTTCTTTCGAGCCTATGTTTTGAGCGGCAGAAAAATTGGTAATGATCCGGTTACTCCTTTTTGGACAGCGGGAGATAAATATGAAAAAGCGGGTAAAGAATTGTATAAGAAATAGATGCTAAACTTGATTTTAACCCGTTTAGTTATTTAGTTTTTTCTGAATTGATTTTCAAGAACTATAATTTTTCCAGAATAAGCGTATTGGTGCCGCCCATATTATGCTCAAGTTCTACGCGATTGGCATCGAAAGTCACGACATCCCAGTTGGCATTAAATTCGTTGAAGGGAGACTGCGATCCAAAGTCGAGTTCAATTTCCAGTTCGTCAGAACCAATAACGTCCCAGCTACCATAGTAGTTATAGATGCCGCCTGAAACCACTACGATTCCTCCGATTTGAAAATTAAATTCGTAAATCTCGAAATTGCCTGTTTCATTAGCTCCGTTATCAAGATAGGTATCTACAGACCAAACCCCATCTATTAAATTGGTCTTTAGAATCTGCGCATTACCACTTCCGCAAGAGGTGGCGATCTTACGTCCAAAATACAGATAATCGAAGGTCCCGTCTCCGTTATTCGTGTCTTTCAATCTAACATTTTGCACGGTGCTTTCAAGTACGTTCCATTGGGCCATAAGCGCTCCAAAGTGGTCATTATTTCCGATGGATTCAAATTCCAAATCCAGTTTTAAGGTCCCATCCTCATTGATTAGCTCCCAGGCACCATTTCTTAAGTCAAAATCACTAACAGCTCTTACAGTTCCATCGGTATCAAATGTAAATTCATAGGCGACAAAGCCACAGGTTTTATCAGAACCGTTCTCGTTAAATAAATTTACAAACCAACCAGAAGTCGTAAGTTTGTTCTCAAAATTCACTGGATCAATGACTCCATTTTCTTCGTCACAATTGGTTTGCGATATAATTCCAAATAAGGCATCATTGTTGTTTACCGTTGTCGCCTGATCGTCAACAACAACAGCCATTGGGTAATCGATAGCAATAAGAATATCGCTATCCAAATAATTGAGGTAAGCAAACCATTCAGGGCTGTCATTGAGTGTTATAAAACCAGTTTGCTCACTCGCTATATTATAGGTATAACAGGATATTGGGTATACAAAATCCACACAAGTATAGGCATCGCTAATAATATTTTGACAAGCTAATACGATACTATTAAAAACTGTTTCGTTGTCTACCTGTAATTCATTGTATTGTTCAAATACGACGGTGATCGGATACTCGAACTCAACAAAATCAACGTCATTGTCAAATTCATCAAATATGGCTCGCACCAAGGCATAATCATCCTCGGTTTGGATCACCACTTCCTGTTTATTAGCAACAACGGTAACGGGCAGGTTTACGGAAATGCAGCTACTGCCATCTATGATGTTATCCTTATAACCATCGTTTTGAGAAGCACTTATCAACATTTGCGTAAGAACAGAATTTAAGGTAATTGGTTCATTATCAACAATGCCCTGCTCTTCTTCAGTTTCATCAATAAATTCCTCCGCTTCTTTTTGACATGACACACTAAGCAACGTCAAAAATATAATCAGGAATATGGGGACTTTACGTATCGTTTTCATGATCTTTCACTAACTACCTATATGGTATAAAACAGTTCATTTCTATTTTACC
>JBCCIJ010000040.1:0-34949 GCA_039028295.1 Bacteroidota bacterium
CTGGGGATCTGAACTAGAACGAAAATCTTGATAATCCAATACAAAACCAAGATCAGCAACAGATAAAACCCACTGACGAACCTCACCACTCTCATCCTCCTTAAAAACAGTGCGAAGGATCTCATGACGCTCAAGGGTACTAGTTATAGCATCACGCAACAGATCCAAACGATATTCACCGTAAAGATCAACACAAGAAGGCATATTATAGGCAATCGAACCCCCGGTAAACTGACTCAATATCCATAAACGACGCTGAGCATCAGAAAGTGGGTAACTAACAGAAACATCCGCAAGAGGGATGTCTCCCAAATGCTGACCGGATTGCTCCAAGGTCTCCAAATAGATCTTTAATTCCTTTTTGTGAGATTTTATTTTTTGTAAAATATCCGGACCAATCTTTTCTCCATAGGAAATAACGTCCAACTTACCCTCGTTAAGCACAAGTTTAATATGGTTCTCTCTTAATTCAGAAAATATATCTACAATTCTTTCCATCTCGACAAAGAGGTTTAATTAATAACTAGTATTCTATCGTCTTTTCTCCAAAGAGGCGCTCTCCTACAATATTCATCTCTTTACATTTATCCAATAGCTTATTAGACTCTATAATGGGCTTGGATTCATCGGTATACTTAATGGAACTAATAAACTCCAACCATGGCTCCAATCCCATAGCATATACAAATACATTTCTAGGGTTAAATATTTCGACAAGGCTATTTCCCTGATCAAAATCACAACCTGCCAATCGGCGAGACTGATCTTGTTCACGCGGGAGCGCCTCTGGCAACAACGGCCCATACAACCAGGAAAGAGGAGCACCATCGCATTCCATTCCCAGGAAAAGAACATCAATATCACCTACTATCTTTTGAATCCTTTCATAGAGTTTCGGTTCAACGTTCCTTGAGTCCGCTACAAATAATACTCTAAAACTATTGTGTAAAGCAACGTGAAAACACAATTTACTTCTCACATCCAAATCGGAGTGCTCTCCCAAAAATGGCAGTCCTGAAATGGTGCATTTATCCAAAGTAATGGTTTGCATATCGTCCAATTCAATAATATTTTCGAAACCTATGTGTTCAAATAATAAGCGAAGGCCCGGGTCCTGTAAATTTCCCTTTCCACTGCTTGGCACCACAATTTTCTTAATGGTATGACGTAATTGCAAAAGCGTCTCCAATAGCACATGGTCCTGGTGGTTATGGGTGATCAAGACGTAGTCAATCTCTTTTGGAAGGTCGTTAATGGTATATCTATTGACATCGGTTTCATAACCATCGTAACTAATTACAGGGTCTACCAGGATGGATATTTCTTTGGTTTCAACTAAAACACAGGCATGTCCAAAATATCGCGTTCTAATTCCGTCTCCCATATAGGGTTGGTATTCTTTTGGAGGCTCTTCGGTAAAGAATGTTTTGAAGAGCTCTTCTTTGTCCGGACCTATTCCCAGGGCATTCTTAATGGTTTCATAATCTCCCGGTTCTCTTTTCATTCTGAATAAATCATCAATTACCTTTTTTCTGAATGGAATATCCAAATGGATCAAATGATCGTCATCCAACCTTGGTGTACTCAGGCAAAAGGATCTAGAATCGTCGGCCTCTACCAACTGAAGCGAAATGGACTGGGCTGTTTCGTCATAAAACTCACTTTTAAAGAGAAGGGACTCAAAAAACCTGAAATTAGGTTGATTGTTCAAATCGTAATAAATCTCCACCAGGCCCTTAAGGATTTCAGGAATTTTATCGTACAAACCATCCAAAGAAAACCCCGAAGCTTCGTTCTTGAGTAAGTTGTTGAGTTCTCCTATAGCTGCGTGAAGCTCTAACATATTCGCTCTTTTATCCAGGGTATACTCATACAATTCCTTTATCTCTTCTACACGACCGCCATCGTAATCAATGAACGGGCCTCCCAGCATTTCTGGTTTCTTTACGGCAGCGGCATGAATTCTTGGGTTTTTTATATAAGAGCTCATAATTTTTAGATGCCGTTCTTTAATGTTCATTGCCGACGTGGCCGGCGAAATAATGTGAGACCATGCGTACCATCTGTCTACCAAAGCCTCCAATGCAACGTTTAATTTTAAATACATTTTATCCATAACATTTAACTAAATTGAAATTCTATCTACTACTTTATTTACTTTAACTAAATTGAAATTCTATCTACTACTTTATTTACTTTAACTTGTTGTTGATCCCATTGAATATTTTGAATGAGGTTTGCCATTTCAGCAATAGTCCTCAATTCAAAAACAGAGGGGATATCAATATTAATTTGAAACTCTTTATTGACTTTGGAAAGCATTCTTACTGCCTTTAAACTATGCCCTCCCATGTGAAAAAAGTCATTGGTGACCCCAATGGCATCCGTTCCTAAGATCTCCTTCCATATTGCTTCAAGTTGCTCCTCTATTTTGTTACTCGGTGCAACTAATTCCATAGAAGCAATACCGGTGCCGTCGTTGAGCTCGGACAATGATTTTCTGTCCAATTTTCCATTCAACGTAAGGGGCAATTTTTCAACCAAAACAAACTGAGTAGGAATCATGTATTGTGGTATATACCTCAACAAAAACCCTCTAAGCTCATTGACGATTAATTTTTCTTCGGAAGCGATATAGGCTATTAACACTTTCTCGCCCATTTCGGTCGTCGATACGTCTGCAGCAGCATCAATAACTCCCTTGCCGCTACGTAACACATTTTCAATTTCTCCAAGTTCAATACGGTGCCCCCTAAGTTTTACCTGATTGTCTATTCTCCCCAAGCACTCTAGTTCACCGTTGGGCAACCATCTTGCTAAATCACCGGTTCTGTAGATTTTACCGGCCGTTTTGGTAGTTGAAAAAGGGTTTTCAACAAACTTCAATGCGTTTAAATCGTCTTTTCTCCGATATCCCAAAGCAACTCCGTCTCCACCAATACATAACTCCCCAATCACGCCAACGGGGCAGAGTTGCTTATTAATGTCCATTACATATACTTGGGTATTCGCAATAGGTTTTCCAATGGTAATCGCTCCTTTATCCGTAATTTCCTTTACGGTAGACCATATGGTGGTCTCTGTAGGACCGTACATATTGAAAATGGATTTTTCTCTTAAATCCAATAGGCTGTTGCATATTGTTTCTGACAGAGCTTCTCCTCCAATAAGAAGTGTGTCAATGTGTTTCAGAGCGGCTCTCCCTTCTTCATCTAACAACAACTCCTGAATAAATGACGGTGTGGTTTGAAAATGCGTTATAACATGGGATTTCATAAGTTGAGGGGTGGTCACCACATTCGCCATTCGTTTGAGTAAAAAATCATACTGAACTTTATTTCTCCAAACCATAGCGTCCTTACTTTCCTGCTGAAGTGGATCGTTAAACGCTTCATTGCTCAATTGACGTAGCGCTGTAAGTTCATCTTCATTCAAATGATCCAATACAGCCGGGCGATCCGGATGTATAACTACCTTGCTTCCTCTGGTCAAAGTCCACAGTAGTTCTAATATGGAAATATCGAAACTCATGCTGGTCACTGCTAACCAAGTCTCAGTCTTTCCAGTTGCACCGAAATGAGCATTCAGCCCTGCAAAAAAGTTCATAAGGTTTCGATGCGAGACTTCAACTCCTTTTGGCCTTCCTGTGGTTCCGGAGGTATAAATTAGATAAGCTCGTTCATTGGCTTTCGTCTCAATTTTTTCGGTATATGTCTTCCAAATCGCTTCATTCTCTAAACAAACAATAGTTTTAGATTTGGGCAAAAAGCCACTGATTTCTTCCTTCGATAATATCCATTGGGCCCCGCTGTCCTCTATAATATAATCCAAACGCTCTAACGGGTATGAGGGGTCTAATGGCAAATAGGCCGCTCCAATTTTTAAAACACCGAGTATGGCGACGACCATTTCCAAAGATCGATCCGTACAAATAGCGATCACAGCGTTTTTATCCACTCCCTCTTGTAAAAGGTAATGCGCTAATTGTTCTGCCCTTACATTGAGTTGGTGATAACTAAGTGATGTTTCAGCGTAGACGAGAGCAATTTCATTAGGCACTTCTTTAACTCTACTTTCAATCAACTCCACCACGTTCCCGTTCTTGGCATAGGCAATCTCTGTAGCATTGAAACCTTCAATAAGTTCCCTCTTCTCTTCTGGTTCCAGGTAGTCAATTAAGGAAATGGGCTTTTTCGGATTCTCCACTACCTCAATGACAAAGTTTTCTAAATGAGTGAGAAGTCTTATAATAAATTCTTCAGAATAAATATCAGTATTGAAAGTCGTTGAAACCGCAAGACCGTTCTCGTTCTCGACAAACGAGAAGCTAATGTCAAATTGACTCGTTTCATTCACTGTTTCCTTAAAAGGTTGAACTCTTACTCCTGAAAAAGTGGTATTGCTATCTCCAAGTAGATCCTGTTGATTTTGTAAAACAACCATTATATCAAATAAGGCTGAGCGAGAAATGTCTCTGTCCAGCTGTAAAGCATCAACCACGTCATTAAAAGGACAGGATTGGTGGTTATAGGCCTCCAATAAAATAGCTTTCTGAAGGGACAACAACTCACTAAACCCTATTGTTGGTTCAAATTGGGTGCGAATCGCAAGCGTATTTAGATAAAGTCCTACTTGCCCTACCAGGTCAGAATGTTCCCGCCCCGAAACCCCGGTACCAAGTACAATATCTGTTTTATGGGTATATCGATACAATAAACCATTTATACTTGCGATAATACCCATAAACAGACTTGCTTCTTCCCCTTTAATTATGGAGCGTAGCGCTCCGGTGAAGCCGCTTGAAAAAGTATGATCCACCAAGGCACCATTATAAGTTTTGATCGGCGGCCTTTTTTTGGCCATTGGAAGGTCCAAGATTGGTAGTTCACCCTTTAGTTTAGCTTTCCAGAAGTCCAGTGACTGAGCCAGTATATGTTGCTGTTCTTTACTTTCTAACCATGCCGTATAATCTTTATATTGAATGCTAAGTTTTTGCATTGCAATTGGCACTCCCATGCAAAGAGAATTATAGACTTGTATTAACTCTTTGGACAATACCTCCAATGACCAACCATCACCGATGATATGATGAATACTAAACATTAGCAGATGTCTTGCGTCATTAATTTTGACCAATTCAACCTTCAAAAGAGGTGCATTGGAAAGGTCAAAAGTATAGTCATTATGCTTCTTAATAACAGTATTAAGACCTATCGCATCCGAAGCCGCAATTTCATGAAAGTCTATAGTAAATTTGACGGCTTTACTCGGAACGATCCATTGACGCAGTTGATCCTCCTCATTGGTCTTAAAATAAGTTCTAAGGCTTTCATGTCGATCTACAAGAATTTCAAAAGCCTTTTGTAAATGATCTCGATCCAAAGTGCCATGAAACTCCCATTTACTCGAAATCGTAAAAGCAGCACTTTCCTTGGCGAACTTGCTCAGTACCCACATCCTATTTTGAGCCGGACTCACGGGATAATGATCTGCCAACTCCAGCTTTGGAATCTTAGTTCTGGAAGACAGTAATTTGGTTAAATAGGGTTTGTTCGTTTTAATTTCATCCAACAATTCTGGGGTCAAAACTCCCTTGGGAGCATTAACCTTAAGATTTCCTCCTTCCACCCTTAGGTGAATGTTTTGAGAAAGTAGCTTATGAATAAAATCTTTTTTCACAGATGTGTAATCTTAATTGAGACTAAAATGGGTACGAGTTGATCTGTTCTTCAGAATAGCATACGCGAATTAGGTATTAGAATTGCGGGGGTCGATGCCATTCTCAAGACGAGAAATAGTATGAAGTATGGGTATATTATTTTATACTAAAGAATAACTTCGTCATTGTCTTGGTTCAGTATTTCCTTTGGATGCAATTGCATTAGAGAAAAATTCAAAAGCCCAGCCACTTCCTTTATCGTTAACGCTTCATATAGGTTTTCTAAGGATAAGCTGGTGTCAAACTCTTTATTAATTTGATCAATCAAAACGATAGCCTGAAGGCTATCTCCACCTAATTCAAAGTAGTTGTCATTTATTCCAACGGTATCTACTTTAAAAAAATCTTTCCACATATTCACTAAGGTTACTTCAACCTCATTGGTGGGAGCAACATAATTATTAACTACCGCTCTCCTGGTCATGGGCAACTCCATTGAGGCGGGAATCTCCTCTTCAACGGTTTCCATTTGAACCTTATATCGATGCAACGGATCCACTCTTGAAGGAAATTTATTTTTTTCAAAGGGGTACCCAGGAACGGACACTTTATGACAGTTTTTATCACTGAAATAAGCGTTCCAGTCAATAGGCACCCCAATGAGCCACAAATTACCGAGTAACGAAGCAATCAATTTATTGGCTTCGTCAATTTCTTTCGATCTTTTTATAGTTTGAAAGGTCCGAGCTTCTATTTCACGAATTTTCGCCTGTTGTTGAACCATCCCCAACAATGCTGCTCCAGGTCCAATTTCAACAAAAGTGATATCCTTATTTTCAAACAATGTATCAACACCTTTAGCAAATAAGACCGTATTTCTAAGATGTTCGGCCCAATACTCCGGAGAAATAGCCATCTCGTTAGTAATAAATGTTCCGGTTACATTAGATATGAACGGAATGGTAGGTTCGCTTAAACTAAGAGATCTCAATGCCGTTTTAAATGAGTCTAACAATGGATCCATTGATTGGGAATGAAAGGCATGAGATGTAGGTAGCACAAGTGAATGTATTTGCTTTTCCTCCAGTATTGTTTTTAGTTCTGCTATGGCTCTATTCGACCCGGATATGACTACTGAATCAGCCGTATTTATGGCGGCTATATCGAGACGGTCGTTTAAAAACTCCTGTACGTTTGCTAACGGCTCTTTGATGGCCAGCATAGCTCCGGAAACGGCTTGATTCATCAACTCCCCTCTTTTGATCATTAACCGAAGGGCATCTTCAAACTGGAATACTCCACTCAAACAGGCGGCTGTGTATTCTCCAAGACTATGCCCCATCATAGATGAAGGTTGAATACCCCAATCCATCAATAACCTGGCCAGTGCATATTCGAATAGAAACAATAGAGGTTGGGTATATTTTGTCTGACTAAGATGCTCATCAATTACAGCATCTTCATGATATAAAATTGGTTTAAAATCCTCTCCGGTCTCCTGTTTTATTAAGTTGAAGCCAACGTCCAGGATAGCGCTAAAAAAAGGTTCATTTTTATATAAGTATGCCCCCATTTTCTTATACTGACTTCCTTGTCCGGAAAATAGAAAAACTAAATTTGGGTGCTTACTCTTTGAAAGGGTATTCATCTTAGTTTGAACTATTTCTTGGTTTGCCAAAAGAAGGGTAGCTCGATGGTCAAATTGGGCTCTCCCGGTGGCATATGTATAAGCAATATCCGGTATATGAACTTCATTATGCGCGCCAAGAAAATCTACAATCGTGCGTTCGTATTCATAAAGAGCCTCTTCGGTCTTTGCAGAAAATATAATTAGCTCAAAGGGACTGTCTTCACTTATTTGTTGTTGTTCCGGAGGTTCCTCCAACAGTACATGCGCGTTAGTTCCTCCCATTCCAAAGGAACTCACTGCTCCCCTCAGAACGATGTTGGAGTCAAACCTCATATTGGACGTGTTAACGTAAAAAGGCCCTTGGTCAAAATTGATGTTCTCATTAGCCTTTTCAAAATGAAGACTGGCTGGTAACACCCGATGTTTTATGGTTAAAGCAGCTTTTATAAGGCCCGAAACGCCAGCAGCGGCGTCGAGATGTCCCATATTCGATTTCACGCTACCAATGGCACAATGCTTTTCAGTATTAAAACCGAAGGCTTTATTGAGTGATTCTATTTCAATACTATCACCTAGATCGGTTCCGGTGCCATGTGTTTCTACAAAGGAAATAGTATTGGGTTCTATTTTGGCCACATGATGTGCTTGTCGAATACATTCGTATTGACCTTCCACGCTGGGTGCTGTAAATCCGATTTTATGGGCCCCGTCATTGTTGGTGCTTGAAGCCTTAATTACTGCATATATAGGGTCTTTATCATTGAGTGCATCCTCAAGTCGTTTGAGCACAACAACGCCAACCCCCTCTCCCGAAATAGTCCCGGAAGCATTGGCATCGAACGCTTTACAATGTCCGTCTTTCGAAAAAATCATCCCCGGTTGGTAGGTGTATCCAACTTCTGTGGTAGTTGTTATTCTTGAAGCTCCGGCAATGGCCATCGAACATTCTCTTAAGAGCAAATTGCGACATGCCAGATGAATAGCCACCAACGAACTGGAGCAAGCCGTATTCACATAGTAGCTCGGGCCGCGCAAATTCAATTTATAGGACAATAGTGTATTCATGTAATTCTTGTTAGAAATTTGCCCTAAAAAGAATGGGTTGATGCTCTTTGGTTTGGCGAAATTGGTATAAGCACGCCAGTTCAAATTATCACTGGCAGCGGCAAAAACTCCCACACGCTCCTCAAGAGATGTGATGTCGTAACCGGCATCTTCAATAGCCAGCCAGGCATGTTCGAAGAATTTCCTGATCTGCGGGTCCATATAAAAGGCCTCTTCCGAAGTAAAACCAAAAAAAGAATGGTCGAAAGTATCCCCATGTTCGAGATGTGAACTCGCAAATACCTGCTGCTCTGTCGTTTGCTTTATTCCCAATTGTTGGAGTTCCTCTTCAGAATAAAAATGAATCAATTCATCTCCATTCAATAAATGGTTCCATAACTCATCAATGTTGGCGCTTTTTGGGAAAACACCAGACATTCCAATGATAGCAATATCTTTTTTATTGATGGATTGGGCCATAAATCTTATTCGTTTAATAAATCGATCATATCGTCCATGGATTCGGACACGTCAACCTCTAATAGTTCTTTTTGAACTTTGGTGCCATATATTTCGTCCACAAGCAATTGGACGGATGGGTGTTTGAAAAGGGTCAATACGGTAAGCTGGACGTTTAATTTTTCATTGATCATATGCAACACCTTGATCATTTTAAGAGAATTTCCTCCTAAGTCGAAGAAGTTATCGTTGATACTCACCTTTTCTTCCGGGATACTGAGACCCCTGGAAAGAATTTCGACCAATTGCTGCTCTAGTTCATTTCGAGGAGCAATAAACTCCTTATTTTTTTCCTGTTGGGCGGGCAATGGTAAACTTTTTCGGTCAATTTTACCAGTACGAGTACGTGGAAACTCATTGAGGAAAACATAAGTAAGAGGAATCATATAACTTGGAAGCAAACTACTTAACTTCGAAACAATTTGATATTCCAATAGCTTTGTAGAAGTTTGAAGGTATCCTATTAATTTATCCTGCCCGTCTATTTGTGTCAGCACTACAATGGCTTGCAACACATCGGGTATTTTTAGCAGGTTTTGTTCAATATCGGCCAATTCGATGCGTTGGCCGTTCAACTTAACTTGCCCATCTTTTCTTCTTATAAATTCAATTTCTCCCGTAGGAAGTAGACTACCTATATCTCCCGATTTATAGAGCCTTCCCTCCCAACCCTCGACGTCTTGCAAAAAGACTTTTTCTGTCAACTCGGGTCTATTTAGATAACCTAGCGAAAGAAAATCGCTTCTATAGGTAATTTCACCCTCTTCATAAATACCTTTTTTGTCGTTCGTTTCGTCTAAAAGAAATACTTCCGTTCCTTTAACAGGCCTTCCTAAGGGAAGATAATTTCGGGTGATCCGGTGATCATGCGATAAGAACTTCTGAGAAATGATCGTGGCTTCAGTGGGGCCGTAGTCGTTGACAAGGAAAGCATCTTTGGGAAAATGTCGTTTGAAATTTTCCAGGTCCAATTGAAAACAAGCTTCTCCTCCCAAGTCCAAAATTCGAACCTTATCTAAGATTTCATCCTCTTTTAGCTCGCTTAAAAAATACCGATAAATGGTGGGCACCATATGCATTATCGTGACACCCCTTAATCGCAACCATTGAGGCAATGGTTCAAGTCCCTGTTCCGTAATGTCATAAATGCTTACCGTCGCTCCATTTAAAAGTGCCCCAAAAATATCCTTTACCGAAGCATCGAAGGTATAGGTCGAAAATAGACTTAAATTATCCCGTTCCGAAATATGAATATTGTTCGTATAAACCCGGATATAGTGAAGTACGTTTCTCTGATTTTGAACCACTCCTTTAGGAGCACCCGTCGATCCGGAAGTATATAACACATAGGCTTCATTCTTAGGGGCAATTTTTATTTCCAGATTAGGATATTCTACGATGGTATTGTGAGTTGAAACTTCAAGTAATTTGATCTTCGTATGAGAAGCCTCCAATATTTTCGCTTTTTCCAAAGTGGCTGCTGAGCAAATAAGTAAATCACATTCGGCATCCTTGAGAATAAATTCAATTCGATTTACTGGACTATTGATATCGATAGGCACATAGGAAAAACCTGCTTTCAGGGTACCTAGCATTCCTACAACAGCCGTTTCATCATGTCCCAATAATAAGGCTACTCTTCGTGTTGATGTTTTTGTATGCTGAAGAATACGTTGTCCTAATTGATTGGCAAGATGGTTCAATTGTGTGTAGGAAAGTGATCGGTTCCCACTATAAATAGCAATTTGACTTGGAAATTTAGCTACTTGCTTTTCAAAACGATTTGCAATACTTTGCTCTATTTCAAGGTCTTCGAAGTAATTAAAATCTTCTTGAGGTTGAGCGTCAGATTGGGTTGGAATTTCCAGTTGAAATAAATTCAAATGGAAGATAGGTTTATCTGCACCGTCAACCACTTGTTGTAACAACTGGTCAAATTCAGTTATCCAATATGCAATGGTCTCTTCTTTAAACAAACTATAATCATAAACACAATGAAGTTGATAGCCATTCGCGAAACTTTTGAGGTAACATTCAAATTCAAATTTAGGAGTGACCTCCAAAGTTCCATGTTTTGGTGTAAAGTCTTCCAGATTTTCACGGGAACGAGCATCGAAATCCAACAAATTCAAAAAGATCGGACTCAGTGGAAATCTATTATAGTCTTTAGGAACTTTTAGTTCTTCCAGCAGTTGCTCGAATGGATAATTTTGGTGGGCCAAAGCGTCCATTAGGTTTTCATTGACCTTCAGCAAAAAAGACTGAAATGATTCTTGCTTGTTTACAGTATTACGCAGCATAAGGGTATTCAAAAAGCATCCCACCATGTGCTTCAATTGTGAATGGTTTCTATTGGCTGCCGGGATACCTATGATAACATCCTCTTCAGAAGTTAATCGGTTCAAAAGCACGTTTAAAGCTGCGACAAAAACGGAGAATACCGTCACCTTGTTGTTTTGGCAAAGCGCGTCTACTCCCGCCTTGATTTTCTCATCGAAATAGATCGTGTGATATCCAGAAATGGATTTTCGCTCGGTAGCGGCGGCAACATAATCCAATGGCAATTGTAAATAGGGAGGTTCACCAGAAAGTTGGTCAAGCCAATACAACTTTTGAGGCTCTAATACATCCCTTTGTTTTGCTTCACTTTGCCATTGGACATAGTCTTTATAATGAACCTCGACGACTGGAATATCCGGGGTTTCCTGAGCCACTATCCCCTCGTAAATGGCAAGCAATTCGTTAGAAAGAATGTTCATAGACCAACCGTCACTTATACTATGGTGCATATTGAAAAGTAACACGAAGGTTTCCTCTTTTTTTATGAGTGCGACCTTATACAACCGGCTTCTTTCCAATTCAAACTGATGTTCAAATACGTCTTGTCTCGCTTGATCCAGGCTATCAGATGGATAATAGGGTATTCTTACGGTTTGAAAATCCGAAATGATTTGCTTTGGAATACCTTCTTTTTCTAGAAAATGAGTCCGTATTATTTCATGGCGCTCCAGTAAATGATTGAATGCCTGCTCAAAGGCTTCAATCTTCAATGGAGATGGAAGTTCCAGCTCACTAAATATGTTGAATTCCTTTGACTTCCCTTGCATTTTATACAACAACCAATAGCGCAACTGAGAAGGTGAAACGTCATAAAATGGAGCGTTAGGAACCTTCTTGATCGATTCAAAATGTACCTTTTTTGCTCTTTTCAGTAATTGGACATGGTAGGATACACGGGTATTTGAGTATATCTGTTTTAAGTTCAATTCAACATTAAAGATCTTTCGATACTGATTGGTCAATTTGGTCAATAATAAACTATGTCCTCCCAGCTCGAAGAAATCGTCGGTCATACCCACATTTTTCAGTTCCAGAAGATCTTCCCAAATTTCAACCACCTTAACCTCCAAAACTGTCGCTGGAGCAACAAATTTGTCACTTACCCTATCCATTTGAGAAGGTGTTGGCAGATTTTTTCCATCTACTTTACCATTAACGGTTAGCGGTATGGAATGAAGAGGAACAAAGTAGGCAGGCACCATATACTCAGGGAGTATAGATTTCAAATAGATGCGAATTGCCTTTTTATCAATTGTAGCAGACGCTACAAAATAGGCAACCAAACTTTGCTTGCTTCCTATTTCAGCTAACTGAACCCGAGCTTCTTTTACACTTTCTGAATAGGCCAACAGGGTATGTTCAATTTCGCCCAGCTCTATTCGATGTCCCCTTATCTTCACCTGTTCATCTTTTCTTCCCAAAAATTCTAAATTACCATTGGGCAACCATCTTGCTAGATCTCCTGTTTTATAAAGCCGTTCTCCTTCTTTAAATGGATGAGCGACAAATTTTTCTGCAGTTAACTCGGTGGAGTTCCAATAACCTCTCGCCAAGCCGTCGCCCGAGATACATAGCTCTCCAACGGCCCCAATGGGTTGAAATGCTAATGCTTCAGATAGAACGTAAACTTCCGTGTTATAAATAGGCTTACCAATTGGAATTTTCCCGCCATCATGCTCTAAACAATCAAAATAAGTGCTTACCACTGTATTTTCGGTGGGTCCATAATTATTATATATAGATAATGCAGTATTCTTACCATATTTTAAAGCCTCTCCACCCGTCAGAATAAGAGTCTCTATTTGGCTAATTTCCAACTCCACCAGATCTTGACAAACCTTAGAGGGTACATAGGCATGTGTGATCTTATTAGTTTCAAAAAACCCCACAAGGGCGTCATGGTTGATTCTAATTTCTTCATTTTGGATAGGATATAAAGTTGCACCGGCGGCCAGATAAGGGAAAATTTCCCAAACCGAGGCGTCAAATGCAGTTCCGGAAAAAAGGGAACCCCTGCTTTTATCGGTTACCTTGTAAACATTATTGTGCCATAAACATAGGTTTAGAAGACTTTTGTGTTCTACCATGACTCCCTTAGGTTTCCCAGTGGATCCTGAAGTGTAAATAACATAGGCCAGTTGTGAACCTATTATTTTTTTCTTCGGAAGTGACACAGGCATGCGCTTTGCTTCGAAAAATGTCTCCAAAAATTGAGAGTCAATCAATACTTTGGCCTGTGAATCCTTTAATATGTACTGAACTCTACTCTCGGGATACACAATGTCAATTGGCACATAGGCACATGCGGCTTTTAAGACAGCCAAAATTGCAACAATTTGCGCATCGCCACGTTCCAATTGAATGGCAACTAGGTCCTCTCTGAATAACTTATACTGTTTTATTAAGTAATGGGCCAATTGGTTAGACTCTTGCTCTAACTCAATATAAGTTAGGCGTCTTTCAGAAGTAAACACCGCTATTTGGTCTGGTGTCTCAAGAGTTTGCTTACGTACCAAATCCAGTACCGTCGCAGTACGGTCATAAGGTGTTTTGGTTGCATTAAAAGTGACCTTCAATTTCTCTTGTTCCTCTGCAGTAATTATAGGAATTGCGGTAATAGGCAACTCCGGATCTTTCAATATTTGCTCAAATAAGTTTTCCAAATGTTCGAAAATTCGTTCGGCAAACTTCGCCTCGTAAATATGGGTGTTATAATCTAATTCAAGCTTGAGGCCCTGTTTCTCGGTAAATGTGAAGGACAAATCGAACTGTGAGGTCCGTTTTGGTATTTCAAAATCTTTGATATCGAATTGAGTAATTTCGGAAGTATTCCTAAGACTGGCTAATTGTTGTTGATTTTGCAAAACGACCATCACATCGAACAAGGGAGAACGAGATGTATCTCTTGGAAGGTTCAATTGTTCCACCAACAAATCAAAGGGATAATTTTGATGCGTAAATGCGTCTAAAAGCTGCTGTTTTTCCTTTTGAAGCAGCTCTAAAAAACTGTCATTTGTTTCTACCAGAGTGCGAATGGCCAGGGTATTTAGAAATAACCCTATCTGCTTTTCAATATCCGGGTGTTCTCGACCCGCCAATGGTGTGCCAACAACAAGATCCAACTGACCCGTATAGCGGACGAGTAATGCTTTAACTCCAGACATTAAAGTCATAAATAATGTAACCCCTTTCGATTTTGAAAACTCTTTGAGTTGTATAAGTAATTCTGAAGAAAAGTAATGTTGCAGTCTTCTTCCGGTATAGGTTTTAGTTAACGGGCGCTTAACAAAACTAGGTATTTCCAATGGAGCTGGGACCTCACTAAATTGTTCGAGCCAATAGCTTTTGGCCGCCTGTTGTGAATTTAAAAGGGCTTGTTCCAGCCAAACCGCATAATCTTTGAATTGCACGGCTAAAGGTGGTAAAACTACCGGCTTTTTTTGGGATATGCTTTGGTAAGCAGTAAGGACTTCATCAATAAAGATTTCCAGAGACCAACCATCACTTATGATATGATGCATACTTAAATACAGAACATGGTCATTGGTTCCCATTTTTAGCACTGAAATTCGAAACAAGGGCGCTTTACTCAGATCGAACGGCTTCTCGTTTTCCTTGTTGATATAGTTCTGTACGGATAACACAGGGTTTTCTTGCACCGAAAAATCCATTTCAACAATACTGCAGTCTATCTCCTTCTCTGGTAAAATAAGCTGTTCTAGGTTCCCAGTTTCATCTATCTGAAAACGGGTTCTCAAAACCTCGTGTCGAGTAACGACCCTCCGCACTGAGTCTTGGAGATCATTTATATGCATTGCTCCACCCCATCGGAAAGCACCAGCAATTTGGTAGGCTTGATCTCCTCCTTCCAACTGACTTAACAGCCAGAAACGATGTTGAGAAGTGGTGGCTGGATAGGCGTCCCTTTGAGGTACTTTGTGAATAGGTGCATATTCCTTTGAGGTTAGGTTTTGAGCCAAAATTTCAATGGTAGGATTCTCGTAAAAGGCTTTGAACGTAACCTCCTTACCCATTTGTTTAAAAATGCGATTGATAATTTGAGAAATCATGAGGCTATGCCCGCCCATTTCAAAGAAATGATCTTCAATTCCAATATTTTTAACTCCCAAAACTTCTTCCCAAATGGCAACCAGAGTTTTCTCTTCTTCGTTGCCTGCGGGTACATATCTTGCTCTGGTCACATCTTCAATGGCTATCTCTGGTAAGGCCTTTCTATCTATTTTGCCATTAAGCGTCATAGGGATCGTATCAAGAAACACCAAATAATTAGGAACCATAAAAGACGGCATTTTCGATACTAAAAAGGCCCTAACCAAAGACTTATCTATTTCTCTTTTTGAAGAAAAATAACCTACTAAGGCCGGCTCACCGTTAGCCTGTTTAACGTCAACAACGGTCTGAATAATATCATCCGAATAGGAGCGGATCGCGTTCTCAATCTCCAAAAGCTCAATACGATAACCTCTTAATTTTATTTGATGGTCCTTTCTACCTAGAAAATCAATGGTGCCATCGTACGACCATCTTGCCAAATCTCCAGTATCATACATCCGTTTTCCCTTTTCAAAAGGATTCGGAATAAACTTTTCGGCGGTGAGCTCGGGTCTATTTAGATATCCTTTCGCCAAGCCTTCCCCAGAAATATATAACTTTCCAGCAACACCAATGGGAAGCAACTGCCCGTAGGCATCCACGATATAGATTTGAGTATTGGAAATAGGTTTTCCAATGGAGATTCTTTCTACATCCTTCTTTGAAAATCTGTAACAGGTGCTATAGGTGGTATCTTCAGAAGGGCCGTACAAGTTTCTCAATTCAACAGGATAGGTGAGTAATTTTTTGGCCAAATCCAAGGGAAGTGGTTCCCCGGCAAGGTTGATCATGGCAACATTATGAAAAGAGTTGTTTCTGTCCAGCAAAATTCTTGCAGTAGAGGGCACCGTATTTAATAATATGCCAACATCGGTTTTCAGATAGTCGTCCAAGACCAAAGCATGGCTTAATAGCCTTATTTTCTTCCCAATAGATAAGGCGAAGAACATTTCAAAAACAGAAAGATCGAAACAATGTGAAGTGGCTGCATAAACTATTTCAAATTTGCTGGCATCAAATTCTCCTGCCGCCCAAAAGAGGAGTTGAGATAGACTTTGATGGCTTATAGAGACTCCCTTCGGGTTTCCTGTGCTTCCGGAAGTGTAGATAACATAGGCCGTCTGCGAATGATGGACTTCAGCTTTTATTTTTTCTTCGGAATAAGACGCTTGCATCGCTTTAAAAGAATCGAATTCCTTTTCATCTACGATAAGTCGGCAATTGCTATCACTTTCCATATATGCAATACGCTTCTCAGGATATTCTATATCTATTGGCACATAGGCCGCAGCGGCTTTTAATACTCCAATAATAGCGACTACCATGGAAGCGGTTCGCGGTAATTTTATGCCTATTAAATCTCCGGGTGAAAGTTCATATTCTTGTTGTAAATAATTGGAGAATTGATTTGAAGCGCTATGTAATTCTTCATAGGTTAGTGTATAGGTACCATCTACGATTGCAGTATGAAAAGGAGTTTTATGGGCATGTTCTTCGAAAAGATCGATAAAGTTCTTCTTTGGATAGGAAACCGATGTATTGTTGAATTCCTGTAACAATTGATACCGTTCGTCCTTACTTACTATTGAGATGCCCGAACAGTTTTGAGTACTAAAAGACTTTAGGTTCTTTATCCATGAGGCAAAATTCTGAAGAAAATGTAATGCAACTTTGCTTGCCGAAATTGTTTCTGAAAAACGAAGTGACAACTCAAGCCTAGACGGTCCGTGCTTTGTAATAGATAAAACAAAAGGAGCGTCCGAAGTTTTGTCTTTTTCTTGATGGTAACAAAGTCCAAAATGGGAATAGCGTTGCAGCGACTCCATTTGCGATGGAAGCTCCTTATAATTAGCGTACTTGTAAACTTCTTGAACCTCTAGCTTGGTTTTCTGGATATATTCCTTCAACGTTTTCCCTTCAATGGTCTCCAAAGAATATAAAAGAGGTTTATCTCTTCCTTCAGCGAGTCCATTGGAAAAAACCAATTTGACCTCTTGAAAGTAGCGCTCCAATAATGCGCCGTAAACAGCCAAGAAAACAGTGAATTCTGCTATCGCATTCTCGGAGGTTAATTGACTGAAATAGTCGAGATCGGTTCCTTTCAGCAAAACAGTATGCGTCATAAAACCTTGAGACGGCGTGGCTTCAAATGCCTCGCACCCCAGAGTTTTATTGGTCCAATAATTCTGAATTAATTTTTCTTTAACAATAGTCATTTCACTATGTTATGGTCTCCGTATTTATACGGCGTCTTGAAGATAATAGGAAGGTATAACCGCGGTTAGGCTCTGCTGAATTGAGTTAATACGAACAATAATTTTATTCGTATTATTAATATTAAGTACCTCGCACTCTAAACCGCACAAGGGTCCATACGAAATGGTCCTTTTATCGCCTACTTCAGGAATTTGTTGATCAACAACTAACCCTTGTATATCCTCAGCACCGATTAGAATTTTGATACTATTAATTTCTTCTTCTCGTACTGTGGCATACTGATTACCAAATCGGATATAAGCGCAAGCCCCGCTAATAGACAGGGCCTTGTAGAAATCTAGGGATGAATTTATATTGACAAATACATAAGATGGGAACAAGGGTTGAAGTACCACTTTTTTGCGATCGCTCCATTTACGAACCGTTTTAATTAAGGGCAAAAACGATCCTATGGACATTTCCAATAATGATTCATGTACTTTTTTCTCTGTTCGAGATTTTACATACATGACATGCCATCCTATAGAATAGTTGGTATTCACAAGCAAATTTTTTTTTAGGAATTTAGATAACAGCTTCGCTATCTTAAGTCACATCCTGAATAGAATGGACGAAAGAAATTCTTTAGAATAAAGTTATCTGATTTGTGTTGTATAAGGCAATTATACGGCGTAGAAAAAGTAAGGGATTTCCTTACCTTGAAAAAAGAACAATAAAACCTTTTCTTTTTTATATAAATCCTTTTTCCTTGGCGATAGTAATTAGCTCTTTATCATCGGTTTTCTTAACGTCGAAAACTTCTTTTAGGTGACGTTTTCGCTTTTCAATTCCGGCAATTGAAAGAGGTAATAGACTGGGAAGGTCTTTCATTTTTGTTCCAATCGACAATTCATAAAGCAATCTTCTATCTATATTGTCCAATAAAAAGTCATTGGAAACCTCATTTCGCAATAATCTAATAACGGACTTACTATAGTATGGTGGATCAAAGAGGACACTTTTAACCGCAGCGATTATTTCGTCCGCTGTAATATCATTTTTGATAAGGAAACCATCGGGGTTTACACTTTTAAAAATACTGTGTATTCTATAATTATCATTAAAAGTAGTAGAGATAATTATTTTCGAATCGGGCAATAATTTATTTACAATAATTCCAAGGTCCTCACCCGATAGCACCTTGCTGTCTTTTGAAGGTGGTAATCTAATGTCCAAGAATATGAGATCCAAACCGTTTTTGTTTGACGCATCTTTTATTTTTTCATACCCGTCATCGCAATTATTCGCGGTCTCTATAAAAAAATTGACGCCCTCTTTTTCTTTGCTTACAAATTTCAAAGCGCTTCTATAAGCTTCGGCGATTAAAGGATGATCTTCTATTAATAATACTTTATAGTTCTGTTTCATATTTCTTTATTAATGGGAATACGAATTGCCGTTTTAGTCCCTTTATTTGGTTGAGATTCGATGGTAAATTCGCCATTCAGTTTTTCTGCTCTAGATCTCATATTCTTAAGTCCTATACCTGTTTTCCTTTTCAAAGTATTAAATCCAACCCCATTATCCACTAATGTTAAGATAAGGTTTCCATCTTGAATTGAAAAGTCAATTAACACTTCGTTTGCCTTCGCAAATTTTATAGTATTCTGCAATGACTCTTGAATTATTCGATACAAATTTGCCTTGACAATCTCATCAACATCTTCCCAAAAAATTGCCCCGTCCTTGGTCAATCTATATTCAAACCCTCCTATTTCACTGCAATCTATAATTAGTTTGGTGACCAAATTAAAAAAGCTCACACTGGAGGAATAAGTGTCATGATTTTTTAGCTCATGTGAAATATCTCTAATCTCCTTTTCAATAACCTGAAGTTCTCCAATCAATAAATTATATTTTTGGGTGGCCCCCTTATCAAGATTTGGATTTAAAAACCCAAGCCCCACTCTAGCTCCAAATAGTTTACCTAACACTCCATCGTGTAGCTCTTCCGAAATTCGATTGCGCTCCTGCACCTTGCCTTCCTCTAACTTAGCTTGTTGTTCAAGTGACAATAAATAAATTTGCTCATTGGCCTTTTGCTGTTCACTTTCAAACTGTAGCTCTTTACTTTTTGAGTATTGACGATTGACAAAATACAACAGCGACAAAATTAGGAGCAAGCATAAACTCACAACCAAGATCAGTACTTTTTGTTTAAACAAACGGTCGGCCTCTTCTCTGTATTCATCGGTTTCCAGATCAATTCTTGTAAATATGTTTCTAATTTTTCGCTCTACATTCTGAAGGCTGTCATTCACATCAATAAATTCATTCAAATAAGTGTTGGCATTTTGATCATCCGTCTTAGACAAAAACTTTAACGCCGCCAGGTAATCTCGATTGTTCTTTCGCTCTTTAGCAATATATTTCGCCTCCTCTGCAAACTGAATCGCATTTGTCGTATCATTCTTTTTTTTATAGAATTCAGCCAAATGCAATTTGGACAAGGTTATACCGGCATGATTGTTTAAGCTATCTCTAATGCGTAAGGACTCATTGAATTCGTTCAATAGATGAACTGTGTCGTTATTGAGCAACTTACTATGTGCTCTATTATCTATGAGTCTGGCGTATAATTCAATGTTCTTATATTTTAGGCTGTCTTTTTCTAAGGCTTCATTAAAATATTCTATGGCCCGCTCATAGTTTTTTTGTTTATGATATATAAGACCAATATTATTGAGACTTCCTTCGTAATAGGTCTTCTTGTCGTCAAGATATGCAAGATAGCTTAGCGCCTCTTCATTATAATCCAGAGCGCGATCATATTCTTCCAATTCTTTAAACAAAATTGCCAAATGATTGTAGGAGGTATACAGCGATTTGTATTTATTTAATTGTTTGTATTTAACAATGGCCTGTGAGGTCAAATTTTCACTACCAGTATAATCTTTAAGTCGACCTTTAATAAACGCCATGTTATATAGCATCTTCCCGCTATAATGATCATTTTTAATGGCCTGGTAATATCCTAAAGCACTGCCGTAATGAGAGTAAGCACTATCATATACTTCCTTCTCTGCATAAAATGCTCCATAATTCCAATGAGCGTTTGCGATACCCAATGTATCCCGAATTTTAACCGAAGCCTCAAAAGCTTCCTTGTTTGCTTTCTTAAAGAGCCCCGAATCGTTTAGCTTATAGGCCTGAAATGCAATGATCTTAAGGTTTTCTATTTTATTGACTCCCTCTGCTTTTTCGTCGTTCATTAAGTAAGCGCGGTGGAGTGCTTCCTTGCGCTCACATAATTGCAGTTCTTCACTTTTTGAGATGGTGATCCAGGAGGAAAAGTCATCCGCTGGAGCCTGTTCTTCCGGCAAATTGGTTTTTTCATTTGAATTACAACCAATAAGCAAGAGATTACTTAGAATTAAGCAATAAAGTAATCTCGAAAGTTTATTAAGTCTATTCAAAAGAAAGGTTTAATACAAAGCTAAAAAAAAAAGCCCGTGAATAAATCAAAGACCTTTTTTTAACTAATATACATTAGGACCACTATCCGTCTCTATCATCATCTACTCCAGCATTGTCCCCATCTCCCGTTGCATAAATATCTACGTTGGTGTTATCCGAAGTCTCCGTTAGCATTTCTTGAGGTGTACACGAAGCTAAAAATGATGTGATTATTAAAAATAAAAAAATGCGTTGTACAGTTTTCATAATTACAGATTTTAAATTTATAAAATGGTTTTGCCGAAAATCGACACAGTGTTAAATAATTGGATTATAAAATCATTCGTCTGCTCGACAGTCAAACTGTAGATTTCCCCAGACTTAGAGCTAAATTAAGTTGAGTATTTGAAACCTCCATGGCAATTGGTTTAAGTATAGTGAACCACTAAAGTCTGTGAGTGAAACTGTATAATTTGAGAGGGAAATCTAATTTTGAGATAATAGAGAGGATTGATATAAAGTGTCATTCATTACTTTGACATTTTCTATAAAGGTCTTAGTAAACGGAATGTGAAAATTATTTTTACTTATCGTGCAAATGGATTTTCCGTACTGAATACGAGATACGTAGTTACTGTTAATAATGTAACTTTTGTGAATTCGCAAAAAGTTTTGAGGTAAAACATTTTCAAAGGTCCCGAGCGTTTTAAAAGCTCCAACAATGCTACCATCTTGCATGTAGAAATCGGTCGTATTATTGTCAGCCTTCAAAAAGAGAATCTCATTAGTGTTGAGGTATTGATAATCCTTATACGATTTTAAACAAATGGTTCTATTGGTATCTCGTTTATATTTTTTTTGAAACTTCAGGATGCTTTTTCTCACTTCAAGTTCGGGAATAGGCTTGAGCAGATAATCAACGAAGCCACATTTGATAACCTCATAAGCACTGGACTTAAACGAAGAAAGCGCTACAAAAACGGGGGGATCCATACTGTATTCATTTATATCTCTTACAAAATCAAAAGGATTTCCAACGACGTCATCAATGTCTAGAAACACTACATCCGGGTTCTCTTTAAGGATGATGTTCATAGAACCCTGTTCATCTTGTGAAAAACCAACCGACCTAAATTCAGGAAAGTCCATCATCGTATTACGAATAACATCTATGGTTTCTCTGTCTTTTTCTATTATAAAATAATTTTTCACAGCCTTCAGTTTCATATGGAATAATGAAATTAAGCCATAAATTCCAAAGGCTGGTATGGATAACGGTTACTATAACTAAGGATTTCACAGGCGATTTAATACCTCTATTTATCGTAAATCGGAAGTCCATAATGTACTACTCTTTTGAAGCGCACCAATTCGTCTCTGTATTTTTGGATTATAAATATCAATTTTCACATTTTTTTTGGATTCCCGAATACAACTATATGTATCTTTAAAGCCATAAAAAAAATATAATGAAATATCTCCTACTAACTACTATTGCAGTGCTCTCCTTTTCCTGTAACACTGCACAAAACTCAACCAAAAAAAAACTGTCCCGTGTAGATTATATGAACACGATAACCGCTGAAGATCTTAGCACACATCTCTACAAATTCTCCGATGACAAAATGGAAGGAAGAATGACCGGAGAACCGGGACAAAAAATGGCCGCAGAATACCTTAAAAGTTTTTATGTGTCCCAAGGAATAGAAGCTCCCAAGGAAGCTGGAGCATACTTTCAAAATATTCCGGCTAGCTATTTTAAGCGAATGAAGGAACCCAAGTCTTCAGAAAATGTGGTTGCCTTTATAAAAGGAAGTGAAAAACCCGATGAAGTAATTGTCCTTTCTGCTCACTATGATCACGTGGGTATGGAAGATGGTAAAATATATAATGGAGCGGATGATGATGGTAGTGGTACTGTGGCATTGTTAGAAATAGCCGAGGCTTTCCAGAAAGCGGTTAAAAATGGACAAGGACCTAAACGTTCTATCCTTTTTTTGCATGTTACCGGTGAAGAAATTGGACTTTATGGGTCGAAATATTATACCGAAAATCCGTTATTCCCTTTGGCCAATACCGTTTGTAATCTCAATACAGACATGATTGGACGAATCGCTCCTGATAAAGCGGATAAGCCAAATTATATTTACCTTATTGGAAGTGACAAATTAAGCCAGGGACTTCACGATCTTTCTGAAGACGTGGCCAAAGTATATAGTGACCTAGAGTTGGATTATAAATTCAATGATGAAAATGATCCAAATCGTTTTTACTATCGCAGTGACCATTATAACTTTGCCAAAAACAACATTCCAGTTATTTTCTATTTCAACGGAGTTCATGAGGACTATCATAAACCTACGGATACACCGGATAAAATAGAATATGAACTTTTGGAAAAGAGAGCACATCTCATCTTCCAGACCGCTTGGGAAGTTGCCAATAGGGAAGTTCGCATCACCGCAGACAAATTATAGGTAAGAAAATAAAGAGATTATCGGCCCGATGCGATGACATCGGGCTTTTTTATACCCTCAAATTTGAACGGATTAGCTCCGCTGATCCCAAATGGGAAAACCTGCCAATGTAAAGTCCTTGGGCTGACGCCCCAGCCCTTTTTTTATACCCTCAAATTGGAACGGATTAGCTCCGCTGATCCCAAATGGGAAAACCTGCCAATGTAAAGTCCTTGAGCTGACGCCCCAGCCCTTTTTTTATACCTCAAATTTGAAGTGAACTTCATTTGATGTATAAAAAAAGTCCTTGACAAAATCAAGGACTTTTCGTTGGGTGGAAGACGGGATTCGAACCCGCGACCCCTGGTACCACAAACCAGTGCTCTAACCAGCTGAGCTACAACCACCATGTTGACTCCTTAAACCTCTAAACCCATGACTGGAACTCAAAAGCGTTGTATTGGAGGCTGCAAATATAATGCATTTCCCAACTATGCACAATACTATTTCTGAAGATTTTTTAAATGAGATCGAAGATCGAATCTACCGCAGCATAACGCTCTACTGTAAAGCCTTCTCCAGCTTCTGTACCGATAAGCCGACCCAGATTCCGATTTCTATAAGAAAGACTTTCTAAAGCGTTTTTTGAAGAAATAGGAGTTTCCGGCTCCTTACTATTGACATCGTAAAACTGACTGCTATAGGCGTAGACCGCCTCCAACTTCTTCTCCATGAATCCAGTTACGTCCACCACAATATCCGGCTCCAATTCTATCCATTGAATATAATGGTAAACCAATTTAGGGCGCCAAGCCTTTTGTTTTTTTCCCTCCCATTCGGTTTCAATACGCCGTAAGCCACTTAAAAAGCACGCATCGCTGGCCAGCTTACTTCCTTTACCATGATCGATATGTCGATCGTCAATGGCGTTACAAAATACAATCTCCGGCCGATATTTTCTAAGCATCTTTATAACTTCCATTTGAGATGACTTGTCATTCTGAAAAAAACCGTCCGCCAGACCTAAGTTTTCTCTAACACTCACACCCAATATTTGCGCTGCGGCTGTGGCCTCTTCTTTTCTGATCTTGGCACTCCCTCTTGTCCCTAACTCTCCTCGAGTAAGATCCAAAATACCTACTTTTCTTCCTTTTCCAACCTCTTTGGCTATGGTAGCGCCGCAACTCATTTCAACATCGTCCGGGTGTGCTCCTATGGCTAGTATGTCTAATTTCATAGTGTGTGGCATTTAACTCATCAAAATACGAGCTCACTGGCAGTTTTTAATTCAAAATAATAATTATAATAATTCTAATTGCTTTTTAGCTACGGCCTCAAAGGCCTGCTCCAAATCGGCTATAATATCGGCATTTTCTTCAATTCCCAATGAAAAACGCAACAAACCATCTTTAATTCCCTGACGGTCTTTTTCTTCCGAAGATAATAAGGCATGAGAAGTTTTGACAGGAGAGAGAATGGTAGACTCCACTCCGGCTAGACTCATGGCTTGTTTAATGAGCTGCAAGGAGTTCATAAAAGCTTCGACATCCAGAGTTTCGAGCAGTTCGAATGACAACATTCCAGAATAACCCTTCATCTGCCTTTTAGCCAATTCATGGTCCGGATGACTCTTTAATCCAGGATAATATACGCGAGCAACTAAAGGATGTTTCTCCAACCATTTAGCCGTTTTCTTAGCGTTACGGTTCTGAGCCTTTACTCGAATAGCCATGGTCTTAATACTGCGTTCTAATAACCATACGGTATAGTCACTCAAACTTCCTCCTATATTTTTAGCCAATTCCCAAATGCGTTCTATATGTTCGTTAGACCCGGCAACCGCACCAGCACAAATATCGCTATGCCCCCCCATATATTTGGTCGCACTATGAATCATAATATCAATTCCGAAATCGGCTGGAGTCTGATTTACGGGGGACGCAAAGGTATTATCGATCATAGTAATGATTCCTCGTTCTTTGGCCAACCGTGAAATCATTTCCAAGTCGGTAATCCACATGAGCGGATTGGAAGGAGATTCAACGAATAGAACTTTAGTATTTTCTCTTATTTCCGAAGCAAAATCGGCTTCAGAAAAACCACTGGCGAAAGAATATTCAATTCCGAATTTATGAAACTCTTCAACCACAAAATTATAGGTCCCTCCATACAACGTTTTGGGAAGTACCGCGTGATCTCCCTTTTGTAAAAATGCCAGCATACTATGACTTACGGCAGCCATCCCACTTCCAAATATGAGTCCAGCTTCGCATTTTTCAAGCGCGGCTATTTTTCTGCTCAACGCCTCTTGATTTGGCGTGTTAAAATACCGAGGATAACGTTTCACATCCACATTCTCATAGGCGTAGGCACTAGACATATACAACGGGGAAACGGCACCCTTAAATTGTTCATCCTTCAATTCTCCAACATGTGCGCAAATGGTGTTGATTCCTAATTTTCGAGCTTTCATCTTGTCTTTAGTTTTTGAAGCTCTAAGGTATTAATTCCTTTTTAGCTTTGCTACATTTGCCAAATGAAACTTTTGTTAATAAATGGCTAATTAACTGCATCCGTGAACTTCGAAAGATATTGCCCTAAATTTGTTAGAAGGAAATAAGGAATCAATCTTTTATGTATCTTCGATTACACAATCAAAATCACCAGGTTTCTTCGCTCAACATAGAGGATAACGGTAAATGATAAAACAATGAGATTACTCTTAACCCATATAAAAGAACTATTACAAGTGCGCGATAATCCACCTTTAAAGGTGAGTGGTCTTCAGATGAAAGAACTTCCCTCCATTCAAAATGCCTGGCTGTTGTTGGAGGATGATCTTATTGTTGATTTTGGAGGCATGTCAGACTTGCCGGAAGTATCGGTCGATAAAACCATCGATTGCACAGGAAAAATGGTATTGCCCACCTGGTGTGATTCCCATACGCATATCGTGTACGCAGGCAATCGAGAACAAGAGTTCGTGGATCGAATTAATGGGCTGAGCTATCATGAAATAGCCGAAAAAGGTGGTGGTATTTTAAACAGCGCTAAAAAGCTTCAGGGCACTTCGGAAGAAGACCTGTACCACCAATCGGCCAAACGTCTGGAACAAGTTATGCAATTAGGAACCGGTGCGATCGAAATTAAAAGCGGATACGGTCTAACCACAGACGCCGAGTTAAAAATGCTTCGCGTTGCAAAAAAAATGGAACAGCAGTATCCAGTAGCTGTCAAAACAACATTTTTGGGAGCCCATGCGGTTCCTTCAGCATATAAAAATAACAAGAACGGTTATCTCGATTTGCTCATTGACGAAATGATGCCTAAAGTAGCCACTGAAGGTTTGGCCAACTATGTGGACATATTTTGCGAGGAAGGTTACTTTTCGGTAGAGGATACCAACCGTCTGCTCACGGCTGCAAAACCCTACGGATTGATTCCGAAAATTCATGTCAATCAGTTTAACGCCATAGGAGGAGTCCTGGCTGGAGTAGATCACCATGCATTAAGTGTAGACCATTTAGAAGTAATTACCGAAGAAGATATTACGGCATTAAAAAAGAGCGAGACCATGCCAGTGGCACTTCCCTCCTGCTCTTATTTTTTAGGTATCCCCTACACCCCTGGCAGACGGCTTATAGACGCTGGGCTTCCGTTGGCTCTGGCTACGGACTATAATCCGGGTTCTACCCCAAGTGGGAATATGAATTTTGTGGTAGCTACGGCTTGCATTAAGATGAAACTTACTCCGGAAGAAGCTATTAATGCCGCAACCATCAATGGAGCCTACGCCATGGGACTGAGTAATTCTCATGGAAGCATTAGCAAAGGAAAATCGGCTAGTGTAATTATTACCAAGGAAATTCCTTCCTATGGATATCTACCTTATGCCTTTGGAAGCAACCTCATTGAAACCGTAATTATTGGCGGTCAAATTATTTAATTCCATTTAGCATATATTTTTAATAAAACGAAGCGGGAATTTGAAAAACAAGATTTACTTTTGATTTTTCAACCTATAATTCCATTCAAACAACCACAAATTCATGCAACAGCAACTTATAGAATGTGTGCCTAACATTAGCGAGGGTAACGACGAGGCAAAAATTCACGAAATCGCTCACATCGTAGAAACCGTGGAGGGCGTAAAACTCCTGGATATAGATGCAGGAAAAGCGACCAACAGAACGGTTATAACATTTGTTGGCGCGCCTGAACCCGTTATTGAAGCAGCGTTCCTACTTATTAAAAAAGCTTCCGAACTAATTGACATGAGCAAACACAGTGGTGAACATCCTCGTTTTGGTGCAACCGATGTATGTCCTTTGGTTCCTATAGCCAATATTAGTATTGAAGAAGCGGCATCATATGCGCATCAACTAGGGAAACGAGTGGGAAAGGAATTAGGAATTCCCGGCTATTTCTATGAAGGAGCGGCTAAACAAGAAGTGCGCAAAAACTTGGCCAATTGTCGTTCTGGTGAATATGAAGGACTGGCCAAAAAGTTAGTAGATCCTAACTGGACTCCAGACTTCGGTCCGTCCGAATTCAATAAAAGTGTTGAAAGAACTGGAGCAATAGCCATATCGGCCCGCGACTTTTTAATTGCCTATAACGTCAATTTAAATACCACCTCATCAAGAAGAGCTAACGCCATAGCATTCGATATTCGCGAAGCAGGTAGGGTCAAGCGTGAAGGAAATCCAATTATCGGCAAAAAAATACTTGGGGAGGACGGAGAGCCTTTGCGAATTCCAGGGAAATTGAAGGCCGTTAAAGGCATTGGTTGGTATATTGAAGAATACGGTATTGCCCAAATATCTTACAACTTGACCAATATTTCCATCACTCCACTACATGTGGCGTTTGATGAAAGTTGCAAAGCTGCCGAAGCTCGAGGGCTTAGAGTCACGGGATCAGAATTGGTTGGCTTGGTTCCCTTAAAAGCCATGCTCGATGCTGCCGATTATTTTCTTATCAAACAACAACGTTCTCTAGGTGTTTCTGAAGCTGAAAAAATTAAGATCGCCGTGAAGTCGATGGGGCTGGATGACCTAAAACCATTCAACCCGCAAGAAAAAATCATTGAGTATATGCTCGCTTCAGAAGGAAAAAGGTTAATTGACTTCAAATTAGATGATTTCGCCGATGAGACTGCGGGAGAATCCATGGCACCAGGAGGTGGGTCCATTTCAGCCTATGTGGGTGCCTTAGGCGTTTCTTTGGGAACTATGGTCGCCAACCTTTCGGCACATAAGGCAGGTTGGGACGACAAATGGGAATTCTATTCAGAATGGGCTAGAAAAGGGCAAGTTTACAAAAGTAAATTGCTTTATCTCGTAGATGAAGATACCAATGCCTTCAATAAAATTATTGATGGTTTTAGAATGCCCAAAGGCAATGAAGCTGAAATTGAAGCACGAAAAGCCGCCATTGAAGCGGCTACTATCTATGCTACGGAAATCCCGTTTCAAGTAATGGAAACGGCCTATCAATCTATGGAAGTGATGCAGGCCATGCTCACAGAAGGACTCCAAAGTTCGTTGTCTGATGCGGGGGTGGGTGTACTTTGTGCTAAAGCGGCAGTTGTTGGCGCTTATTTCAACGTTCGTATCAACGCCAAGGATATTAAAGATAGAAGTTTCGCAGAGAACATCTTGTCCAAAGCAAAGAAAATCTATGACGAGACACTAATCATTGAACAGTCCACCATCGAATATATTGATGGTAAAATGTGAGTGCCCGTCAATGAGGAATTAGCATTAATTTTGAGCAAGGAACCTAAAAGCCCATGTAAAGATTATAAAGTAACATCATTCTGCAAGGCTGCTTTCACCGCCAATAAAATGCCCCCAATTGGCAATTGTCTCTACAACAGGAATAAGCGTTTTACCCAATTGAGTTAAAGAATATTCCACCCGCAATGGTGGCTTGCTGTGATATACCTTCCTTTTTATAATCTTATCGTTTTCCAATTTTTTCAATTGTAAGCTTAAGGTACGCTCCGTTACCGTTGGCATAGATTTTCTCAATTCATTATACCGTAATTTACCCTTCCTTAAATGAAATAAAATAACGGTTTTCCACTTTCCGCCTATCACACCCATGGTAAGGCTTGCGCAACAAGGATATTCCTGCCCGTTATATATGTGCTTTTTAACCAATTGATCTTCTATCATTTTATACTATCCTTTTTGACCGTTATTGCAAAGGTAGATTACTATACTTAGTTTTGCAACTATATTTTTTATAGTAACAAAAGATGAAATTATTATGGACCTACTACGAACTGTAAATTGGAGATACTCAACAAAGAAATTTGACCAAAATAAAAAGGTGTCTGAGCAAGATTTTGAAAAAGTCAAGGCGCTATTGCGAATGAGTCCATCCAGTACAAACATTCAGCCTTGGCATTTTATTATTGCGAACTCGGTCGAAGGCAAAAAAAGGGTTGCCAAAGGCACTCAAGGTTTCTTTCAATTTAACGAGCCTAAAGTTATGGATGCCTCGCACGTTATTATTTTTTGCTCAAAGACAAGTGCTAATGAAACCTATATGCAACATTTGTTGAAACAAGAGGATCAAGATGGAAGGTTTCCTGATGATGAAATAAAACAAAATGTACACAGCGCCAGAAACATTTTTGCCGACATACATCGCTATGATTTAAAAGACCTTCAGCATTGGATGGAAAAACAGGTGTACCTAAATATTGGCAACTTCCTATTGGGCGTTGCGACTCTGGGTATAGATGCATTGCCTATGGAAGGAGTTGACGTAAAAGCATTGGATCAAGAATTTGGTTTACGCGAAAAAGGACTCACTTCTTTGGTATTGGTTGCCATAGGGTATAGAAAATCATCAGATTTCAATACGCCAGACAAAACTCCAAAGTCAAGGCTCTCTGAAGCAGAAATATTTACCATCTTAGAATAATTTATACAAAATCAAAAAGCAAAAAAATGAAACATTATTCAATATTAGACGTAACACCTACTACCGATTCATGGGTGGCAGATTATATCAATCCAGCCACGCAGATTTTAAAGAAACACGGCGGGCGGTACCTGGCGAGAACTACTTCTCATGAACAATTAGAAGGAAAAAGCGAAAAAGCGGCACTGCGCATTCTTATAGAATGGCCTAACAAACAAGCCGCCATGGATTTCATGAATGATCCGGAATATATCCCTCACTTAAACGCCCGAACGGCGGGGTCGGTTAGTCATCATTACTTAGTAGAAGCTAAAGATGACCTTATTTAAAAGCCTAACGAGGAACCTATGAGGAGCCAAATTCATGATGAAAGACATGAGTTTAGCTCCTAAAGCTTCCAAATAATTGAAAAATTCGATTGGATTTTATATATTTGCATAAGCACTTATATAAATACTTATATGGATTCATTAAAATTGATAGGAGAATTAAGTTTAGGCTCCCGATTAAAGAGGCTTAGCGAACTATTAATGAAAACAATCAGCAAGGTCTATCAAGACTACGGCCTCGATTTCGACCCTTATTTGTTTCCTGCATTTCACAAAATAGCTGAGTCAAAAACGATTACGAATACGGAGCTTTGCGACTCCCTGCAAACTTCCCAGCCTGCCGTTACACAGACCATCAATAAGTTGGTTCAGAAAGGATTGGTGCAGTTAGAGGCGGACGCCATTGATAAAAGGAAGAAGATTATTTCCCTTACTCCAAAGGGTTCCGTTTTACATATCCAAGTGCAACCTCTATGGCGATCGATGGATAAGTCGGTCAAAGAATTCACACAAAAACCAGCCAATTCATTACTAGAACATATTAATCAATTTGAGGAAGTCATTAAGGCAGGCGACTTTTCTCAAGCAATAACAGAACATATGGAACAAGAAACCCTACTCTACATTTCCGAATTCAAACCAGAATATGCCCAGGCCTTCTACGATTTCAACATAGATTGGTTAGAAACCTACTTTTACGTAGAAGATTTTGACCGAGAAGTGCTTAGCAAACCACACCAATACATTCTGGACCCGGGAGGTCATATTTTCTTTGCGGTAGAAAATGGCGAAGCTATTGGAACCGTGGCTCTCATGAAACGTGATGAAAATGCTTATGAACTCACCAAAATGGCCGTTCGAGGTGATCAAAGAGGCAAGAAGATCGGGCAGCAATTGATGCAGCACTGTATTGATTTTGCTAAGGAAAACAAATTCGACCAACTCTATTTGTATTCCAACACGTTGTTGGAAAATGCTATTTATATTTATCGAAAGTTTGGTTTTGAAGAGGTGAAAATTGAAGCGAACAGTCCGTATGTGCGCAGCAATATAAAAATGGTCTATCCACTTTAATTGTTTCAGAATAAAGGAATTCGTATCTTCATAAAAAAGAATTATGTCTCGAATCATCCTTCCCCTACTATTCGTGATTGCCCTTTACAGCTGCAAAAACGATAAAAAAGAAACTACCGAAGTTTCCGAACCCGATACAGCTCTCATAGAGGATATTGAAAATGAAACATCTAAAGAGCTGAAAGAAACTCCCAATATCAAAGAGTTTGAAGTGCATCCTATTTCTCATGCTACTATGGTGCTACAGTGGGATGGGTATAGTATTTATATAGATCCCGTGGGTGGAGGCTTGGCCTTTGAAGGGCACCCGTCTCCCGACCTAATCCTGGTCACCGATATTCACGGTGACCATTTGAACTTGGAAACACTTCAGGAAGTTAGCGCAACCAAAACCAAAATTATGGTCCCTCAGGCAGTAGCCGATAAACTTCCCGCCGACTTCGACCCTCAGTTAGATGTACTTAACAACGGCGATTTAAAAGAACGTTATGGGTTTACCGTGGAAGCCATTCCTATGTATAATTTAAGGGAAGAAGCCTTACAATTTCACCCTAAAGGTCGCGGCAATGGATATGTGATTGAAAAAGATGGGATGCGTGTTTACATTTCAGGAGACACTGAGGACATTCCCGAAATGCGGGCCCTCAAAGATATCGATGTGGCTTTTGTATGCATGAACCTTCCTTATACCATGACAGAGCTTCAAGCTGCTAAAGCTGTAGTTGAGTTTCAACCCAAAACAGTCTATCCTTACCATTATCGTGGGAAAGGAATGATAAGCGACGTGGGGAAGTTTCACGGTTGGGTAAAAAAATCCGGGGCAGGCCCTAATATTAAAGTCGTAACATTGGATTGGTATCCCAACTAGAATGAATGCTTTACGGTCTTTGGGCGCCAGCTAAAATTATTTATACTTGGCAAACCAAGCCAATGTATGGGCAACTTTAGTAATTAAGTTACTCGGACGAGCTGCGATACCATGAGAGGCTTCCGGAATTTCAACCAACACCGTTTCTTTTTTCCGAATTTTCAAGGCGTGGTAGAGTTGCTTCGCCTCACTGGGAGGGGTTCGCAAATCGTTCATCCCCACCATAACCATGGTAGGAGTTTCAATATTACCCACCAACGAGATGGGCGAAAATTTCCAATAGTTTTCAAAATTCTCCCAGGGCTGTCCCGGATATCTGGTATCCGCATAACCATAGTAATTATCTGCCACAAGTGTTTTACTTATCCAATTCATCACAGGCTTGGCCACAACGGATGCTTTAAAGCGATTGTTTTTCCCTATGATCCAAGCGGTCATAATTCCACCTGCACTCCCTCCGGTAACATATAGTTTTTCTGAATCTACCTTTCCTTGGGCAATCACCGCGCCCACTCCATCCATCACATCCTGGTAATCGTCTCCCGGATAGTTATTGTAAAGCAAGTTTCCAAATTCTTCACCATAACTGGTACTTCCACGCGGGTTAGGATAAAATACTATATATCCAGCTGCAGCATACAATTGAACCTCAGCGGAAAAAAATGGTCCATAATTAAGGATGGGACCACCGTGGTTTTCCACAATCAAAGGATAATCTTTGCGTTTTTCAAAATCAGGAGGATATACGATCCAACCCTGCAGATCTCGCCCATCCACTGAGGACTTATACCAAATTTCATCGACGGCACCCATAATTTTGAAGCCTAGCAAATCTTCATTTAACTCGGTTACCGTTTTTGGCTGTACGTTATTTTTACTAACCAATGCAACATCTGCAGGGCGATCTGGGTATGAAATGGTGTAAGCAATTTTGCCGTTGTTTGATACTGAAAAGCTACCACTTGCATAGGGTCTTCCCAAGGTCGTTCCTCCCACATTATCAACCAATTTAGTCAGTTTTCCATTGAGGCTTAAATAACCAAGTTTGGTCAAGCCCAAATCGTTATACTGAACATACAACCCCTTGCTATCACTGGCCCAAACGGCGGAGGAAATACTTCTGTCCAAGGATTTAGAAACAACTCGTTTATTAGAGCCATCCTTGTTCATCACCTGTAACTTTCTGGTCTGATAGGTCTGCACTTTATCTTCGTAGCCTATATAGGCAACCATACTCCCATCAGGGGACAATTTGGGCGATCTATCCGGGCCGTCTCTATCGGTTAAGGTTCTAACCAAGCTGGTATATGTATTAATAGCATATACTTCGCTATTTCTAAATTCATACTCCCAATTCGGATTTCTATTTGCGGAAAAATAGATCTCATCCCCTTTAGGCGACCATGACAAATTACTTCCATGATTAAATGGGCCGGAAGTGAGCTGGCGCGGTGTACCTCCCTCAGTAGGTATAACAAAAATATGCGTATATCCAGGTTTCAAATATCCTGCTCCGTCGGCCTCATGCTTCAAACGGTCTGTAATTCTGGGAGCATCGGCCCACTTGGCTCCTTTTGGTTTGGCAGGCATCTTTACAAGCACGGGAGACTTTGCATTTACCTTCATCGTAAAAGCTAACTGTTTTCCATCGGCGGACCATGCCAGGTTGGATGGACTGTTCTCAAGTTGAGTTAGCTTTGCTACGGTCCCTGTTGCCGTCCAATAAACATATATCTCGCTACCCTCTCCTTCACTACTGGTAAAGGCTATTCGATCTCCATTAGGTGACCACTTTGCTCCGCTTTCATTTACTTCGCGAGAGGTCAATTTGTGATGCTTGCTACCATCACTGCTCACTAACCAAAGATTTCCCTTGGAGCGGTCTTTCATGATATCGAAGCCCGTTCTACGATATACTACTTGATTTCCATCGGGAGAAATTTGTGGATTACCAGCGTATTCCAAACCGAAAACGTCTAAGTATTCGAAGGTCGATTGTACTTGAGCAAAAGAAGAAATAGTAATAGCAAGGAACAAGAGAACGGATAGAAAGTGTTTCATTTTTCAATTTTTAAAGGTGATAAAGGTACTCGATTTAAAAACATATTCAAATTCAAAAAATACCATAGATTTCTCACTTTAACACACAAGACATTCCACCACTTTGTGAATACCCAAACCGGCCAGAAACCAGCGAGGTTGAAAGAAACAAACTGAAGCCTTTTCTTTTCCTCCTCGCAGACAGCCGACGAAAGCCAATCGGCACAGGAAGACGCACTACGGTCTTGGGCAGGAGAGGACAATGCACGTCAAGAAGCGGCGGATC
>JBCCIJ010000041.1:0-33514 GCA_039028295.1 Bacteroidota bacterium
CATTAAAATTGCTAAAACTTTCGGTGGTTTCCAGGGAGTCTAAAAAGGGTTTTGAGAGTTCCTTTTCGGAGGTGATTTTTAGCTGCAAATTCTGGGCCTGAACCCCTTCAGAAAAAATCAGACATATATTAAGGTAGAAAAATAGGTGCAAATGATGCTTCAAAACGACTCCATTAAGGGTTGTAAATCTAACGTTAATGCCTGGGTTTTCATATTTCAGTTTTAAATAATTGTGACCCAAGGCAAAATAAATTTTGTGATGTTTGAAAGTTCCAATATTATTTCTACCTTTGCACGCCCTTTTATAGGGGAAATTATATCATTAATTTAAGTATAACAAGGATTTTATATGCCAACTATTTCACAATTAGTACGAAAAGGAAGAGCCAAAATAACCAAGAAGAGTAAATCGGCTGCTTTGGATTCGTGCCCGCAACGCCGCGGTGTGTGTACGCGTGTATATACCACTACGCCTAAAAAACCGAATTCTGCTATGCGTAAAGTAGCTCGTGTTCGATTGACAAATGGTAAAGAGGTAAACGCATACATCGGAGGTGAAGGTCACAATCTACAGGAGCACTCGATAGTATTGGTTAGAGGTGGAAGGGTAAAAGATTTGCCGGGAGTTAGGTATCATATCGTTCGTGGAGCTTTGGACACCGCTGGTGTTGAAGGAAGAACACAGCGTAGATCTAAGTACGGAGCAAAACGCCCTAAGAAGTAATTTTAAACTTATTTAAGACGAAGAAATGAGAAAAAGACAGGCCAAAAAAAGACCACTTTTACCGGATCCAAGGTTTAATGATCAATTAGTAACACGTTTTGTAAATAACATGATGTGGGACGGGAAAAAGTCGGTGGCTTTTAAAGTATTTTATGATGCAATTGACATCGTAGAAGAGAAAAAACAAGACGACGAGAAATCGGCTTTGGAAACATGGAAAGATGCGCTTTCTAATGTTATGCCACACGTTGAAGTACGAAGCCGTAGAGTGGGAGGAGCTACCTTCCAAATTCCAATGCAAATTCGCCCAGATCGTAAGATTTCTACCGCTATGAAATGGTTGATTAGTTATGCTAGAAAGCGTAATGAAAAATCCATGGCTCAGAAACTCGCTGCCGAGATCTTAGCAGCTGCCAAAGAAGAAGGTGCTGCCGTTAAGAAGCGTACCGATACTCACAAAATGGCAGAAGCAAACAAAGCATTCTCACACTTTAGATTTTAATAGAAATGGCTAGAGATTTAAAACTTACTAGAAATATAGGTATTGCCGCGCATATTGATGCTGGTAAAACCACTACTACAGAACGTATCCTTTATTACACAGGGGTAAGTCATAAAATTGGTGAAGTTCATGACGGCGCTGCCACCATGGACTGGATGGAGCAAGAGCAGGAAAGAGGTATTACAATTACTTCTGCTGCAACTACTTGTACCTGGGAATTTCCAATTGAAAATGGAAAACCGGTTGAGGACACCAAAGGGTATCACTTTAATATTATTGACACTCCTGGTCACGTGGATTTTACCGTTGAGGTGAACAGATCTTTACGTGTGTTGGATGGTTTGGTTTTCTTATTTAGTGCTGTTGATGGTGTTGAACCTCAATCTGAAACTAACTGGAGACTTGCCGATAACTATAAAGTACCTCGTATTGGGTTCGTTAACAAAATGGACCGTCAGGGAGCTAACTTTATGAACGTTTGTCAGCAGGTAAAAGACATGCTTGGGTCTAATGCAGTACCCATTGTGATGAACATTGGTGATGAGATAGACTTTAAAGGTATTGTTGATCTTGTAAAGAACCGTGCTATTGTATGGCATGATGAAACACAAGGTTCTACTTTTGATGTGATCGATATTCCGGAGGAATTGAAAGAAGAAGCAGCTGAGTTACGCGGAAAGCTAATTGAAGAAGTTGCGGCTTATGATGAAGATCTTTTGGAAAAATATATGGAGGATGAAGATTCGATTACAGAAGAAGAGGTGCACGCTGCACTTCGAGCTGCTGTAATGGACATGTCTATTATTCCTATGATTTGCGGTTCTGCATTTAAGAACAAAGGAGTTCAGTTCCTTTTAGATGCAGTTTGTCGCTACTTACCTTCTCCAGTGGATAAGGAAGGAATTGTAGGGGTGAATCCAGATACAGAGTTAGAAGAATTACGTAAGCCAGATGTAAAAGAGCCTTTTGCTGCTCTTGCGTTTAAGATTGCTACCGATCCTTTCGTAGGACGTTTGGCTTTCTTCCGCGCCTACTCAGGTAGATTGGACGCAGGTTCATACATCTTGAACAATCGTTCAGGAAAGAAAGAGCGTATCTCTCGTATCTACCAAATGCACTCTAATAAGCAAAATGCAATTGAGTATATAGAAGCTGGTGATATTGGAGCTGCTGTTGGATTTAAGGATATCAAGACCGGAGATACAATGACTTCTGAAAAGCATCCAATTATTTTGGAAAGCATGGATTTCCCAGATCCGGTAATTGGTATTGCTGTGGAGCCTAAAACAAAGGCTGATGTGGATAAGTTGGGTATGGCTCTGTCTAAATTGGCAGAAGAAGATCCAACCTTCCAGGTTCGAACAGATGAGGCTTCAGGACAGACCATTATTTCTGGAATGGGTGAGCTTCACTTAGATATTATTGTGGATCGTCTAAGACGTGAATTTAAAGTTGAAGTAAACCAAGGTCAACCACAGGTTGAATACAAAGAGGCTATTACTAAGGTAGCAGAGCACAGAGAAACTTATAAAAAGCAATCTGGTGGTCGTGGTAAGTTTGGTGATATCGTATTTACGTTAGAGCCAGCTGAAGAAGGAAAAGTAGGCCTTGAATTTGTGAATCAAATTAAGGGAGGTAACATTCCTAAGGAATTCATTCCGTCTGTTGAAAAAGGATTTAAGATGGCTATGGTTAATGGACCTTTAGCAGGTTTTGAAGTAGATAGCATGAAAGTGACTCTTACGGATGGATCTTTCCACGCAGTGGATTCGGATCAACTTTCTTTCGAATTGGCGGCTAAACTTGGATTTAAAGCAGCGGCTAAAGCAGCTGGGGCAGTAATCCTTGAGCCAATTATGAAACTGGAAGTGCTAACCCCGGAAGAGAATATGGGTGATATTGTAGGTGACTTGAACCGTCGTCGTGGCCAGGTAAGTGACATGAGTGATCGTGCAGGAGCCAAGGTTGTAAAAGCGGAAGTGCCACTTTCTGAAATGTTTGGATATGTAACTACATTGAGAACATTGTCTTCAGGACGCGCAACATCAACTATGGAATTTTCACACTACGCTCCAACGCCTTCTAGTATTTCGGAAGAAGTAATAGCGGCAGCAAGAGGAACTAACGCATAATATTTCAGCAATGAGTCAAAAAATAAGAATTAAATTAAAATCGTACGATCATAATTTAGTGGACAAATCTGCTGAAAAAATCGTAAAGACTGTAAAAAGCACCGGTGCTGTAGTAACAGGTCCCATCCCGTTACCAACGCACAAAAAAATATTCACTGTATTACGTTCACCACACGTGAATAAGAAAAGTAGAGAGCAGTTTCAATTAAGCTCATATAAGAGATTATTGGACATCTACAGTTCTTCTTCAAAAACGATTGACGCTCTAATGAAATTGGAGTTGCCAAGTGGTGTTGAAGTAGAGATTAAGGTGTAAGTATTATTCCGAAGTAATTCGGAAGACATGTCCCGAGCTGCGAGCGAGGGAAAAACGGAACAAAGTAATATTCAGGGTTGAATTTATTTTGACCCTGTTTTTTTCTGAAGGTTTCGGAAGTAAAATAGAAGTTAGTAATAATCAATAAATAATTAAATATGTCTGGGTTAATTGGAAGAAAGATAGGGATGACCAGCATCTTTGACGCGAACGGGAAAAATATGCCGTGTACCGTTATTGAGGTTGGACCTTGTGTTGTTACCCAAGTCAGAACCTTAGAGGTTGACGGGTATGAAGCTCTTCAACTTGGTTTCGATGACAAAAAGACTGCTACTAAAGCTGCCGAAGGCCACGCTAAAAAAGCAGGAACCGTTGCAAAACGTAAAGTCGCCGAATTCCAAGGATTTGAAGAGGAGTATAAATTAGGTGATACAATTACTGTAGAGCACTTTGTAGAAGGTGAATTCGTAGATGTTGCGGGTACTTCTAAAGGAAAAGGCTTTCAGGGGGTTGTAAAACGTCACGGTTTTGCCGGTGTAGGTCAAGCGACCCACGGTCAGCATAACCGATTAAGAGCTCCAGGTTCTATTGGTGCTGCTTCTTATCCTGCGAGAGTATTCAAAGGAATGAAGATGGCTGGACAAATGGGGAATGAAAAAGTGAAAGTACAAAACTTAAGAGTGTTGAAAGTAGTTGCTGAAAAGAACCTACTTGTTGTGAAAGGTTGTGTGCCTGGTCATAAAAACGCTTACGTAACTATTCAGAAATAATGAAGGTAGCTGTATTAGACAAAAACGGAAAAGACACAGGTAGAAAGGCAGACCTTTCTAAAGATGTGTTCGGAATTGAGCCTAACAATCACGCTGTTTACCTCGATGTGAAGCAATACCTTGCTCATCAGAGACAAGGAACTAGCAAGGCAAAAGAAAGAGCTGAGATTGCTGGTAGTACTAGAAAGATCAAAAAACAAAAAGGAACAGGTACTGCTCGTGCCGGAAGTATCAAGTCTGGTGTATTCAGAGGCGGTGGTCGTATGTTTGGTCCAAGACCACAAAATCATGGCTTCAAATTGAATAAAAACCTGAAGCGTTTGGCACGTCGTTCAGCCCTAAGTATGAAAGCAAATGACAAGTCAATTGTTGTGCTTGAGGACTTTACGATGGAGGCTGCAAAAACCCAGGAATTTACTGGAGTATTGAAGAGCTTAGGACTCGAAAACAAAAAATGTTTGTTTGTGTTGGGAGAGACAAATAATAATGTATATTTGTCGTCTCGTAATTTGAAAGGCGCTGATGTCATAATGAACTCAGAATTAAGCACTTACAAAATTATGAACGCAAACAGCCTCGTGTTGTTTGAAGGTTCTTTGGAAGGAATTGAACAAAATTTAAGTAAATAGAAACAAGATGAATATCTTAATTAAACCTATTATTACGGAAAAAGCTACGGCCGATGCGGAAGTAAATAACCGATATGGCTTTGTAGTGAACACGAAGGCGAACAAGGTAGAAATCAAAAAAGCGGTGGAAGCTGCTTATGGAGTTTCTGTTACTGCAGTTCGCACAATGAATGTCCGCCCGGACAGGAGAACACGTCATACAAAGACGGGTATCCAAACTGGTAAAACAAACGCTTATAAAAAAGCAATTGTACAGGTGGCGGAAGGTGATACAATAGATTTTTACGCAAACATCTAAGCAATTAGATACGATTAAAGAAGACAAAAATGTCAGTAAGAAAATTAAAGCCAATCACCCCAGGACAGCGTTTTAGAGTTGTTAATGGATTTGACGCCATTACAACTGATAAGCCGGAAAAGAGCTTGCTCGCTCCGAAAAAACGTTCTGGAGGTAGAAACAGTCAAGGAAAAATGACCATGCGCTATAAAGGTGGTGGTCATAAAAGACGTTACAGAATTATCGATTTTAAACGTGACAAGCAAGGAATTCCTGCTACCGTCGCAAGTATCGAATACGATCCAAACCGTACAGCGTTTATCGCATTGCTTAATTACCAGGATGGTGAAAAGCGTTACGTAATTGCTCAAAACGGTCTTCAAGTAGGTCAAAACATCGTTTCAGGCGATAAAGTGGCTCCAGAAATTGGAAACGCAATGACCTTATCAAATATCCCCTTAGGTACTATTATTTCATGTATTGAATTACGACCTGGTCAAGGTGCGGTGATGGCACGTAGTGCTGGTGCTTTTGCACAGTTGATGGCAAGAGATGGTAAATACGCTACCGTGAAATTACCTTCTGGTGAAACTCGATTGATCCTGGTTACTTGTATGGCTACTATTGGAGCCGTATCTAACAGTGATCATCAATTATTGGTTTCTGGTAAAGCAGGTAGATCAAGATGGTTGGGTAGAAGACCAAGAACAAGACCAGTAGTTATGAACCCGGTTGATCACCCAATGGGTGGTGGTGAAGGTAAGTCTTCTGGTGGACACCCACGTTCTAGAAATGGTATTCCTGCAAAAGGATTTAGAACCCGTTCTAAGACTAAATCGAGTAATAAATATATTATCGAACGTAGAAAGAAATAAGCTATGGCAAGATCATTAAAAAAAGGACCGTACGTTCACTTCAAGTTAGAGAAGAAAGTTCAAACAAATGTTGAATCAAATAAGAAGACTGTAATCAAGACCTGGTCACGTGCTTCTATGATTACTCCGGATTTTGTTGGACAAACGATCGCAGTACATAATGGCCGTCAATTTGTGCCGGTATATGTAACTGAGAATATGGTAGGACATAAGTTAGGAGAATTTTCACCAACAAGATCATTCCGTGGTCACGCAGGTGCAAAAAATAAAGGAAAAAAATAATAAGCCATGGGAGTTCGTAAAAGAGAAAGAGCAGAACAGATCAAGGAAGCAAAGAAAACTCAATACTTTGCTAAGTTGAATAATTGCCCTACATCGCCTAGAAAAATGCGCTTAGTTGCGGATTTGGTTCGCGGTGAGAAAATAGATAAAGCGCTTAATATTTTGAGATTTAGCCCTAAAGAGGCCTCACGTCGCCTGGAGAAACTATTGTTGTCGGCAATAGCTAACTGGCAAGCGAAGAATGAAGATGCTTCAATTGAGGATGCAGATCTTTTTGTTAAGGAGATTCGTGTAGACAGTGGTACTATGTTGAAAAGACTTCGTACTGCTCCTCAAGGACGCGCACACAGAATTAGAAAACGTTCCAACCACGTAACACTGGTATTAGGAGCTAACGATAACACACAAAGCTAAATTTAAATGGGACAAAAGACAAATCCAATCGGGAATCGCCTAGGTATCATTAGAGGATGGGAATCCAACTGGTACGGAGGTAACGACTACGGCGACAAATTGGCCGAAGACGACAAGATTAGAAAATATGTTCACGCTCGTTTAAGTAAAGCAAGTGTGTCTAGAGTAATCATCGAGCGTACGCTTAAACTTGTAACCGTTACTATCACAACGGCTCGCCCAGGTATCATTATTGGTAAAGGCGGTCAAGAGGTAGACAAGTTGAAAGAAGAGCTTAAGAAGATTACAGGTAAAGAAGTACAGATCAATATCCATGAGATTAAGAGACCTGAGCTAGATGCATACCTGGTAGGAGCTAGTGTTGCAAGACAAATTGAAAATAGAATTTCATACCGTCGTGCAATTAAAATGGCTATTGCTGCAGGAATGCGTATGAATGCTGAAGGAATTAAAATCCAAATTTCAGGACGTTTGAACGGGGCAGAAATGGCGCGTAGCGAATCCTATAAGGATGGTCGTATTCCTTTATCAACCTTTAGAGCCGATATTGACTATGCTTTAGTTGAGGCACACACTACCTACGGTAGATTGGGTGTTAAAGTATGGATTATGAAAGGCGAAGTATATGGTAAAAGAGAGCTTTCTCCACTCGTTGGATTATCCAAAAAAGGTGGAAAAGGCGGTTCTGGTCGAGGTGGTAACAACAAATCACGTCGTAACAACAGAAAGTAATTTTTTAAAGAGAAAAGAAAATGTTACAACCGAAGAGAACAAAATACCGTAAAATGCAAAAAGGCCGTATGAAGGGTAATGCAGGTCGTGGAAACCAGCTATCCTACGGAACTTTTGGTATTAAATCGATAGAATCAAATTTCTTGACAGCACGTCAAATAGAAGCTGCTCGTATTGCTGATACTCGTTATATGAAAAGAGAAGGTGCATTGTGGATTATGATTTTCCCCGATAAGCCAATCACAAAGAAACCTTTAGAGGTACGTATGGGTAAAGGTAAAGGAGCTGTTGAATACTGGGCTGCTGTGGTAAAACCAGGAAGAGTTTTATTTGAAATAGCTGGCGTGCCTTTAGAAGTTGCTAAAGAGGCATTACGTCTTGCGGCGCAAAAACTTCCAGTGAAAACGAAGTTTTTAATCTCTAGAGACTATCAAGCTTAATTTTTTGAAATTGTCATTATGAAACAATCAGAAATAAACGAAGCATCAACAGCAGAGTTGCAAGAGCAATTCGCAGAGGCAAAAAAGGCATATACCGACTTGAAAATAGCGCATGCTATATCACCGTTGGAAAACCCAATTCAGTTAAAAGGGCAAAGAAGATCTATTGCTAGAATTGCGACTGAACTAACTAAAAGAAATGGTCAATAATTGTACCTAGCTGAAAGATGGAAGATATTAAAAGAAATTTAAGAAAAGAACGTATTGGTGTAGTTACCAGTAGCAAAATGGAGAAATCTATTGTTGTTGCCGAAGTTAAAAAGGTGAAGCACCCAATGTACGGGAAGTTCGTGTTAAAAACGAAGAAATACGTAGCACACGACGAGAAAAACGACTGCAACGAAGGAGATACTGTAAAGATCATGGAAACCAGACCTATGAGTAAAACCAAATGTTGGAGATTAGTAGAAATAATTGAAAGAGCTAAGTAATCATGGTACAACAAGAATCAAGACTAAAAGTAGCAGACAACACCGGAGCTAAGGAAGTCCTTACCATCCGTGTGTTAGGAGGTACAAAGAAACGTTACGCTTCTATTGGTGACAAAATTGTGGTTACTGTAAAAGAAGCAACTCCTAACGGAAACATAAAGAAAGGTACTGTGTCTACCGCAGTAGTGGTACGTACCGTAAAAGAAGTTAGAAGACCTGACGGTTCTTACATTCGTTTCGATGACAATGCATGTGTTTTATTAACTCCACAAGGAGAAATGAGAGGAACCCGTGTATTTGGACCAGTAGCGAGAGAACTTCGCGATAAACAATTTATGAAAATAGTATCATTAGCACCTGAGGTGCTTTAATACGAATACCACGATGGGAAAGCTTAAAATTAAATCAGGAGATAACGTTATTGTTACGGCAGGAGACCATAAAGGTACCGAAGGTAAGGTATTACGTGTATTGATCGAGAAAAACAAAGCAATAGTAGAGGGAGTTAACCTAGTAAAGAAACATGAGAAGCCGAGTGCTGCAAATCCTCAAGGTGGAATTACTGAAAAAGAAGCTCCAATTCATATTTCAAACCTTTCATTAATTGACCCTAAATCTGGTACATCAACCAGAGTAGGATTTAGAATGGAAGATGGCAAAAAAGTACGATTTGCTAAAAAATCAAATCAAGTATTATAGTTATGGGATATACACCAAGACTTAAGGACGAATACAAGAGCAGAGTAGTGAATGCTCTTACAGACGAGTTTGGCTACAAAAACATTATGCAAGTTCCAAAACTAAAGGGCATTGTTGTGTCTCGAGGAGTTGGTAATGCAGTGGCCGATAAGAAATTGATAGAGTATTCTGTGGACGAATTGACAAACATTACTGGACAGAAAGCAGTTGCGACCATCTCTAAGAAGGATGTTGCTACTTTCAAACTTCGTAAAGGAATGCCAATTGGTACTAAAGTTACATTACGAGGAGAACGTATGTATGAGTTTTTAGATAGACTTATCACATCGGCCCTTCCGCGAGTACGTGATTTTGGCGGAATAAAAGCAACCGGTTTTGACGGTAGAGGTAACTACTCATTAGGAGTTACTGAACAGATTATCTTTCCTGAGATCGATATCGATAAAGTGAAGAAAATCGAAGGAATGAATATCACTTTTATTACTTCAGCCCAAACCGATAAAGAAGCAAAATCATTATTAAGCGAATTAGGATTACCTTTTAAAAAGAACTAAGACATGGCTAAAGAATCAATGAAAGCCCGCGAGGTTAAAAGAGCAAAAACGGTAGCGAAGTATGCTGAGAAGCGTAAGGCCTTAAAAGAGGCTGGAGACTATGATGCACTTCAGAAATTACCAAAAAATGCATCTCCTATCCGTATGCACAATCGTTGCAAATTGACAGGAAGACCTAAAGGGTATATGAGACAGTTTGGTGTTTCACGTGTAATGTTCCGTGAAATGGCTAATAAAGGGTTAATTCCAGGAGTAAGAAAAGCATCTTGGTAATTAAGGCTGAATGGTCTTAATACATAAGATATTATAAATTGGTTTTAGGTTCGACCTTGGTCGAAAACCGCTACCGCAAATTAAAATAAATGACTACAGATCCAATAGCAGATTTTCTAACGAGAGTTAGAAATGCAGTTAAAGCCGGACACCGCGTTGTAGAGGTGCCCGCTTCAAATTTAAAAAAGGAGATTACAAAGATCTTATTTGATCAAGGTTTTGTATTGAGCTACAAGTTCGAAGACGACAAAGGTCCTCAAGGAACTATTAAGATAGCTTTGAAATACGATAAGCTTACCAAAGATCCGGTAATCAAGAAAATTCAAAGAATTAGTACACCAGGTTTACGTAAGTATTCTGGGGCCAAAGAGATGCCTAGAATATTGAATGGTTTAGGAATTGCTATCGTTTCAACTTCTGCGGGAGTAATGACGGGTAAGCAGGCTGCTAACCAAAATGTGGGTGGAGAAGTACTTTGTTACGTTTATTAATTAATTAAAGACTAGAAATGTCAAGAATAGGTAAAAGCCCAGTAGCAATCCCAGATGGAGTTACCGTTGAAGTGAACGACAACGTAATTACCGTTAAAGGGAAGTTAGGCGAGTTAACTCAGGAGTTTTCTGACGTTAGCGTAAAAGTAGAAGAAGGAGACGTGATCGTTGATCGCCCTTCAGAAGCAAAAGATCACAGAGCAAAACACGGTCTATATCGTTCCCTAGTTTTTAATATGATCGAAGGTGTATCTAAAGGATGGACCAAAGAGTTAGAACTAGTAGGAGTAGGATATCGTGCAAGTAACCAAGGGCAAAAATTGGATTTGGCCATTGGATTTTCTCACAATATAGTTTTGGACATCGCGCCAGAAGTAAAAGTGGAAACCATTAGTGAAAAAGGAAAGAATCCTATTGTTAAATTAACTTCTTTCGACAAACAATTGGTAGGTCAGGTAGCGGCAAAAATTCGTGCCTTCCGTAAGCCAGAACCTTACAAAGGAAAAGGGATTAAGTTTGTTGGAGAAATCATAAGAAGAAAAGCAGGTAAATCTGCATAAGCAATTAAGTTATGGCATTATCTAGAGAAGATAGAAGACAGCGTTTGCGTTACAGAATACGTAAAACTGTATCAGGAACTGAACAACGCCCGCGTTTGGCCGTTTTCAGAAGTAATAAAGAAATTTATGCTCAACTAATTGACGATGTAAACGGGAAAACCATTACGGCTGCATCTTCAAGAGACAAAGATATTGACGCTTCAAAAGTGAACAAAACAGAAGCAGCTAAATTAGTTGGAATGGCAATTGCCGCGAAAGCTACCAAAGCTGGTTTTGAAAGCATCACATTCGATAGAGGCGGTTACTTATATCACGGAAGAGTTAAATCATTAGCTGAAGGTGCTCGCGAGGGCGGACTAAAATTCTAAGAATATGTATCAAGATTATAAAAACGTAGAAACGGTTAAACCTAGTGGTTTAGAATTGAAAGATCGTTTGGTTGGTGTACAACGTGTAACTAAAGTAACCAAGGGAGGAAGAGCTTTCGGATTTTCAGCTATTGTTGTGGTTGGTGATGAAAATGGAGTAGTAGGACAAGGTCTTGGAAAGTCTAAAGACGTAGCTAGCGCAATTGCAAAAGCTATCGAGGACGCCAAAAAGAACTTAGTACGTATTCCATTAAATAAGGCTACCCTTCCACACGAACAAAAAGGAAAGTATGGAGGAGCTAGAGTAACGTTGTTGCCAGCCGCTCCTGGTACAGGGGTAATTGCTGGTGGTGCTGTACGTGCCGTATTAGAAGCAGTAGGAGTTCACGATGTATTATCAAAATCTCAAGGATCCTCGAACCCGCACAACGTAGTGAAAGCTACTTTTGATGCTTTGTTGCAATTGCGTAGCGCACAGACTGTTGCTAAGCAAAGAGGAATTTCACTTGAGAAATTGTTTAAAGGATAAAAAACAAGAAGATGGCAAAAATTAAAGTAACTAAGGTAAAGAGCGCAATTAACCGCACTCAAAACCAAAAGAGAACGCTCGAAGCTCTTGGCCTTAAGAAAATTGGTCAGGTGGTAGAGCACGAAAACACGCCAAACATTCTTGGTATGATAAAAAAAGTTAATCACCTAGTTTCAGTAGAAACTAAATAAGATATTCAAAATGGATTTAAGTAACTTAAAACCAGCTGAAGGTTCAGTAAAAAACAAAGGAAAGCGCGTTGGTCGTGGACAAGGTTCTGGTAAAGGTGGTACTGCTACACGTGGTCACAAAGGGGCTAAGTCTCGTTCTGGTTATTCTAAGAAATTAGGATTTGAGGGTGGACAGATGCCGTTACAACGTCGTGTGCCTAAGTTTGGTTTCACAAACATTAATCGCAAGGAGTTCCAAGGCGTAAACCTGGATGTGCTTCAGAAATTAGTGGACGAAAAGAAAATCAAAGATACGTTAGACTTCGATGCCATGGTAAGTCTAAGATTGGCCGGGAAAAACGAAATGGTGAAGATATTAGGAAGAGGAGAGTTAAAGGCGAAGTTAAAAGTATCTGCTCACAAATTCACTGCGACGGCAAAAGCGGCTATTGAGGCTGCTGGTGGCGAAGCAATTGAATTGTAATTTATTTGATAGATGAAATTTATTGACAACATAAAAAATGTTTGGAAAATAGAGGAACTACGTAACCGTATCATGGTAACGTTAGGTCTTTTATTGGTATACCGTTTTGGTGCTCAAGTTCCATTACCAGGAATCGATGGAGACCTACTTGGGAATTTTCAAGGAAACTTTCAGGGTGGTGGAATTGGTAGTTTGTTGAATGCATTTACAGGAGGTGCCTTTGCAAAGGCTTCTATTTTTGCATTAGGTATTATGCCCTATATTTCTGCTTCCATTGTGGTTCAGTTAATGCAAATTGCAGTTCCATATCTTCAGAAATTACAAAAAGAAGGAGAAAGTGGAAGAAAAAAGATCACGCAAATTACCCGATGGTTAACTATTGGTATTTGTTTGGTTCAGGCGCCAAGTTATATTGCAGGGATGCGATTTTTAGGTGTTCCAGATGAAGCATTTATTCTTGGGTTGTCACCTACTTTCTATATCTCATCGATCCTTATTTTGGTAACGGGATGTATTTTTGCTATGTGGTTAGGGGAGAAAATTACCGATAAAGGTATTGGTAATGGAATCTCTATTTTGATCATGGTTGGTATTATTGCAACCTTACCTCAATCGTTTGTGGAAGAATTAGGTTCAAGTTCTATCATGCTTGTGTTGATCGAATTGGTTATCTGGTTTGTGATCATACTGCTCTGTGTTATGCTGGTGCTTGCAGTACGAAAGATACCGGTTCAATATGCGAGAAGGACCGCCTCTGGAGGATACGAGAAAAACATATTTGGTGGGGCAAGACAATTTATCCCATTAAAGTTGAACGCTTCTGGAGTAATGCCAATTATCTTTGCGCAAGCACTGATGTTTGTTCCAACTGCAGTGGCTGGTTTGTCCGATGCCTCATGGGCTCAGTCTGTATTGGCTACCTATAGTGACATTTTCGGACTCTGGTACAATGTTACCTTTGCAATCATGATCATCATTTTTACCTATTTCTATACGGCTATTACCGTTCCAACCAATAAAATGGCGGACGACTTAAAACGTAGTGATGGATTTATTCCAGGGATTAAGCCTGGAGGTGATACCGCTGAATACTTGGACAGAATCATGTCTCAAATCACCTTGCCGGGTTCTATTTTCTTGGCTTTGGTTGCGGTATTCCCGGCATTCGTGGTAAAATTGATGAACATTCAGCAAGGATGGGCATTGTTCTACGGTGGTACTTCACTATTAATTATGGTGGGTGTAGCTATCGATACGATGCAACAAATTAACTCCTACTTGTTAAATCGTCATTATGATGGTTTAATGAAAAGTGGAAAAAACAGAAAAGCAGTAGCGTAATTAATTATGGCAAAACAACCCGCAATAGAACAAGATGGAACGATTGTAGAAGCATTATCTAATGCAATGTTCCGCGTCGAATTGGAAAATGGTCATATTGTTACAGCGCACATATCCGGAAAAATGCGCATGCACTATATTAAGTTGTTGCCCGGAGATAAGGTTAAATTAGAAATGAGCCCTTACGATTTGTCAAAGGCTCGTATAACGTATAGATACTAAGAACGAATATTTCGTTCCTATCTAAATAAAAATTAGAAACAGATGAAAGTTAGAGCATCCGTTAAAAAAAGAAGTGCCGACTGCAAGATTGTTCGCAGAAAAGGCAGATTGTATGTAATTAACAAAAAGAACCCAAGGTTCAAACAAAGACAAGGATAAGTTATGGCAAGAATCGCAGGTGTAGATATTCCTAAGCAAAAAAGGGGTGTAATCGCGTTAACGTATATCTTCGGAATTGGCAGAAGCCGAGCGAAGGATATATTGGAGAAAGCCGGAGTAAGTGAAGACAAAAAAGTAAACGAATGGAACGATGAGGAAATCGGGAAAATTCGTGAAACGGTTGGGTCTTTCAAAATCGAAGGTGAATTACGTAGCGAAGTTCAATTGAGCATCAAACGCTTAATGGACATTGGTTGTTACAGAGGTATTCGTCACAGAGCTGGTCTTCCACTAAGAGGACAACGCACTAAGAATAACTCACGAACAAGAAAAGGAAAACGTAAAACAGTTGCTAACAAGAAAAAAGCAACTAAATAACCACTAGAGATATGGCAAAGTCTAGCTCAAAAAGTACAAAAAAACGTAAGGTAAATGTGGAGGCAACCGGTGAAGCACATATCACCGCTTCTTTCAATAACATTATCATTTCGTTAACCAATAAGAATGGAGATGTAATCTCTTGGTCGTCTGCCGGTAAAATGGGCTTTAGAGGATCTAAGAAAAACACTCCTTACGCTGCACAGTTGGCTTCGGAAGATGCTGCTGCTGTTGCGCACGAAGCAGGCCTACGTAAAGTAAAAGTTTACGTAAAAGGACCTGGAAATGGTAGAGAATCTGCTATCCGTTCCATTCATAATGCAGGAATTGAAGTAACCGAGATCATCGACGTTACTCCAATGCCACACAACGGATGTCGTCCTCCTAAGAGAAGAAGAGTTTAATTAATAATTAGTATAAATCTGAAGGAGTCAGAAAGCTAGAGGATAACGTAAGACCTTAATTTAGTTTTCCCTTCAAAATCAAATTTAAAATGGCAAGATATACTGGTCCCAAAACAAAAATAGCCCGAAAGTTCGGTGAAGCGATTTTTGGAGAAGACAAATCTTTCGAAAAAAGGAATTACCCTCCAGGACAGCACGGTAACAACCGTAGAAGAGGTAAGAAGTCTGAGTACGCTATTCAATTGGCCGAAAAGCAAAAAGCAAAATATACTTATGGTATTTTGGAGCGTCAGTTCCGAAATATGTTTAAAAAAGCAACTGCTGCATCCGGAATTACGGGTGAAGTGTTGCTTCAATTATGTGAGTCACGTTTAGACAATGTTGTGTTTCGTATGGGAATTTCTCCCAGTCGAAGTGGAGCCAGACAGTTAGTGTCTCACCGCCATATCACTGTAAATGGTGAAAAGGTAAACATACCATCTTACCAGTTACAAGCTGGAGATGTGGTAGCCGTTAGAGAGAAATCAAAATCTTTAGAAGCTATCGAAAGTTCGTTGGCAAATGCAAGTCATGTGTACGAATGGATCACATGGAATTCTGAGACTAAAGAAGGAACTTTTGTTTCTGTGCCTCAGCGTTTACAGATCCCAGAGAACATTAACGAGCAGTTCATCGTCGAATTATATTCAAAATAATCTAAAACACACGAGTCAAATTATGGCAGTATTTAGTTTTCAAAAGCCTGATAAAGTTATCATGATTAATTCAACCGATTTTGAAGGGAAATTCGAATTTCGCCCTTTGGAACCCGGTTATGGATTAACGGTGGGTAACGCATTAAGACGAGTTTTACTTTCTTCTTTGGAAGGTTTTGCAATCACCTCCGTGCGTATCGAAGGTGTAGATCACGAGTTTTCAACGATTGCAGGTGTAGTAGAAGATGTAACAGAGATCATTTTAAATCTTAAACAAGTACGTTTTAAAAGACAAATAGACGAAATAGATAATGAAACTGTAACTATTTCCGTTTCTGGACAAGAGCAGCTTACCGCTGGAGATTTCCAGAAATTCATTTCTGGTTTTCAAGTGTTGAACCCAGACTTGGTTATTTGCAACATGGATTCTAAAGTGAACCTTAACTTCGAGATTACTATCGAGAAGGGTAGAGGTTATGTTCCTGCAGAGGAAAATAAAAAGGCAAATGCCCCACTAGGAACCATTTTTACAGATTCTATCTATACGCCTATCAAGAACGTTAAGTATAGTATTGAGAACTTTCGTGTAGAGCAAAAGACGGATTACGAAAAATTGATTTTTGAGATCATTACCGACGGATCTATTCATCCAAAAGATGCTTTAACTGAAGCAGCTAAGACACTAATACATCACTTTATGTTATTTAGTGATGAACGTATTACCTTAGAAGCGGATGAAATTGCTCAAACGGAGACTTATGATGAGGAATCACTGCACATGAGACAGTTATTGAAAACTAAATTAATCGATTTAGATCTTTCAGTACGTGCATTAAATTGCTTAAAAGCAGCTGAAGTTGATACTTTAGGTGACCTAGTTTCTTACAATAAGAACGATTTGATGAAGTTCAGAAACTTCGGAAAGAAATCGTTAACAGAATTGGAAGAGTTAGTAAATGTAAAAGGACTTAACTTCGGAATGGACCTTTCAAAATATAAATTAGATAAGGATTAATTAATCATATTTTGCTCTCCGCAGTGACGGATTTGGTAGCAAGATGATAAAACAAATGTCATGAGACACGGAAAAAAAGTAAATCACTTAGGAAGAAAGACAGCACATAGAAAAGCAATGTTGGCTAATATGGCTTGTTCTCTAATTGAGCACAAACGAATCAATACTACAGTAGCAAAAGCAAAAGCTTTGAAGCAATTTGTAGAGCCAATGATTACAAAATCTAAAGAAGATACCACCCACAATCGTCGTATTGTAATGGCAAGACTTCGTCAAAAAGAGGCTGTAACCGAATTGTTCAGAGATGTTGCCGTTAAAGTAGGTGATCGTCCAGGCGGATACACTCGTATCATTAAGTTGGGAAATCGTTTAGGTGATAATGCAGATATGGCGATGATCGAATTGGTAGACTACAATGAAATCTACAACGCCGGGAAAGCAACCAAAACCAAATCTACTCGTAGAAGTAGACGAGGTCGTGGAGGTTCTAAAACGCCGCCGGTAGCTACTACTCAGGCAAACAAAGAAGAAGAATAAATGAGAATTTATTTCTAGCATATAAAAGGATAAACGTTTCGGTGTTTATCCTTTTTTTTTGAACCAGATTTGAATAAAATAACAAGATTGTTGATATGTTCAAAAGTTCTAAAACTAAAATTTGAATAGACCCACTATTTTAAACTATTTTTGCAAAACCCTTTTTTAGAATATGAAATACCAAACTCGAAAAAAAGCCCTCATTTTATTAGCGGATGGAACCATTTTCTACGGAAAAGCAGTAGGCGGTAAAGAAGGATCGGCCTTCGGCGAAGTCTGTTTCAATACTGGAATGACCGGCTACCAGGAGATTTTTACAGACCCGTCCTACTATGGTCAGTTAATGGTAACCACCAATGCTCACATTGGAAATTACGGAACCAACAAGGACGAGGTAGAATCGGAAAGTGTGAAAATTGCCGGATTAATTTGTCGCAATTTTAGTTATCACTACTCTCGCTCTTTAGCCGATGCATCTCTAGAAGAATTTTTAGAAACGAACAATTTATTAGCCATAAGCGATATCGATACAAGAGCCCTGGTGAATTATATTCGGGATAATGGGGCCATGAACGCGGTAATTTCTACCGATGTGGATAATATTGAAGGATTGAAAGAGCAACTGAAGTCGGTTCCGGGAATGATTGGTCTCGAATTGGCGTCTAAAGTTTCTACCAAGGAACCTTATTTCTTCGGAAATGAAAATGCCTCTTATAAAATATCCGCTCTGGACATTGGAATCAAGAAAAATATCTTACGAAACCTGGCGAAAAGAGATTGTTATATTAAAGTATTCCCTTACGATAGTTCCTTTGAAGAAATGGAGGCCTTCGAACCAGATGGCTATTTTTTCAGCAATGGTCCGGGCGATCCGGAACCATTAACCGAATCTATTGCTACGGCCAAAGCAATTCTGGAAACCGAAATGCCCGTGTTCGGAATTTGTCTGGGGCATCAGGTGTTGGCATTGGCCAATGGAATTTCAACCTATAAAATGCATAATGGGCATAGAGGAATTAATCATCCCGTGAAAAATCTGCTTACCGGAAAAGGTGAAATCACCTCTCAAAACCATGGTTTCGCTATTAATAGGGAAGAAACAGAAGCACATCCCAAGGTAGAGATCACTCATGTGCATTTAAACGATCACACCGTTGCCGGGATTCGACTGAAAGACAAACCTGTTTTTTCGGTGCAATATCACCCCGAAGCAAGCCCGGGGCCGCACGATGCCGCCTATTTATTTGATCAGTTCATTGAAAACATTAAAAAATCAAAATTGGTAAAGGCTCATTGATCATGAGCCTTTTTTATTTATTGTCAAATATCCATATTGTAAAGACGTGTCGAAAACGTTTTAGTCCAGAATGACGCACTAAAATCACCTTTTTAAAACATTAAATATTCGGCATTTCGTATCTTTCAACCCTCAAAACTAACTTTAAAACTATGAGCATTATAATAGACATCCGTGCAAGACAAATCTTCGATTCAAGAGGTAATCCAACGGTGGAAGTAGATGTTATTACTGAAAATGGAATACTGGGCAGAGCGGCTGTGCCTTCTGGTGCATCCACAGGTGAACACGAAGCGGTCGAACTAAGAGATGGCGGTGGTCGATATATGGGGAAAGGCGTCATGAATGCTGTTGAAAATGTGAATGGGAAAATTGCAGAAACCTTGTTGGGTGCCTCTGTTTTTGAGCAAGAAAGTATCGACAAAATGATGATCGAATTAGACGGAACTCCCAATAAATCTCAGCTGGGGGCCAATGCCATCTTAGGAGTGTCCCTCGCAGTGGCTAAAGCAGCAGCTAATGAGTTAGGACTTCCCCTTTACAGGTATGTGGGAGGAGTGAGTGCAAAGACCCTACCAGTTCCTATGATGAATATTATCAATGGCGGTTCCCATAGTGATGCCCCCATTGCTTTTCAAGAATTTATGGTGATGCCGGTAAAAGCCACCAATTTTACCCATGCCATGCAAATGGGCTCTGAAATATTCCATAACCTTAAAAAAGTATTACATGATCGAGGCTTGAGTACGGCTGTGGGTGATGAAGGTGGTTTTGCCCCAACTTTGGACGGAACGGAAGATGCACTCGAGACCATCGCACTAGCTACTGAGAAAGCAGGGTATAAATTGGGAGACGAAATCATGATCGCTCTGGATTGTGCCGCGGCCGAATTCTACGTAGACGGGAAATATGATTATACAAAATTTGAAGGCACTTCCGGAAAGGTGCGTTCTTCAAAGGAACAAGCCGATTATTTAGCCGAATTAACTACCAGCTACCCTATTATTTCCATTGAAGATGGAATGGACGAGAATGACTGGGAAGGTTGGAAATACTTGACCGACAAAGTGGGCGATAAGGTACAACTGGTAGGAGACGACCTTTTTGTGACCAACGTCGAAAGATTGAGCCGTGGAATCAATGAGGGTATTGCCAATTCTATTTTAATTAAGGTGAATCAAATAGGTACCCTAAGTGAAACGATCGCTGCTGTGAATATGGCTCATAACGCTGGTTTTACTTCCGTAATGTCACACCGAAGTGGAGAAACCGAGGACAACACCATTGCCGATTTGGCCGTGGCCCTAAATACGGGACAAATTAAAACAGGTTCCGCTTCTCGAAGCGACCGAATGGCCAAGTACAATCAGTTGCTTCGTATTGAAGAGGAATTAGATGATACCGCTTACTATCCAGGTAGAAATGCCTTCAAAATTTAAAAGTCTGTATTTAAAATACATGATTTCCTAAGGTGTCCGCATCGGGTACCATATCTTTCATTGCTGAAGAGAACCATAAGAGCGAAATGGGATGGGAGCTAGGTTTTGAATAGTTGTAAAGTTACTGCAGACATAATTTAAGGTTTTTTTAACCCAACATGGGTTAGGAAATGTTAAAAAAATCGTCCAAAATTTCGTAATTTCGCAAGAGGTACTTAGAGTATCCTCGCGATGGAACCTCATCTGTAAATTCAACAAAAAAATTCAATAATACCTATGTCAAAGAACGCTACCCTTGAAATTGATGGAAAGAAATATGAATTCCCTGTAATCGAAGGCACGGAGAACGAACTTGCGATCGATATTAAAGCTTTACGTGGAGCCACAGGAGGCGTTACCACTATTGATCCAGGTTACAAGAACACGGGGTCTTGTGAGAGCGCGATTACCTTTTTAAATGGAGAAGAAGGGATTCTTCGATATAGAGGCTATTCTATTGAAGAATTAGCCGAAAAAGCCGATTTTCTTGAGGTTGCCTATTTGTTGATTTTTGGGGAATTGCCGACCCAAGAAGAACTTACTAAGTTCCATAGTGATATTAAAGAGCAGTCTCACGTAGACGAAGATGTAAAAAAGATATTGGATGGCTTTCCAAAAGCCGCACACCCTATGGGGGTCGTTTCATCATTAACCAGTGCGTTAATTGCATTCAACCCTTCCTCTGTTAATGTGGATAGCCCTGACGAAATGTACAATGCCATTGTACGTATTTTGGGGAAATTTCCAGTGTTAACGGCTTGGGCCTATCGCAAAAGAGCGGGCCTACCATTGGATTACGGCGATGACTCGTTAGGCTATGTGGATAACTTCCTGAAGATGATGTTCAAAAAACCGAGTGGAGAATATAACTCAAGCTCCATTTTGGTGAATGCATTGGATAAACTCTTAATATTGCACGCAGATCACGAGCAGAACTGTTCCACTTCAACCGTGCGAATTGTAGGATCTTCACACGCCGGATTATTTGCTTCTCTTTCCGCAGGTATGAGTGCCTTATGGGGCCCTTTACATGGTGGTGCTAATCAAGCAGTTATCGAAATGCTGGAAGCCATTAGAGAAGATGGAGGAGATACTAAAAAATATATGGCAAAAGCTAAAGATAAAAGCGATCCTTTCCGTTTGATGGGCTTTGGACACCGCGTCTATAAAAACTTCGATCCAAGGGCTAAGATCATCAAGGTGGCTGCAGATGAAGTATTGAAAGATCTAGGTGTTGATGACCCGGTTTTAGAAATTGCCAAAGGATTGGAAAAAGAAGCCTTGGAAGATCCATATTTCGTGGATAGAAAATTGTATCCAAATGTAGATTTCTATTCAGGGATTATTTATCGCGCTATGGGAATTCCCGTAGAAATGTTTACGGCAATGTTTGCCTTAGGAAGGTTGCCAGGATGGATTTCGCAGTGGAAGGAAATGAGACTCCGTAAAGAACCGATCGGTCGTCCGAGACAAGTATACATTGGCGAAAATCACCGTCCATTTAAGGAAATTAAGCATAGATAATTTTATTCCGAAAAGAACAAGAGCACTCGTTAAAATGGGTGCTTTTTTTTATATTTACGACATGCTAAAACTCAATGTGAATGACGAAGTTTCCAGACTTCGTTCGGTCGTTTTAGGAACGGCTAAAAGTAATGGTCCTACGCCAAAATTAGAAGACACTTACGATCCTAAGTCGGCAGAACACATCAAAGCCGGGACCTATCCCAAGAATGAGGACATGATCTTAGAAATGGAAGCCGTCGCAGCTGTTTTTGAGAAGTACGACGTTACCGTATATCGACCGCACGAGTTGAAGGACTGCAATCAAATTTTTACTAGAGATATCGCCTTTGTAGTAGAGGATACCTTAATTAAAGCTAATATTTTACCTGATCGTGAGAAGGAAATTGAAGCCATTCAGCACGTAATCGATCAAGTGGAGCCATCAAAGGTCATTCAATTTCCGGAAGATGCTCACGTAGAAGGAGGGGATGTGATGCCTTGGAAAGACTATATTTTCGTTGGAACCTATCGCGGTGAAGACTACCCAAGTTATATTACAGCACGTACTAATATGAAGGCTGTGGGTCTGTTGCAAAAATTATTTCCCAATAGAAAGGTCAAGTCATTTAACCTTCGTAAGTCCAATACGGTAGCTCGCGATAATGCATTGCATTTGGATTGTTGCTTTCAGCCCATCGGACAGGGTAAATGTATCATTCATAAAGAAGGGTTTTTGGAGGAAGAAGAATATCAATGGTTGGTGGATTTCTTCGGAATTGAAAATTGCTTTCACATTTCTAAGGATGAGATGTATCATATGAATAGTAACGTATTCTCTATTTCAGAAGAAGTAATAATTTCAGAAAAAAACTTTACCAGATTAAATAACTGGCTACGTGAACAAGGATTTACCGTAGAGGAAGTTCCCTATGCCGAAATAGCCAAACAGGAAGGTCTATTGCGATGCTCGACCATGCCTTTAATTAGGGATTGAAAGAACCGCCGAGGTGTAAATTGCGTATATATTTTGGTAATGAGAGCTTTAATTTTCATATTTTTTATTTTAGTCATTTCTGAAGGTTTTGCACAAGGAAAAATTGACGGATTTTATCAAGAACCAGGAAGCGGTACAACGGTTTTAGGGTTCGGGTTTGAAGACAGCAAAAATTATCGGGCAGGTCGAAGAAAAACAGACTTAGGCCGAAGTGTATATTATGTCAACCTATACGCTAACTATGGTATTCTAGAAAATCTCTCTACCAGTATTTCTATTCCCTATATTGTGAGCGATGATCAGCATAATTTACAGGACATAACACTCTTGTTGAAATATCGAATACTGCAGTCTGAAAAGAAAAATAGCGTATTCGAATTAAGTTTGGCTGGTGGTATTTCTACGCCCTTATCCAATTACGATTTGGGTGGATTAAATGATATTGGACAACAAGCCACCGTTATCGAGTCCCGTGCTATGGCCCACTACAAAAAGAACAATGGCTGGTTTATGACGCTGCAAAGTGGTTATTCATTAAAGCTGCAAGAGGTACCTCATAGTATACCTATGACCGTAAAACTGGGCCGAGCCACTGCGCAATGGTATTACGATCTGTTTTATGATTTACAATATACCTTTGGAGGCATTGACTATAGAGGAACGCCGAGGCCTCAAAATTTCAGAGAGTTCGGTACCGACTTCCATAAGATTGGAGGAAGCGTGTATACTAGTTTTTCTGATCATTTTGGCGGATATATTTCTTTAACATATACCCTGGCGGGACGCAATGTATTTGTAGGCGCGGCCTATGGTTTGGGAGTGGTATATCAATTTAGGACAAAATAATAGTAGCCTACCTCCCAAACTTCGCCTTATAATCTATGATACTTTGTTCAATTACCTCAAGAGCCACCTTACGCGGTTGAAAATTTTCAACTACCACAGTTTTGTTTTCTAGTTCTTTATAGTTTTCAAAGAAACTGCGAAGTTCTTTTAACCAATGCGCTGGTAATTCCTCTATTTCGTTGTAATGGTTAAGACTCATGTCGTTCGCGGCAACGGCAATAATTTTATCATCCATTTCACCTTCGTCCATCATACGCATGACACCAATCACTTTAGCTTCAACAATACACATAGGAACCACTTCTATTTGAGACAAAATCAAAATATCTAACGGATCATCGTCATCACAGTAGGTTTGAGGGATAAATCCATAATTGGCGGGGTAGTTAATAGAGGAATACAAAACGCGATCCAGCATTAACATTCCAGATTCCTTATCCAATTCGTATTTAGCTCTGCTGTTCTTCGGAATTTCAATGATTCCGTTTACATTGTCCGGAGCGTTTTTTCCAACGGCGACGTCATGCCAGGGGTGAATGTTCATAGGTGTTTTTTCAGAAGAAGAATACTTTTTTTTTGTGTTCATTTCGGCAGAAAATTCCGTGCTGAAATGGATGGCAAAGATACTATAATACCAGTGGCTAACCATTGGGTCCCATAAAAAAATGATGGACCAATATCATTTTTTTCTTCTGAGAACGTTTTCGATTAATTTTCAATTGGTTTAATGATCTTGGCTGGATTTCCACCTATAAATACGTTGTCTGGTACGTCTTTCGTGACCACCGAACCTGCACCAATCACAACGCCGTTGCCAATAGTCACTCCCGGGCATATTATAGCACCTCCACCTATCCAGACGTCGTTACCAATAGTAATTGCCTTGGCAAACTCCTTTCCCGAATTTCGGGCTTTTGCTTCGAGAGGGTGGGTTGCGGTGTAGATTTGCACGTTCGGAGCGAGCATTACATTATTACCTATTTTCACTTCCATGACGTCCAAAATACAGCAGTTGAAGTTCATAAAGACATGATCTCCAAGGGTAATGTTACTTCCGTAATCGCAGTAGAAAGGTGGTTCGATCCATAGTCCTTTTCCTGCCGAACCCATTAATTTATAAAACAAGGCATCTCTTTTTTCTTTTTCAATTTCTGGAATGGAATTGATGTATTGAAATTGAGTTCGGGCCGCTTCCCGTTCTTTGCATAACTGCTCATCCATAGGGTCATACATTTGACCACTGAGCATTTTTTCTTTTTCCGTCATCGAGTTAAATTATTAATCTAAATATACGTCATTTTACAAGGCAATTTATACTAATTTTGTATTCTGAAAATCGAAAAATAGTAACAGCGCAACGCTCATGTCACAAATAACAAACACCATTTTAATGATCCGCCCTGTATCCTTCAGAATGAATGAAGAAACGGCTGTGAATAATTATTTTCAAGAAGAAGTCGGGTTGACAAGTGCCGATGTAAACGCCCGTGCTCAGACGGAGTTTGACACTTTTGTAGCAAAGCTTAGGGACGTTGGTGTGAATGTGATTGTGGAAGATGATGTTTTGGAGATGGATACACCGGATTCTATTTTTCCAAATAACTGGGTGAGCTTTCATCGCAATGGTACGGTGGGATTGTATCCTATGTTTGCCGAAAACAGACGTCGGGAGCGACGTGAAGAGATTATCGATCGTTTGGAGGCGGAAGGATTTATTGTGGAAGGGTTTATGGATTATACTTCGGCTGAAGAGGAAGGGGTGTTTTTAGAAGGGACTGGCAGTATTTTGATGGATCGTGTGAACCAGAAGGCATATTGCGCGCTCTCTCCCAGAGCCCATGAGGAGCTATTTATCGAATTTTGTGAAGACTTCGAGTGCGACCCTATTATATTTACGGCCTATCAAACGGTAGACGGAAAGCGACTGCCCATCTATCACACGAATGTTATGATGGCATTGGGAGAAAATCTGGCGATTATTTGTTTGGATTCGATAGATGACAAGGCGGAGAAGAAAAATGTCATAAAACAACTTAAACAAAGCGGGAAAGAAATTGTATCCATTACGGAATCTCAAATGCATCAGTTTGCTGGAAATATGTTACAAGTGAAAGGTGCCGACCAAAAATATATGGTAATGAGCAAGGCAGCTCACGATAGTTTAACTCCTCAGCAAATAGCAACCATTGAAAAGTATTGTAGTATCTTGTCCAGTGATCTAACGGTTATTGAAACCTGCGGTGGGGGAAGTGCCCGCTGTATGATGGCCGAAGTTTTTCTTCCTAAAACACATTAATTATGAAAGTTTTACGTTTCGTACTCTTATTGGCTGGATTGGCATTAATTGGATGGAGCGCCATGGACTATTTCAGTGACATTCCAAAAGAAACGGAACAAGCCACTGCCAAAGTCATTCTGGGAATATTGTGCGTCCTCGCTTCCTTCTTAGCCAAAAACAGACGTTAGCGTAGATTTTCAATAATTGAGGTTATAGCGGCGATAATGTACTCTACGCCAATGGCAATCACAATGAAACCTACAATTCGGGAAATAGCATTGATGCCCGATGCACCGAGAAATTTGGTGATGAGATGCGCCGAACGTAGTACTAAAAAAACACACACTCCAACCAGCATAATGGCCAACAAAATAATCAATATTGCTTCCGAATTTACATATTCTTGCTGAAAAGTAATTAGGAGTGAAATGGATCCTGGCCCAGCCAGCATGGGGATGGCCAATGGAGTGAGTGAAAATTTTTCCCGATGTACCAGATCGGCTTTTACTTTTTTGTTTTTCATACCCTTATGTTTGGAAAAATTACCGGTAAGTAGGGCAAAGCCAGAAGTGACTATGATCATTCCTCCAGCAATTCGAAGTGCATTGAGGCTTATTCCGAAGAATTTCAAAAGTGAGGTGCCAGCAAAGAAAGAAATGATCAATATCACCGATGTATTGATCGAGGTAAGTAGCGAAGTTCTATTTCTGTCCTTGGCGGATTCAGTGCTGGTTAACCCTACAAATACGGGTACAGTACCTAGCGGATTAATTACCGAAAATAAGGCGGCAAATACATATAAAAATACGTCCATAGTTTTATTGCAAAGGACGTTTGAACGGTCAATTTAAAGTTTAAAATAGTATTACCACTAGGTTTAGAAAACGCTATTTTTTTGGTTGTGGCTCCAATCGGTCAAAAATGTAACCTCCTTTTTCGGCGCCCCAAACTTGTTCGCCCTGAGCGTTAAATCCTTGATCCCAAGATTCGATTTTGGCTGCAGTAATGGAAACAATAGAGGTGGCATAACTCGCACCTCGCAGCGTACTTTTACAGGCGTCTTTTGAGGTAGCACCTTGAAAATGGTCAGCACTTTTTCTCTTTAGCAATACGGCACATCCTTCTCTGACCACCAGATCTTTGGGCGTGATCGAATCAAATGCAGTAGGATTTTTCCATTTACCAATCCACAACGAATCGTTGGGAAGCGTAAACACTGCCGAACTAATGACCGAATCGTTCCATCTGCTTAGCTCGTAAACGCGCTGACGGTAAGGCTTATCTTGCATGGAGTGCAACGCCTGCTCTACATACAAAAAGTGTCCCTTATCTTCCCAAATGGGATACATATGCAACGAAATGTTATAATAGGAAGAGTCGGCAACCGATTGTTTTTCCGAATTAAATGACCCTTGCATCAAGGCAAAAAGGTTTTTTAGTTCGGTATCATCTTTTGGTGTTTTAGCAGTTTCTTCTGCTTGGTTTTTGCACCCCGAGAGGACCAAAATGATGGCTAAAAAGAGTAGTTTTTTCATAAGGAACAAGATACGTAATTCGGGATTACATTTGTTATCGCATGTGAAATAAAATTCTAACTTTGCAATCTTAAATGAAATCTGGAATGAGCCTGCAAAATACATTATCTGAACACATCAAAAAAGCTGTTAATTCCTTATACGGCGGGTCGTTGGAAGCGGTAGAATTTCAAGCAACGCGCAAAGATTTTGAGGGAGATATTACGGTCGTGGTGTTTCCAATGCTTCGTGTGGTGAAAGGTAATCCAGTGCAAATTGGAGAGGCTATTGGCGCCTATTTATTGGAGCATGTGGAAGAGGTTTCAAAATTCAATGTGGTGAAAGGGTTTTTGAACCTGGTTTTAAGCGATGCTTACTTCTTGGATTTCTTCGGAAGCGTAAACGGCTTTTCCAATTACGGAATTGAGCCACAAGGCAATGATGCCATGATCGTAGAGTTTGCCTCTCCCAATACCAATAAACCCTTGCATTTAGGCCATATTCGAAACGTTTTATTGGGTTATAGTGTGGCCCAAATTTTAAAGGGAGCCGGGAAGAAAGTTTATCAGACCCAAATTATAAACGACCGTGGTATTCATATTTGTAAGAGCATGTTGGCCTGGAAACGCTACGGAAATGGAGAAACGCCGGATAGCACTGGTTTGAAAGGAGATAAATTGGTTGGAAATTACTATGTGAAGTTTGACCAGATCTATAAAGAAGAGGTCGCAACTTTAATCGCTGCCGGCACATCAGAAGAGGAGGCGAAAGTTCAAGCACCTTCTTTGGTCGAAGCCCAGGAAATGCTTCGGAAATGGGAAGCGGGTGATTCGGAAACAGTGGAGCTTTGGAAGATGATGAACGGTTGGGTGTATAAAGGGTTTGAAAAAACTTATGAAGCCATTGGGGTGGATTTTGATAGTTATTACTATGAGAGCAATACCTACCTGTTAGGAAAGGACAATGTGATGGACGGTTTGGAGAGCGGCGTGTTTTTTAAGAAGGAAGATGGATCCGTTTGGTGTGATCTTACCGAAGATGGTCTGGACGAAAAAATCGTGCTTCGAAGTGATGGTACATCGGTGTATATGACGCAAGATATTGGAACTGCCATACAACGTGTGAAGGATCAGCCAGACACTAATGGAATGATCTATACCGTTGGAAATGAACAAGACTACCATTTTAAGGTCTTGTTTTTAATTCTGAAGAAATTAGGTTTCAAATGGGCAGAAAACCTGCATCATTTGAGCTATGGTATGGTAGATTTACCTTCGGGGAAAATGAAAAGTAGAGAAGGTACCGTGGTGGATGCCGACGACCTTATCGACGACATGGCGTCGACGGCAAGAAAAATCTCAGAGGAGTTGGGTAAAATTGACGACTTTACCGAAGAAGAAAAAGACGAGCTTTATAAAACAATTGGTTTAGGGGCTTTGAAATATTATATATTGAAAGTAGACCCCAAAAAACGAATCCTTTTTAATCCTGAAGAGAGTGTGGATTTTCAAGGAAATACGGGCCCGTTCATTCAATACACTTATGCCCGTATTCAATCTATTTTACGAAAGGCAGCTGGAACTGGTGAAATTCCGGTTGGGAATATTACACTGCACCCCAAAGAGAAGGAAGTGGTAAAAACACTTCAGTTATTTCCTGAAACGGTTCAATTGGCCGCGGAGAATTACAGTCCGGCCTTGATCGCCAATTATACCTACGATTTGGTGAAAGAGTTCAATTCATTTTATCAGAACGTTTCCATCTTGGGAGCGGAGGACGTTTCAGAAAAAAACTTTAGGATCCAATTGTCTCAAGCCGTGGCGGATGTCATTAAAACTGCATTTGGTTTGCTAGGCATTCAGGTTCCAGAGCGGATGTAATTTCAAAACAACAATTGAAATGAAATATTAGGAGTAAATCCTAAAGAAAACTGTTCAATTTTGTTGACCGATGTCTCTCCATTGGCATTGGTTTGTAATCGGTAATAAGTTTCCAAGGCGTTTTTTCGGTTAAAAATGTTGAGAAGCGCGAGATTGATCTTCCCACTAAAGGTGTCATCTAATTTGAAATTGTAAGCGGCAGAGAAGTCTGTTCTAAAATAAGAATCTAAGGTGTCTCCGTTTGGTGGATTGAAGTTAATGATAGGCTGACCATTCACCATTATTATTTCGTTATTTTCCACCACCGAAGTGTAAGGATTACCTGTTTTAAAATTGCTGCCCATGGAAAACAAAAAAGAGCGGTATCGATACGTGGCGGCCAGGTTGAGTGAGTGGCGGATGGCGAAATTGTTTGCAAACCTAGAGAATTCTAATTCGGTGAAATCGTATTCACTTTCCACAAAACTATAACTCAACCATGCATTAAAGGCCTCACTCTTTTTTTGAACGGAGAACTCGATGCCAGTTGCGTCGTAACTACCTAGCGTGTTCACATTGATCAATTGATTTCTAAAACCTTGAGTCGTAGAACTAATATTGTCCACTTTTTTATAATATGCATTTACATTTAAAGCCCAACTCGTTTTTTTGAAGGTGGTTCCCAGGGAAATTTGTTGGCTTTCCATGATGGGTAGGTCGTTGTTATTAGCAAGCAACCAACGCCTGTTCTCGACTCCTAAAAAAGGGTTTTCGACGTCAGTGAATTGCAATACTCCTTGGTTTTTTTGTTCTCCAGAAACGGAGACGCTCCAACGGTTGGTAATCTGCTGAAATACATTGATGCGAGGCTCTAAAAATGAACTTTCGAAACTGGGATAAGAGGTTAGTCTGCTACCGGCGGAAATTATGGTGTTCTCGTTGTTCAATTTCCACCGTAGGTTTAAAAAATATCCACTTCTACGAAGTGAGCGATCGCTTACGGGAATAGAATCTACTTTATTAGCAATGTTGGTGTCTGTATAATTATAACCTCCTGTGGTAAGCAGTTTTTTAGAAAACCGATAAGTTGTTTCAAATTTGAATTCCGATTCGCTTAGGTCATTTTCCTGTGCTAAAGTGGTTTCTGTGTTCACATCACGATTAGATTCTTCCAAGTTATAATTACTGGCATGCCAGTTCAGTTTGGTAGAGAATTTGGAGCTCCAATGACGTTGGTATTGTAAACCATTAACGTTGCTGGACTGTTTTAAAGTGCTCTGATTGGAGTTGGTACCATCATTGGCTACGAACAACTCGGTAAATTCCAATTTGTTGTTTATGCCAAGGTAACTATAGGTTAGTTTATCTTTTTCAGTAATATCCCAAATTCCCTTGATGCTAACATCAAAAAAATTGAAATTCTCATCGGACGATCGCAATCCTAATTCGGTATTGTTGTCTAGGTTAGTTATGACGGTGTTTTGAAAAACCCTACTGTAAAATTGATTGTACACCGGATTGCCAATACCACTATTGATCGAGGTTCGACCGGAAATGTTGAAAGCAAATGTTTCGGAAGCCGGAATTTGAGCATAGAGATTGGCACTTATTAAATTGATGCCGGCTCCTCCGGTAACCTCTTCCGGAACATTTTCTTCCGAAGTAATACTAATTACCCCAGAAGTACTTTCGCCAAATTTAGGGTGTGTACCATTTTTGTAGATGGTAACATTGTTGGTTAGATTAGGGTTAAGAGCCGATATTAATCCGAAAAAGTGACTGCTTTGATACAATCGAATGTTATCCCAAAGTAATAAAACTTCATCATTTTTTCCTCCTCGAATATTAATATTGCCTGCGGTTTCATCGGCGCTTTCAATACCAGGTAATAATTGAGCAATTTGAAGTATATCGGTCTCTACCAAACTAGGTGAAATTTCGAAGTTTTGGCGTGATATGGAAACGGAACCATCTGCATTTTTCGAAATCCCTTTGGCAATATAATTTTCAACAACAACGGTATCCAGGAAATTAATCGAAATATTGGCAAATACCAATGGGCACTGGGTTTCAGTAATTAAATCATCACTTATTATACGCTTAATGTCAAAGCCAAGATAGGCCAAGGTAATGGTTTCACCTCTTGAAATACCGGTCATTTGAAAGGACCCTGCCTCATCGGTGCTTACTACACCCGCTTCACTTACGATGGTGACACCTTGGATAGGAAGCCCTGTCTCCATGTTGATGACCGTACCGCAAATACTGAGGTTCCCTGAACTTATAGCGGTATAAATGGCAATATATCTATTACCAATTATCTTGAATTCTAAATTTGTTTTTGATTTAAGATAGGTCAAGGTTTCTTCCAAATCCAATTGAGAATCGGGGGGAATTACTTCTTGATTTTTTATAGTGGCCAACGTATATGAAAAACGGACATTAAGTCGTTTTTCTATAGATTGAATGATCTCGGTAAGCGGGGTAGTGGTTTTTGTTTGGGCGAAGATGGGCGTGTGGAATAGAAATAGAAATGCGAGCCCGGCTAGAATAGATTTAGTCTTTCGCAAATAGGGTAACATTTTTATTGTCAATAGCATATTCTAAGCCCAAAGGAAGGGTGATGGTCTTCAAAGCGACCTCAAGATCTAAATTAGTGAAACTACCTGTATAGCGTAAATCTACATCAATATTTTTAGTAATTATGTTAATATCGTATACAGATTTTAGTTCCTCCATTATCATTTCAATAGGTCTGTTATGGAAGGTGCTCTCGTTATGTATCCAACCGGGTTCAGTGGTATATTTTTTTTCTGAAAGGAGTTGGTCATTTCGCAAAACGGCCTTGTCGCCCGGTGATAATTTTAGGTAGGTATTCTTAAATTTCACTCCAACCGAACCTTCGTAACAAACAACTTCAAAGCTATCTTTTCGATCATTTACGTTGAATTTTGTTCCTAGAACGGTAACGGTTCCATGTTCGGTATGAACATCGAATACCGCTCCTTTGGTTACTTCGAAATAGGCTTCCCCTTTCAAAGATAAACTGCGATTTTCGTCCCAGTTATTTTCCTTAAAGCTCAAATGAGAATTTTCATTTAAAATAACTTGAGAGTTATCGGGCAATTGAAGGGTTTGTGTTTGTGCTAGTTGGGTGCTAAAATCCTGTGATAAAGAAGCATTGTAGAAATAACCCACCGAAAGAACAATAACAGCCGCTGCTGCCACTTTTAGCCACCAGCCTAGTTTAATTACTTTGGTCTTTTGTTCGGAACCAAGTTGTTGTTTCAAATGATTAAGACCTTCGGAAGCGTCCTGTGCTGGCAGGTCAAGATCCTTAACAAAACTATCTATCTTAAGATATTCCATAAATACCGGGTGCTCCTTCATTGCCTCCATTTCGGAAGTTGAAAGTGTACCATTCAGCCATTTATCTAACAATTTATCATTCATAGTTTTGGTCGTAACTAATAGTATAACAGGTCAGTTTATTTTTTACTACCTCATTCATTTAAATATTTTCAATATGCTGTCTTAGTGTTTCCAATGCATCACTAATTCTTTTTCCAGCTGCTTTTTCTGAAATGCCAAGTGTTTCTGCGATTTCTCTGTATTTTTTCCCCTCTACTCGACTCATTAAAAACGCAGTTCGCTGAATTTCAGTTAATTGAGAAAGAGCTCTTTGTAATTTCTCTCCATACTCCTTTTCCTCCAATAGATATTCTGGACTCTGATTATTTATAGAACGCGTGGTTTCTTTTCGATAGTTGAATACCACTTTTTCATGAGCAACCTCATTTAAAAATAGATTGGTTGCCACGGTATAAACATACGACTTCGCTTTTTTAGAGGTCACTTTGGCGCAATTTTGCCATAGTTTGATAAACGCCTCTTGAGCAATGTCATAGGCTCTGTCCTTGCTTCCGCATTTAAAATATATATAATTGCGCAAGGAAACGACCAAAGAGGAATATACCTTGTCAAATTGAACCTCGCTACAAATGTCTTTTTCGTCTTCCATATTTTGAGGGCATAAATGTAGATAAAAAAAAATCTAAAATTGAGGTAGGAAAATTTGGGATAAACTGTTCTACTAGTATACATGAAAAAAATTATTATGAGAAAGATTTTGAAATTGACACTTCTAGCTTCTGTAATCGGCTTCTTTGCAAGTTGTGAGACACGCGAGTTAGAATTATTGGAGAATCCAAACAATATTACAGTTGAGTCTGCAGACCCGAACTTTGTATTGAATGACATCCAATTGACCTTTAGAGGC
>JBCCIJ010000042.1:0-29977 GCA_039028295.1 Bacteroidota bacterium
GTTCTTTAGACTGAATTTATAAACAAAGGCATCCGTTATTTCTATGACTAAAATATTTTCACTTTATGCCTTGCGGAAGAAAAAATTCCTTGTATATTATAACTTCCGAAATTTTTATATCTATAGACCTCTGCTAAAAGTCGGGTGCAAATATACAAGGAATTTTTTCTTCCGCAAGGCATAAAGTGAAAATATTTTAGTCATAGAAATAACGGATGCCTTTGTTTATAAATTCAGTCTAAAGAACTTTTCCAAAAGGGTAAAAATACAAGAATAACCGTCCATCTTCATATCAAAGTGCTTTAACTTTTTCATACCTTTGGAGCCGCTTAAAAATATGAAACAAGCTGTATTCCTTCCGTGGCTTTTTGGTTTGGCTTTTTTAAAATGCCAAAACTTAGACGCAATTGCGATATCATCTTGTAACGAAACAGACGCCCGTTTGGGTTACTATGTAAAGGAGACCTGGTAATAAAGGGACTCCGGCAAAATTTAAGACAATAATTACTTTTAAAAAATTATACGATGTTTCATAAAAATATAAAATTAGTCATCGCTGTGTTGGTTTTAGGTACAGCGGTATGGCAGTTTGTTGAAGGAAATATAGGAAATGGCATCATGTTCGTTCTATTGACCGCTGTATTTGTATTTCTTTACTTTAAAAATGAATTGATTTTGCTTGCGTTTCTACGCTTGAGAAAACAAGACTTCCCTGGTGCCAAAAAGTGGTTAGACAGAATCCCCAATCCTGAAGGTGCTTTAGTTACGAAACAACAGGGTTATTATTATTATTTAAATGGTCTAATGGTTTCACAAACCAATATGAACGAGGCGGAAAAACACTTTAAAAAGGCAGAAAAACTAGGACTTTCCATGACGGCCGATATGGCTATGGTCAAGTTAAATTTGGCAGGGATTGCGATGACCAAGAACCGAAAACGTGAAGCCGAATTATTACTTGCAGAGGCCAAAAAACTGGACAAGCATCATATGTTGGATGATCAAATAAAAATGATGAAACAACAAATGAAACGTGCGGGAGCTCCCAGACAACAATTTGGTAGTGCCCGTGCAGGAAGACGTTCTAAACGTTAAATTCTTTGGGAAAATCACCGCGTAAAGTGGTCGATTTTTGCTAATTAGCCAAGTTTTTATACCTTTCAACCCTGAGTAACGCATTAAGAACCAACATTTTTCCGATTTTACACAGTACTTGTTAACAGGCATTTATGGGTAAAAAACTACTATTAATCTTTTTTATTATTTCCTTCTCTGCTCTTTCGCAAGAATTTGAGCCTAAAGAACTATTCTCTCAAGCGATTGGTAAAAATATAAGGAAATATCGCAAGGAAGCTAGAAGAGCCTATCTTGATAAAGATATTGAACGTGCCGAATTTCTATTCGACTCTCTCATTAGCAAGGTGGTTAACGGAACACGGCTGGATAATTTCAAAGTAAGGAAATTCTCCGGAAGAAAAATTGAGCTTTATGCTTTCGAGAAACCTACTTATTTAGTGACTTACGCCTCTTGGTGCGTCCCAGGTGTTGGCGAACTTCCTGCCTTTAATGATATTGCTGATAAATATCACGAAGAGATTGATTTTGTAGTGCTATTCTGGGGCTCGAAAAAGAAAATTAGAAAGTTCAAGAGAAAGTTCAGTAAAAAAATAAAGGTGCTCTATGTGGATGAAAGAGAGAACCGAAACGATTTTGCTATCCGGACTATGAAGCACAGCTTAGGTTTTCCTACTTCTTTTTTAATAGACAAGAATAAGAAGATATTGGACGTAAGAAGAAACTTCATGCATCACTACCTAGAAAACTACACCAGTTCGTACAATTCGAACTATCAAAGTTTTACCAGCGGTGTTTCACTTTTACAACGCGGTATCGTTGAGGAAACGGAAGACTAACCCGGATATCGAAATAAATTCGAAGCCCTCATTCTCTGCTTATTTGTAATACCCCTTTTCTGGAATTTCAATATAGTATTCTTTACCGGAGGCATTTTTCAAAAAATTATCCCGCAACCAGGGGTTGTGTATCTTTAATATCTTATAATTAATTTCAAACTTCTTGGCAAAACCTGCAAAATCAGTCACAGCGCTGTCTACTTTCACTTTAAAGGTAGGTACCGAAGTGTAAAGTTCTTTCTTATCTATATGAAAACCATATTTTTCAGGGTTGCTCACGATTTCTTTAAAGGCCAGAATCCTAAAGACGTAACGGCTCGTTTCTTTATTCAGCAATAGGTCGTAATAGTCATCCACCCCCTGGCGTTTCATTTGTTTTGAAATACCCGCATTACCCGCATTGTAAGCTCCTGCCGCTGAAGTCCAGCTGCCAAAGCGCTTTTTTGACCTTTTCAAATAGTCCGCGGCCACTTTGGTCGCTTTTTGCAGGTGATATCTTTCATCTACATAATCATTCACTTCCAGGCCATACTCCCTTCCAGTTCCTTTTAAAAATTGCCAAAAGCCCGCTGCTCCTGCTGGAGAACGCACATTATCTAAACCACTTTCGGCGATAGCTAAGTACTTAAAATCATCAGGTAATCCATATTCTTCCAACATGGGCTCAATAATTGGAAAATACTTATGGGCTCTTTTGATCATGATAAGCATATTAGACTGCCAATAGGTATTCACCAACAATTCTCTATCTAAACGTTCTCTTATATCTGGATTATCCAGTGGTACAGATTCTCCTGCAAAATCCATAGTCTCCGGCAACGGTAAAGCATATACCTTATAATCTTTGGATTGAACTTGAACCACTGCCGGTCCGCCAACGGGAGTCTCATCTTTCTGTTGGGGTTGCTGTACGGCATTTGAAAACAATAGCGCCACCCCAATGAGCACCGTTGCTAAGCCTATTCTTGATAAAATACGCATGACAATTTAATTTTTATTAAAGATAAAAAAATAACGGGCCAATTAGTTGCTTTCCAAAATATTTTCCAACAGCTTACTAACTTTGCTTCCCTTGTTTAAGATCATAATATGGGTTCCATGCTGAAGCACATGGGTCGCTTTAATATTTTTAATAGGAAAAACAACGTCCTCATCTCCATGAATATGAATTATATCAGCTAAGACGGTTTCTCGTTCCCAACAAACCATTTGTTTGATGGCCCAATCCAGATATACCTTATCTCGCATCCAAAGATACTCCTGGTACAATTTAAGACGTTTTCTGCTGCGAGGTCCAATGGCAAATTTGGTAAGGTCCTTTACACTTAGTGCCCAGCCGGTGGGAACCAACTTATAAACACCAGTTTTTCTAATTGCCTTTAATCGCTTTGGAAGTTCATTTTTCGTTTTTACGCTAGAAACAATGATCAATTTCCTCAGGTTCAAAAAAGCACTCATTTCCTGAGCTACTACCCCACCAAAGGAAACCCCTAGTAATACCGGGTTCTCATGCTCAATGCGCTCCGCCATTCGCTGCGCATAGGCGCTTAAAGACTCGTCTTTTTCTGGAATGAGCCAATTTAAAACATGAATTTCGAATTGATCTTCGGGAAGGCGAATATTTTTAAAAATCTCTTTACTCGCGGCCAGTCCAGGAACAAAATAGCAATGCGTTTTTTTAGGAATCATGAGGCTTTAACACGTAAATAACCAATTGGCCTTTCAATTTTTTGTAACTTTGCACACAAAGATAGAATTCTTACCCCGCATTTGAGGAATTAATGGAGAAGATTTTACATCCGGCAGCTACACTAGGGACAGCAAATTTTGACTGGCTACACCCTAAATATTCACTCCGTTTTGCCAATTATTACAGTACAAATGAAACGCCTACCCAGATACTACGGTCTCTCAAAAATGGTGTTGTTACTATCTTAAACAAAATACTTACCTCCCGAGATGCCCAGGGGAAATGGAATACGGAAAGTATCTCGATAACAACAAAATATGACATCCGCGCATTGCTTATAGAAATACCTATGAATTAACCGTTAAATGAACTCCCTATGATTGAAGATGTTGAAATTACCGATAACGAATTCCTACGACAATTCGAACTCGAGGTGGGCGATAACATGGCCCGAATCGAATATGCACTTCAGGACCGTAAAATTTTTCTAACCAAATATTCCATGCCCAGCGATATGGAAGATCAAGGCTTCCGAGATATTTTTATTAAAGCAGTCTTTGAGGAAGTGGAAAATAGGGGCATTAGCTTGGTTCCTACGAGCCCTGAGATTGCCGGATTTATGCGGCGCAATAGGCGTAAATATAAGAACTTATTGCCGGTTGGAATTAGCATTTAATCTGTAATTTGTCTTAGTCATAAGATATAAACCAACGAATTAGCCCTCCTTATTATCAAATTCTCCAATCATTGATTTTAATGGGGTAACTTCAGCTTCAGAAAATAGGAAGCGAACCAAACCATCTTCATCTATCTCGGTTAACTCAACGCGATGCAGGGTATTTACTAATTCTGGATTCCATGGTGTTTTGACCTTAATGTAGTTTTCAGTAAAACCATGGATGTAACCTTGCTTGTTTTCACCTTCAAATAAAACGGTACGCGTAGTCCCTAATTCCCTTTCATAAAAGGCTCTTCTTTTCTTTACCGAAAGCCCTCGTAACATCTTACTTCGCTTACTTCGTACATTTTTAGGCACAACTCCTTCCATGGTAGCGGCAGGGGTATTCTCTCTTTCAGAATACGTAAAAACGTGTAAATATGAAATATCCAGATCGGCCAAGTAGTTATAGGTTTCTAGGAAACGAGCTTCAGTTTCACCTGGAAAACCTACAATAACATCTACTCCAATACAGGCATGAGGCATGGCCTCTCTAATTTTCGCAATTCTTTCGGTGTATAATGCGGTCATATAACGCCTGCGCATCAATTTTAACAAAGCATCGCTCCCAGTCTGCAAAGGAATGTGAAAATGAGGCACGAAAGTTCTCGATTGAGCAACAAATGCAATGGTTTCATTTTTAAGCAAGTTAGGTTCAATTGAGGATATGCGAAGTCTTTCAATGCCAGGCACTTCATCCAGGGCTTCACATAACTCATAAAAGGTGTGCTCATGTTTTTTATTTCCAAACTCGCCCTTGCCGTAATCTCCAATATTAACTCCGGTCAAAACAATTTCTTTGATTCCTTTTGCTGAAATCTCCTTGGCATTCTTCAACACGTTCTGCAATTCGTCGCTTCGAGATATGCCTCGGGCCAGCGGGATAGTACAATAAGTGCATTTATAATCGCAGCCATCTTGAACTTTTAGAAAAGCACGGGTGCGGTCTCCGATGGAGTAAGAACCCACATAGAAATCGGCTTCTTCAATTTCACAGGAATGAACTTCTCCAAAATCATTCTTTGAGAGATCATTAATGTAATCGGTTATTTTGAATTTTTCAGTAGCTCCAAGTACCAAATCCACGCCATGAACGTCCGCTAGTTCTTGCGGTTTTAATTGGGCATAGCATCCAACGGCGGCCACAAATGCCTCTGGATTAGCCTTTTGAGCCTGCTTTACAACGGTTTTAAAGCGCTTATCAGCATTTTCGGTAACGCTGCAGGTATTAATCACATATATGTCTGCTCGATCCTTAAAATCCACGCGATCAAACCCTTCCGAAGAAAAACTACGTGCGATTGTAGAAGTTTCAGAAAAGTTAAGCTTGCAACCTAGGGTGTAGAAAGCGACTTTTTTTGGTGCGGACATGATGTTTTATTCGAGAATGCAAAAATACGAACAATTTTATTTTTTAATCGAATTTATGCTTCAAAGAGTCCTTTACAATATATCCTTTCATGTTCAAATACCACGTTAAAAACCTCCAAATACGGTTTTACGTAATCTTTCTATATCATCATCCGCTACATTTATGTACAACTAATCAAAAAGATCAAAACAATGAGGAGATTTGTTTTGTGCCTTTTAAGTCTTCTGTGTATAGGGTGTTCAGATGATATTGGCACGTTAAGCTTTGATAAAACCATAAATACCTTTTCAATATTCAAACCAAGCATAGGCACTTTTAAATTTGAACAAAGTTATGAGGTCACAGATGGAAAATCACCGAAACTCACTACTTCAATGCTTCTTGAACCCAATGATTTCCAAATTCTGGAATATGAAATTTTGGCATTTAAAGGAGACACAATTCGTTTTTCCAATATGGTTATGGCTGCTAGGGGAGTTCTAGTGATGACAGACCTCGATTTCAAAGAGATTGACCGGACTACAGCGGTGCTTCTCAAACCGAACAAGGTATGGATTCATGTTTTAAGCATCGATACAGAAGCGCCTGAAAAAAGTGGTCATTATGAAGGTATTTCAAAATTGACCACACCAGAAAATGAGATTCAGGAAAACACTAATGAACTATTCTCATTTTTTGGTTCTATCGACTATACGGGGCGATTGTTATTATTTCCAACCACCAAGGTCTCAGCGTTCGATTATATAGAAGGGCAGTATAATGAGCAAAACGAGTTTACTGGAAAAGCAATGTCTAATGGTGCCAAAGTAAGTGACATTTCGAATTTAGCACAGAACTATGTCATGGAGGAAGGTGTGCTACAGGATGTTTTTTTTCTGAATATCGACAGTAAGCTTAAAACTATTTCACTCAACATTAAAAAGATTGCGTTATGAAAATGTATATAAACATTCTTGCGTTTTTACTTTTAGTTAGTAATTCTTACGGTCAGAAGGATATGACCGCCGTGCCGGTGGAAGAAAGTAATTTGAAGATAGAAGCAGAGGCAACTTCGATATCAAAAGTTAAATTTATTCTCACTCCAACAATTACATATGATGCAAAAACGGTTGGTATTAAACTCCCCATTGAATTTGAAGTAAATCCGTTTAACGAGTTTGATTTTGAAGCAAAATTAAGAGAACAGTTATTAGCAGTTTATGACTATCAAAGGGCCACCGTTTATGTTGATTCCCTTTTTAAAACATCCATTGTCGACAGCTCTAAGATCGATTTTTTTTATTTGACAACAATTGTAAACGCTCACTTTACCGAAAAGGAAAAAGTAGAACATTTCGGATTGGCTGGACCAACTCAAGAGGACATTAAAAATACCTTTTTAAAGAAACCGGTAGGTAAAGATGCGAATGAGAAGAAAAATAATAAGGAAGAGATAGAAAAAAACATAGCTTCCATAAAAAAAATCATACTAAAACATTTGCCTTTTCGAATTGAACTGTTAAAAAAAGATTTCTATCTGGATTTAAAAAATTACGCATCTTACAATAAAATTGGTGATGAGAAAGAAGATTCTGCCACAGTAAAAGAGTATTACGAATCCAAGCAGGTACTAGATGAACGTGTTAAAGGTTTGTATCGTTACTTTAATGGCCAATTAACCCTATTATTTCGTTTTGATACCGAACCCGTCGCAGGTAGACTTTTTTACAATACCCAGATTAGTAAAATACAGTATTATGAAAATAGGCTAAGCGAACGATCTTTGGACAAACGTGTGTCAAACTATCATCGTCTCATTAAACAACTTAACGACTTAAGGTATAATGATAAGGCCCGCATCCAATTTATCAAGGCTCTAACCAAATTTGATAAAGACACTATCACGAAGGATCGTGATGCGATACTAAATAAAATAAAATTCGCGTCAAAAAAAAGAGATTCTATTCAAGCTATTATAGCCAAGCAGACAGCACCCACGAGCGTTGAAATTAACAAAAAGAAAGTCAAAAAATATGATTCAATAATTAAGAAATTGAATTCAATTCGAAAGACATTCGGACCTGCTCCTGTAACCGTTGAACCTTTCAACGAAACTTTTATAAAGAATCATTTAATCGACACAAATGAAGTAAGAAAAGAGGCTCAAAAAGAAGTTAAAACTAAATTGGCTATGCTAAATGATTACTTAAAATACAGAGACCATTTGATCAATGATTCAATAGCACAGGAGATACAAAAAACATTTACTCTTGATTATTTTAAAACACTAACAAGAGATTATTACAAATCACTACAGATTCAAGGCTCAGAAACAAATAAAGAAACCTCAGGTAAACTGTTAAAACTGGATACACTTCTCTATCAGGTGAACAAATTAGATTCCGTTTCAAGTGTTGAAAAGTTGATCGATAAGAATTATGACATACGTGTTGAAAATGCGATTGTGAAGATTCAAAATAAGTATTCAAAAAAGGACACCGAAAAAGCAATGGTTTTAAAAGTGGTTGAACATTTTAAAGGCAATACAGGTAGAAAAAGTAAGACAAGTAAGGAGTACAAAGAAAAGTACCTGCAAAACCCTGAGTCGTTTTTAATCTATTTTGAAGAACTCATTTCCCAATTTAGAAATTATCGGTATCAGAAGCGCAAAAAGTTGGTGAAAGACAAGTTGACTCAATTAAAAAACAAAGAGGTATACGATAGTTTACTTCTTGATGTCCAAGAGTACAAGAAAATACAAGAACTAATTAGTAAAAACCAATTTCAAGTTGAATTTATAGAGAAGCATAAAAAGTACATGGATGCTGAAAGAGAGCTCTTTGACGAAACAGGCAAAGTCTTTTTCAATTGGAAAGAATCAGACAAAGATGATAGACCCGCAGACTCAAGTACAAGTAATGGTACCCCAGAATTTAGGCATGCTATTGCTAATGGGACTACGAAACTAGAAAAATTTGAACACTTGAAAACTAAAATAGATACATTTAAAACTAGCATTAAAGAATTAGAAGATTATATCCATCTATATATCACTGATGACATGCAGATTTCGAACAGCTTTTATAAATGTTTTGCGACTAAATATAACTCTAAAAACCTGCCTGAAATTGATGGGAATTTAACCAAAAAAGAAATAGGGGACTTCAGGAATGCCCTAATAGAATGCTGGAGGAGTAGCCCAAAAGATGACGAACTGAAGAAGACACTGAATAAAACAGCATTAAAAGCCAGATTAGACAGCCTACGCAACTCAACTTATAAGAAGCTAAAGAAAAATCCTCTTTGGGACTTTGAGGCAACTGACATACAGTTGGATATTAACGACGGGTTCATAGAAGGCATTGTGGTCTATGGAGAGATCACCGGAATATCTGATAATCCAGAGATGCCAAGAGACTTCAATAAAAAACTACGTGAAATGATAAATGATAGCCTTGGGTTGAATGAATTCATTGGCCGAAAATTAAAATTCAACAATATCTATCCTTACGGCTTCAGCACCTCCAAGGACTATGATGTATTTAAGGAGCTTCGCATATTCGTTTACCACGGAATCCAAAAACAGTATGAAATGAAATTGGAGTCCCTATTTCCCAATTATGTGCAGACACTACAAAATGATCGACTAGACTTTAGCCCTCGAGATCAAAAAGTATCCTTACCCGAGCCTGGCAAAAAGAAAGGCTCCATTGACCTGAAGAAAGACCAAAGTTCCAAACTTTTTAATATTGATGTGTATTCAGACTTTAATGGTTTAAAAGCTGCCGATCCTAACGGTGTTATTCAGTTTGAATTGAAACGAAATATTCCTCTTTATACTAAAAAAAATGTAATAAAAAGAACCCGATTTAATTGGGGACTTGCCAATTATGTTGAGCCAAAATTTAGATGGTCTCGTTTGAATACTAGCGACGACGAAAAGAGTTTGACTTTAAGCTATTTAACAGATGTAACAGGCGCACAAGACAGTATACCATATGTTACACAACTAGACCTTATACGGTATGAAAATATTCAAGTTGGGGCAAGTCTAAATATTGGAACGTTTGATCTTCCCTTAGCCAAATTGCGGCTAGAGCTTAATTTAGGCGGTTTCTATGGAAGAACTAAAGTACTCGACACGAGAGGGGAAAAAGTTTTAGACGAAAAAAATGAGTCCAACGTAAAACGAACCTTCGATTTAAATACTTGGCGCTATTATCCAGAATTTAAAGTTCGTTTAAGACCTGAAGAACGTTACGGATTAGATGTTGGCTTAAGAGCCATTCACTTTAATACTGTGACTAATGATTTCTCCAATATCAGTTCAGAAGATATGTTTACGAGAACGCTAACAGACAACCCTCAATGGCTCCATCAAATTGAGATCAACGCCCATTTTTCGCCTTCGGCAACCAAGGATGACCTCTTCTTTTTCAGATATCGATACACCAATAACTCCACCTGGGAGTACAATGGCTTTAGCGAAATACAGGTAGGTTACAGCATGCAATTAAAGATTTAGTTTTACCTTAGTGGCATTGAAAAATGGCCATAAAAAGACTACTTACTGGAAAAACAAAACACCTAAGCATATTCCTTATAGGCAGCCTGGGTGTTTTATTTTTTTCCTGCGAAAATGACTCCAAAAGTGCCAGAGACCACGAGGTATTCCGCTATAATGAGCACAGTAATATTACCTCTCTGGATCCCGCTTTTGCCAGGAACCCTCAGAATATATGGCCTTCCAATCAATTGTATAATGGTTTGGTCCAGTTGGACGATTCGCTGAATATCAAACCCGATATAGCCAAGCACTGGGAAATTGTGGACAGTACCTGCTCCTACTATTTTACTTTGCGAAATGATGTTTATTTTCATAAGAATAATATCTTCGGAATTGAAGGAACACGCACCGTTAATGCCCATGACTTTGAGTATAGTTTTCATCGCTTGATTGACCCTAAAGTGGCTTCACCAGGGGGTTGGGTGATGAACAATGTGGAATTAGTGAAAGCAGAAAATGATTCTGTATTAAAAATAACATTGAAAAAACCGTTTCCTCCTTTCATTGGCATGTTGGGAATGCGATATTTTTCGGTGGTTCCCAAAGAAGCGGTCGATTTCTATGGAAGCGAATTTAGACGCAACCCCGTTGGAACCGGACCGTTTCAGTTTAAGTTATGGGAAGAAAATGTCAAACTCGTTTTTAGAAAGAACCCCTTATATTTCGAAAAAGATCAGGTCGGCACACAACTGCCTTATCTTGAAGCAGTTGCCATTACTTTTTTACCAGATAAGCAAAGTGAATTTTTACAATTTGCTCAGGGAAAAATTGATTTTTTAACTGGATTGGACAATTCATACAAGGACGAGATCTTAACGACCAAAGGGCTTTTACAAGATGCTTACAAAGATCGAGTTAAACTCCTCACTACCCCTTATCTCAACACCGAGTACCTCGGGTTTTTCACCGGTACCAAAACGCCCGAAATACAATCGAGATCGCTGCGCCAAGCAGTTAATTATGGTTTTGATCGCCGTAAAATGATCACCTATTTACGCAATGGGATGGGCGTTCCGGCCGAATTTGGTTTTATTCCGAAGGGTCTGGCAGGTTTCGACGAGATTGAAGGCTATACCTATCAACCAGAAATGGCCCGTCAATTGGTGGAGCAGTATAAAAAAGAAACCGGAGATCTCCGACCAGCTATAGTCATTGGCACCAATAGTCAATATCTGGATATCTGCGAGTATATTCAACGGGAATTAGAGAAAATAGGCATTACCGTTACTATAGATGTAGTCCCACCTTCTACCCTTCGGCAAATGAAAAGTAGTGGAGAATTGGATATTTTCAGAGCGAGTTGGGTGGCAGATTACCCGGATGCTGAGAACTACCTTTCGCTCTTTTACAGCCCAAATTTTGCCCCAAATGGCCCTAATTATATGCACTATAAGAATGCGACCATGGATAGTTTGTACGAAAGGTCACTATCCATCATTGATATTGAAGAGCGTAAACTTATTTACACGCAAATGGATTCCATCATTGTGGCCGAAGCCCCCGTAGTGCCCTTGTTTTATGATATGGCCATACGTTTCGTAAGTAAAAAAGTAAACGGTCTGGGAATTAATCCTCAGAATTTTTTATTTCTAAAACGGGTCAAAAAGACCAAATAAATGTAACTTTTAATTGACATCCAGCGACCTATAATTAAATTCATGTATTATGGGTGCTCAAGGAATGGCTCAGTCGGTTAAATTCAATCTCCAACAAAAGGGGAAGCGCCAAACTATATACGATAGAAAAGACACCAGAAGAAAGGGTGTCTATCAAGATCTAAACGACCACAAGGCGCTAAATAGTCACTCCTTTGCTTTATTTCAGAAGGAACAATTCGCAAGGCGAAAAAAAGAAAGAAAACAAAAATTTTGGTTACGATTAGCCGTTCTTCTAATCACCATAGGGATTGTCATGTTGTTTCTTTATCTCTGGAATGTAACCGATGGAACGCTATTTATCTCTTCAGAATTTAAATAAAGTTGTATGTTCGCTTGTCACGGACAGAGGTTAATAATATCACAATTAACAGGTCGGAAGCCTTTTTAGGCACATCACATAAAAGATCCTCGCATGGAAAATGTAGTAATATACCTTAAAAAACCAGGTGCTCCAGAAGGAAAAATCCATTTGTACTAATTACCCTCTTCTGAATTTTGCTGAAGATTCAAAAACATGCTCCAAAATGGCCGCGTCCTCTTCATTGAACTCCTTATCGCGTCTCGCCATCACTACTTTTGCCACTTCAAAGGCTTTATTCGTTTTATAAGTGGTCATTCCCGCACTTCCGCCCCAACTAAAGCTTGGGATAAAATTGCGTGGAAATCCACTTCCGAAGATATTGGCACTAACACCTATAACTGTGCCCGTGTTAAACATAGTATTAATACCGCATTTGCTATGATCCCCCATCATAAGTCCGCAAAACTGTAATCCAGTTTTGGCAAAACCTTCTGTTTCATAATCCCATAAACGTACAGGAGAATAGTCATTTTTTAAATTAGAGGTATTCGTATCGGCTCCTATATTACACCATTCACCAATAACAGAATTGCCTAAAAACCCATCATGCCCCTTGTTTGAATAAGCAAATAGTACCGAGTTGTTAATCTCCCCTCCTGCTTTACAATAAGGCCCAATGGTAGTGCCGCTGTAAATTTTGGAGCTCATTTTAATCGTAGCACCTTCGCATAATGCGAACGGCCCGCGAATCATGGCTCCTTCCATGATTTCGGCGTTTTTACCAATATAGATAGGGCCGTCTGTTGCATTTAAAGAACAAAGTGGAAGTTTGGCGCCTTCTTCAACAAAAATGGCTGCCTCGTTAAAAGCGACGGTCGTTTCCGGAATGGGTTGAGAAGTTCGACCGTGAGTCAATAGCTTAAAATCACGACGAATGGCTTCATGATTTTTCGAAAATATATCCCAGGTATTCTCTATACGTAATATAGCTGCATCGGTATATTTTCTGATCGTAAATTGTTCAAAATCGATCTCCTGTGATTCCGAAGAAAAAAAGGCGACGGGTTCATCCTCAAAGAATATGGCTTCATTTTCAGACAGTTGTTTTATCATCTTAACCAATTCTTCCGTTGGAAAAAAAGAAGCGTTAATCAAAACATTGGATTCCAGTTCGACCAGAGGCCACTTTTCACTTAAGTGATCCTCAGTTACCGTGGTGGTGGTAAAACCCAGATGCTTTTCCCACTTTTCACGTAGCGTTAAGATACCTACTCTAATGTCTGCTACCGGACGGGTATAGGTAAAGGGAAGTAGTTGATCACGAACGTTACCGTCGAAAAGGATATAATTCATTTTAAAATATAATTGATGTTGCTAATATACAATTTACAGCGCATCATATGTGCTCGCCAGAAAGCAAAAAAAAGCCTCCGATTTCTCGAAGGCTGTTCTATGGGTTTGTAAAAAAGCGTTATTCTTCTTCTTTAACTTCAGCAACCGCTTCTTTCTTGAATTTTGCGTATTTGGTCTTGAACTTGTCAATACGTCCCGCTGTATCGATAAGTTTTGACTTACCAGTATAGAAGGGGTGAGAAGTTCTTGAGATTTCCAATTTCACCAAAGGATATTCAACTCCATCCACTTCAAGAGTCTCCTTCGTATTGGCCGTAGACTTCGTAAGAAAGACCTCGTCGTTAGACATGTCTTTAAAAGCTACTAATCTGTAATTTTCTGGGTGTATACCTTTTCTCATGGTCTTATTATTATTGTACTCCTCAATTTTAAGTGTGCAAATTTAAGGAATAATTAGAAATCCGCAATAGTTTATTCAAAATTTTAAAATAAAAGTTTAGTCCCGTAACAATTTAGTACTTTTGTTTACTAACCTGCCGAACCAAAAAAACAAAAAATTATGGACAACGAGAATGCACCAATAAAGAAAACCGCGCTTAACTCCGGTCTTATCATCGGTGGACTACTATTAATTATTGTTGCAGCAATGTATGCAACTGGAGCTCTTTTAGAAGGAGTACAATGGCCCATGTATATTTATTACTTACTATATCCTCTACTCATTGGGTATACTGTTCATGCGTACCGCAAAGCAAATGGTGGGTTTTTAAGTCTGAAACAAGCATTAAAAGTTGGGGTCACCGCAGCCGTTATTGGTGGTCTTATCTATTTTGTCTACAACCTTCTTTTCGTAACCGTTATTGAACCTGATTATGCAGAGCAGATGCTGGAAGTGGCTAGAGCCAATATGTATGAACAAAACCCGAACATGACGGAAGAACAAGCCGATATGGCCATAAGTATTATGGAAAAATTCTCAAATCCCTTTCTAGCAGGGGCCTTTTGGATTATAATGAGCGCCTTTTTCGGATTTATTTATTCCCTTATTTCCGGACTCATCTTTAAAAGAGAACGTCCTTTACACTAAAGATTAATGAACATATCCATCGTCATTCCGCTTCTTAACGAAGAAGAATCACTTAAAGAATTACACCATTGGATTGCACAAGTGATGCAGTCCAATGGTTTTTTATATGAAATCCTATTTATTGACGATGGTAGTACTGACAAATCCTGGAAGGTGATCGAGGAGCTTTCAAAAACCAATAGTAATGTAAAAGGGATCTGTTTTTTAAATAACTTCGGAAAATCACAAGCCTTACATGCTGGTTTTGCTCGGGCCAAAGGAAACGTAGTGGTGACCATGGACGCAGATCTACAGGATAATCCAGAGGAAATTCCAGAAATGCACGAAATGATCGTAAAAGAAGGCTATGACCTCGTGTCCGGTTGGAAAAAAAAGCGATATGACCCTATATTAGGCAAGAACCTACCTTCGAAGCTCTTTAATTTTGCCGCACGGAAAACTTCTAAAGTAAAGCTAAATGACTTCAATTGTGGGCTTAAAGCCTATAGAAATGAAGTGGTTAAAAATATTGAGGTAACCGGAGAAATGCACCGATATATTCCCGTACTGGCTAAAAGTGCCGGATTCGAGAAAATCGGAGAAAAAGTGGTTCAGCATCAAGCTCGAAAGTACGGAAACACAAAATTTGGAATGGAACGATTTATACGAGGCTTTTTAGACCTAATTACAATTTCATTTCTCTCGCGATTTGGAAAACGTCCTATGCACCTTTTCGGCGCCTGGGGAGCCATTATGCTATTGGTTGGCTTCTGTTTTGCCGTTTATTTGGGTATCGACAAATTGTTCCTAAACCCCTCCGGAAGACTAATTACCGATCGTCCACAATTTTACATTTCCCTAACAGCTATGATTTTAGGAAGCCAGTTTTTTGTCGCTGGATTTTTAGGAGAACTCATTTTGAGGAGTAAAAAAGACCAAAAGAATTATATTATAAAAGAGGAGATTTAACCTTTCTTCTTTGTTGAATAATTATGATCGTCGCGCACAAGAAGTGAATATCCCAAACTTATGGCTTCGAAATGGTAATACTACGTTAACAATTAGTCCAAAAATCACTTACTTTCTATATTTTTGCACATTCTAAGCAAGCTATGAGATATATTGATCCCGATATTTTGAAAAAGGCCAATCAATGGCTTACTCCCTTTTTTGATGCCGAAACACATTTGGCCATCCAAGAGTTGATTGCCTATGATTCTGAAACCCTCGAAGATTCTTTTTATAAAAGCCTGGAATTCGGCACAGGAGGAATGAGAGGTATCATGGGAGTTGGTGATAACCGAATCAACAAATATACACTTGGGAAAAATACCCAGGGGATTTCCCAATACCTAAGAAAACAATTCCCAAATGAAGCGCTGAAAGTAGCTATTGCTTACGATTGCAGACATCAAAGCGATACGCTGGCCAAAATTGTCGCAGAGGTATTTTCAGCAAATGGCATTCAAGTTTTTCTTTTTTCTGAATTACGACCGACGCCAGAATTGTCCTTTGCAGTACGACACCTCAACTGTCATTGTGGAATCGTGCTCACCGCATCTCACAATCCACCAGAATACAACGGATATAAGGTATATTGGCAAGATGGAGGGCAATTAGTGCCTCCTCAAGACAAAGAGATCATTGCCGAAATAAATGGGCTTGACTATACAGATATCGCTTTTGATGCCGATGAAAGCCTTATTACCATTATCGATACCGAAGTGGACGATGTATTCGCTAAAGCATCCGTTGAAAATGGAAGTTTTGGAACTTCTCAAGCCGCCAAAGACGCGCTCAAAATTGTATTTACCTCCTTGCATGGAACTTCCATTACCATGGTGCCCAAAGTTTTGGCCATGGCTGGATACCAAAACGTGAGTGTGGTTGATGAGCAAGCAGAACCCAATGGAGATTTTCCAACAGTTGCCTCTCCCAACCCGGAAGAACCGGAAGCCTTAAAAATGGCCATAACATTGGCCGAAGAGCAAGGCGCAGATATCGTTATCGGCACGGACCCAGATTGCGACCGACTCGGTATAGCCGTGCGTGACGCCTCTGGAAAGCTCACCATTCTTAATGGAAATCAGGCGATGATCGTTAAATCGCATTTCCTTTTGGAGTATCATAAAAATCAAGGACGATTTGACGGGACCCAATTTATGGCCTCTACCATAGTCTCTACTCCAATGCTCCGTAAAGTTGTGGAAAGCTATGGGGTTGAATATAAAGAGGGGCTAACGGGTTTTAAATGGATCGCTAAAATGATTCAGGATTTTCCAGATCAGGATTTCCTGGGAGGGGGTGAAGAAAGTTTTGGGTTTATGGTAGGCGATTTTGTTAGGGATAAAGATGCCGTGACCTCTACCCTACTTGCATGCGAGATCGCTGCACAATCCAAGGCCGCTGGAAGTAGTATATTTCAATACCTTCAAAAAATATTTGAAGCATATGGCCACTATAAGGAGCGTTTAATTTCCATGGTTAAAAAAGGTAAAAAAGGAGCCGAGGAAATTTCAGAAATGATGAAAAATCTTCGGAACAACCCTCTCAAAAGCATTGGTGGAAGTAATGTAGTGCGTATTGAAGACTATCTAAATAGTACGGCGAATGATGTTTTGAAAGCAACCATTTCCGAAATAAACATCCCTATATCAAACGTCTTGATCTATTATACCGAAGACGGTAGTAAAATAGCTGCTCGACCCAGCGGCACCGAACCGAAAATTAAGTTTTACATTAGCGTAAACAGTGATTCTGAAGAAGGCCTTCAGTCTAAAATAGACGCCATCGCACAGGATCTTAATCTCAATTAATGCATTATTTTAAGAAAATAATTCGATTTGCGTTACCGTATAAAAAATACGGGATACTCAATATCATTAGCAATATTTTTTATGCACTTTTTAGCGCGCTATCGTTTGTAGCACTTATACCCATGCTGGATGTACTATTCCAGAAAGAAGAGGATAAAGTGCTGGTAGAGGAACCTGTTTATACGGGGGTGCTAGATCTATTGAGCTATGGAAAGCAGTTTATGGCCTGGCAAATTCAGGAATATGCCCAAGATGATGCCTCAAAAGCACTTGTTGTGGTAATCGCTCTGGTGATCGTATTGTTCCTTTTAAAGAATCTATTCCGTTACTTAGCGATGTATTTTATTACTTTTCTTCGGAATGGAGTCTTGAAGGACCTAAGAAACAGTTTGTATAAAAAAACGATAGAGTTGCCGGTATCCTTTTTTTCAGAAACGAGGAAAGGAGACATCCTGGCGCGAACAGGGACAGATGTTTTGGAAATTCAGCATTCCTTTTTATCCATACTTGAATTGATCGTAAGAGAACCGCTCACTATTTTGTTTACCATTATAATGATGTTGCTCATTAGCCCTCAGCTTACGCTCTTCGTATTCATATTTATTCCTATTTCCGGAATCATAATTTCCACAATTGGAAAGACTTTAAAGAGTAAATCTGACAAGGTGCAAAAGGAGCAGGGTACTTTTCTTTCCATTTTAGAAGAAACCTTAGGTGGACTTAAGATCATCAAGGGATTTAATGCGGAGAAAATATTTGGCACTAAGTTTCAGCAATCCACGGAACGTTTTTATAAATACTCCAATTCTTTGCTGAATAGACAAAACCTAGCTTCTCCCACGAGCGAATTCCTTGGTATTGTCGTGATCGCCATTCTATTATGGTATGGCGGAAGAATGGTATTGGTCGATCAGGCGCTGGATGGCAGCGATTTTATTGCTTATATGGGACTAGCCTATAATATTCTCACCCCTGCTAAGGCCATTAGCAAGGCAAGTTACAATGTTAAAAAAGGGAATGCCGCGGCAGAACGTGTGTTGCAAATATTGGAAACTGAATCGACCATTACAGATGCTCCAAATGCTATAGTTAAAGAAGAATTCAATACAGGTATTACCTTAAAAGATATTTACTTTAAGTATGAAGATGAGTGGGTGTTAGACAATTTTAGTTTGAAGGTTCCTAAAGGACATACCGTTGCCCTGGTAGGTCAAAGTGGGAGTGGTAAAAGTACCATCGCTAACCTGCTCACCCGTTTTTATGACGTAAATAAGGGCGATATCTCCATTGATGGGCAGAACATCAAGAACATTACTCAAAATTCGCTGAGAGGTTTGCTCGGTTTGGTGACTCAGGATTCTATCCTTTTCAATGATACGGTGAAAGGAAATCTATTGGTAGCCAAAGAGGATGCTTCCGAAGAAGAAATTATTAGCGCCCTTAAAGTGGCCAACGCGTGGGAATTTGTCGAAAACTTGCAGGAAGGTATTTTTACCAATATTGGCGATAGTGGAAATAAGCTAAGTGGTGGGCAAAAACAACGATTGAGCATTGCCAGAGCCGTTTTAAAAAACCCTCCGATCATGATTTTAGACGAAGCTACTTCAGCTTTAGATACAGAGAGCGAACGATTGGTTCAGGACGCCTTGGAAAAAATGATGCAAAATCGTACTTCCGTGGTTATCGCTCACCGTTTATCTACCATCCAAAAAGCCGATATGATTGTAGTGCTTTCCAAGGGAAAAATTGTGGAACAAGGTAAGCATCAGGAGTTACTTAATAATAAGGGTACTTATTACAGTCTTGTGGAAATGCAATCGCTTGCCTAATCGTTATTTGTAGAACAGAACTTCCCAAAAATAAAAAAGAAGTGGTTGGGGCTCCACTCCTTTTTTTTGTGGTCATTACAATTGGGGCTCGCAATAACCTGTTTCATAAATAGGTATGGTCAAATATATATGGAATATTTAAAAAAACAAAATAAATGTGCATTTCAACTTAATAATATGCATTTCATCGGATTTTTAAATATTAAAAAGTAATCTATTTCCTACTAATCAATCGAACATTGGGTTTTCTTTACTCCAACTGAAGGGGGAAAATAAAAAACGGGCCAGCCCCCGCTAAGACCCGTTTTTGTTGTTCTAATTACAGTTGGGGCTGTTAATTAAGAACCTATACATAAGAAGTATGTGTTAAATTTAGTAAATAATTTCCTACAAACAATAATAATTAGCATTTAATCGTATTAATTATGCGTTTTATCGATGAATGACACTCTTTTTGTCAAATAAGTCGAAAAAACCACCATGTTTATTAAACTATTTATCTTTATTCGAGTCTTAGACAAAAACAATAACCATTGGTAGAAGAACAATCTTTAGTTTCTGCATTGCAATCGACCGACGAAAAGGAGCGCGCATTTAAGGTACTGGTCTCTCAATATAAAGAGCGCCTTTATTGGCAAATTCGTAAAATAGTTCTGGATCATAATGACGCCGATGATGTATTACAAAATACCTTTATTAAGGTCTTTAGAAACATAGACTCGTTCAAGGCCGATAGCAAACTTTACACATGGATGTATCGTATCGCTACTAACGAAGCCATTACATTTATTAATAAAAGAGCAAAGCGAGCTAATCTCTCGTCCCAGGAAGTTCAGGAGTCCATACTATCTAAGTTGGAAACGGACGTATATTTCGAAGGAGATCAAATTCAGCTGCAACTGCAAAAGGCCATCGCGACCCTACCTCAGAAACAGCGACTTATATTCAATATGAAATATTTTGACGATCACACCTTCGATCAGCTTTCCGAAATATTGGAAACCTCCGTGGGTGGTCTTAAGAGTAGTTATCATATTGCAGTGAAAAAAATAACCGCATATTTAAAGAGTAATGAAACTTTTTAAATTAATAGGAGTCATACTTTTGAAATGAATAAAGAAGAAAAATATAAACATGGCTTGAAGGTCCCGGAAGGTTATTTCGAAAATTTTGAGGAGCGTCTCGCCAACAAAATGCATGAAGAAGCACTTCCCAAGACATCTGGCTTTAAAATTCCAGAAGGTTATTTCGATGTGCTGGAGGATCAAATTCTTCAGAAAATTAAAAAAGAAGAAACCGTTAAAGTGGTCCCTTTATATCAGCGTAAAAGCGTCGTATACATTACGTCGATTGCAGCTTGCTTAGCACTAATACTTACCATCTTCATCTCGCAAGGCACAGGTGAGCCGGCCTTGGAAGTAGCCGATATAGAGGCGTATTTTGACGAGGGCAATATAGATTATGATAGTACGGACATTGCCCAGCTTCTTAGCGATGCCGATTTGGAAAACGTTACATTAGAAAACGAAGACATCTCCATCGAGAATTTAGAGGATTACCTTTTGGAAAATATAGATGACACAACCTTATTAATAGAATAGCAATGAGAACCATTTTACTAATAGCTTTATTGGTCACAACGACCATCTATGGGCAAAGAAAAGAGCGAATTAAAGCGTTGAAAGTAACACATATTACCAATGCGCTTAACCTTACCGCCGCAGAAGCCGAAAAGTTTTGGCCCATTTATAATACGCATGAAGAAAAATTATTTGAATTAAGAAAGAAGGAAAGACAGGAGATATTTGTGATAGTTAAAGGTGATGTGGAAGGATTAAGTGATGGCGAAGCCAATGCGCTTATTGAAAAAGGAATTAATTTTAAATCTACCGAACTCCAACACTATAAAGAATTGGTCAATAATCTACGAGGAGTTATCCCTCCTTATAAAATATTGAAATTGCATAGAGCCGAAGAAGCGTTTAAACGGAAATTGCTGGAGATTATTAAAAAACGTCGCGAACAAAGAAAAAATTAGATCGCAGGCTTAAGAAAACCACTTGCTCAAAATGTCTTTTTCTACCAAGTCATCCAAACCCTGAAGTTCTTTCTTAAAATAGGTATCCAAAAATTCCTGAGTTGCCGGTTTCATTTTCGTCGTTTTACGAATTTTAAGGGGGTTTAAAGCTCCATGCGCTCTATTTATTAGCTTAGAAAAAAATGCTTGCTTAACGACGCTTTTAGGCGCTTTAACGGGTAGTTCTTTCATATTGAAGGAGTTACCATAACGTCTGAAAAGTAAATTTTTTAGTAATTGCGGTTTTGAAAAGCGAGGAAATTTACCGGCATTGGAATGTATTTCGAATACGGATGGATCAAACTCTTCAATGGCAACCCCCAAAAAGTGGCAGACGTCCTCCAGGACCGATCTGGGATTTTCTATCAGGTCTTCAAATACGATTACCTTAATGTTTTGCTTCGGAATAAATTTATAATACGCTTCTAATTGATCCAGGTAAAGACTCCGTCGTAAGACCAAGTTAGGGTGAAACTGAAGTACGTCCTCAAACGAATGTGCCACCACCCCAGCACGCACCAAATGATGGTAATTGGAATAGGCCCGTTTGGAAGGATGCCGAAGCATAAAAATAAGTTTGATTTGCTCCTCCTGCATTGAAATCCGTTGGGCGGCAAACTTAGAGGTCAGGTAAGACGTAGAATCTTCTCCTTTCAACATTCCATTTCCTTCGGCAAATTTTGAACTGTACCAATCCCAAAGTGCTTTAGGACTTTTGTCCATATCCTGCACCGTCCATTGCTGAGTTTGGCGATCGAAAAAATTGAAATCGTAATGTTCTATCACATTGTCAATGTCAAAAAAACCTATTTCTTCATCCGGAATAAAGATCTTTGGGTGTTGCCCCAACATGGCATGCATAGTTGAAGTACCCGATTTCATCGCACCTCCTATAATGAAGTTCGGTAAGATGGCATCTTTAGGGGCTTTCCAATTATGTAGATGGGTCTTTTCCAATAGAAACTATTTAAATTTAAGTTTAGCAATTCGGTTTCGTCCACTGGCAAAAGCAACAGAATCATTTACAAACTCGATGGCATAGAAACCCTCCTGTGACAGCTCCATCCAGTGTTCGCCTTGATCATTACTATAAGAGATTCCAGGTGAACCAACAGCTACAAGGCCTTTTCCTTTGGTGCCAGGCACAAAAGAAACACTTGAACGATAACCAGGACCCTCCCCGTTACTTAACAACTCCCAAGTTTTACCGCCATCCCTGGTCAACGCTTTATTTCCCTCATTAAATTCTTTTTTCTCCCAGTTGCCCCCAAAAATAACTCCGGTGTTCTCATCAAAAAAATCGATGCTATAAATCCCAGTCATTGTTCCTCCTTGCAGCATCGGTGTTTCAAAAACTTCCCAGGTCGCTCCTTTATCTGCCGAATGGAATACCCTTGCTCTTTTTCCTCCACTGGCAATCCAAACATGATCTTTTACGATGGCAATATTAGTATTACTAGCAGCAAAGGCCGCTTCCCCTTTTTCCACTTCAGGTAAGACATCACATGAGATTTTCTCCCAATGATCACCGCCATCTCGAGTAATAATAATGGATAAACAGCTATCGGTTGGATCGCCCATGGCAATTCCTTCCAGGTCATTCCAAAAGGCAATCGCATCATAAAAGACCTTTTCCCCTCTTTCGGAATAAACTTCTTCTATGTTCGTTGCTTCTTCCCCATTAAAATCAATCTTATACAATACGCCGGGATTACCTATGCTTAAAACAAATACTGCACCTTTAATACTGGCAATAGATCTGAAATGTAATAATGAATCTTCATATTTTATGGTGGCAAGTTTTGGAGTGTTGTTATCTATAAGTCCAACTCTACCCTGATTAGCTGCAAACCACACCTTTTGATCATTTATAGGAACAATCGAGCGAATACTTAAACTATCTGTAAAGACATCCTCGATAACTACTTGAGTAAAAGAGACATGCGCATCGTCATCACAGGAAATGAAAAAAGAAAAAAGAAGAACTGCTAAAAGACGTTTCATAAAATAATTTTGGCAAATGTAATTAAAACAATTAATGAGAATACTACCTTTGCAGCCAATTTTCCTCCTATGAAACTACACCGTAATTTGGTTTTCGCCACTATCGATTCGTTGCATCTTATTTTTAATGAAAATAAGCAAGCGGACAAAGTGCTTAAAAATACATTAAAAAGAGACAAGAGATGGGGATCACGGGACCGCAGTTTCATCGCAGAAACGACCTATGATATTGTTCGTTGGAAAAGGCTTTATGCTGAAATTGCTGAAGTAAGGGAACCATTCGACCGCCCCAATCTTTTTCGACTTTTTACGGTTTGGGCTACCCTTAAAGGAATTAGTCTCCCAGATTGTCCACAATTTGAAGCAACACCCACAAGAAAAATAAAAGGTCGTTTTGACGAGTTTTCAAAAAATAGAAAGGTGCGAGAGTCTATTCCCGATTGGTTGGACGCATTGGGGGAAAAAGAGTTGGGCAAAAAATGGAACAAAGAACTGACAGCACTTAATAAACAGGCGGAAGTCATTCTTAGAGTTAATACACTTAAAACAAACGTGAAGGAACTTCAAGCCGCCCTACTGGAAACCGGATTGGAAACCGAAACGATAAAAGGAATCCCAAGTGCGCTAAGACTATTGGAAAGAGCTAATGTATTTACCACAGAAGCTTTTAAAAATGGCTGGTTCGAGGTACAAGATGCCTCCTCGCAAAAGGTGGCGCAGCTATTAGACCCAAAACCAGGTATGCGCGTTGTTGACGCTTGTGCCGGTGCCGGTGGAAAAAGTTTACATATAGCCATGCTCATGGAAAACAAAGGGCAGCTCATTTCTCTGGACATTTATCAGAACAAACTGACGGAATTGAAACGAAGAGCCAAAAGAAATGGCGCTCACAATATAGAAACTCGCCTTATTGAATCTACCAAAACCATCAAGAAGCTGATAGGAAAAGCCGATAAGGTGCTTATCGACGCTCCTTGTTCGGGATTAGGGGTTTTACGACGTAACCCAGATACTAAATGGAAGCTACAGCCCGAATTCTTAGACGAAATTAGAGCCACGCAAAAAGAACTTTTAAATTCGTATTCTCGCATGGTCAAAGAAGGAGGCGATCTACTGTATGCCACCTGCTCTGTATTACCTTCGGAGAACGATAAACAAATAAAGGCATTTCTTTCCCGTGAAGAAGGAAGTAGTTTTACCTTAGTTTCCGAAGAAAAAATCATGCCCAGCATTTCAGGGTATGATGGCTTTTATCTTGCCTTGCTTCGAAAAAAATCATAAACATTTCTATATAAATATCAGCAAAAAAAAGCGGGCTTTTGGCCCGCTTTTTTTGTCTAGCTGAATATCATATCTATTTAACCAATATTTTCTTACTGGCCTTATAGGTCCCATTGGTAAGGGAAATAAGGTAAACTCCGTTCGCAGCCTGCGACAGATTTACTTGTGTTTTATATCCGTTGGTTTGTTTTAAGAGATCTCCTGTGGTAACCTCTCGTCCAAGCACGTCATATACGGTATATGAAATATCATCAAAATCTTGTGAAGTTGAGAAGAATATCTCATAAACCTTATCCCCAACTGGATAGACCAACAATCCTCTTTCATCAAATCCAAAATCGTTGGTGGATAGGACATCACCTTCAAATTCTTGAGAAACACTATCGTTGCTAGGTAATTCATCTCCTGATAAATCCGTTCTAGCCTCAAGAACATAGGTTTGTCCAGCACCAGATAAGTCAACGGTTTGTGCAAACGTGAATGTATCGGAAGAATTAGGGGCTAGCGTTCCGGTATAAGTTTCAGTGGCAACCACAGAACCATCTAATGATAACTCAACATCAAAATTAGACTGTGCAGAATTACCATAGTTATATAAAGACACTTCAACCGTTTCTGCACTCGTATAGGGTCCAACTAGTCCTGGCGACACAAAGTTATAGGCACCCACATCATTCGAAAAGTCTGAGGTTAATCTAAACGCCGCAATTCGAGTTCTCCACGAGTTGTTGGTGGCAAAATATTCAGCGGTACTCCAAAATGTTCTACCATCTGGATCGAAAGTAACCTGAGCATAATCCCCAAAACGATTGGTATTAGTCTGGACTCCTCCTCCTTCAATAATTGATGACTCTGGGAAGGTCATCATTCCCAGCGGGTCTCCATCCAATCTTCCTGTATAACGAATACCAGGATTTAAGTTTGGTCCAACCACATTGTAAGCAAGACCAATATTACCATCTTCATCCATAGCCATACTCCCCATAAAACGACTTACACCGTCAGGAATGGTCCAAGTTCCTTCCTGAAAAATACTCCAAGAACCAACTCCAGTATTTCTCAATTCTATCCAACGGACTCCTGAAGTGAAAGCACCCAAATCTGAGTTAAAGTTCACTAACATAGAATTATGAGTTGGAAAACTTCTATAGTTTACCATATATGAAACTACACCGCTTATCCCGTCAATACGTTGGGACGTATTTGGTTGTACGAAATCTCCTGAACCAAAAGGTCTAAAGAAACTATCAAAATCCTGCGTCGGGATAATATCGGGTGCTGAGATCGTACTTGCACCTCCAAAATCCAAATTGATCTCCCAAATTTTTAAATGGTCTTCAGATACTCCACCGCATGCATCATCTTGCAGATAAACTATATATCCTGGCACATTGGCCGGGAATGTAGTCCCTAATAAATTGGCTGGTTCTGGACTAAAAACTGTTGCCGGGTTTGCAATAACCCCAGGCAAATTAAATCCAACTATTTCTGGGTTAGCACCACCAACGAGCATCACATCTCTCTCCAGTGCATAGGTAGCTTGTCCCGATTTGTTAGCGGTAAGAAAATAAGCGTCAGGCCAAACGGAATAGTGCGGATAATCTGGAAAAGAATCCAAAGGAAAATTATAAAGGTGATAAGTACCTGTAGGATCTGGTGTTGTTGAAACTCCAATAATCAAGGCGTCCGTACTAATTCTAAATTGGCTCACGAAATAACGGTCAGCCATTTGATCATACATTACAATAGGGTCACCATTACTAGGTCCTCCCCCAAGAAAAGCACCTAAGGAAGTAGGGCCTGCTAACAATGTGCCGGTCTTATCGAAAATCTTTACTACAACATTTACGGCATGAACATAGTGATTTGGTCCAACTGCGCCCGACGGGTCTGGAGGAATAGCTTGTCCTTCGTTGATCGTTGCTCCCACAAAATTTTGCAACAAATTTAAAGGTTCACGAAAGGTTGGTTCTGTTTGAACCGCTGGATCAAATCCGTTTGGAGATCCGTCCAGACTAGCTCTACCCTGAACTCTGAAATTCTGCTCGATAATTCTTACGTTTTTAATATCCGTTACCTCCTCAATAATGGGAGCGTCGCGTAATGGTCCTGTTTCACCCAAATAAGTTCCTTGACTAATAGATATTGGCGGGAACTCGGTCTGAGCATTACTAAAGGGTACTAACACCACACTTAGTGCTAGTAGAGTAAATAGTTTCTTCATTGTTTTTTTTTTGAATACTGCAAGATATTGATTATTAAGCAGAATTGTTATCATTTTATTAATTTTTCAGAACAGAATGGCGGCTTGAACCGCCATTCTATACTGTATTCTGAAACATGGTTATTTCACGATAATACGTGCTGTTTTAGATGAGGTAGCGTCAATACCACCTACCTTAATTAGATACATACCACTTGATGTTTCGGACATATCCAAATTGATTTTGTAAGTATTGCTATCGAACTTAGCCAATTTCTTCGCCTTCAACTGTTGTCCCAACACATTGTAAATGGCAGCATAAGCTTCACCCTCATAGGTTGTGGTCATTGTAATTTCAAACTGGTTGTTTGGTAAACTTATCACAACCAAATCTGAATTAGAAATGGCCTGATCATTCACTCCAAGCTGTCCAATGTTCGCTGTATAGTCTTCTGTTTCACCAAACTGAGTTACTTCGCAAGGATCGGTTGGAACCGGTGCATTCCAATTACTCTTAAATCGCATACGGTGCTCTCCAAAAGCAACTCCAGCAGGAATTACCAATTGAGTGGTTTCGGTATAGGTACCTTGACCCTGACCCGGTGCGATTACATAATCGTCTACCACTAGTTCATCTGGCGTAAAATTAGAGTCATCATTATAATCGATCCAAACATTTACATGCTGGTTTCCCCATCCCGTGGTCATAGTTAGGTCATAAGAATCACCATCTTCTAAGTTTGCAATCTGATCGGTAAAGTCGCCATATCCTTCACATCCAGAAACATTATTTATTTCAGCGATGGAAACCAACTGGAATCCGTCTCCTAATGAACAATCTAAAACGGGCTGGCAAAGCAGATTCTCCACGACTGCGGTCACCTCATCGTTCGTTCCTTCCTGATCACCTGTTAGCGACGTCGAAGCAACAATGGTATAAGACCCCAAAGCAGTAAAGTCTGCCTGGGTCGTGAAATCGTAAACTACTTCTTCTTCAGAATTAATGGTTCCTGCAAAAGTTTCAACGACAGCCGTACCGCCATTGATCGTATACTGAACATCAAAACCGGATTGAGGATTTGCGCCAAAGTTTTTAATATTTACCGAGATGGTCTCAACTCCTAATCCAGAACCGCTAACAGGAGCAGTAATTTCTATAGCACCAACGTCATCGGCCAATAAATGGGTCACCTCTTTGGTAAAAGCATCGTTATTGGCAAATTCATCACCAGTCAAATCTGTAGTAACCTCGATCGAATAGGTCTGCCCCGGAGTTGAAAGATCTACCGTTTGAGTAAAGGTATACGTAGCCGTTTCGTTAGCATTAATCGTTCCGGCAAAGGTCTCGCTCGCAACAAGGTTTCCATCTACCCTCAATTCCAAGGGGATGTTAGATTGCGAAGTGGTTCCAAAGTTTCGGATACTTACTTCTACACTTTCCGCAGCTGTTAATATACCGTTCGAAGGTGTTATAATGTTATTGGCTCCTACGTCTATCGCAAAACCGCCGGACAAGGTAAACGAAGCCACACGGGAAACCCATTGGTTGTTGGAAGTAAAATACTCGGCCGTATGCCAGAAGGTAAAATTATCCGGGTCCATGGTCAAATGCGAGTAATCCCCAAATCTATTCGATATGGTTTGGACACCAGCTCCATCGACAATGGTAGTTTCGGCCACCGTCATGGTCCCTAAGGCATCGCCGTCAAAACGACCTGTATATCGTATTCCTGGTTCTAAAGTGGCGCTTGCAATATTAAAGGCTAAACCAATATTTCCAGCAGCATCCATGGCTCCACTTCCCATGTATCGGCTGTGTCCATCAGCAGGAGCATAGGTTCCTTCTTGAAAAATGGACCAGTCGTTTCCAGCATCGTTTCTCAATTCAATCCAACGTACACCGGAAGTATCATTTCCATCTACATCAACATTAAATGTTATTAACCATGAATTGTGGGTTCCAAAACTCCGATAGTTCGCCGCATAAGAAATAACCCCACCAATCATGTCTATTTTTTGACTAGTTCCGGGCTGATTTACATCTCCAGTTCCAAAGGGTGCAAAAGTTGCTTCAAAAGGCATCGTAGGCACTTCAAGCGGAGCAGAAATTGTGGAATTCCCGATGTTGGCCCAATCCAATTCAATCTCCCAAATCTTAAGGTGGTCAAAACCAACACCTGCCCAACCGTCATCCTGTAAATAGACGATATAACCAGGCACGTCAACTGGAAAAGAAGTTCCTGTAAGATTAGCAGGCTCCGGGCTAAATACCGTATTTGGATTATTAGTGACCCCAGGAAGGTCAAAACCAACAATTTGCGGATTTGCTCCTCCTGCCAAAATTACATCTCGCTCCATGACGTAGGTTGTATTTCCTGAAAACTTGTTGGCTGTAAGGTAGTACCCATCAGGCCAAACGGTATAGTGCGGATAGTCAGGAAATGCATCCAATACAAATTCATATACAAAATAAGCTCCTGTCGGGTCTGGGGTCTCTGAGACTCCAAGAACTAGTGAATTACTAGCAGCTCCAAACTGACTTACAAAGTAACGATCTGCTAATTGATCGTAAAGTATAATTGGATCACCACTATTATTTCCCGAACCAAGGAAGCTTCCCAAGTCTGTAGGTCCAGCCAAAACTGCTCCTGTTTTGTCAAAGATCTTAATAGCAACGTTTACGGAATTCACATAATGGTTTGGTCCAGCGGCCCCTGTTGGATCCGGCGGAAGAAAGCCACCAGACTCTCCTCTGGTAATTCCGTCGAAATTTTCTTCCAGAGCGAAACTTGCAACTCCTCCAACGTCTGTCTGACGAAGTTGATCTCCATTTAGCGGTAACGCGTTTTGGTTCACCTTTGCGTTCGCTCTCAAGTTATTTTCAATAATTTTAATTTCGTTTGTTTTTTGTTCTTCGGAAGAATCAATCGTAGGAAAGTCTCTTAAGGGAATGGTCTTTCCCAAAAAGGTTCCCTCAACCACAGAAGTTGGTGGGAAGTTTTCCTGCGCAAACAAGCTTCCACATACCAAAGCTGTGAAAATGAAAAGTAGATTTTTTAGTTTCATAGTTTACAAATTAGGTTTACAAATTTAATAAGCCACAAGATAGCGCATTAGTAAGGAATAGTAATAATCAAAATCTCATCAAAA
>JBCCIJ010000043.1:0-28888 GCA_039028295.1 Bacteroidota bacterium
AACCTGTCAAAAGACAACATGTTTTGTAATCCATTCTCTTCCGAGACCTGTTTTCAGGAATTTTTCATGCTCCATGGCTTGTTTTTTCGATTCAAAGAATTTTACATAAACTACGACCCAAGGTCGGTATCGAATGGTACAACCTTTTTTGCTTCGATTATTGTGAGATTCGAATCTGGCGATTAAGTTGCTGGTACATCCAACATATGTTTTCAAGTGATGCCTAGACCAAAGAATATAAACGACAAATTCTTCCATAAAAAAACTCCTCAATGATAACTGAGGAGTTTCTTCTTAGTAGCGGGAACAGGACTCGAACCTGTGACCTTCGGGTTATGAGCCCGACGAGCTACCTACTGCTCTATCCCGCGATATGGACGGCAAAGATACAACCATTTTTAAATTTTACAAGATAACTTTATGGAAATTTAATAAAATTTAAGGATACTATCTGCTGCGACGGCACCTTGATAAAATGCCCGGCTTTCCTATCTTTACTTTTCAAAACTACTGTGTACCATGAGTTGGATAAAAACCATAGATTACCCAGAAGCGGAAGGTCCGCTAAAAAGAATATATGACCGTGTTAAGGGGCCGAATGATAACGTGGATAATGTCTTATTAATTCACAGCCTCCGCCCGCACACCTTAACAGGGCATATGACACTTTACAAAAGTGTGCTTCATAATTCCAACAACACCTTGCCCAAATGGTATCTCGAAGCTATAGGGGTGTATGTAAGTTATTTAAACGAATGTGACTATTGTGTGGCACATCATTTTGCCGGATTTTCACGACTGATTAATGACGATGAGAAGGCCAATCGATTTTTCGAATGCGTTAAAAGTGATACGGTGGACACTTTTTTCGATAATCATTATAACTTCGGAATTAAATATGCAAAGCAATTAACCAAGGCGCATACTACCATTACCAAAACGGATATCGAAAAACTCAAAAGCATAGGTTTTTCTGAAGGAGAAGTTCTGGAGATTAATCAAGTGACGAGTTATTTTAATTATGTAAATCGGATGGTCGTGGGCCTTGGAGTAAACACCTCTGGAGATATTATTGGACTGTCCCCAAATAATAGCGACGACCCTAAAAACTGGAGCCATAACTAACGGCTTCGTATATTTAATAAAATGCAACCCAACAATTTTACAACCGAATTCTACGGTATTGGAATCGTAAACGGAAAGACTCCGGAAAACCTGGGAGTCCTTTGGCGTACAGCACAGAACCTGGGCGCCAGTTTTATTTTTACTGTAGGAAATAGATATGCGCATCAGGCAAGCGATACGCATCATGCCGTAAAGTCGATGCCCTATTTTCATTATGAAACCTTTGAAGATTTCTTTAAAAACCTGCCGAAAGGCTGCCGTATTGTAGGAGTAGAGAAAACCGAAACCGCCGAAAACCTGGAAGATTTTCATCATCCAAGACGCTGCGTCTATCTGTTAGGCGCCGAAGACCATGGCCTTTCCAAAAAAGCCATCGAAAAGTCACATTTTTTAGTTCAATTTGAATCTGAATTTAGTTTGAATGTAGCCGTAGCAGGAAGCATCGTTCTATACGATCGTAGTCGAAAAAAACCCAGAATCTAAACCTAACCCCGTAAATCCAATATCATGGATCGAACCTCGTAGCTCGAAATAATCTGTATCTTCGCCATTACAACCCACCATTCATGGATTACTTTCTTATCATCACCATTCTTGTCGTTTTAGCAGCCTTATTTGGCTATGTAAATGTACGATTCCTAAAACTACCCAATACCATTGGTTTAATGCTTGTTTCCATTGTTTTTACCCTGGTCGTTTTGGGTTTAAGCTATTTCGATCCTACATTGCTCAACGCCGAACGATATATTATCTCGCAAATCGATTTTAAGAGCGTACTTCTTGATGTAATGTTGAGTTTCTTACTATTTGCCGGAGCCCTGCACACCAATTTCGATCAGTTAAAAGTACAACGTTGGCCAGTGTTTGTTTTTTCCACAGCTGGTGTTTTGGTCTCCACTTTCCTTGTGGGTACGGTCATGTTCTATGTGTTACAACTACTCGGGTTGGAAGTAGCGTATATCTATTGCCTGCTTTTTGGTGCATTGATTTCTCCTACAGACCCTATTGCCGTTTTGGGGATCCTTAAAAAGGCTGGAGCTCCGAAGAAATTGGAAACTAAAATTGTAGGTGAATCCTTGTTTAACGATGGGGTAGGAGTTGTCATATTTCTGACCATTTTTGCCATTGCTTCATCTGGTGGAGCCGAAGTGGAACCCCTTGAGGTGCTACAATTATTTGGTAAAGAAGTAATTGGAGGTATCGCTTTAGGACTGTTTTTAGGATGGATTACCTATCGAATGATGAAATCCATAGACGACTATGATATTGAAGTGATTATCACTTTGGCCGCTGTCATGGGCGGCACGGTGATCGCTCAAAAGTTTCATCTTTCTGCACCTTTGGCCATGGTAACGGCTGGTTTGATGGTTGGAAATAATACCGTACGACAAACGGCAATGTCTGAGATTACGGAGAGTTATGTGGATAAATTTTGGGAACTGATCGATATTTTACTGAATACGATACTCTTTGTGCTTATAGGGATGGAAATGTTGGTGTTAACCTTCGATGGTAAATTCATTTTGGCTGGATTATTGGCTATCCCTATCGTATTGCTCTGCCGATTTACATCGCTGCTGTTCCCCATTAAATTCTTCAGAAAAAAATTAAAATTTGTACCAAATACCAATCTCATTATGACTTGGGGCGGACTGCGGGGAGGTATTTCTATTGCCCTTGCTCTCGGGCTTACTCAGGACATGCATCGCGATCTGTTTTTGGTGATCACCTACGTGATCGTGGTCTTTTCTATTTTAGTCCAGGGATTGACCGTTGGGAAGTTGGTGAAGCGTTTAGCCCATAAAAACAAGTAGCTAATACCAGCGTTTTTTGTTCTTTTTGGAAGCCGCCGATTTTCTGCCCTTTTTATATTTGCTTCCCTTTTTCTTGTGGACTTGCGGTTTTGCTTTAGGGTCTAATGGATACGGATGTTCTTCTTCAACAGGAATGGAATTTTTGATCAGTTTTTGAATACTGGCGATGTAATCCTTTTCGTCTGCGGAACAAAAGGTATAAGACACCCCTTGTTTGCCGGCACGAGCGGTTCTTCCAATACGATGAACATAGGTTTCAGGGATGTTCGGCACGTCAAAATTTACGACCGCATCCAAATGGTCAATATCAATGCCTCGAGAAGCAACATCGGTGGCAATAAGTATGCTTACTGCACCATTTTTAAATCTATTCAACGCACGTTGTCGACCACTCTGATTTTTATCACCATGAATACTATCCACCAGATAATTATTTTTCAATAAGGTCTGCTCCAACTTAGCCACGCCGTTTTTCGTTCTTCGGAAGATCAAGATGTTTCCTTTGATTGTGAGCCGAAGTAAATGCAAACAAAGCTCCACCTTTTTCGGTTTGGGCGCATAATAAAGCAATTGCTTCACTCCATCGGCTGCCGAGGAGGGCGCTGCAACTTCAACACGCTCGGGGTCTTTTAAAATGGTCTTAGCCAATTGCACTACTTTGAAAGGCATGGTAGCCGAGAACAATAAAATTTGTTTGGCTTCCGGACAAAGACGTTCAATTTTTTGGACATCGTCTATAAAACCCATGTCTAGCAGCAAATCGGCTTCATCGATAACAAAATGTTCCACATAATCCAGATTAAGCCGATCTCGTTTGTGTAAATCCAATAGTCGGCCCGGTGTTGCAATAACAATATCAACACCCCGGTTGAGTTGGTCTATTTGCGGTTCCATGGAAGTGCCGCCAAAAATAACACAGGTTCTTAAATTAGTGTAATTTCCATACGTCCTGAAGTTCTCCTGAATTTGAACTGCCAATTCACGAGTGGGACTAATCACCAACGCCCGTATTTTCCGATCCTTTTTGGCCGAATTCTGCTTGTCGAAAAGCAACTGAAGTATTGGCAAGGCAAAGGCAGCCGTTTTTCCCGTACCGGTCTGCGCCGAAGCAATAACATCCTTTCGCGCCAAGGCCAAAGGAATGGTTTGCGCTTGCACGGGTGTTGCTTCTTTATAATTGGCTTCCGCAATGGCTTTTTGAATGGGGGTATTCAACGGAAGTTCTTTAAATAACATAGGGTTGGGTTTTTCAACGTTCGATGCAAAGGTAGGGGACTGTGAATGAATATTTATGGCTTACCTTTGCAAAAACATATTTTATGAGCCATAAGGCAGGATTTGTAAACATTATTGGAAACCCCAATGTAGGGAAAAGTACCCTTATGAACGCATTCGTGGGCGAACGTCTTTCCATTATTACCAGTAAGGCGCAGACCACACGACACCGCATTTTGGGGATAGTGAATGGAGATAATTTCCAGGTGCTGCTAAGTGATACCCCGGGTATTATTAAACCTGCGTATCAATTGCAAGAAAGCATGATGGACTTTGTGAAGTCGGCTTTTGAGGATGCCGATATTTTGCTCTATTTGGTTGAATTAGGCGAAAAGGCCCTTAAGGATGATAGTTTCTTTGCTAAAATTACGACGGCGAAGATTCCAGTGCTCTTGTTGGTAAATAAAATTGATAAAGGAGATGAGCATAAGTTGGCCGAAGCGGTTCAAATGTGGCAGGAGAAGGTACCCAACGCCGAGGTGTTTGCTATTTCGGCCTTGGAGAACTTTGGAGTCGCTGAAGTTTTTAACCGAATTATAGAATTACTGCCAGACTCACCACCTTTTTATCCGAAAGACCAATTGACGGACAAACCTGAACGCTTTTTTGTGAATGAGACCATCCGCGAGAAAATATTGATGCACTATAAAAAGGAGATTCCCTATTCAGTTGAAATAGATACCGAAGAATTTTTTGAAGATGAAACCATCATCCGCATCCGATCGATCGTCATGGTAGAACGTGAAACGCAGAAAGGGATCATTATTGGTCATAAAGGTTCGGCTTTAAAAAGAGTGGGAGTAGAGGCGCGTAAGGATTTGGAAAAGTTCTTTGGAAAACAAATTCATTTGGAACTTTATGTGAAAGTAAATAAGAACTGGCGAAACAACGAACGCCAATTACGCCGATTCGGATATAATAAATAGTAGCTGGCACATGGTTTATGTCATTTTATTTATTGCGCTACTTTTTGTTGTAATCTTTGGCTTTTTTATCACTCGTAAGAAACCTGTAGAAAAGTTCCCCGAAAGCTGGAAACCTTTACTGCTTGAACACGTAAGGTTCTACCAAAATCTTTCAGAAGAAAATAAAACTGTTTTCCGAAGAAGAATGATGTTGTTCTTAAGCGAGGTTCACTTGGAGGGGGTGACCTTTGATCTTTCCGATCTGGATAAAATATTGGTTGCCGCCAGTGCCGTGATTCCCGTTTTTGGTTTTCCAGAATGGCATTACAACAATCTAACGGGGGTACTTTTGTATCCCAATCATTTTAACGAAGACCTCGAATTTCATGATGAGGCCAAGGGTAAAGTGATTGCAGGTTTGGTAGGTACGGGCCGATTTGAAAACCAAATGATCCTTTCCAAAAAAGCATTATATCACGGGTTTTCTAATAAAACGGATAAACACAACACCGCCGTTCATGAGTTCGTACACCTCATGGATAAGACCGACGGAATGACCGATGGAATTCCCGAAAGACTCATGGAACATCAATACATCACTCCTTGGTTGCAATTGATGCATCGGGAGATGGAGGCTATCAACAAAGATAAATCCGACATTAGGGCCTATGGAGGAACGAGTGAGACCGAATTTTTTGCAGTCGCTTCAGAATATTTTTTCGAGCGCCCGGCTTTATTTAAACGGAAACACCCCGAACTCTACAAAATGTTGGCACAATGTTTTCGGCAGCAACCCCTTTCACGTTAAGTTTTCTCTATACAATCCGCAGGGTTTGTCGCATGAATTGGTTCAGGGCAAGCATTTCTTTTTTTCCAGCCGATTTTCCCATCCGCCCAATAAAATACAGGATAAATCAACCTATGGCCAAAAGAAACAATGCATTTTATACTGAATGGGATTAAAAATAGGTTTTCGTAACTTTAGGGATATGATAATAATTAGCTTAGGACAAGATATTTGCCATTAAAAATGTCCGTTTCCTAAGTAAACACTACTTTTGCACCCTCTAAATATAGATTATGAGTATTGTAGCTATCGTGGGAAGACCGAATGTTGGGAAATCCACTCTTTTTAATAGAATGATCCAACGTCGGGAGGCGATTGTAGATTCTGTGAGCGGGGTGACCAGAGACCGTCATTATGGCAAGAGTGACTGGAACGGTAAGGAGTTTTCCTTGATCGATACTGGTGGATATGTGGTAGGGAGTGACGATATTTTTGAAGCCGAAATAGATAAACAAGTAGAGCTTGCCATTGATGAGGCCGATGCCATTATTTTTATGGTGGATGTAGAAACTGGAGTTACAGGAATGGATGAGGAAGTAGCACAGTTACTTCGGAAGAGTAAAAAGCCTTTTTTTCTGGCGGTCAATAAGGTAGATAGTGCCAACCGTCAAAACGATGCGGTCGAATTCTATTCGTTAGGAGTTGAAAAATACTACACGCTTTCCAGTATTAATGGAAGTGGTACGGGAGATTTACTGGACGATATTATTGCCATACTTCCGGAAGAAGAGGAACGCGTAGATGAAGAATTGCCGCGCTTCGCTGTTGTTGGGCGCCCTAATGCCGGAAAGTCGTCATTTATTAATTCTCTTATCGGAGAAGATAGGTTTGTGGTAACCGATATTGCTGGAACTACAAGAGATAGCATTGACACCAAATACAATCGCTTCGGATTCGAATTTAACCTCGTGGATACGGCCGGGATTCGCAAAAAGAGTAAAGTGAAAGAAGACCTCGAATTTTATTCGGTTATGCGAAGTGTACGCGCCATTGAACATTGTGATGTAGTAATCGTTGTTTTTGATGCCACCAGAGGTTTTGATGGGCAGGTGCAAAACATTTTTTGGTTGGCTGAACGAAATAATAAGGGAGTTGTCATTTTAGCGAACAAATGGGATTTGGTTGAAGAAAAGGACAATCACAGCACCAAAGAATTTGAGAACTATATCCGAAAACAATGTGAACCCTTTACCGATATCCCTATCGTTTTTATTTCGGCCTTGACGAAGCAACGTATCTATAAAGCCATTGAGACCGCCGTAGATGTGCATAAACGTAGAAGTAATAAAATCAAAACTTCGGTGCTTAATGATACCATGTTACCGGTCATTGAGGCTTATCCTCCACCGGCCTATAAAGGGAAGTACGTAAAAATTAAATTCTGCACCCAACTACCAACACCTCATCCTTGTTTTGCGTTTTTCTGCAATCTTCCGCAATATGTAAGAGAACCCTATAAACGTTTTATCGAGAACAAGCTTCGAGAGAAATTTGAGTACACTGGTGTTCCTGTGACTATTTACTTCAGAAAAAAGTAGATCCATTGGGATTAATTTCTTTGGGTGTAATGCCTAGTGGGGAATTAGTTTCGGAATATATTCTTCCATCGTTTTCCAGATGTAGACCAATTGGTTGATCCCGTTGCCTTCGTTGTCAGATTTATTGGTGAGTACAATACGTCCAAAACCTGTTTGCGGATCGAACATCATAAAAGCCATAATACCTGGGTCTCCACCGGAGTGTCCAATCTCTCCCTTTCCGTTAATGGCCCAAAACAGTCCGGAATCTTTTTCTTCGGAATGGAATGCAGTACCCATTATTCTGGTAAACGAATTGGGGTTTAGAACTTTCGTACTTTTACCCCGATAGCCCTTGATCATTTCCGAAAAATACAATGACAGGTCGTGCACATTGGTGATCATACCCCCGTCAGCATAGGAGATCAACTCGTAGTTCGGGATTTTCTGATTATTACTCAGGTATAGAGATACAAATTGAGACATATCTACCTCGTCATGTGACCAACCCGAATCGTTCATTTGAAGCGGCTCTAAAATCAGTTTGCGTGCGTATTCCTGAAATGTTACGCCAGAGACTCTTTCTATAATGATACCCGCAATGGCTGCACCCATGTTGCTATATTGATAGGTAGTACCAGGCTTTTTTCTAATGAAATTTTTCTTTTTATACCATTTCCCCAGTGGATGAGTCATATTTTCTACAAACTCCTCCACGGGCATGGGTATATTTTCGTTATACATTGAAACTAATTTGCGATAGTCTTTAGGGAGCTCTTTTTTGGAGAGTACTATTTTTTCTGAAAAAAGATAGGTGCGCTCATAATCCAAGGGGTCGTTAATGGTTGATGTATGTGTGGCCAGGTGAGCTACGGTAATAGGGATTTTTGGATAATAGGGATTATAGATGTTAAAAGGTAGTATGTCATTGATGGGAGTATGCCATGAAAGTTTTCCATTTTCGATGAGTTTGGCCAGTGCAAGCCCAGTCATTGTTTTAGAAATAGAACCAATATTTTGAAGGCTATGAATGGTGAACGGTTTTTTGCTGAGTGTATCACGATATCCAAAACCCTTTTGGTAATGAACTCCATCTGCACTTACAATGGAGACTGCAAATCCGGGGAGGTACCCTAATTCTTGTATTTCATTGAGCTTTTCAGTAAGTGGAGTAAGCGGCTCTTGCGAAAATAGGTGTGCAGGTAGAGCTAACAATAGGATGCAAATAATAAATAGACGTTTCATAATTTCTAAGTTTTATACAAAAGTATAGGCACTGATTATGAAAACATTGGATTTTTGGGACACCCTATTTATTCTTTCATTTTCCAGTATATATCTTGCTGGTCAACCTGCATAATTTGCCTTAGAAGTTTGCTAGGGATGCCTCCCGTGATCGATTTAAAGTGATTAATGAAATCCGATTGGTCATAGTATTCGTGGTTATGGGACAATTGAGTGAGACTTAACTGGGATGTAGCTTGTTTATAGGCGTCTAGAGATAAACGAAACTTGACAATTCTTCGGAAGTCTGCAATGGAGCAGTTAAGGTGTTTTTTAAAAAGGCGTAAAATGGTTCTTCGATTGATATTGAATTGAAGCGCTAACTCATGTACCGTACAGCTTCCTTTAGACCGCATTATGGAAGCTACAATTTGAATAAGTGTTGGTTGGTCAAAGGGTCGGTAATAAGATCGAAACAGGGCATCGAGACTCAGGGCTTTTTGTTGGAACGAATTTTTTTTGTCAATGTGAAGCATAGCCTTCTCGAAACCATTCCAGTAATTGTTTAAGAAAATACTGGTTTCTGAAGAAAGAGATGCCAGATTCTGTTCTATAAAGTGATTGATGCCCAATGGCTTAAAAATGACACCGATAATGTTATAAGGCCCGCAAATCTCAGCCTCTTTGAAGGCGGTTTTATTGTTGGTAAAAACTGTTTGAGTCAGGTTTTTAGGCTCATTTATAATTGTTCTTTTTTTCTCGTTCAGGACAACCTTGGCGTTAAAGTAAATATTTAGTGTAGTCCTATAATGAGGAAAGTGAATAAATTGTTCGTGAGTTGTCTCCTCTTCCGAAGAAAGAAAGTAATAATATTCAATGATTTCCTTTAATAATGGATCTTCAGGTAGGTAATTAATGAGGTTAAGCATGCGATACTATTAGTTCTCTAAAGATACATTTTTACAGGAAACAGTACTAACTGAATGGAAACTATAATACGATTTTTCGATGAATAAAGTCGTATTTATATGACTAAAAGTAAAAAAGACTTTACATTTAGAATATTTTGTTTTACATTTGAGTCATCAATCTATTAAATCATTCATCATGAAAACGAACTATTTATTACCCAATCGTTATAAGCTTATGGGCTGGATTCTGTTTTTACTTGGACTAACGGGCGGAATCTATATCCTTATTGTCGGCTATGAACCGGACATTTTATCTATAGATGTTTTATCTATTTATAACAGGGACGGTATTTTTGGAAAGGAAAAAGGCTTTTTAAAGATTATTGAAAACGATATTTTCGATGAGTTGGTAGCCTTAGCCATCATTATCGGAGGGCTTTTTATTGTTTTTTCAAAAGAAAAAATTGAAGACGAATTTATTTATAAGCTACGCAAAGATTCTTTAGTTTGGGCGCTTCTATTTAATTATGCCGTCCTAATTTTTGCTATTATATTTGTCTATGATTTCGTCTTTTTTGACGTTTTAGTTTTCAATATGTTCACTCCGCTCATCTTTTTTATTCTACGTTTTAACTTCTTGAAAATCAAATCGCAAAGCCATGAAGAATAAAATTAAAGTACAACGAGCTATGCACGATATGACCCAGGCAGATCTGGCTGCAAAAATTGGAGTTAGTAGACAAACCATAAATGCCATGGAAAAAAATAAGTACGTGCCGTCTACGGTCCTGGCCTTAAAGATTGCGCAACTCTTCAAAACTCCGTTAGAAGAAATCTTCTTTTTAGATGGGGATGAATAGCAAAAGTGGTAAGATTTTTGCGATAGTTTAACAAGACGTAAAGAGACATTGTACGAAAACCAAATTAACTTCGTTCCATGTAGAGTCATTCAACAATCAACTAACAATCATTCATGAAATATTTTTTTGGGCTTGCCTTATTTTTATTGGTTGCCACTGCTTTTGCTCAAAACAAACCCTTTACGCTTAATGGAACCCTCATATCGGCCGAAGATCAACAACCGTTGGAATCTGCAACCGTCTATCTGGAACGAATAAAAGATTCTACCTTAATAACCTATACCATTTCTGATAAGAATGGAAAATTTTCCATTCAAGATAAGACTGCCGATGAGAGCTTACGATTAAATATTTCTTTTGTAGGGTTTCAAACCCTTCAACAAAACGTGGCCATTGATAAAGCTGAAATTGAGTTAGGCACTATAGAAATGACCAAGGGAGAAACCTTAGATGAAGTATTAATCAAATCCAGAGCACCTATCACCATAAAAAAGGACACGCTGGAATTTAATGTAAAGTCCTTCAAAACCAGAAAAGATGCTACCGTGGAAGACCTGCTTAAAAAGCTTCCCGGGGTGGAAGTAGATCCAGACGGAAAGATTACGGTAAATGGAAAGGAAGTAAATAAAATATTGGTTAATGGAAAACCTTTCTTTGGAGATGATCCTACAATTACGACTCGAAATTTAACGAAGGAAATTATAGAAAAAGTTCAGGTAACGGATACAAAAACAGACGCAGAAGCCTTTGCCGGTGAGTCCAGTGACGGCGAAAATAAAACCATTAACCTCACCATTAGTGAGGAAAATAACAAGGGAGTTTTTGGTCGAGTTGCAGGAGGAATAGGCACAAATGAACGCTATGAAGCGGCAGGTTTCTTTAATCGGTTTGATAACGACCAGAGAATTAGTGTCCTGTTAGGTGGAAATAATATTAATTCGCCAGGATTTAGCTTTGGTGAGATACGGAAGATGTTTGGAGGAGGTAGAAGTATTTGGAGAAACAGCAATGGTGGCTTTGGCATCGATGGAAGACAGTTTGGTGGCGGGCAGGGTGTGGTTACTTCCAGAAATGGAGGAGCCAATTATGCAGATACTTTTGGAGAACATTTGGATATAACGGCAGACTATTTTTATTCTGGAAGCGATAGCGAGGACCGTAACAGTGTAGAACGCGAGAATATTCTTCCCGATACCCGTTTTTTTACCGATTCCAATTCAGAAACAGAGGCTACTAGCAATAATCATAATGCTAATTTGAGATTTGACATCAAAATAGACTCTACTTTTTTAATCAACATAAGACCATCTTTTGGATTTTCGGAAGGGGATCGTCGTTTTAATCGAGAGGAGTCCTCTAGAGATGAAGATGGAGTTTTTACCAATCAGGGTTTTACGAATTCGGTGTCGAACGATGCATCTAGAAATTTTACTAATAATTTGGATCTAACCAAACGCTTCGGTGATCGTGGTTCATTTATAAAGTATACAATGACCAATGAATTCCGAAGAGACAATGGAGAAGATTTTTTGAATTCCCGTACTGAAATTTTCGGCGATATGTCCGAAACAATAGAGCGAAACCAATTTACCGATAGCGAACTGGATTTAAATAGCTTTTATGGGCAATTGACATATCGATACCCGCTGATCACCAAAAAATTGTTTCTCGATACCCGTTTTAGCTTAAGGGATGATACCAGAAAAAGTGTAGAAAGCACCTTTGATTTTGATGCAAATACTCAATCGTATTCTAATTTTAATACCGATTTAAGCACCAATTTTAGCTATACCAATAGACGGACAACACCTTCTTTGGCTGTTAATTATCAGGGAGATAAGGTTTCGGGTAACATACGCGCAGGCTATGTTTTCAGAACCCTATCCAATAATGATCAATTAAGGCCCGAAACTACTTTTGAGCAGAAGTTCGAAGCTTTAGAACTGAGCAGTTATATAAACTATCGCTTTAGCCCAAAATCTTCGGTCTATGTAAACTACAGACTCAATAACACCCCACCTGATCTTTCTCAATTGCAACCATTTCAAGATGTTAGCGACCCTTTAAATATAATAACTGGAAATCCCGATTTGGAGCCGGCTAACCAGAGCAATTTGTACGTGGGTTATAATGCTTTCGATTTTCAGAAAGGAACAGGTTTTAATCTTTATGCCGGCGGGAGCCTTACCAATAATCAAGTGGTGACTAAAACTATTGTCGATGAAAATTTTGTTCGGAATACCACCTTCGCGAATGTGGATGGGGTCTATAATTTTTGGAGTAGTGCCAGTTACAGTAAGAGCCATAAATTGGATACCTTAAAAACCCTAAAATATAACCTACGAGTGTCCTATAATGGCAACAGATCGATCAACTTTAACAATGAACAACAATACGCCTCCACGAGTACATCTATATCCCCTAATGTACGTGTTACCTTTACCTGGAAAGACATATTTGATCTTATCCCAAATTATAACCTCTCTTTTTCTCGTAACAGCTACGACCTCGATTTGTTCGAAGATCGCAATTTCGTGACTCACAATGCCGGCCTTGAAACCGTTACTTATTTACCCAGGAAGTTAGAGTGGCGTAACGATATTAATTTTAATTACAATCCAGACATTGCATCGGGTTTCCAGCGAAGTGCCTGGTTTTGGAACACGACTTTAGCCTATTCTGTTTTAAAGGATAAGGGAACGATTACCCTAAAGGTATATGATTTATTAAACCAAAACACCAATGCCAGACGAAGGGCCACTCAAAACTATATCGAGGACAGGCAAAGTTTGGTGTTGCAGCGTTATGCAATGCTGAGCTTTAGTTGGAAGTTCAATAGCTTGGGTAAAAAAGGCGAAACAGGGAAAGATTCAATGTTCTTTTTCCATTAGAATAAACCAATTAGAATTGAATGAAACATAGTATAAAGCCATAGATTGAATATATGAAAAAGGCCCGTTTGATCACCATACTTTTTGCACTTGTAATCCTTACAGGCTTGTTCATGTATTTTAGGTATATGTCAAGTGAAGTGACCGAAACTTTTATTCTTTTGGAACAACAGGTGGACCAGGCAAACAAACAGCAACAACTTAAGAACGACTCTATTACGTTGGTGCTAACTGAAGGTCGAGGTCAGGCATCCGAAAGAGGTCGTTTTTTGGACAGTGTGTCCAATGAACTGGACCTCTATTTGTCAAATTTGAAAAAGGACATGACGCAGTCTATTGAAAACGATGGCTATGAAGCCTGGGAATCCTCTGGCTATTTGGACGCGTTATTTTTTGAAGGAACCACTATTTCACAGGGAGGTAATGAGTTTATTGAAAGAATTAATGTCTACCGAATGGCAGTTTCCGAAGAATTTAAGAGCGATTTTCCTGAAATTATTGAACGCATGGAAGCCGAATTTTCCACGGCTCCGGTTTTGGATGATAAAGGCCGTCAACAAAATTGGCTACCTTATAATTTTAAAGGCTTTCCATTGGTAGCGGCTATGACAAAAATAACACAGATGCAGTCTGATATGGAAAGAATCCGACACGAGCTATTTTCGGCTTTGGTCGATTCAAAATAATAAAGTCACTTAAAGATTTTCCTTAATTTTTAACAACTCGGAGCGAACAATTTCTAATTTGCGAATGATCTCAAAATTGTCCAGGGTTTTGTGCTTGTTCTCCTTAAGATGTGTTTTGGCACCCTCCAGGGTAAACCCACGCTCTTTGACCAAATAGTAGATGAGTTCTAAGTTCTTAATATCCTTGGGCGTAAACTTTCGGTTACCCTTGGCATTTTTCTTTGGCTGCAGCACATCAAATTCCTTTTCCCAAAAGCGAATCAAAGATGTATTGACGTTAAAAGCTTCGGCCACTTCGCCAATATTGTAATATAGTTTTTCGGGTAAGTCTACATGCATTAATCGAGGGATTGGTTCTCTTGTTGTGATTTCAAAAGCAACTCCGCAAATTCTTCACTGCTTAAATTTCCGTAGTAAAAATTAATGGGGTTGATCCGGTCTCCATCTTTAAAGATCTCGTAATGTAAGTGTGGTGCTTCGCTTCGTCCCGTGCTTCCCACAAAACCTATCAAATCCCCACGTTTTATTTTTTGGCCTTTACGTACGTTGTATTTATATAAATGGGCATAAAGACTTTCATAACCAAATCCATGGTCAATACGAATATGTCTTCCATATCCCGAGGCCGAATTATCTGCCCGGCTTACTACCCCGTTTCCAGAAGCGTAAACGGGTGTCCCTCTAGGTGCTGTAAAGTCCATCCCCCAATGCATTTTTCTCGCCTTGGTAAAAGGGTCTGTTCTATAACCAAATCCAGAGGCCATTCGTGTTAAATCTTCATTATTCACTGGCTGTATGGCTGGGATGGCTTCTAAGAGTTTTTCTTTTTCTTCCGCCAATTTGGAGATTTCATCCAAAGATTTGGACTGAACCACGATTTGTTTGGTCAATATATCCAGGCGTTTGTGAGACGCTATAATAAGTTCAGAATTGTCATAACCTTCTTTGGATTTGTAACGATTAGTACCTCCAAAACCGGCCTTGCGTTGCTCCTCCGGAATGGGGTTTACTTCAAAATAAACCCGGTACAAATTATTATCTCGATCCTGTAATTCGTCAAGAACGATCGCGCGTTGTTCAAACTCTCTATTCAGAATTTCATAATTGAGCAGTAAATTGGAGTTTTCGCGCATGAGTGCCTTTTCCTTGGGTGTTTCAATTCCAGGGATATTCAGGTACACAATGTTCAATAGAAAACCGCTAAGTATCATTCCTAACATCACCAAGAAGATAAAGCCAAACTTGCGCCCTTTTTTAGGCTCAATTTTTCGGTAGGAAAGCGTCTCGCTATCGTAGTAATATTTTACTTTAGACATATCTTAAAAAGTCCTATTTTTGCGGTTGATGGAAAGTGCTAACCATTTTTCTAACGCAGCGCAAAGATAGAAATTGTTTGGCCATACAATATACGCAAATTGAATTAATCGTTTTTTATGACTTCTGGGGAAATACGTAGTAAATTTTTGGAGTTTTTTAAGTCAAAGTCTCATGAAATTGTGTCTTCCGCCCCAATGGTGGTTAAGGACGATCCCACACTCATGTTCACCAACGCTGGGATGAACCAGTTTAAAGAATATTTTTTAGGAAATAAGGAAGCGAAAAACCTACGTGTTTCTGACACTCAAAAATGCCTACGCGTTAGTGGGAAACACAACGATTTGGAAGAGGTGGGTATGGATACCTATCATCATACCATGTTCGAAATGTTGGGGAATTGGAGCTTTGGTGACTATTTTAAAAAGGAAGCTATAGCATGGGCTTGGGAGTTACTGGTAGAGGTCTTTAAAATAGATAAAGACATGCTTTATGTGACCATTTTTGAAGGAGATAAGTCGAAGGGTTTAGATAGGGATACAGAAGCGTACAACTTCTGGAAACAATATATCGCTGAAGATCGAATCTTAAATGGTAGTTATGCCGATAACTTCTGGGAAATGGGTGATCAGGGACCCTGTGGGCCTTGTAGCGAGATTCACGTGGACATTCGTTCCGAAGAAGATAAAGCCAAGGTCGATGGTGCTACTTTAGTGAACATGGACCATCCTCAGGTGGTAGAAGTGTGGAATCTGGTTTTTATGCAGTTCAATCGCAAGGCTAATGGTAGTTTGGATAAACTTCCTGCCCAACACGTAGATACTGGAATGGGTTTTGAACGACTCTGTATGGTGTTGCAGGAAAAACAAAGTAATTATGATACGGATGTCTTTACTCCGCTCATTCGTGAGGTAGAGGCGGTGACCAATAGTCGTTATGGTAAAGATGAAAAAATAGACATCGCTATACGAGTGATTAGTGATCACGTGAGGGCAGTTGCTTTCTCGATTGCCGATGGCCAATTGCCCAGTAATTCGGGAGCTGGGTATGTGATTCGACGTATTTTGCGACGGGCCATTCGATACGGTTTCACGTTTTTGGACCGAAAAGAGCCATTTATCTATAAGTTAGTGCCTACCCTGGTCAAGCAAATGGGAGGAGCGTTTCCCGAACTCGCTTCAGAAAAAAATCTGATCACTAACGTTATTCGCGAAGAAGAACATTCCTTTTTACGCACACTTTCGGAAGGAATGCTGTTGCTCGAAAATATTGTGAAAAATGCCACCTCCAAAACGATTGATGGAGCAAAGGTTTTTGAATTAAAAGACACCTATGGGTTTCCAGAGGATTTGACCGAGTTGATTCTTCGAGAACAAGGATTCAATTATGATCAGGCTACGTTCGACAAACGTTTGAAAGAGCAACAAGAATCTGGAAGAGCGGCAACCAAAATTGAGACGGGAGACTGGGTAGAGCTAATCAATGACCCTGAAGAAGAATTTGTGGGTTATGATACGCTTGAAGTTGCCGTGAAAATTACGCGTTATCGCCGTATAGAAAGTAAAAAAGATGGCGAATTATATCAATTAGTGTTCAATATCACTCCTTTTTACCCTGAAGGCGGAGGTCAGGTAGGAGATAAGGGATATTTGGAAGCACCAAACGGAGAGGTCATTTATATTGTAGACACTAAAAAAGAGAACAATCTAATTGTACATTTTGCCAAAAGCCTGCCACGCCATCCAGAAGATACCTTTATGGCCATTGTAGACAAGAAACAACGCTCCAGAACGGCTTCCAATCATACGGCAACGCATTTGTTGCATCAGGCATTGCGTAATATTTTAGGAGAACATGTCACTCAAAAGGGGTCCATGGTGCACAGCCGTAATCTGCGATTTGATTTTTCTCATTTCAGCAAAGTGACTTCGGAAGAATTACAACAGGTGGAGGATTTTGTGAATGCTCGTATTAGAGAAGGAATAGACCTGGAAGAACGTAGAAATATTCCCTATGACCAAGCTATTGAAGAAGGAGCCATCGCACTTTTTGGAGAAAAATACGGGGGTGCGGTTCGCGCAATTAAGTTTGGGAAATCCATGGAGCTTTGCGGAGGAACTCATGTAGATTGCACCCAAGATATCTGGCATTTTATTATTACTTCTGAAGGAGCTGTTGCTTCTGGAATACGCCGTATTGAAGCCATCACCGGAGATGCTGCTAAGCAGTATTTCATGGAACGAAGCGAGGTATTCAAAAAGGTGCAAAAGGCATTGAACAATAGTAAAGATCCCGTTGGTTCGATTGAGAAGTTACAGGAAGAAAATAGTTTGCTTCAGAAACAATTACAACAATTACTTAAGGACAAAGCCAAAAATATAAAAGGCGAGTTGAAGTCGGAGATCACCCAGATCAATGATGTGAATTTTCTGGCCAAACAATTGGATCTGGATGCGGGAGGATTAAAAGATCTGGCGTTTGAATTAGGCGGAGAAGTAGATAACTTATTCCTCTTGTTTGGTTCGGATGTGAATGGAAAAGCACTACTCACTTGCTATATTTCGAAAAACATAGTTGAAGAAAAAGACCTAAACGCCGGTAAAATCATTATAGAACTTGGAAAACATATCCAGGGAGGAGGGGGCGGACAAGCTTTCTTTGCTACGGCAGGAGGAAAGCACCCGGCTGGTATTCCCGAGGCACTGGCAGAGGTTCAAAAGTATTTGGAATAGTTTTAAAGTTTACAGTTAGTCGTCGTTGGCAGTTTAACATCCAACGGTATACTGCTACTGCAAAATACTTACTGAATCGTGAAACTACAAACGAACATACCGATATTCCGCGAGTCAAATCAAATTGACTATGATAGTAATGTGCTGCTAATGGGTTCCTGTTTTACTGAAAACATTGGGGCTCAGTTAGACTATTTTAAATTCAGGAACATACAAAATCCATTTGGGGTACTTTTTCATCCATTGGCTATAGAGCAACTCATAGAACGTGCTGTTGAGGAGCGATTTTTTACTGAAGAAGATTTGTTTTGTCAGGATGGTATTTGGCATTCTTTTGAGGTGCATTCCCTGTTGAACGCTAATACGCAACCAGCAATGGTTTCTTTATTGAATGAACAATTGAGAGTGCTCAAAGCAACTCTAGCCTCAAGTTCTCATATTGTTTTGACTTTTGGGACGGCATGGGTGTATCGGCATTTGACCTCGGATAAGGTTGTGGCCAATTGTCATAAGGTGCCAAACAAGGCGTTTTCAAAAGAATTGCTTTTGGTGCAGGACGTATCCAATTCCGTAGAAAATATCCAAAGTTTAGTGCGCCGTGTAAATCCTAAAGCGACCCTGATCACCACCGTTTCTCCAGTCCGGCACTTAAAAGATGGTTTCGTAGAGAACACAAAGAGCAAGGCACATTTGCTAGCGGGATTACACGCCGTTTCGGGGGTGCATTATTTTCCAGCCTTTGAACTCATGATGGATGAATTAAGGGACTATCGCTTTTATAAATCTGATTTGTTGCACCCCAATGAAACTGCAATTGGCATTATCTGGGACCGTTTTGGACAAGTCTGGATAGATCCAACAACCGCAGCGCTTCAAAAAGAGATTGATGTCATTCAAAAGGGATTGCGGCATAAGCCCTTTCATCCCGAAAGTGAAGCGCATTTAATGTTTAAGGAGTCCCTTCAGAAAAAAATAGATGACTTGAAGGCTAAATTGCCAGACGTTTTCTTCGACGAATAACCCTAATTATCTAATGTCATAGATCAAATACGACAATTGCCGTATTGCCTTGGCTGAGTTTTGATTGCACTTTTGTAATCGTAAACTAATAAACTCAGCAATTATGAAAACATTTAGAAAATCAGCCTATTTAGTAATGTTATGTATGGCTGTTATGTTCACCGCTTGTAAAAGTGATGACAACAACAACGAAGAAGAACAGGGTGCTCAAGGAGGTAACGGAACCGAATTTCTGACGGCCAAAGTAGATGGTGTCGATTTTGAGGCGGCTCAGGATCCTGCAGTTATCGTTTCGGCTACGGTAAGTAACAATGTGATGGCCTTCCAGGGTGGAAAGAACAACGGTGAAACCATTAGAGGAACTATCAACGACTACAACGGAGTTGGAACCTATCAAACTGGGAACGACATCTCTAATCCGAACTCTCTTAGCTATGTTACCTTAACGCCCGTAGCAGCATGGACTTCCACTTTCAATATTGGCTCTGGGACAGTAGAAGTTACCTCGGATGACGGTACTACTATTGAAGGAACTTTTTCTTTCGAAGGTTTTAATGGTGCGGACCAAACAACGAAAACCATTACACAAGGAAATTTTAAAGCCATACTTGACTAAAAAATAGCCAGTGAAGAAAATCTCAGTGTTGAGGTTTTACGTGGAGCCGGGAGTTAAGCAGATGCTTTTCTTCCGGTTTTTTTATAAGTCATATTTGTGTTACATTGAAACATCCAGATTTGGCAAACTTTTGAATAATGAACTATCGAACTTTAATTTTTAGCACTTTAACGTTACTATTCCTTTCTGGATGCGCAAATACTACCGAAAAGAAACAGACCATCCAAACCACCTCTGAAAATAAGAAGGTCAATGATCTAATAGAAGAGCAGTTAGTTGCCCTGGACACGGCTAAAGTGACCTATCCTATTAAAATTGGAAATGATGACGGGCTCGTCTCTGTTCTTAAAATAAGTAATAGCAAAGCGGATCATTTTGTGATAGATCTGGACTATAGAAAAGAAAAGGTCTTTTCCATTTATGCCGATAAGTATGTGTTGATAGATTCAACCCAAAACCCCATGTTTCTCGACACATTACATTCGGACTATACGCGAGGAGCGAGATTGGTCGATGTGAAATACCTTTTTGTGAGAGGGGGTACCCTCTATTTTTCTGCCACTTTGGAAAATGTAGGGCAGCAAAAGAAGATGGAAGGCCGTTTCAATGTTTTTTACAGCCCTGCAAGAAAAGGAGAAGTCTATGGTTGGATCACCGATACGGTTTATCCTATGAGACCCATCGAATGATCTAGATTTCCACTCCACAATTTTGTCTCCTATTTTTTTACACTTTTCATGACTTATCGAAGTCACGCCCCCCTTCCAAATACCCCATATTTGAGAATACGTCAATTGCCCTATTGAACTGACAGGAAGTGTTTTGCATTTTTGGAATATCAAATTAAACACCACGATTATGAAAATTTCAACACTAAAACCAACATTACTATGCTTAGGTATTTTCTTCCTAACTCTAATGCACGCTCAAAAAGCGGAAACCCCTGATTTTCAATACGAAGTAGGGGCAAAAATCAATGACATGACCCTTACTCAAGGAGGAACCATGGTGGTCGCCACCAACGATGGTCTGGTAGGTATCAAGCCTGGAACCAATGAGTTGTTATTCAATTTTACGGACTACGGTAAAGTAAAGCGGGAAGAGTTGTTTTATGTGCCTAGCGCGCCTTATGTGATGGTAGGCCAGACTGGATTTGGTGCCATGACCACTAAGAAAGCTGTGATTGATTATATGTCGGGTAAAAAACTTTTTAGTACCGAAGACAACGGATGGAAAATGATCATGACCTGCGATGTTATGATGCCACAAAACAAGTTGGTGGTAAGTGGTCAACGCCGGGCGAAGGAGCAATATACCAATGCGGTGGCTATCTACGATTTGAACACCGGTGAGCAGGACAGTTTTGTAAAATTGAAGGGCTCCGAAATAATTACAGGAAGACCATTATTGCTGTCTGACGGAATCATACTTCCGACCGCTAAGAATTTGAAGAAAATAGATGTGACCACGGGAGCCGAACAATGGAGTATCAAGGTGGATGACATTAAGTGGATGACCACAGACGAAACCGGGAAAGAGATCTATGGTTTCGAAACCACAGCTAATGGGAGTAACACCCGAATCCATAAAATTGGAGCTAATGGAAGCCTGTTATGGGAGGACTCTCATAAAGTAAAAGGGCATGTTGCCAATTTTGAAATTTTACCACAAGGTCTGGCTATTGTGAGCAATGTAGACAATTCTGGAAAAAAGGGACTGGCTAAGTTAGCCTCTGCTTCGGCCGAGTCGAAAATTGCATTTCTAAGTGCCTCTAACGGAGAAGATCTTTGGGAGAAGGCACCTAAAACTAAAGGCTACGTGCAACACTTTTATATTATGGATGATGGGATTCTTTTTGGAATTCATGAAGGTGGAATCAATAAGATCTCTTTCGATGGAAAAACACTGTTCAAGAAACCCTTGAAAACCGGATCCAATATTTTAACCATGGCAAGTACACCACAAGGGCTTATTTATATTACTTCAGAAGATGCTAATATCGTAAATCTTAATACGGGAGAACAGGTTTGGAAGAAGCCACTAAAATACAAAAGGGCAGATGCGGTTAGTTCGGATTACGATGCCAAAAATGATCGTTACCTCATTAGCGCCGATGAAGATTTGTTTGCAGTAGATGCCAACACGGGTGAAGTCTCCACCTTAGCCGAAAGTGATTTTGAAGGGAAAGAAGATCCAACGGGCGTGGAAGTTCGCAGTAGTGGTATTTTATTGACCAGCAGTCAAAACATGATGATGCTGGATTGGGGAGGTGAAACCGGATGGCATGAATACTATCGCGCTCCAGGTAAAAGTGCTTTTGGCGCCATTTTGATGGGAGCTTTGGCAGTGGCAACAGCTGCAGCAGCAACGGCCTCTTATGTCGAAGCCAATAGAAACAGAAATCGGTTGGGGCAATATACCTCAAGAGGTGAGTCCTATTTGGATATGGGAGACAGTATGGCCGGAGCTTCCGGAGCTTCGGTAGCCGAAATGTTGAAGCGTTTTAAAGCAACCTCGGCGACGAAGGACTCTCGATTCGTCTTAACAAAATTGGATGAAGGCGTAGGCTTGGTAAAGTTGAATAAAGATACGGGAGCCAAGGAAAAAGAAATCATTCTAAGAGACAAAAAGCCGGAATATCAAGTGGATGAGTTTGGGGGGATATTATACTATAAAGCTGGGAATTCCTCGATATACGCTTACGACCTGAAGGATTAACTAACTACCCAAGTTTCAGAGCGTTAAAATAGGAGAGGAGCCTGTTTTGACCGAAACCCCATAGCAATATGGGGTTTCTAATCACCAAATTTTACGGAATTGCAATAAAGAAAAATAATTAGTAATTTGATTATCCATAAAACTACTTTTCAATTATGAAACTACTAACCACCATCAGTTGCGTTCTTTTTATTGGATGCTTAAGTCTTGTAGCTCAGGTACCTGTACCGCAAAGTACTTCTTCAAACACAATTTCCGGTGCCAATTGGAGTAAAACGAATTCCGTAGATTTTGTCCTGAGAGATGCCAACGGAAAAGTGCTGTCCAATGTAAAGGACCTCTTGTATCTGGGTACAGAAACTTTGGCTGTTCTGGATAGAACCAATCGAGATATCTATTTACTAAAGGATTTTAAGAATGCCTCCACAGGGGCTAAGGGAAGTGCTAGAATTTTGGCAAGCAATATTGGGAAGGATTTTTTTATTACCCATCCTAATTCGTTTGCTAACTATGTCAATGAGAAGTCCGCTTCTGGACCTTTCACCAACATTAATGGAAGTTATATCTATTATATTGAAGATTCCAAGCAAACCTATTTACTTAAAGATATTCGGAAGTTTAGTGATTGGGGAGCAGCAAGTTCCGTCAAATTGGATTATTCTTCAAACCAAACCTATTGGTATCGTGATGCCGAGAAAACGGAATATGGAATCATTGCAAAGGGAAAAACAATCGATTACGATAAGGTAACGAGTCAAAAAGACGGAAACAACTTAATAATTAAAATAGATGGTGTGAAAACTTATATCCTTAAAGGATATTACACAAAGGCGTCCTTTGTGTATTCGCCTGTAGCCTTGTACAGTAGTAGTGCACCAACAACAAATACCGCTGGAGGTTGTGTACGGGGAAACTGCCAGGATGGATGGGGTAAATATGAATATGACGGAGGTCACTACGACGGATTTTGGACCAATGGATTAAAGCACGGTTATGGCCTCTATAAATGGGAGGACTCAGGAAAGTATATTGGCAATTGGGAAAATGATAAGATGAAGGGGTATGGAGTTTACATTGCCGCCAACGAAGATAATATTATTGGGCAGTATAGTGAAGGACAACTCAACGGATTGGGTATTACCGTCACAGGCGATACATGGAAACAGGGGATTTTCTCAAATGGTTCTATCGTCACCAATTACGATTTTTACGCAAACGAGGCAAAGACGGGATGTGTTTCAGGAAACTGTCAGGACAAGTACGGTCGCTTTAAATGGGATAATGGAGATCAATATACGGGCTTTTTCAAAAATGGACGATTACACATGGGAACCTATACTTTTGCTAACGGAAGTAAATATTCCGGAATGTTCAATAGCGACAACCAATTTCATGGAATGGGCCGTTTCTTTTTTGAAGACAATGCCTATTATGGAGGGCAATGGAGAAATGGAAAGTATAATGGAAGAGGTTATTATCACAACAAGGATCTGGAACAGCAAATTGGGGAGTGGTCCAATGGAAAGCTAGTTAAAAGTCTAAAATAACTTTATTAAATAAGAAAATAGGAGATTCCCATATCCTCGTTGAAAGGAATTTTTGAAATTCGAATACACTAACTAAAACCTTATATCATGCGAATATTGAAATTGTACATTGGCATTTGTGCGCTCTTCTTTTTTAGCCACACGCTAGCACAAAACATACCTACCCCTAAAGCGCCTGGAACTAATAAACCTGCCAAAAAGGATCCGTTTTGCGAAAAGGGGGATTGCGTTAACGGTTGGGGCAAAAAAGTATATGATTACGGTTATTATGAAGGCTTCTTTAAAAATGGAAACCGACATGGATATGGCCTCTTTGATTGGACAGAATCTGGAGATTATATCGGGTTCTGGAACAATGATAAAATGCACGGCTATGGTTGCTATCTGGGAACAGGTAAAGATCTTATAGGCCAATATGTAAAAGGCTCCTTACACGGCTTTGGTCATACCAAAGAAATTGAAACGGATAAATGGGTATACGGCTATTTCCAAAATTATTTGGTGGATGAAGAATACACTTTTTATGACAATGGAATTACCGTTGGTTGTATCGCAGGGGACTGTGAAAACAAGTATGGCCGCTATAAATGGGCCAATGGAGATCAGTTCACGGGGTTCTTTCAAAATGGCAAAATGTTCATGGGGAATTACCATTTTGCCTCTGGTGACAAATACGAAGGGATGTTCAATAGTGACAACCAATTTCATGGGCAAGGGAGATTCTTTTTTGAAGATGGAAGCTATTACGGGGGAGAATGGAGAAATGGTAAACAAGAAGGTAGAGGTTACTTCCATGACAGTTCTTATAAACGAAAGATTGGAGATTGGAGTACTGGAAGCCTGGTGAGGTCCGTGAACTAAGTTGTATTTCTAAACCACCTGAGTAACATAAAGAAAATGGCTTTGGAATTTTAGAAATACGATAACTGCCGTATGGTGTTTCCTGCTATTGCGGCTTACTTTTAAGTCAAAAAGCATAACGATGAATTCATTAGAAATTACCCTGAGTTTGGTGGTTTCCATTGGGCTATTCTTAGGGTGGGTTTTCAGAAATAAAAACCGAAAAATTCGGAGTATTTATGCTGAAAAAATAACCGCCCTGAACGCTCAATTAGAAACCAACAAGAAACAACTCCGTAAACGTTCAACGGCATTGGATCGCTACGATTTTTTAAAGTATAATCTATTGGAAGCGTTGGTGGTTCAATCTGAAATAAGGCTATAAATTGTATATTTATTGAAACTAACAACCATGAGACTCTATAAATTCCTCGCTCTCGCTATCCTTATGGTGAGCTCACATAACCTATGGGCTCAAGAAACCATTAAAAACATAGACAGTGCTTTCACTGTTCTAAGGGAAGCACCTGAAGACACTTCCAAAGTTATTTTATTACAACGGATCGGTGCGCATTACAATGTAGTGCACTTGGATAGTGCAAAAGCTTTTTTAAAGCAGGGTTTTGACCTGGCCAACAAGCTGGATTACCAACGTGGTCGTTGGATTAACCTTAGTGCCTTAGGGGTTTATCATGAACGAAAGACCCAATACGATAGTGCCATGGTCTATTTAAATGACGCCTTGAAAATTGTAGAAGAAACCAATAGCACCAAGGGATATGCCAATGTGCTCAATAACATAGCCGCCGTACAAATTAGAAAGGCAGAATATCAGGAAGCACTAAAGAATATGTTCGATGCTTTGAAAGCAGAAGAAGAGCTGGGAAATCAAAATGGAATCGCTCAGGCGTACAATAATATTGGGGTGGTTTATTATTACACGGGTAATTACGATAAAACCACTCATTATCTTACCAGAGCCCTGGAAATTCAAGAAGAACTTGGAAATCTGGACGGGCTTCAAAACGGATATAATAATGTAGGTGCCATCTTCGAGTATCAAAAAAAATATGACGAAGCTATAGGGTCATATACAAAAGCATTGGAGATAAGCCGTAACCTGGGTGATGTAAAACAGGAAGCTACGTTTTTATCTAATATCGCCCAATCTTATATGAGCAAAGGAGATTATGCTGGGGCTGAGTCTATTTTTAGAGAATCCATTGCTTTAAAAATCGACATAGAGGATTACAATGGAATGGTGAATGGCTACATTAGTTTTGGACAATTACTTCTAAAACAAGAGAAATTGGAAGATGCAAAGCGTTATTTGCAAGAGGCCATAGCATTGTCCAAAGAATATGATTCAAAAATTGCATTGCCCGAGGCTTATGCTGCGCTGGCAGAAGTAGCGGAAAAGGAAGGTAAATTTAACCGCTCTGTAGATTATTTAAAGGACTATATAGCGCTAAAGGATTCTATTTTAAATGAAGACAATGCCAGAATACTGGCCGAAACTGAAGCAAAGTATCAAACGGAGAAAAAGGAGAAGGAGATTTTGCAGCAACGCGCCCTCATTGCTGAAAAAGATCTGGAAGTTCGGCAAAAAAACACCCTCATGTATGGCGGTTTTGGTTTGGCGCTCATTCTAGGATTATTGGGTTATTTATTTTACAATCAGCAAAAATTGAAAAACCAGCAATTGCAAAAAGAAGGAGAACTAAAATCTGCTTTGGCCGCCATAGAAACTCAGAATAAATTGCAAGAACAACGATTGCGAATTTCGCGAGATCTTCATGATAATATTGGAGCCCAACTTACCTTTATCATTTCGAGCATAGACAACCTAAAATACGGCTTCAAAGACATAGGAGAGAAGCTTTCAACACGTTTATCGGGGATTAGTTCGTTTACGGGAAATACTATTTATGAGCTTCGCGATACTATTTGGGCCATGAACAAGAATAACATCACTTTTGAGGACCTTCAGGCGCGTATTAGTAATTTCATTGAAAAGGCCAATATTGCGTCCGATGCCATGAAATTCAGTTTTACCATGACTTCGGAAGTGGATGCACAATATACACTAACTTCGGTTCAAGGAATGAATATCTATCGGGTGATTCAAGAAGCAGTGAATAATGCAGTAAAATATTCCGAAGCAGAAAATATAAGCGTTGTTATTTCAGAAAAAAATGAACACCACCATATTCAAATTATGGATGACGGAAAAGGATTCAATATTTCGGAAATTGGAGCTGGTAACGGACTTAATAATATGAAGAAAAGAAGCCGGGAAATTGATGCTGTCTTCGAGATCAATTCTGAAATTGATACAGGTACCTCTATTTCATTGATGCTTTTAAAAAATTGATCTAAGTTGGAATGTCTGGCAAGAGTTAACTTGATTTAAAAGAACACCATAATTCTTATAAAAAAATAGGGCAATTGCCGTATGTGTTGTTACTCATAGGATGCATAATTTTAAGTATCTTTAAAATAACTAATTGACCTCTTATGAATTTAAAAGTCGCCATTGTGGATGATAACAGCTTTCTCATCCACGCCATTAAGGAGAAGCTTTCGTTTTTTGAGGACGTTGTTATAAAACATACTTCCTTAAATGGTAGTGAATTGCTCAATAGACTGGAGGACAATCACAATATAGATGTCATTTTAATGGACATTGAAATGCCAGTACTCGATGGCATTGAAACCACGCAAGTAGTTAAACAGAAGTATCCACAAATAAAGATCATCATGTTAACGGCCTTTGACAATGATGAGAATATATTCAATGCCATAAAAGCAGGCGCGGACGGTTATTTACTCAAGGAAATTACACCGCAAGAGTTGTATAACGGTATCAATGAAACCTTAAATGGAGGAGCCGCAATGAATCCCTCCATCGCACTAAAAACACTAAAGTTATTACGTAACCCATTGTCTATAGAAAACAAAGAAGATAAGGAAGAGATATCCCTATCCAAACGTGAAGTTGAAGTGTTGGAACAGCTTAGCAAGGCTCTAAGCTACACTGCAATCGCCAAGAACCTGTTTTTATCGCCAAGTACTGTACGAAAACACATTGAAAATATTTATAAGAAACTACAGGTTCATAGTAAAATAGAAGCGGTACAAAAAGCAAAAAACCACAATATCATTTAAGAAAATTGTGGTTTAGACAAAGGGTTTAAAATTGGATGGTAATAAATTGTTGCTTTAAGCTTTTATTACAGTCCAAAAGCCGTTTTTACCTTCTCAACATAGTCCAATTTCTCCCAGGTGAAAAGTTCCACATCCATAGTTTTACTTTCACCATAAGGCGTATGGAAGGTTTTCGTTACGGTTTCATTTTTTCTTCCCATATGGCCATAAGCTGCTGTTTCAGAATAAATGGGGTTTCTAAGTTTTAATCGCTCCTCAATAGAAGCAGGACGCATATCAAAAATTGAACCTACTTTTTGAGCGATCTCACCATCTGAAAGATCAACTTTGGAAGTGCCATAAGTATCAACAAAAATAGCCATTGGCTCTACAACACCAATAGCATAGCTTACCTGAACCAAGACCTCATTACATATTCCGGCCGCAACCAGGTTTTTAGCGATATGTCTTGTGGCGTAAGCCGCAGAGCGATCTACTTTGCTAGGGTCTTTTCCACTAAAAGCACCACCTCCGTGGGCGCCTTTACCACCATAAGTGTCTACAATAATTTTTCGTCCTGTTAGACCGGTATCTCCATGGGGTCCACCAATCACAAACTTTCCGGTTGGATTGATATGATACTTAATATCGTCGTTGAACAAGGCTGCAATTTCCGGATCGACCTTAGCTATGACTCGAGGAATTAATATAGAAACGATGTCATTCTTAATTTTGGTCAACATACTGACATCGTCTGTATCGAATTCGTCATGCTGCGTGGAGACCACAATGGCATCAATCCGTATGGGTTTGTTGTTATCATCGTACTCAATGGTCACCTGACTTTTAGAATCGGGACGGAGGTAAGGAATATCCTTTTGTTCTCTACGTAATTCGGC
>JBCCIJ010000044.1:0-28783 GCA_039028295.1 Bacteroidota bacterium
CCGAGCGAGCTCGCCCTCCGCACTCGCTGCCCTCACGAAGCGGAACGGATCGGCCCGGCCGATGCGCAACGGTCCGACTTGTTCTTTTAAAATATGTAAATAGACTTTGGTATCCTGGGCGTGTTTTTCCTTGTTCAGAAAACTTTGAACTAATAGGGTGCTGGAATGATAGTACGTAAAGGAACCATACTGTTCAAACATAAAGTTATTAATATTGACCAAGGGCACATAGACCACCACGGCATTTTGCCCTTCGATCTCATCGTAGCTAATAAAATCGTTACTAAGGATCTTTGTATTGAATTTCAAATATTCGCTAGCCTTGTTTTCGTCGAATAGGGAAGTGGGTACCAGAGAATAATTGAGTGTAGTGTAAATAAGGCTTACGCTTGTAAAATCCTCTTTGAGCACGTCATTATCTGCTACTATGGACCTCAATTCAAACAGCAACTCTTCCGGAGTATGTGTGGTGTCGAAGTTCTTTTCAGTAAAAAACAATACCGCTCCATCCTCTGATGCTATTAAAAAAGAAAGTCCGGTCAATGTTATTTGAACGGACAATCTCTTAGGTTGGTTGTTGGTTATATTATTGGTCGGTAGGCTTGTCATATAATTTAGGCCAGTTACCACTGGTATTAATTTCTGTCATGGAACCTAATTTGATAGACGGACCATTTACTCCATCCACAGAGTTCACTTGAGTTTCTTGAACTATCAAATCTTTATTGAGGCCATCCAGTATTACAGTTTTATCCACTTTCGCTTCGAACACCGAATACATAATTCCGTTTTTATCTAACTTCCCAGCTTGCAAATCAAAAGTAGCTTCTGTACCGGGAACATTCATCATCGTTTTATAACGATCGCCTTTGAATAGCGAATCTTTTACCGATTCAAAACTCAAGGTGTCAACTACAATAACGTCTATGAAATATCCAGACTCGATACCATAGGCTTTGTTCTTTTCTACATCGGCATAACTGCTATCGCGTCTTGCGGTAATGGCAAATTGAGCCGTATCTATAAATCGCACCAAACTGTCAAAATCCCCAGAAAAACTACCAGTAATTTCTTGATGCGCCAATTGTGCTTTTTTAACATCTTTAAGTTTTGCAATTACTTTTTCATATCGCTCTACTTTTGTTTTGTTGAATTGTACAGGTCCAATTATCGAATTGTACAACTTCCAACCCAAGAAGATAATAATAACCCAGAGAACTAATTGTATGATAAGTTTCATTATAAGAGAGTTTAATTTAAATTTCAAATGAAATACAGGTGCATCGCAAATCTACAATTTTTTTTTATTCGTAAAACTATATTACGAAAAAAACCTACCTATCTTTGAGCTTTAGATTTTGCCGTACTTTATGGATGTTTCACATTTTTATAGCCTTCTCAAGAGTGACTTCCCTCATAATGTGACACCTAAGCAGGATATTACACTTCAATTATTGGCAAAATTTGTATTAAGTGATGTCCAAAATGAGACTTTTTTATTGAAGGGTTATGCAGGTACGGGTAAGACCACTATTGTTGGAACCATTGTTAAAAACCTGGGAAAGGTTAGAAAATCTTCCGTTTTACTTGCTCCTACGGGTAGAGCGGCCAAAGTGATTAGCAATTATAGTCAAAAGGCGGCCTATACCATTCATAAAAAGATTTACTTCCCAAAAAGCATAAAGGGAGGAGGCATATCTTTTACATTACAACCCAATAAGCATAGGAATGTCATTTTTATAGTAGATGAGGCCTCTATGATTCCGGATATCAATCAGGACTCAAAACTATTTGAAAACGGTTCTTTGTTAGACGACCTGATGCATTATGTCTACAGCGGATTTGGCTGCAAATTGTTGCTTATAGGAGATGCAGCGCAGTTGCCACCAGTTAAATTAGCTATTAGTCCTGCACTGGATGAAAGAACCTTAGAGAATCACTATAACAAAGAGATAGTTTCTATCGAATTGGATGAAGTGGTACGACAACAGAGAGAGAGTGGTATTCTTTTTAATGCTACTGAAATTAGAGCGGCCCTGGATTCGGGGTTTTACGAAAGCTTTAAATTTAGCACGCTTCCGTTCCCGGAAGTTATTCGGCCTATGGACGGGCAAGAGGTCATGGATGCCATCAACGATAGTTATTCAGAATTTGGAAATGAAGACACTGTTATCATTGTACGATCCAACAAGAGAGCTAATAATTACAACCAGAATATTCGTCACCGCATATTATTTCAGGAAGAAGAATTATCGGCCGGAGATTACCTGATGGTGGTCAAGAACAATTACTTTTGGGTAAAACCTGAGAGTGAAGCTGGTTTTATTGCCAATGGTGATATCGTAGAAGTTTTGGAGATCTTTGGATTCAAAGAACTCTATGGTTTTCGTTTTGCCGAAGTATCTGTTCGGATGGTGGATTATCCAGCAATGAAACCTCTGGAAACCGTGCTTTTATTGGACACTCTTACCTCTGAAACACCTTCTTTATCCTATGAGGACTCCAACAAACTTTATGAAGAGGTTCGAAAAGATTATGCGGATCTTATCTCTAATTATAAAAAGTTCTTGGCGGTTAAAAACAACAAGTTTTTCAATGCGCTGCAGGTAAAATTTTCCTATGCTATTACCTGTCACAAATCTCAGGGAGGCCAGTGGAATACGGTTTTTGTGGAACAACCGTATCTTCCCAATGGCATGGACAAAGATTATCTTCGATGGTTGTATACTGCCGTTACACGTGCTAAGGAAAAACTGTACCTCCTGGGCTTTAAAAGTGAATTTTTTGTAGAAGATGAGTAAACCTTTTATAGAAATTGGCATCTACCTAATATATTCTTGGAGAAAACGCCTAGAATATCAACAAACTTACTATTTTTGACACCTCATAAAATCAACTAGACTTTGAAAATAATTGCTATGATTCCCGCGCGTTATGGCGCGTCCAGATTTCCAGGTAAATTAATGCAAGACCTGGGAGGGAAACCTGTCATCTTGCGTACTTATGAGGCTACACAGGAAACTGGCCTTTTTGATGAGGTATACGTTGTGACCGATAGCGAAATTATTTTTAAAGAAATTGAGTTGAGTGGTGGAAAGGCCATTATGAGCTTGAAAGATCACGATTGTGGTACAGATCGCATTGCCGAGGCCGTCGAGAATATGGATGTGGATATCGTAGTTAACGTACAGGGAGATGAACCTTTCACAAGCAAGTCTGGTTTAGAACAGGTGCTGAGCGTTTTTAATGGCCCTGACGCGGAAAAGATTGATTTGGCATCCTTAATGACCGAAATGTATGATTGGAAGGAAATTAGTGATCCCAATGCTGTAAAGGTGATTGTGGACAAAGATAATTTCGCACTTTATTTCTCAAGATCACCCATACCATATCCCCGTGATAAAAATGCCGCCGTCCAATATTTTAAGCACAAAGGTATTTATGCTTTTAGAAAGCAAGCTTTATTGGATTTTTATCGACTTCCTATGAGATCCATGGAAGCGGCGGAAAAAATTGAATGTATTCGCTATTTAGAATACGGAAAAAATATAAAAATGGCTATTTCAAACACCCAGGGGATTGAGATTGATACTCCCGAAGACTTGGTAAGAGCGAACAAAGTATTAAAAGAAGATAAAACGATTACGGTAAATAACAAATACCGAAACTTTCCGATGGTTCCCAAAGTTATCTTTGGTCGTGGTAGTTTTGATCAGTTATCATCTATTCTTGCACCTAAACGTAAAGATAAAGCTCCATTTATTTTTTTGGTTGACGACGTTTTTAAAAATAACGAAGACCTAATGAATAGAATGAACTTACGTTTTAATGACAAACTCATTTTTGTTTCAGCTGAAGAAGAACCAAAAACAGAGCAAGTCGATACTATTGTTAAGAACATCAAAGGAGAATTTACCTATAGTCCTTCTGGAATTATTGGTGTAGGGGGTGGAAGCATTCTTGATTTATCTAAAGCGGTTTCCATCATGCTTACTAATAAGGGAAGTGCTTCCGAATACCAGGGATGGGATTTGGTGAAGACCAAAGCTATTTATCACGTAGGCGTGCCTACCATTTCCGGTACTGGTGCCGAAGTCTCTCGAACAACCGTACTTACCGGTCCGGAAAAGAAATTAGGAATAAATAGTGATTTTACTCCCTTCGATCAAGTAGTATTGGATCCGGATTTGACCATTGGAGTACCTAAAAACCAATGGTTCTATACGGGAATGGATTGTTTTATCCACTGTGTAGAATCCCTTAACGGAACTTTTCTAAATGAATTCAGTAAAAGTTATGGTGAGAAGGCCTATGATCTTTGTAAAGAAATTTTCTTGAGTGAAAACCTGTCAGAGGTCGAGTCCAGAGGAAAATTGATGATGGCGTCTTGGCATGGAGGAATGAGTATTGCTTATTCTCAAGTGGGAATTGCACATGCTATGAGCTATGGTTTGGGATATGTTCTTGGAACCAAACACGGTATAGGAAATTGTATTGTATTTGATCATTTAGGCGAATATTACCCCGAAGGAGTTCGCCTCTTTAAAGAAATGAAAACGTATCACAATATTGATATTCCTCTGGGGATTTGCAGTAATCTGTCCGACTACCAAATGAATACCATGATTGATATTGCTTTAAGCCTTGTTCCCCTATGGGAAAATGCTTTAGGTGATGATTGGGAAAGCATTATGACCCGTGAAAAATTACGCGACCTATACTTGAAAATGTAGTATCTTTCTGGATGCTATGAGGTTCACGAAATTCATTTTTTATAAACTCTTGGGCTGGAAGATAGTCGGTGACTTTGCGTCTGAAATTAAGAAGTCCGTTATCATTGTTGTACCTCATACCAGCTGGCACGATTTCTATGTGGGAGTTTTTACGCGTCGAATTGCACGGGCCAAAATTCATTGGGTAGGAAAAAAGGAATTGTTCAAATGGCCGTTTGGTTGGTATTTTAGATATATGGGCGGCGCTCCATTAGACCGGACTTCTGGGCAAAATAAAGTGGAAGCCATTGCATCAATTTTTAATAGTAAAGAAGAATTTAGATTGACACTGGCTCCAGAAGGGACTCGAAAAAAGGTGGAAACCTGGAAAACGGGTTATTATTATATCGCCAAGTCTGCGGGAGTTCCCATCATCCCAGTTTCTTTTGACTACGCTACTAAAACGGTAACGATCAATGCTCCTTTTTTCCCGACTGGCGACATAGATGCGGATAGCATTAAACTTCGCTCATTCTATAATGGAGTAGTGGGCAAGAAACCAGAGTATACATAGCCTTCAGAAACTATTAAATTTTGTACATTTATCAAAATGCTAATTGTTATGAAAAAACTACTATTTGTTTTAAGTATCCTGACCACTTCGATCTCTCTTGCACAAACTCCATGCGTAAATGGAATGGCCGGAGGGTTTGAATGTAATGGGTACGATTTAATTTCCCAAATTCCTCTTTCAACCATGAATTCGGTCAAGGCCAATGACTCATGGGGCTGGACCGATCCACAAGACGGTAAGGAATATGCCATTATCTGCTTAAATGAAGCAACGGCGTTTATAGATATTTCGGATCCGGTCAATCCAATTTATCTTGGACAACTGCCAGGGGAAAGCCCGGAACACACTACCTGGCGCGATGCAAAAACCTACGATAATCATGTTTTTATTGTAAGTGAGGATACCGGTCATGGAATGCAGGTATTTGACCTTACTCGATTAAGGAATGTTGCCAATCCACCTGAAATATTTACTACAGATGCCCTTTATACTGGCTTTGGCGGGGCTCACAATATTGTTATTAATGAAGAGACCGGCTTTGCCTATGCCGTTGGAACAGATACCTTTTCCGGAGGGCCTCATTTTGTGAACATCCAAGACCCCGTGAACCCTTTGGCTGCCGGAGGATATTCTGGAGACGGATATACCCATGATGCGATGGTGGTCATTTACGACGGACCGGATAGCGATTATACAGGACAGGAAATTTTATTCGGAAGCAATGAAAACGAAGTTGTAATTGTGGACGTTACCAACAAGGGAAATCCACAAACTATCGCTACCATTGGTTATAACAATATACACTATACCCATCAAGGGTGGCTCACTGAAGATCAACGCTATTTTTTATTAGGGGATGAAACCGACGAGATTAACCTAGGCTTCAACTCAAGAACGCTAATTTTCGACTTTGAAGACTTGGATAGCCCTCAGTTACATTTTGAATATACAGGCCCCTCGGGTGCTACCGATCATAATGGTTATGTAAAGGGTGATAAATTCTATCTTGCTAACAATGCAGCGGGGCTAAGAGTGATGGATATTTCAGATATTGCTAATGAAAATATGAACGAAGTTGGGTTTTTCGATAGCTATCCTGCCAATAATAATGCAGGATTCAATGGCTCCTGGAATATTTATCCGTTTTTTGAAAGCGGACATATTGTTATTAGTGATCGCGCTGAGGGAATGCTTTTAGTAAAGGATCCGCAACTTGGAATAGACAATTTTGCCAAAAATGAAGAATTCGCTGTTTATCCAAATCCCGCAAATACGAGCATTACCATAGCTTCCAAAAATGCCGAAATCAATGCCGTCAGGATTACTGATATTTTAGGTTCAATTGTTTATTCTGAAGAAAATAGTGCGACTCAAAATAGAGAGATCGATATTACCGCCTTCGCAAACGGAATGTACTTCGTGACCATCAATAATTCGATCAGTAAAAAAATCATTAAGGAATAAAGCGTTGTTATTCTAAACAAAAAAGCCGCTTATAACAAGCGGCTTTTTTTAATGATATAAATTCAATATTTACGCTTCTGAAGATCCTTCGTCCATGGTGTGATACACATTTTGAACATCGTCATCCTCTTCCAATTTTTCCAATAGTTTTTCTACATCCGCCGCCTGTTCTGCCCCAATTTTCTTAGTTACCTGCGGAATTCGCTCAAATCCTGAAGAGAGAATTTCAATGTTATTTTCTTCCAAGTAAGATTGAATAGAGCCAAAACTTTCAAAAGGAGCATAGATCAATACTCCGTCCTCATCCTCAAAAATTTCTTCTACACCATGATCGATCAACTCCAACTCCAACTCTTCCAAATCCATATCTCCGGCACTAATTCGAAAATTACAGGTATGATCAAACATAAAAACTACCGAACCAGATGTACCTAAGTTTCCGTCACATTTATTAAAATAGGAGCGCACATTGGCCACCGTTCGTGTATTGTTATCCGTTGCGGTTTCCACCAAAATGGCGATTCCATGAGGCGCATATCCTTCAAATAACACTTCTTTAAAATCACCTAAACTTTTATCACTAGCACGTTTAATGGCACGCTCAATGTTGTCCTTCGGCATATTTACTGCCTTGGCATTTTGAATGACCGCCCGTAAGCGCGAGTTGCTATCGGGATCAGGGCCGCCTTCTTTAACAGCCATTACAATATCCTTTCCAATGCGTGTAAAAGCTTTGGACATGGCAGACCAACGCTTCATCTTTCTTGCCTTTCTAAATTCGAAAGCTCTTCCCATTTTGTTTTGTTTGTTGCAAATTTAAAAAAATGCCGCTCTTTTCAAAGTGCCGGCCCGTAATTTCCGAATTCTTCTTTTAGTTTCAGAATTCAACAGTAATATGGTGGTGATCCATCGGATAAATCTAACTTACCAAAGCGTCAATAATTTTAGCCAATTCGAAATCTTTAGCGGTTACACCACCGGCATCATGGGTGGAAAGACTAATCTGCAAACTGTTGTAAACATTAGCCCAATCGGGGTGATGGTTCAATTGTTCGGCTTCAAAGGCGATCCGCGTCATCACAGCGAAGGCATCTTTGAAATCATTGAACTCTAAAGAAGTATGGATGGCGTTATTCCCATATTCCCAACCGTCCAATTCCTTGAGTCCAGATAGAATTTGTAATTCGGTAAACGGTTTCATAAGTTATTTTTTAAAAGTGATAATTTCTTCTTTCAGTGTGCTGTCATCAATGACTTCGGCCACCGTAATATGATAGGTTTTAGGCAACTTATTTTTCTTCGGAAGTATAGCCAGATAGGTATCTTCATTGCTGCTAAATACACTCTTAAAGATAGGCGTTTTCTCGCTAATCTTTTCCGAAATCTCTCTAAAAAGATCTTCGTGGTGCACCATATCTTTGCTGCTCAAATGGAAAATTCCGCAGAGTTCCTTATTAATAATATAATGTACCTGTTGAGCCACCTTATTTGCCGTTGTGATGCTAATAATTAAATTGGGGAAGACTTCAAAGGCAGCCTGATGCTTAATGGCCTGTTTTAATTGAAATATCCTTGGCGAATTTACTCCCAAAACCAAGGGTAATCGAAGAATGACGTAATATTTCTTAGGAAGCGTTTGTACCAGTTTCTCTAACGAAATTTTAAATTTCCCATAATCGCTTTCAGCAAAGGGCAAATCATTTTCATACGAAGGAAACTCTCCTTTTCCGTCAAAAACATTAGCCGTGGATAACAGTAGTAATTTGGCATTAGTAGCCGTTACATATTCGACTAATGTCTCGTGCGCTTGGTACTGTGCTTTAAAGGCCCCTCTCAAACAAGAAATAATAAGGGTGGGTTGTAGGTGCGCCAAAATGACTTCCAAACCGCCCTCTTCAACCTTATATTCGTAAAACACTTGATTATCACTAAAAACTCCCTCCTGATTGGCATAAGTGCCATAGACGTCAAAATAGGAGAGGAGTTCTCGGTAAAGTACGTTTCCTATAAATCCACTGGCACCTAGAATTAGGACAGTCTTAGCTCTGTTTATGTGTCGATTGGGGATAGTCATTGACAGGTTTAAAAAATGGACAGTTTTGTTTGGGTTGTGAAACGCTCTAAGAATTCCATTCCTAGCAGCGAATTCCCTTTTTCGTTCAGACCCGGTGACCAGGAAGTAACTACAAAATTATTAGGAAGTAGGGCCACGATACCTCCTCCAACACCACTTTTTCCAGGCAAACCAACCTTGAAAGCGAACTCGCCGGCTTCATCATAGAAACCGCAACTTAGCATGAGAGCATTGACTCTTTTTATTTGGCTTTCTGTTAAAAACGAGTGCCCTCTTTTGCATTTCCCGCGATTCGCTAGAAAGTAAAATGCATCGGATAATTGAGCGCAATTCATCTCTATGGCGCATTGATGAAAGTACAAATCCATGACCACGTCTATGTCGTTCTTTAAATTACCAAATGATTTCAACAAATTGGCAGCTGCATAATTTCTAAACCCGGTTTCCTTTTCAGAGCGTGCAACTTTTTCATTGAAACCAATACTTTGGTCATTAGATAAATCTCTAATATATTTCAGTAAATCTTCTTTAGGGTTTTTTAATTCTGAAACCAATATATCCGCAACAACGATGGCTCCGGCATTAATTAATGGGTTTCTGGGAATTCCATTTTCCAATTCCAGTAGAGAAAGATGGTTGAAAGGATTTCCAGAAGGTTCTACATCCATACGTTCCCACAAAGCATCCCCTACCAATCCAATGGCTCGAGACAAGGTCAATACTTTGGATATACTTTGAATAGAAAATGGAGTGTTCCAATGGCCTATATGACAATTGGGGCCATCGATGCGGTTTACATAAATTCCAAAGTTTTGCGGATCGATTTTTGCCAACTCCGGAATATAGGTAGCCACTTTTCCACGGTTAACAACCGATTCGAGTTCGGCATATATTGCCGCCAATATGGCCTGAAAATCTGGCATAGGTTATTAGCCCTTATAGAATGGTAATTTTATAACCGTTGCCGGAACAGCATTCTTTCGTATCTGAATATGAATTTGGGTACCTACATCCTTCATTATGGAAGGAACATAACCCAATCCGATGCCAATCCCTAGAGAAGGAGACATCGTACCGCTGGTCACTTCCCCAATTACCTTTCCATTGCCATCCACAATATCATATCCTTGACGCGGGATTCCTCTTTCATTCAGTTCAAAAGCAATTAGTCGTCTTTCAGGTCCCTTTTCCTTGATAGCTTTTAAATTTTCAGAATTAATAAAATCCTTAGTAAATTTTGTAATCCATCCCAATCCGGCTTCAATAGGAGACGTAGTATCGTTGATGTCATTTCCATAAAGGCAATATCCCATTTCCAGACGTAACGTGTCTCGGGCTGCTAATCCGACAGGTTTTATACCCCAATCGGCGCCAGCTTCAAATACACGTTCCCACACCTGCGCTACTTCGCTATTCTTACAATAAATCTCAAATCCGCCGCTTCCGGTGTAACCCGTTGCACTTATGATAACATGATCAATTCCGGCAAAATCTGCTACTTTGAAGGTATAAAATGAAATCGCACTCAGATCTGTGCTAGTGAGCGACTGCATGGCATCAATGGCCTTTGGACCTTGAATAGCAAGCAATGAGTAGTCTTCAGATAGGTTTCTCATGCCAGCGTCCATAGTATTATGAGAACTAATCCAATCCCAGTCCTTATCGATATTAGAGGCATTTACCACCAATAACCATTTTTCCGCCTCCAAACGATACACGATAAGATCGTCCACAATACCATTATCGTTATTTGGGAAGCAACTATATTGGGCCTGACCGTCTACCAATTTTGCAGCATCATTACTGGTAACCTTCTGAATAAGAGCCAAGGCATTGGGTCCTGTAATTAAAAATTCCCCCATATGAGAAACATCAAAAACACCAACGCCGTTTCGGACGGTTTCGTGTTCCGCATTAACACCTTCATAAGAAACGGGCATGTTATAACCGGCAAAAGGAACCATCTTGGCACCCAATGCTTCATGTACGGCAGTAAGAGCTGTATTTTTCATTTTTAAAAATTCTAAATTGGAATACAAATTTATAGAATCTGAAACAGCTAACGGAGGTTTTAATTGATTGTTTTCAACATTTTGAAACAAAATATTAGGTACCACCATTAATTTAAATAAAGTTATCTTTAACTACAGAAAAAAATGGAAATTTAAGCCCTTCCAAGTTATAACTTATAACCTTATTAATGTGAATATATATTCTGCAGAACAACTTTACGAGGCCGATAAAATTACTACCAAAGAACAAGAAATATCTTCCGTTGAGCTCATGGAACGGGCGGCTACTCAAATTTTTAATTGGCTGCATGGACGTATGCAAGGCGCTCAAGTTCCCATCCATATTTTCTGCGGAATTGGAAATAACGGAGGAGATGGACTGGCACTGGGAAGATTGCTCATTGAGGATGGATATAATGTCAATGTCTATATTGCCAATTTTACAGATAAGCGGTCCAAATGTTTTTTAATTAATTACGACCGAATTAAAAATGTAACAAAAAAATGGCCCACATTAATGAAGTCTGAGGACGATTTTCCTGAGATTCATCAAGACGATATTATCGTGGACGGCATTTTCGGAATAGGACTTAATCGACCACCTGAAGGTTGGGTAAAAAGCTTGATTCAATATTTAAATGCTGAAAAGGCCTTTCGACTGTCCATTGACATTCCCAGTGGAATGTCGGCAAATTCGCCACTCATGGATGAAGATGCGGTAATTAAAGCCAATCATACCCTAACTTTTCAGGCTCCAAAACTAGCATTTTTTTTACCAGATACAGGCCGTTTTGTACCTTACTATGAAGCATTAGACATAGGTCTGGCCCCCAATTATTTGATGAGCACGCCTCCGCTGGCGCGTTTGGTGGTAAAACCTTTTGTACAAACCTTCTACAAACAACGTGAAAAGTACGCGCATAAAGGAACCTTTGGACATTCGTTACTTGTTGGAGGAAGTAGGGGAAAAATAGGAGCAATGATTCTGGCTTCGAAAGCATCTCTACGAACAGGAAGTGGACTCACAACGGTATGCATTCCGAATGATGGCATGGTCGCTATCCATTCATCTGTGCCTGAAGTTATGATCGTTTCAGGAGGCGATGATTCATTTATTTCTGAAATTGAGATGGACTTCGTTCCTACTGCCATTGGAATTGGCCCTGGTATGGGGCAAGCGAAGGAAACCTTGGCAGCACTAACCAGTTTATTGAGCAAAACCGAGGCTCCCATGGTAATCGATGCCGATGCTATAAATTTGGTTTCTGCTCATCCCGATCTGCTGAAGGAAATTCCAAAGAAATCGATATTCACGCCTCATCTTGGTGAATTAGAACGATTAGTTGGTACCTGGAAAAATGATTATGAGCGGTTGGAACTTACGAAAAGCTTCTGTAAAGAGCATGAAATGATCGTTCTTATCAAAGGCGCCAATAGCATGACCGTATTTGGTGATGAAATTTATATAAATACTACAGGAAACCCTGGAATGGCAACTGCCGGAAGTGGAGATGTCCTTACCGGGGTCATCACTGGATTGCTATCACAAGGATATGAGCCGGAGGTCGCCGTTCTATTTGGAGTCTACCTCCATGGTAGTGCCGGGAATATGATCGCCCAACAAAATGGTTTTGAAGCTTTAATGGCGAGCGATATTGTTGAAAACCTGGGTCAGGCGTTTTTAGAATTGTTTAAACAAGAGCAGCCGCCTGCGGAGGGGCAGGCCTAAATTATAGTAGTTGCCCCATGTTTATAAATAAAAAAAATCGCCCACAGAGAGCGATTTTTTTATTTATAGAGATCATTGAATTTAAATCTTTTCCTCCTCTAGCATAGTTCTTAGCTTAGGATCTGAAGGTCTTGGAGCATCTGGAGATACCACGTTTCCATCAGGATCTATAAGTATAAATCTTGGGATTCCTTTGATAAAGTATTCCTTCACGAATTGCGATTCCCAATTATTATCCGCATACAACTGAACACCACCCAATTCTTTATCAGTAACCATGCTTACCCACTTTTCATAGTCTTTGGGTCTGTCAATAGAAACACTTACAAATTCGATATTCCTGTCGTGGTAATCTGCTTCTACCTTTTTCAGGTGAGGAATTTCCGCCTTACATGGTCCGCACCAAGTAGCCCAAACATCCACATAAACATATTTACCTTTTAATTCTTCTAAACTTGTTGTTCCACCAGCATGATTCTCATAATTTGAAAAAACGGGTGAAGGTGCTCCTTTGGGAAGATTGGTGCGCAAGGCAATTAAATCTCCTAAGTAACCTGAATAGCTTTTAATGGTGCCCGCAACTCCTTCTTTTGATCTACTTACCACCATAGAATCCAAGTCTTTCTTAGATGCTATAAAATCGGTAAGCTCTTTTTCAATAGAAGACATTTTTGCGTCCAAACCGGGCTTATCCATCTCGTCAATTTCAAAATCGAAGAGCTTTTCCTCCAACAATGCTTTGGAGGCTAGAAAATTATTATCAATCGATCCTTCACCAGTATAACGAATCGTTTCGTCAAATTCGGCAGTATTTAAAGTCATTTGAACATCAAAACCATTTTTTAAGAATAGACTGGTTCCTTCTGCACCGTCATTGAATCTATAAAAATCGGGATCTACCTTAAGCGTATCACTAAAGGTTCCATCTGCATTCACGGCGATGACCTTTTTATATCCTTTTTTGTAAATGACAATAGAATCACTATTCTGGTCTGTGATAGTTCCAGAAAAAGTAACATAATCTTTTTTTACCTCTTCTTTTCCACAAGCGACGAGGACGATCGCAGCAACAATAACAACTAGTTTTTTCATTATTAGATTATTAAGTTTTTGCTAAAATAATATAATATTTGTTGAAACATAAAAAAAGATAAAACCTTAACAGGAAATTGTATTTTTGTCGCAAACAACCAATACCCTTATGCGCCCAGTCCATTATATAAGTAGTGACATTCTTTCTTTGTCATCCCTAAAAAAGATCGTTGACGACCATATGGCCATTGACCTTTCAGAAGAGGCGGTGCTCAACGTAAAAAAATCCTACGAATATCTTCAGAAGAAATTAAAAGAAGGTGATAAGCCCATCTACGGGATCAATACCGGATTTGGTTCCTTATATAATGTCAAAATATCGACAGAAAATCTTTCGAAACTTCAAGAAAATTTGGTAATGTCCCACGCCTGCGGAACAGGCGATTTGGTTCCAAAACCAATCGTTAGATTGATGCTGTTACTTAAAATCCAGTCGCTGAGTTACGGTTACAGTGGGGCACAATTACAAACCATTCAACGTCTCATCGATTTTTATAACAATGATATTTTACCGGTGGTCTACACTCAGGGAAGCTTAGGAGCTTCTGGAGATCTGGCACCACTTGCGCACCTTTCGTTGCCCTTATTGGGCAGGGGGGAAGTATATGATGGTGATGCCATTATTTCTTCTGAAGAAATGCTGAAAAGAAACCGGTGGGAACCCATTGTTTTAGAAGCAAAGGAAGGTTTAGCCTTACTTAACGGAACACAATTTATGAGTGCCTATGGTGTATATTGTTTGTTGAAGGGTTATAAATTATCCTATTTAGCCGATTTAATTGGAGCTATTTCAATCGATGCGTTCGATTGTAATATGAGTCCGTTTGACGAGTTGGTTCATTTGGTGCGGCCCCACCGTGGACAAGTAAAAACAGCGCAACAAATATTAGAGTTTTTGGCGGGTAGTGAAATTGGTACTTCGGAGAACAAAAAAGTACAGGATCCCTATTCGTTTAGATGTATTCCACAAGTACACGGGGCTTCCAAAGATACGCTCCATTTTGTCAATAAAACTTTTAAAACTGAAATCAATAGTGTTACGGATAATCCGAACATTTTCATGGAGGCCGATAAGATCATTTCCGGGGGTAATTTTCATGGGCAACCTTTAGCCTTAGGGCTGGATTATCTGGGAATTGCCATGGCAGAATTGGGAAATATTTCAGAAAGAAGAACATTTCAATTGGTCTCAGGGCTTCGAGAACTGCCTCAGTTTTTGGTCAATAATCCAGGATTGAACAGCGGGTTTATGATTCCACAATATACCGCGGCCAGTATTGTGAGTGCCAATAAACAACTGGCTACTCCAGCTTCTGTGGATTCTATTGTCTCGTCAAATGGACAAGAAGACCACGTAAGTATGGGAGCGAATGCGGCAACACAATGTATTCAAATTATTGAGAACCTGGAGACCATATTAGCTATTGAGCTAATGAATGCCTCGCAGGCTATTGCTTTTAGAAGTCCTAGTAAATCGTCAGTGTTTATTGAATCCTTTTTGCAAAGCTATCGTGAACAAGTTCCTTTTGTAGATGAAGATCGATTATTGGCGAAAGATATTCACACTTCTATTGCTTTTTTACAAAGTTTTTCGATCGAAAGCGATCTTTTGTTTGACTAATTCTGTGACAATCTCCAAATAGCGTAAGGCTAACGAGCGCAATGAACGCAAGTAATAGCTTGGGGTAGTAGTAAAATACGACCAATAGGTATTGGGTTTTTACAGCGAATGCATGTGCCAAAATCCGAATCTTCAATTTTGGTTATGGCAACTTTTAGGTTTTTTAATTTCAATTCGGCCTTTTTTAGTGCAGATTCATTGACGCTTTTATTATTGATAGCGTCCATTCGCGAAACTCGACCTATCGCATTTTCAGGAGCTATCGGTTTGGTAAGTTCCCTATAATTCGCCACTAATTTTTCGGTAGCCGTAATTTCTTCCAGGATGCGCTCTTGTATATGATCTTTTTCCTCCTGAGTCATGACGAACTCTTTATAAAGTAAAAAAGGCTACGATTCCGTAGCCTTTTTTTGTTTTTTAACTTTTATGGTGAGTTCATCATTCTTTTCATCCAGGTCCATCGTGATGGTATCACCCTCTTTAAGGTGTGAATTAATGATTTCTTCAGCTAAAGAATCTTCAATGTATTTCTGAATGGCACGCTTCAATGGTCGCGCACCGTAGTCTTTGTCGAATCCTTTTTCAGCAATATAATCCTTAGCTTTATCGGTAAGTACTAATGTGAATCCGATATCCGCAATGCGTTTATATAACTGGTCCAATTCAATATCAATAATTTTATTAATATGTTCTTTCTCCAATACATTGAACACCATAACATCATCCACACGATTCAGAAATTCGGGAGCAAATGCCTTTTTCAAAGCATTCTCAATAATACCTTTGGCGTGTGAATCTGCCTGATTCTCCTTGGCAGCCGTTCCAAAACCAACACCCTGTCCAAAATCTTTTAGTTTACGAGCTCCAATATTGGAAGTCATAATAATAATGGTATTTCTGAAATCGATCTTGCGTCCTAGGCTATCGGTTAAATACCCATCATCCAATACTTGTAATAGCATATTGAATACATCGGGATGCGCTTTTTCTATTTCATCCAAAAGAACCACAGCGTAAGGTTTTCTACGAATTTTTTCCGTTAATTGTCCACCTTCTTCATATCCTACATATCCCGGAGGTGCTCCCACCAATCTAGAAACTGCGAATTTTTCCATGTATTCGCTCATGTCAATACGAACCAGGGCAGTATCGCTATCAAACAATTCGCGAGCCAGTACTTTGGCCAATTGCGTTTTACCCACTCCTGTTTGTCCTAAAAATATAAAGGAGCCAATAGGTTTATTCGGGTCTTTTAATCCAGCTCTATTTCGCTGAATAGCTTTTACCACTTTCGCTACAGCTTCATCCTGTCCTATCACCTTGCCTTTAATACGGTCGGGTAGGGCAGCCAATTTATTACTTTCGGTCTGAGCAATTCTATTTACCGGGATGCCGGTCATCATAGAAACCACTTCGGCCACGTTCTCTTCGTCTACCAATTCTTTATGTAACTTGGATTCGCTTTCCCAGGCTTCCTGAGCCATAGCCAGATCTTTTTCCAGATTTTTTTCGTCATCACGCAATTTAGCAGCTTCTTCATATTTCTGCTTCTTTACAACAGAATTCTTTAGTTCTCGAACCTCTTCCAGTTTCCCTTCAATATCAAGAATTTTATCCGGGACATTAATATTAGTAATATGAACTCGAGACCCTGCCTCATCCAATGCATCGATAGCTTTGTCCGGAAGAAAACGCTCGGTCATATATCTATTGGTCAACTTCACACAGGCCACTAAGGCATCTTCGGTATAGCTAACATTGTGATGCGACTCATACTTCTCTTTTATATTCTGAAGTATTTCAATGGTTTCTTCAACCGTAGTGGGTTCTACTAATACCTTTTGGAATCTTCTTTCCAAAGCACCGTCCTTTTCAATATATTGGCGGTATTCGTCCAAAGTAGTAGCACCTATACATTGAATTTCACCGCGTGCCAAAGCAGGTTTAAACATGTTAGAGGCATCCAGAGAGCCCGTAGCTCCACCAGCACCTACAATGGTATGAATTTCGTCTATGAATAGAATAATATCTTCATTCTTTTCCAACTCATTCATAACCGCCTTCATGCGCTCCTCAAATTGTCCTCGATATTTGGTGCCAGCCACAAGGCTAGCCAAATCTAAGGTAACCACTCGTTTATCATAAAGAATACGAGAAACCTTTCTTTGTACAATTCGCAAGGCAAGACCTTCGGCAATAGCACTTTTACCCACACCTGGTTCTCCAATAAGTAAAGGGTTGTTCTTTTTTCTTCGGCTTAATACCTGAGACACTCTTTGTATCTCAGCTTCTCTACCCACAACGGGATCCAATTTACCTTCTTCGGCCTGTGCCGTGAGGTCTCTTCCGAAGTTATCCAATACAGGGGTCTTCGATTTTTTATTTCCCTTGGCCGTACTTGAACCAGAGAAGAGGTTTTCTTTGTCGCCGTCGTTAGGGGTAGCTTCATCATCATCATTTGGAAAGGAATCTGAAGCTGTCGGCTCTATATAATCTTCATCGTTGGTAATCATAAGTTTAAATTGATCTTTTACCCCATCATAATCTACTTTCATTTTATGAAGCAGTTTTGTTGTTGGGTCATTTTCATTTCTTAAAATGCATAGTAATAGATGCGCCGTATTGATGGAAGAGCTTTGAAACAACTTGGCTTCCAGAAACGTAGTTTTTAAGGCGCGTTCCGCTTGACGGGTTAAGTGCAGGTTTTTCTTATCATTGGCACTTATGCCGGCATTGGGATTTGCTGGGCTTAAAATTTCTACTTTTCTTCTTAAATGATTCAAGTCTATATCCAAAGCACTTAGTATGCTCACAGCCTTGCCATTGCCATCTCTTAACAAACCAAGCATTAAGTGCTCGGTTCCAATAAAATCATGACCAAGGCGCAATGCTTCCTCTTTGCTATAGGCAATTACATCTTTTACTCTCGGTGAAAAATTGTCATCCATATATCGTTCTCCTAAGTGACTAAAATAATTAAATAAAATTAGTTAATGGCAAAAATTATACCTCAATCGGTTAGGTGGTCGATAAAGGAACAAAAAACTTTCTAAATTCAAAGGCTAAAGTACTATAGTTATTAACGGTTCAGCACTAATTTTTTGTTAATAAAATAGTGAATATTACCCCCTGACATTACGTCGTAAATTTGCAAAATAGTGTATCTTGCTTTCTTAGATTTTAATAACCAAAATAACATAATAAATATATGGCTGACGGCGAAAAATTAATCCCTATCAACATTGAAGATGAAATGAAATCGGCTTACATCGATTATTCGATGTCGGTTATTGTTTCACGTGCCTTACCTGACGTTCGTGACGGTATGAAACCAGTACATAGAAGGGTATTATTTGGAATGCATGAATTGGGTTTGCGTGGTAGTGGCTCCCATAAAAAATCAGCGAGAATCGTTGGAGAAGTATTGGGTAAGTATCACCCCCATGGAGATACCTCTGTTTATGACGCGATGGTGCGTATGGCTCAGGAATGGAGTCTGCGCTATATGTTGGTAGATGGGCAAGGTAACTTTGGTTCTATTGATGGAGATAGTCCAGCGGCAATGCGATATACTGAAGCACGTATGCGAAAGATATCAGAAGATATGCTGGCCGATATCGACAAAGAAACGGTAGATCATCAACTGAACTTTGACGATACCTTACAGGAGCCTAAAGTGCTGCCTACAAGAGTTCCAGGTCTTTTGATCAACGGTGCCTCAGGTATTGCGGTAGGAATGGCCACCAACATGCCACCACACAATTTAACCGAAGTTGTTGATGGAACCATTGCATATATAGAAAACAATGACATCGAAATTGACGAGCTTATGCAATATGTCAAGGCTCCAGATTTTCCAACAGGCGGTGTTATTTACGGCTATGAAGGTGTAAAAGATGCATTTCATACGGGACGTGGACGAGTTGTCATGAGAGGAAAAGCCAATTTTGAAGAAGTGGCAGGCAGAGAGTGTATTGTTGTTTCCGAAATTCCCTATCAGGTGAATAAGGCAAACATGATCAAGAAAACAGCCGATCTGGTTAATGATAAGAAAATTGAGGGCATTTCAAATATACGTGACGAAAGTGACCGTAGTGGGATGCGTATTGTTTATATTCTGAAAAGAGACGCGATACCCAATATTGTGCTGAATATGTTGTACAAATACACGGAACTTCAGTCTAGTTTCAGTGTAAATAATATTGCATTGGTAAACGGGAGACCTCAATTATTGAATTTAAAACAAATGATTCACTACTTCGTGGAACATCGCCATGAAGTCGTTACCCGTCGTACCGAATATCTTTTACGTAAAGCCGAAGAGCGAGCTCATATTCTTCAAGGACTTATTATCGCTTCGGATAATATTGACGAGGTCATCAAGCTTATTAGAGCTTCATCAAATGCAGATGAAGCAAGAGAAAAATTGATGGAGGCCTTCGATTTATCTGAAACCCAGGCTAAGGCTATTGTTGAAATGCGACTACGCCAGTTAACAGGCCTGGAGCAAGACAAACTTCGTTCCGAGTACGAGACGTTGATGAATACAATTAGTGATTATAAGGACATTTTGGCGAATAAGGAACGCCGAATGAATATCATTAAGGAAGAACTGGTTGAGATTAAAGAAAAGTATGGAGACGATCGTCGTTCCACTATCGAATACGCTGGAGGAGATGTAAGCATTACAGACCTGATTGCCGATGAGAAAGTGGTAATTACCATTTCACATGCAGGATATATAAAACGAACTTCTCTGACCGAATACAAGAAACAAAATAGAGGAGGAGTGGGACAAAAAGCTTCCGCCACTCGAAATGAGGATTTCCTGGAACATTTATTCGTGGGTACAAACCATCAATACATGTTGTTCTTTACTCAAAAAGGAAAATGCTTCTGGATGCGTGTCTTTGAAATACCAGAAGGAAGTAAGACCTCTAAGGGACGTGCCATTCAGAATCTGATCAACATTGAACAAGATGATAAGGTAAAGGCCTTTATCTGTACTCAAGATCTTAAAGATGAAGAATATATTAATAGCCACTATGTGATTATGGCCACTAAGAATGGGCAGGTGAAGAAAACACCGTTGGAGCAATATTCGAGACCAAGAACTAATGGTATAAACGCTATCACCATAAGAGAGGACGATATTTTGTTGGAAGCTAAGCTTACCACAGGAGATAGTCAAGTGATGTTAGCCGTGAAGTCTGGTAAGGCCATTCGCTTTGAAGAAGAAAAAACTCGACCAATGGGGCGTAATGCATCTGGTGTTAGGGGAATTAGATTGGCTGGGCCAGACGACGAGGTAATTGGAATGATCGCCGTAGATGATCCTGAGTCTAATATTTTGGTTGTTTCAGAAAACGGCTACGGAAAACGATCCAGCATTGAGGATTACCGGGTCACTAATAGAGGCGGAAAAGGGGTTAAAACCATTAATGTTACGGAAAAAACTGGTAAATTAGTAGCCATTAAAAATGTAACCGATAGTGATGACCTTATGATTATTAACAAATCGGGAATCGCAATTAGAATGGCTGTCGAGGATCTTCGAGTTATGGGTCGAGCCACACAAGGGGTTCGATTAATCAAAGTACGCGAAGACGATTCCATTGCCGCAGTAGCAAAAGTAATGCATGATGATGATGAAGTAGAGCTCGATGAAGACGGAAATGAGATCATTAGCGACGAGAATGGCACAGCAATTGATAATGACGAGTCACAAACTGAAATTAACGAATAAATAATCCCTATAATGAAAAAACAGATACTCTTAGTAGGAATCATGATGCTTTCTACTTTAGCTTTTGCTCAGAAGAAGGAAATTAAAAAGGCTGAAAAATATGTAAAAGCCGGTGACATATCTGAAGCTATTGGTGCATTAAGCGCCGCCGAAGGTTTAATAGGCAATGCCGACAGCAATTTGAAAGCTCAATTTTATGTTGTAAAAGGTGAAGCTTATTTGGCAGATGCTGGAACCAATAATTTTGCAAAAATGAAAACAGCGGCCGAAGCTTTTGCCGCTGCGGAAAAATTGAATATTGGTAAGTACCAATCGCGTTTGAGCATTGGTAAACAAAATCTAAGGGTTGCCTTGGTGAATAGTGCCATTAATGATCAAAATGCAAAAAATTATGCGCGCGCTGCCGAAAAATTAAATACGAGTTACAGAACAAGTAAAAAGGACACTTCCGATCTGTACTACGCGGCTGGAAATGCGGTAAACGGTAAAGACTATAACACGGCTCTAACGTATTATAAAGAACTTTTGGATATGGGATACACTGGTATCCGTCAAGAATTTGTCGCTACCAATATCGAGAACGGTGAGGTGACACCATTTGCTGATAAAAGCGAAAGGGATTTGGCGCTTATTGCCGGAAAATACACCAATCCGGATGATCGCATGACGGCTTCAGTGAAAGGAGATATTCTTCAAAAGGTAACCCTTATCTACATCAGTCAAGGGAAGAATGATGAGGCTTTGCAATTGATGAAAGAAGCCAGAGAGGCCAACCCTAATGATATGTCCCTTGTTCGTTCAGAAGCAGATATTGCTTATAAAATGGGTGATATGGAAAAGTATACCACTTTAATGGCAGAAGTCATTAAATCAGATCCTACCAATCCGGAACTCTATTACAACCTTGGTGTTGGTGCGGCTCAGCAAGATCAAAATGAAAAAGCGCTGGAATATTATAGAAAGGCTTTGGAGTTAAGACCAGGCTATGCACTAGCTCAAATTAACATCGCCGCCATCCTACTTCAAGGTGAAGCGGTTATGGTTGAAGAGATGAATAGCTTAGGAACTTCTGCAAAGGATGATAAAAGGTATGAAGAATTGAAGAACGAAAGAAAAGCGTTGTATCAAGAAGTTTTACCGCTATTGGAATCTGCCATTCAAACAAAATCTGATAACGTAGAGCTGGTTCGTACCCTAATGAACCTTTATAGCCAATTGGGCCATGATGATAAATTTAAGGCTATGAAAGCCAAATTGGCCGATCTGGAGGGGGAATAACCTTCACCACATATAATGAAAAAAGCTGCTCTTAAAGAGTGGCTTTTTTGATATTCAATGGTTGATTGACAAAAATATGATATAGCGTAGTGGCCTTCCTATTTCTTAGCCCAGATAACAATAGATCTATTCAAAGCGGCTATTCCAATGCAACAATGTTTCTTTTAAACAATCGTATGGAAACTAAGACCATTCCTAAACCAATGGCCAATAAAACACCCATTTTAGGCAGTATCTCCGACAACGTCATTTGCCTCCAGAAGATATCAAAGAAGCCCTGAATTCCCCAATAATTCACACTAATTGGAGCTACCTTCTGCATGAACCCCGGCATCATAGTAATGGGAATCATACTTCCACCTATCGCCGACATTAGAATGATAATAATCGTGCTCATTCCTTGCAATTGTTGACGCGTTTTTACTGTAGAAACTAAAAATACTCCAAAACTGGAAACCGCAAAGGAGATGCATAGGATCAGTAATAGTAAAGAAGGTAAATCTATAAAAATGGGTAATCCAAATGCTAACCAGGCGAAGATGAACATGGCGGTTAGTTGTAAAATGGAAACCACCATGGCGGTTCCCATTTTTGCTAGCAAAATGTCCAATGGTTTTACAGGAGCCACTAACAACCTATTTAAGGTTCCCGCTTCTTTCTCATCCAATAAACCACCCCCAACTGCTGCGATGCTGAATAGTAACATCATGATGGCCGTTCCTCCCACGGCTTGTACCAAACCGGGATGCACTTTGGTTGTGCTTTCTTTGATCAATGAAACGGTTTTTAATGGCACATCATTAATAGGGTTTGCTTTGCCCAAATGATATTTGAGTCCTTCTTTTAAAACGCTGTGTGCAATGCGCATCTCTAATTCTCTGGCCGCATCATATTTCAATGTAATTGGTAACTGGGTTTCAGAAACTATTGCGTTCGAGAATCCTTTATCAAAAATGAGTGCCGCCGGGTTCTTTCCCTTTTTTACAAGAGTTAACGCTTCCTCTTCTTCCGAAGCGATTAAACGAATGGTTGGCATTGCATTTAACTTCGCAACCAACTCCTGAGAAGCCGCTGTTGAGTCTTTATCCACTACCAAGATGCCCATAGGCTGAGGAGCCCTTTCCTTTTTTCCTACGCCGCCAAAGGCAAAAGCAAATAATGTGATCATTATCACGGGTAATAAAAAAGTGAGAAGAACCCCTCGTTTGTCAGAAAAATATAGTTTGATGTCTTTCTTTAAAATGTTGAATATCATTGTGTTTGCTTTGCTTATGGTTGCGACAACTTACCCGTTATATCAGTCTCTTAATTGCTTGCCGGTAAGGCTAAGAAAGATGGTTTCTAAGTTTACTTTGTTTAATTGTATGTCTTTAATGCTTAATTTCAATTCATTACAAGATTTGATCACTTTCGAAAGTTCCCTTACCGGACTTTCTATAATGAGCTTGTTTTCACTTTGTAAAATAGCGTACGGAAGTGCTTCACGAATTTGATTCACATGACCTTCAGAAAGGAAATCAAATTCTAATTGAATGGTTTCTTTAGTTTGCACCAATTCCTTTAGTTCGGACTGGGTTCCCTGGGCAATTATTTTTCCAGAATCGATAATGGCAATGCGGTCGCACAAGCGTTCCACCTCTTCCATATAGTGTGTTGTGTAGACAATGGTCATTCCTTTTTCATTCAGGGCTTCTATCACTTCAAAAATGTGGTTTCTACTTTGTGGATCAATTCCAACCGTAGGTTCATCCATAAACAAGATTTTCGGATTATGAAGCAATGCGGCGGCAATATTGATTCTCCGTTTCATTCCGCCGGAATAAGTTTTGATCAAATCATTTTTTCGATCCAAGAGCCCAATTAACTGAAGTGTTTCATGTATTTTCTCTTTCAATTCTTTGGAGGGAGTTTTATATAGATTTCCCCAAAACCATAGATTTTCATAAGCTGAAAGTTCTTCATATAAAGAAATCTCTTGTGGTACTACTCCGATCAAATGTTTGCATTCCGTTGGATTTGCCTTTGTTTCTAATCCATCGATAACAACAGTACCCTGATCACTTTGCAGGATTGTGCTCATCATATTCAATGTAGTTGATTTACCTGCGCCATTGGGACCTAAAAGCCCAAAAACCTCACCTTTAGCAATGGTGAAACTGATATCATTCACCGCATGAGCGTTTTGAAATGATTTAGAAAGGTTTTCTACTTGTATCATACCTCGATTTGAATTGAATCCGAATATCGGTAAAGTATCAGGGAAAGAGCAAAGTATTTTACCCAATTGTAATATTTACAGGATGAGCTGTATTCGTGAATTCCATCTATAACATGGAACTCTCTTTAAATCACATTGCTATAAATGAAAGAAGCTGTTTTAATAAACAGCTTCTTTCCTTAGATAAGTAAATTTCTTTTATTCTTTTATCCAAGTCTTTACATCTATTAACTTCCCGTTTTCCAATACTCGAACAAAGTATAAACCGGTCCTTTGATGCTGCAAATCGATTCGAATTTTACTATTCCCAAACGAATCGTTAAATAATCGATTTCCATAAATATCTAAAATCTCTACTTCATAGGAAGTAGTATTGGAAACATTAATATATAGCTCTCCGTTGCTGGGGTTTGGCGAGATTTCGACAATTTTTTCACATTCATCTCCCTGGCACGTGGCTTGTTCAACTAAAGATTCTATGATACTACAATCCACTTCACTACATACCGTTACGGCTTCACAATTAAACTGTTCCCATGGAGATCCAATATAGAGCACCTGTCCATAACATGTTTCCCCACATGGATTGCTTACCCTATGGACTACAATATAAAAACCAACCCAGGGTGGACGGAATGTAATGGTTGGTTCGTCTAGTAAAAATCGTTCTAATGTATAGGGGCCGCTACCGTTGTTAGGAGTGTAGAAGACATACCAATCATGCACTGCCATTAAATCCTCATGTAATTCATATTGTGTAGCGGTTACAGGAATTCCTGTGCTTAGTCCGGCGGATGGGGTCAATGAAAAGGAGGGGTCTAACGAGGCATCGTCTATCATCTGGAAGACATGACTTACGGAATTAGATCCACAGTCGTTACCTACAACGAGCTCTATTTCATATTCATATCCGGCTTGAAAAGTATGATTCGGATTTCCAAAATTTGCAAATAAATCTGAGATGTTGAGTGTCCCAATCATACTTTGTGTTGCAGGAAGGGTACTAACGGGGTTAAAATTTCCAGTCGTATTAATAACCCTACACGAAGCAATGATCGTATAGTACAACTCTCCTTCTGATGCCGTTCCATCGAGATAAACATCTTCTCCATCGCAAAAAACTTCTTGAGGTTCTCCAAGATCATTCTCGAAATTGAATGCTGCTAAAGGTTCCGCTCCATAGATAAACGAATGTTGCACGGAAGTTTCAGTTATACATGGCAAATCTCTAATACTTAGCGTAATGTCATATCGGAGCTCTTGCTCTATAGGCACTTCGTTTGCTATTAGAAGATCTGTTAAATTGAAAACACTCGTTGGTCCCGTATTCCAGCCGATATTGCTGTAATCTACTGTCACACTGGTTTCCGTATTAAATGTGCTAACCCCAATCAAATATTCATCATCTCCCACACTGGCGTTTCCATTCAAATAAACAGGTTGAGTAATACAAAATTCGGTTTGTTCATTTCCCAGTTCATCTTCAAAATGAAAAGCCGCTATTCCTTCTGCTGAAAGTAACGTAAAAGAATGAGTCACTGAGGTTTCTTCCAAACAAGGTAAATTCCTGATGGTAAGCGTGACAAAGTATTCGTATCCCAATTCCAGTGGTATAAAATTATCATCGAATATTGCGGTTAGGTCAATGATTTCAATAATTCCTGGCATCCAACCTCCTGCACTAAAATCTTGGGTAGCTCCTCCATTGGTTCTGCTTACATCTAGTTTATATTCTTCTTCGCCCTCGGAGGAAGATCCGTTTAGATAAATGGTTTCTCCCAAGCAGAACTCATCTTGCTGATTTCCCTGTTCGTTCTCAAAATGAAAAGCCGATAATCCTTGGTTTGAAAGTACCGTAAAAGAATGGGAAACGTAGTCTAACTGTTCACAGATGGAATCGCTAACTGTTAGTGTGACGTTATATTCATAGCCGATTTCCAAGGGTATAGATTCTTGCTGAAAGAGGGTAGTCAAATTAATGGTTTCCACCATCCCAGATAACCAACCGACGGTACTATAGTCTTCCGTAGGGCCGTTTGGTAACAGGGTTCTACTTATATCCAATTTGTATTGATCTTCTCCTTCGGAGGCACTTCCATTTAAGAAGATATTCTCTCCCAGGCAAAATTCAGTTTCGGGGGTTCCTTCATCATTTTCAAAGTGAAAATAAGCGCTAGTCGTTGTACAGGAATAAATACCCCCTTCTTTTAAGAATAGTCCAGAATCATATATTGGATCTTCTGCATCTGCAATGGCAATGGTTACAGCATAAGATTGCCCGGCGACAACAGGAAACAAATTGTTAGCTTCTGCTGTCAACACCACTGTAAATCCATCATATTGGACATCCAAACCTTCACAATTATCTATAAAAAATTCAGGGTTACTGGCCTGATTACCATTGGACTGACATAGGCTAGATACTCCATTATTTATTGAATTTACACCTACCGGCTGTTCATTGGTTCCAGGAACGAATGCGATGTTATAGGTTAGGTCATCAATAGGGTCTGTTATGAAAATTCCTATTAGATCATTATACTCATCATTTACATATTCGTGGTATTCTTCCGATCCAAATACTAAAGTGAATGCTAAATTGTCTCCATCCGGTATGATGTCGAAAGTGACTTCACAGGCATCAAACGTCTTATCACCATTCAATTGACTTAGTAGTTCTGACGGGCCATTATTATTGTGTGTCCCCGCACTGATGGTATTATTGGGGCCTGGTGCGAAGCTAATACCTCCGGAAGTTAAAATAACTCCTTGGCCCAGATTGAGGCTTGAATCATTAGTAAATTGTCCGTAAGCCGTTTCATGACAATTCATGTTAATATTGGAGATGGCGACCCCATTACCGGCCAACGTTTGTATAAGATCATTATCATTTAAGGTTGTATTTACCTGTATTTGAGCTATGGATGTAAAACCTATAAAGCTCAAGACTAAAAAAAAGTAATTTATATGTTTCATGGCTTAATTATTAAAACGATTAAAGTAAAGTTTCATCCTCCTGGATAGCATTAAGAGGTCATTATTTAATTGATTAACATCTGTTTTTCCTTGCTCAAAAAAAGTTTTATCCAATTGAAGAATAATCTTCTTAGAATTAAAATCTCCTTTTAAGCTCCAATTGAACATTGAAAAAGCGTCACAGAATTTTTGTAAGAATTTTTCAGATTTAAAATTCATATGTGCAATATCCAATTCATAGCTTTCGGTGAGCATAATGTTAGGGTCAAGTCGAATCTCAAAGTTTTCACTAAAAGATGTTTTGCTTAAATCTTGTGCATAAGAGTTTGAGATTGTTATGGCAACAAGAATGAAAAAATAGAACTTCATACTTTTCATAATTTAAATAATACCTACTCTGTTACGGGCTTTTCGGTTTCCGCCTTATAAAACCAAGTTGGAAACTATCGAAGGCCCAGACAAGTGGTTTTGTATAACTGAGGGTAGTTTTCGCCTAAGTGATATTAACTAAGCCCCTGAAAACAAAAAAGCCGCCCAAAAGGCGGCCCGTTCAACTTAAAAAGGTTTGATTAACCGTTACAGTCTTGTCCACATAGAAAAGCAGTAAAATCTGAAACAAGAATTGCTTCGTAATCACAATTGGGAGACTCTCGGTAAGGTCTTACCAGAATAACATTTCTATTAACTAAATAATTTTGATCTACCTGTGGCACCAACTCGCTGTCAATTGCCGCCTCAAATATTTTATAGCCTTCATTATCGCTAGCATTTTCTACAAGGGGGTGCGCGGTTGTGGTAATAGATCCTTGGCGTTCAGTCGTTGATTCTGTAAATACCAAATCCATACCCGATGGCAAATGAATCTCCAAACAATTCTCTTCAACAATAAAGCTTCTAAAAGTTTCATAAGCGTACTGTTGTCCTGTAGACCCAATACCTCCAGGATTAGAGCCAGAGCTAACTGGCGCACAATTTTTACAAGGGGGATTAAAGAACAATTCGAAACTTCCTTCAAAAGCAATTTCAAAGTCGGAAGCGCCTGATTCTGATGTAAAAAGTTGATCCAATGTAAAGGTATTTCCATGGACTTCAATAAAGTCCAGTAAATAAGACTTGGCCTCATCGCTATCCAAAACGGCATATGCTGTTAAGAATGCCGCCCATTGCATATTGTCTTCAAAGGTTAAGGATTCACTTCCTCTATACTGGGGTATAATAATCGTAGTAGCGGATTGGGATAATGTTCGCTCCAGGACTAGGTTTTCTTCATTTATGGGTTCATTTGGC
>JBCCIJ010000045.1:0-28094 GCA_039028295.1 Bacteroidota bacterium
AAATTTATAGGTCGCTCCCAATAATCCTTGAATGCCTTGAACCGGTGTAAAGAGCCATTTTTCATAATTATCACTCAGCAAATTGCTCCCCTTGGCGAAAATAGAAAGTCGGTCACTTACACCGGTTCAAGGCATTCAAGGATTATTGGGAGCGACCTATAAATTTGATTGGTAAGAAATTATATTTCAATTATTTTATTTTTTCTGAAGTAAATGACGCAACGCCGAACAACTTCTTGCATCTAAATAGCATATCACTATTACGAGATTAAAGCACTCGAAAGTAAATTTTTAGTAAAGTTTAGTATTTGAAAAAAGCATTTCAGTTAAATGAAATGCTTTTTTTTATTTTTACAAAAAACCAATCCCTATGAAACGACTCATTTTTCTTCTGTTTGCTGCCCTGTTCATTTCTTGTTCCGAAGAAATAAAAAAGGCCGATCTTCTCGTGATCAATGCTAAAGTGTATACGGTCAATGACACCTTTGATACGGTGGAGGCTTTTGCCGTTTTGGATGGGAAAATTATCGAGGTGGGTACTTCGGAAGAAATTCAGCGTAAGTATATGCCCGATAAGATCTTTACAGCTGGAGGCAATACCATTCTTCCGGGCTTAATTGATGGGCACGCGCATTTGTACAACTTAGGAATAAGCATGCAACGTGTTGAATTGGCCGGTACTACGAGTGCTGCCGAGGTATTGGAGCGATTGGTCGCCTTTCAGAATGAAAAGAAGGCAGCGTTTATTTTAGGAAGAGGTTGGGATCAAAACGATTGGGAACTCAAAGAATATCCAACCAAAGCGTCATTAGATTCTTTATTTCCGGATACTCCCGTTGCACTCACGCGAATCGACGGACATGCGCTTTGGGTGAATTCTAAGGCCTTAGAAATGGTCGGAATCACTTCAGCGACAAAAATGAGTGGAGGAGAAGTGGTGCTTGAAAACGGTGAGCCCAGTGGTATATTAATAGACGAACCGATGGAGCTGGTGGGAGCCGTTGTTCCCAGACCTTCGGAAGCACTGCAAACACAAGCGTTGTTGGACGCCCAGAAAGAATGTTTTTCTTTGGGACTCACCACTATAAATGATGCCGGGCTTTCCAAGGAAGTCATACAATTGATCGACGATCAACAGCAATTAGGGGAGTTAAAAATACGAGTGTACGCTATGGTCCAAAACGAGCCAGCCGATCTGGATTATTTTCTCAACAATGGAATTGTAAAGACGGACCGGCTCAACGTACGCTCCATTAAGGTGTACGCCGATGGTGCATTGGGATCGAGAGGAGCGGCCTTGCGTGAGGCTTATTCCGATCAGGAAAATCACTTTGGGGCTATGATCACCCCCTTGGATGAATTGAAGACCGTCGCCGAAAAGATCGCCGCTGCAGGTTATCAAATGAACACGCACGCTATTGGAGATTCTGCGAACGTCTCGGTGATTCGAGCTTACGAGGCTGCCTTGACTGGTAAAAAAGACGCTCGTTGGAAGATAGAACATGCACAGGTGGTTTCAGAGGAAAGTTTTTCGAGTTTTTCAAACAATATCATCCCGAGCGTACAGCCTACCCATGCCACGAGCGATATGTATTGGGCCGAAGACCGGGTAGGACCGGATCGCATTCAAGGTGCCTATGCCTATAAAAAGCTACTCGACCAGGCAGGAATGATCGTCTTAGGAACTGATTTTCCTGTGGAAAAAGTAAACCCCATGCACACCTTTTATGCCGCCGTGGCGAGAAAAGACCTTCAAAATTATCCAGCCGACGGTTTTAGAAAAGAGGACGCGCTAAGCCGAGAAGAAACGCTGAAAGGAATGACGATCTGGGCGGCCTACTCCAACTTCGAGGAAAACGAAAAGGGAAGTATCGAAGTGGGTAAGTTTGCCGATTTTGTGGTCCTGAATAAAGACATTATGACCTGTGATGAGGACGAGATTCCTAACGCTAAGGTGTTGGGGACTTATGTTGGGGGGGAGAAGGTTTTTTGAGGGGCCTATGTTTCATAAAGAGCTACTCTAAATTTTTTTATTTTATAAAGACCGGATTGAACAATTTTTTTATTAAAGCCCCATGATTGGACTAAGTTTTTTCTTCGTACAAATTCTTCTTCTGAAAGCCTCGGATCGAAGACTATTTCATCGACTAAGTGATGTGGCTGGACGTCAAATTTTAATATATTTTGATCAGAATCGATTCGCTCGTTGAACATTATGCGAATTTCGTTTTCATGCCTAAAAGCCCAACGTTTAAAATAAAAAGTTGATGCCTGACCTCTACCAGTTTGGTCAAATACTTTGTTACTCATCCGTTCACGATCTTCAAGCATTGCCGTCAATTTTTTTGTGCTAGAATACTTGACTCTGCCTATAAAAGATGAGAGTCGCTGGCTTGATGAAGATTGAGTCCTATTATAGTCCTCCCTGCTAAAAATTGGATTGAATAGCTTACGAATTGTAGTTTTGATTTTTACGCTTTCTTTATTAGGGGAATAAATCCGCCACATAGCGTCACTCTCTTTTGTCAACGACCAACATTGTCCATAAAAACTATCTCTGAACCCAATCTGGCATTCACGGCCATCTGGTAAGGCCCCAGTTGAGTTTAAAATGAAATTTTCGAATGGATCATCCCACAGTTTTGGCTTAACTAATGTCAGTTCTTTATCATGAAAAATCTCTTCTAATCGTTGAAAGTTAAATACACGATATACATTTCTATCTAAATCTTCTTCACCTAAAAAAATAAGATTATTATTCATTTGATTCTTTTTACTTACCTAAAAATTGCTTGCAGGTTTGACGTTGATTACTCAGTTGGTTAATTTTTAAGATTGACACTCTAATTGAGCGTTTTATAGATTGAGGTAGTCTATCAGTATACGACTTCTTTCTCTGATTGAACCTGCGTCATTTGTACCTTGCAAAGACATTCTATCAAATTCAATTAGTTCATAACTCGCTTTTGATATATCAGTTTCTGCAATCTTCTTATTATCATTGACGTCCTGTCTAAAGCTCATTAGTCCAATTCTATTAAATTTACTTTCAGTACCGTTTTTGATAGCTTGCCGATATGCTAAATAGTAAATCGGAATTATACTTTGGGTTCTTAATAGTGGATCTTTATCCGCAAAAACTTGATTTAAACAATTTAAAACTGTAGAAACCTTGTTTTCTATGTCCATTGCTTTAAAAGTTTTTGATTCCTTATATTTTCTAACTAACTCATCTAAGAATACTTTTTTGGTGTCATAATATTTCCCTTCATCTTTTAAATAATGCTCAATAAATAATAGTCTAACGGCAATTTCTAAATGTTGGAATCTTTTATTCGAAACTTTAACTTTTTTAGTGAAAAAAGTGTTCTTGGATAACTTCTTTATACTTTTTACTAAAGGACCTCCAATTGCATTTCTTTTTTCTGCGGCGTTCAAAGGAACAGCTTCGTTTAATCTTAAAAACATATCATCAATTAACTCAAGATCATTAGTATCAACACAAATAATAGGCAAGTTAAAGGAGTCAAATGCCATTTTTAGCTTTGGATAATGCTCTGCAATATCTTTATAAAAATGTCCGCCAGCTTTTACTTTGGAGTCTGGTAGATAACAGAAATCATTACTTAAAGGGAAGTCTCCATTAACAAATTTATATATTGTTTCAATTCTTTGTCTTCCATCAATCACAGCATATTCGAAACCGCTTTTTTTTCTTTCATCTAGGGGAAGAGTATGAAAATAGATTTTCGGAATATCATAATCATTTAATATGGAGTCAATAAGTAATTGTCGTTTTTCTATTGGCCAAATCTCACCGTTTCTTTGATACTCTGGACTTAAATTTACCGTGTCCTTTTCAAATAATAATCGTAAAATATTACTGTTTTTCTTTTCGTAAGTAGATAAATGAATCATATTAGATTTCTTTTTTAAGCGTTTCACCAATACTCGATAATTCTGGGAAAAGTTGGAATTTATCAATTCCGCATATTTTTAATTCGTTCAAAATTTCTAGTTTATCTGCATTGGGAATAATATAACGCCAAACATGTTTTTTATCACCGATGCTTTCGATTGGGTCTTTTCTTTTATGAAATATTGTAAAAGTACCTTGTTGTGCTTGCATTCTTTCTGTATTTCTAGACGAGATTGCTGCGGCTGGAGGCATAATATTAGTTCTATCCGCATGATAAGATTCTGGACTGTAGTTTCCCAATTCGCTAATTCCTGGAATATCATATGTCTCGTCAGGGTCAATACCTGAATGTTTATTGAGCTCGGAAGGCAGGAGTATCCACAGGGCAGCATCTTTATCATCATTTTCGCTGCAGGCGAAATAAAGCGCAATCAAAGAACTCTCTGTCCAATCTAATAGCCTCGTTGGAACTCCATGGTGTTGCATAATAAATAGCCAATCAAAATCGGTGTGCGAGTTGTTTTCAATTAATAAGGTTGCATTTTGTTTGAATTTTTTTATCAAGGTCATTTCAGATATATCCGTACTTTTTCTATAAAATGATGGTGACAATTTATAGTCTTTGTTTGGTTGACCTCTATACCATATTTGACCATTATAAAAAGCACTATCCTTTTTTAACTTCTTTATTAACTCAGAAACGCTTTTAATCTTTTTGTCTGGATATTTCATTTGCTACTGTTTTTTTGTTTGGAAAAATTGGTAAAATAAGCAAAATGTCGGAAGGAATATCCCGGACAAACCCCACCAATTCAATAAAAAACCCCACCCAAACACAAAAGTGCTCGAGTAGGGGAGAGTATAAATATAATAAAATTAGATTTAGTTTAGTTCTGGTAGAAAGAGAGATCTACTTCCCACCCTTCGCCTGCAAATCCCCAAGACAAAGTGGATCAAAGACAGGTACTTCCATACGCCCACGTAGGTTGTTCAGCATAGTGTTCATGGCACTACGGGTTACGTTGATGGCTTCAAAATACATCAAACATTCTTCAACAAAGCAATGGTTCGCATTATTGGTGTCTTCGTGCTGGGTATGGATATCATCATCCAAAATGTTGGTCAGTCCGAGAATATGCCCAAACTCATGGTGCAACGTGGTGCTTTCAATGAGGGGTAGTAAGATGGGATCATTTTCGGTGATTACCTGCAGGGTGCGTTCGTAAATCACCACCGAGGTATTGCGATAGGCGGTTCCCAGGGTAACTGTCGTTGGCGTATCGTTGGTAGAACTTCCGTTCGAGAAGAACACGTAAAGCGCAATATTATCTCCTTCGGTATAGCGCGTGCGCACACGGTCCTCAATTTCTCTAATTTCATCAATATCAAAAGGATCATTGGGTTGGGGTGCGATTTGCCGCTCTACAAAATTAACTCCGGAAGGCTTATTAACGCGCTCCAAAATAAATGCCTTAAAATTATCCAAACTCTCTTGAGTAGGCTTGTAGACTTCAGAATAAACCAACTCAACGGTTAATGTTTTATAGACGTCTGCGCTCAAAATATCTTCGGCTGAGGTGCCTAGTGCTTTTAGGTTCTCTGCCTTAGGATCGACGACGGTTTCCTCTTGTTCATCGTCGCTTTTACAGCTGGAAATGGTCAGTAGGACGAAAAACAATAGTAAGATTTTAGTAGAGAAGCTTTTCATGGCGCAATTTTTGTATTTTTAACAAACATAACCTATAATCATAGATTTTGAAAATGAGGTCAATTTTTTTAACGGTTTTTTTGCTGGTTTGTTTCACCGGAGTGGCACAGATGGACCAATTTCAGAAGGATATCATCGCCTATTTAAACGTCAATGGTACCCAACAACAATACGAACAGGCCTATGAGGACATGTTTAATGTATTGAAAAGAAATTTTGAAACTTCCGATATACCAAACAAAGTCTATAAAGACCTGAGGTCGGATAAGGTTCAAAGCTTGGAGGAAATTACGAAATTTTTAAGTTTTGCCTACCGTAAGCATTTTACCCATGAAGAAATTGTTTTGATGACCCACTTCTACAAATCGGATGCAGCTCAGAAAATGTTGAAACTTAAGAAAGGTCCTATGAGCGAGGCTGAAAATGCGCAAATAGAGGCTTATTTTGAAGGTGATCTTGCCAAAAAAGTGAAAGAAAAAATGCCTGAACTATCTGAAGACATCAGTGAGATCTCAGGGCATTGGAGCCGAGATCTTATCGGCGACAAAATGAGCGCTCTGATCAAGATGGGCTATCGGACAAAATTTTAAGCCGGGCCAGGTAATCGAAATTATCACCGCGAGTGAGTACCTCAAATTGGAAACCGTTTTGTATACATAATTGCGCGAATCGGTTTTCGTCTATGTATAGCCAGGGAAATTTTTCGCTTTCCATTCCTTTGTATTTCATGACAAATTCCAGCTCACCATAATAGTGATCGGCAGGAACGATAATACCCCCTTCTTCCGTAGAGTCGTACATATACTGCAGGTCGCTCGAATCGATTAAAATTTGCCCATCAGCGGCCAATAGCGACTTTAAGTGGTACAAATAGTTGGGAACCATATCCATTTTCTGAAAAATCCCAGTTCCATTCATTAATAATAAAATAGTATCAAATTTTTCTTCTGAAGTGTCTGGTTCAGAAAGGTGGAGTAGGTCCAAATGACGTGTGTTTGCGACCCCTCGCATTTGAGCCACTTGAATAGCTCCTTTCGAAATATCTATAGCCAAAACTTCCAAGCCCTGCTCTTGTAAATACAACGAGTGACTTCCGGCACCACAACCAATGTCCAGTACCTTCCCTTTAGCTTTGTTTAGCGCTTTTTGTTCTAGCAGGGGCATTTCAGTATAACTTCGGAATAGATACGGCAAAGGCAGCAGATCTTCTTCGCTGATGGATGTTTCCGTAAGAATATCTTCAGAATAATTTCCGTTGAAATAATCAAGCAAAGCGCCGCCAAAAAGGTCTTGCATAGTAAAAGTTAAAATTAAAACTTCCCAAATCCAATATCGAATATCGTAAATTTACCGCCTATGGATGAAATTCTAAAAGGGCTGCCAAAACGTGCCAAAGATACGCATAAGGAAAATGTAAAGTTCTTTGCCAGGTTAAAGAAAAAGACCCCCAGGCATTTGGACCTTTTGATGCAGGAATTGCATGAGGCGGAATTCGAAAAAACCGATTGTCTTACTTGCGCCAATTGTTGTAAGACTACAGGGCCTTTGGTGACCGACAAAGATGTAGCGCGTATTTCGAAGCATTTTCGAATGAAAGAGCAGCAATTTATCGAGACCTATTTGCGGGTGGATGAAGACGATGATTTTGTAATGCGATCGCTTCCATGCCCATTTTTAGGGACCGATAATTATTGCAGTATTTATGATGTTCGTCCTAAAGCATGTCGCGAATTTCCTCATACAGACCGAAAGAAATTTCAGCAAATCTCCAACTTAACCTTAAAGAATGTTGCCGTATGTCCCGCTGCTTTTAATATTGTAGAAGAGATGAAACGTCGCGTGAATTTGTAGTTCTTGACCGCCCCGAACGGATATTAGACTAGTCGTAAATGAGATAGGGTTGTCTCATTTTATCATAGGCTTGTAGATCCCGCAGCCAAGTTTTCCTTATTTCCCGAAAGGTATATCCTTTCTCAATTTGCTCTTGTAATTTGGCCGTGCCCGCGTGAGCAGTAAAGTTTGCCGTATTAAAAAAGTCTTCTTTCTTCCCATGACTGGTATAGGCATCAACGATCCAGGACAGGTCCACTCTGCTCATTTTTGGCGTATTCCGAAGATCCAGGGCATTGCATTGCTTACCTTGATGTTTCGGATATTTCGAACCAAAATTAGGTGCTGGAGTATAGGTAAACGGATAAAACTCTGACGGTAAATATGGGGAACCGATCACTTGAAATTGCATTTCAGTGCCACGCCCGGCACTGAGGTTAGTACCTTCCAAAAGCCCTAGGGAGGGATACAAATTGATGGCTACGTCATTGGGTAAGTTGGGAGAGGGTCTTACCGGTAAAGAATAGGGTGTTTGATGGGTGTAATTTAGCATTTCGATGACATGGATCTCACATTGGATACCGTTTGCGAGCCAACCTTCACCGTTGATCATTTGTGCATATTCACCTATGGTCATCCCATGTACCAATGGCACGGGATGCATTCCTAAAAAGCTGGTGTGCTCTTTTTCCATCATAGGACCGTCAATATAATGCCCATTTGGATTGGGGCGATCTAAGATAATAACTGGAATTCCGGCTTCGGCGCAAGCTTCCATAACCAGATGCATGGTTGAGATATAGGTGTAAAAACGTACGCCTACATCTTGAATATCAAAGATCACAATATCAATTTCTTCTAGTTGCTGTGGTATTGGTTTTTTATGTTTTCCATGCAGTGAAATAATGGGTAAACCCGTTTTTGTATCCTTACTATCTTTCACCTTTTCTCCGGCGTCCGCTTTGCCTCGAAATCCGTGCTCGGGTGCAAATACCTTCTTCACGTCTATTTCACTAGCCACCAGAAAGTCAACCAGGTGATTTTTCGAAATAATAAGGGTGTCACGGACTATGCCTTTATAAGGTGGTTTTGACGAATCAAGAGTATCTATCCATACTGAAGTTTGATTGGCAACGATCCCAACCTTTTTATTCTTAAGTAACTTCAGATATTCAATATTTTGATGGATGCCGAGTAAAATTCCGGACTTTCCGACCTCATTATGGGTTGAGGACACCGCAGGATCCGTCAATTTATAAGTGTCGTGAATCACAATTTCTTCGGAAGTAGATACGTTCTTGTCTTTGTTTCCGCTTCCGCAGGAAAAACAAATAATGACCAAAGGAAGAAAAATTAATAGTGTATTTTTGAAAAAGGAAAATTGCATAGATAAACAGTGAATTTCGAATATTTTATCGCCCGACGTATTGTCGCTTCGAAAGATTATAAAAGTAGTATTTCGGCGCCAATAATAAAAATTGCTATTGCGGCAATCGCACTAGGGGTGATCATTATGTTGATATCAATTGCCACGGGGGTGGGGCTTCAGAAAAAAATTAGAGATAAGGTATCTGCCTTTAATGGGGATATCATTATTTCGAACTACGATTCAAATTTTAGCGACGACTCTCAAACGCCCATTTCTAAGAACCAGGATTTTTACCCAACCTTCGATTCGGTAGAAGGTATTGAACATATTCAGGTTACGGCTTCCAAGGGTGGTGTCATACGAACGGCGACGGATTTTGAAGGCGTAGTGGTCAAGGGAGTTGGTGATGACTATAATTGGAAATATTTTGAAGAATATTTGGTGGAAGGCAGATTGCCCAATTATAACGAAAGTTTGAACGATGAAATACTCATTTCAGGTTTTTTGGCGAATCGACTTAACTTAAAATTGGGTGACAAGGTAAATACGTTTTTTCTTCAGGAAGAAAGTAAACAAAAAACCCGGATACGTGGATTTGTGATCGTTGGTATTTACAACAGCGGATTTCAAGAATTTGATGAACAATTCCTTTTGGCCGATATACGACATATTCAAAGGCTCAATCGATGGGAGAAAGATGAGGTGGGCGCTTTTGAAGTATTCGTAAAAGATTTTGATCGTATCAATTTCGTTGGAAACAGAGTGTATGACGAAACTCCCAGCGAGTTAAATACATTGACCATTCGAGATAAATATTACACCATTTTTGAATGGCTGGATTTATTCGATTTTAATATTGTGCTTATCATCGGAATTATGATATTGATAGGAGGAATCAACATGATTACGGCGTTGCTGGTCCTCATTCTGGAACGAACTCAAATGATTGGCATATTGAAGGCCATAGGAAGCACCGACTGGGGTGTTAGAAAGGTGTTTTTATACAATGCGATGTATATTATATGTATTGGACTCTTTTGGGGGAATCTAATAGGGATTGGCCTTTTATTACTTCAGAAATACGGAAAATTTATCAAACTCGATGCAGATACCTACTATGTCACAGAAGCCCCTATCTACTTGGATGTTGGTTATGTGGTTCTATTAAATGTGGGCGTATTACTATTGTGTTTGTTGATGCTTTTAATTCCATCCTATATGGTTACCAAAATATCTCCAGTGAAGGCCATTCGTTTTGAATAAAAAGCCTCTTTTATTGGTTACTTCTTTCTAGTTTATCCAATGTAATTTTATTTCAACGCCCCCTTTTAAATGGGGCGATACCCCATTCATGAATGGGGCCTTTAACCCCTATTTCATCCAACCTCACTTTTATCTTTGTACAAAATAAGCCCACTAAGAAAGCGGCTTATTCTCCTCAAAAGCGGTCATCCGTCAAGTGATGAACTCTTAAATCAACTCCTCGATACGAACAAGCAAAGATGCCATAGAGCGTCGTCTGTATATGATAGCTGCTAATAAATGCGTAGTCCTAAACAGAAGGAGGAAACCGAAAATCCCAAAAAGAGTAGGCTATATTTTAAAAAGTACAAGATGAAAACAAGACTATTTTTATTGAGTTCGATCCTATTTATTGTTGGTCTGCTCAAAGTACAATCGCAAGTAATTAATGAAAACCTAAAAGTGAATGCCCTCACGAATCAGTTAAATTCTGATCGTGAGAAGTATGCACATTTTGGAGGTTCTGTGGCTATTTCTGGTAATTACGCCGTCGTCGGGGCTCATGGAAAAGACAATTTAAATACTTTAGGAAATGGCAAGGGAGCGGCTTATATTTTTAAAAGGCCAGCATTCAATGCGCCTTGGGAGTTTCAACAGAAAATCGTTGCCTCGGATGGAGCACAAATGGATTCGTTTGGGTCGGTGGCTATTTCGGGTAAATATTTGGTGGTGGGCGCCTCTGGTGAAGACCACGATGTTCTGGGAGGTAATTATAAAGAGGATGCTGGAGCCGCCTATATTTTTGAGTTTAAAGCCGGTTTTTGGAGTCAGATAAAAAAAATAGTGGCTCCAGACCGAGCATCGAAAGATTATTTTGGTGCCAGTGTTTCCATTTCGGGAAGTTATCTGGTTGTGGGTGCTATGTGGAATGGTCCTCGTGGATCTTCTTTTGGATTTGGAGCGGGTGCGGCCTATGTATTTGAATACAATTCGGCCTCAAATAGCTGGGAATATGTTCAAAAACTAACCGCCCATGATCGTGAACCTGGTGATTTATTTGGCGTCGTATCAATTTCAGGAAATAGCATTATTGTCGGAGCGCATAGAGAGGACGACGGAGTAAATGGCCCCGTCGTAGGTGACTCTGGCTCGGCTTATATTTTTGAGCGAGACGCATCACTTTCATCGGGCACTTCTAATGCCTGGATGACACCTCCAAAAAAAATTACAGCCATGGATCGAGGCAACTCAGATTATTTTGGTTATGCAGTGGCTATTTCTGGAGACTATGCGCTCGTAGGTGCACATGCAGAGGATGAGGACGACGCTACCGCTCCTGGGAATACGTTAGAATCTGCTGGATCCGCCTATATTTTTCAGCGAAATACAATGGGAGATTGGGTGCAGGTAAAAAAACTTGTGGCCTTAGATAGAGCTGAGAAAGACGGGTTTGGTATTGGAGTGACCATTTCTGGAGATTATGCAATGGTGGGTGCGTATAGAGAAGATAGTAATGGTCATACTAACTCAGGAGCTGCTTATCTGTTTAAAAAGACTACCACGCCTCCATGGGGGCAAGTTAAAAAATTGATTGCTTCAGACGCGGCCGATGCAGATAGCTTTGGCCGCCACCTTGCTATTTCGGGATGCGATATCCTAGTAGGTGCCGTTCTGGAAGACGAAGATACCCTAGGAGCCAATACCTTAGATCTAGCTGGGTCTGCCTATTTTTTTGAGTGTGAGGAAACGGTTTGTGATATACCGAATGTAGCGGTTTCCTTAGGTAGAATTAAGCTTTCGGATAACTTTAGGCTGAAGATCAACAGTGGAACCACACTTATAAGTAAGGTTGAAGTTTCTTTTGGGAATCATAATACCACTTATAATAATGATTTGTGTGCCACACCACCTTCAGGAACGATAGGTAACTTAAAATCTCGACGAACCAATTGGGGAGGATTGGTGCTAAATAATAACAACACTCAGAACCTGTCATGGAATACTGGCACGCCAACGATATTGACGGGACATGCCAAAATAAAGGTGTCAAAGCCTGGTATTTTGGAATTGCCGTGTTGTACGGGAAAGTTTCATTTCTGTTTAAATGTCAAACTAACCGATAGTATCGGAAATGTATGTGAGAAACAAGTTTGTGGTGTGCTTAATTTGGAATCCTTACGGCCTTATCCAAATGACTTTCAATTCAAAGAAAGTAGAAACATCTACGATTACTAAGCCAGAGCGTAGTGGTTACTTCGGTGAATTCTTCAGAATAATAACCGGAGGACCACTTTTATTTCATAAGTAAAGGAGTATCTTTGCACCGCATTTAAAATTCACTATGGAATACGCTAAAAATATCCTTGAAACCATTGGAAATACTCCACTAGTTAAAATCAACAAACTGGCAGAAGAGTTGCCGTGTTTAGTTTTGGCTAAATACGAAACGTTTAACCCGGGAAACTCTGTGAAAGATAGAATGGCTCTGACCATGGTGGAAGATGCCGAGGCGGATGGTCGTTTACAACCTGGCGGAACCATTGTGGAAGGTACCAGCGGTAATACAGGAATGGGCTTAGCATTGGCCGCCGTTGTGAAAGGGTACAACATGATTTGCGTGACGACCGACAAGCAGAGTAAAGAGAAGATAGATATTCTACGCGCCGTTGGAAGTGAGGTGGTGGTTTGCCCAACCGATGTCGAACCAAGCGACCCGAGGTCTTATTATTCCACAGCTGCACGTTTAGCAGAGGAGACACCTAACAGTTGGTATGTCAATCAGTATGACAATCCAAGTAATGCCAAAGCTCATTATCAAAGTACCGGTCCTGAAATATGGAAACAAACGGCTGGAAAGGTAACACACTTTGTTGTTGGTGTTGGTACTGGTGGGACCATTAGTGGAGTTGGGAAATATTTGAAAGAGCAGAATCCTGACGTTAAAGTGTGGGGTATTGACACCTATGGTAGCGTATTTAAAAAGTACCATGAGACCGGGATTTTTGATGAGAAAGAAATTTATCCTTATGTAACGGAGGGTATTGGAGAGGACATCCTTCCAAAGAATGTAGACTTCGATATCATTGATGGATTTACCAAAGTAACCGATAAAGATGCTGCGGTATACACCCAGAAATTAGCGAAAGAAGAAGGCATGTTTTTAGGGAATTCGGCTGGAGCTGCAATGAAGGGATTGCTCCAATTGAAGGATCAATTTTCCAAGGACGACGTAGTGGTGATATTGTTTCATGACCATGGTAGTCGATATGTAGGTAAGATGTTCAACGACGATTGGATGCGAAAAATGGGTTACATAGATTAAACTTTTGTTTCTTTCACTGGGTTCTTTTTCAGCGGCTTAACTTGTCTTTCCGTTGAAAATTTGTATGTTTGAGCGTTCTTAATACGAAGCTCCCGCATTTTTTTGACAAATGAATGAAGACTTTCTTCATTTCGTGTGGAAGTTTCAGAAATTCTCGACGATACATTTAAAAACCGTTCAAAACGAACCACTTCAAATTCTTGACGTAGGACAGCATAACTTTGATGCAGGTCCCGATTTTTTCTTCGGAAAAGTGGTCATTGGCGGTCAAGTTTGGGCCGGCACTATTGAAATACATTTGCAATCCTCAAATTGGTATACACACAGGCACGAGATAGATAAGCGCTACGACAGTGTGATACTTCATGTGGTCTGGGAGCATGATATGGAGGTACGTCGGAGTGATGAAACCCTCATTCCAACCTTAGAACTTAAGCCTTGTGTTGACCGACAGGTGCTTCAGAATTATCAAAAGTTATTTTCAAGTAAGCAGTTGTGGATCAATTGTGAAAATCAATTTGGAAAGATTAGCGATTTTGTCGTTAAGAACTGGCTAGACAGGTTGTATTTAGAGCGATTAGAGGATAAGTCGAAGCTTATATTGGACCGGCTCGAAAGTTGTACGAACGATTGGGAGGCTGTACTTTTTCAACTGCTTTGTAAAAACTTTGGACTGAAAGTGAACGGGGATGCGTTTTTGAGTATGGCCATGTCTTTAGATTATAAAGTGGTTAAAAAAAGCAGGCAGAAACTTCTAAGTCTAGAGGCTTTGTTTATGGGGCAAGCCGGGCTGTTGTCTGAGGAAAAAATGGACCCTTATTACAGTGCCTTAACTGAAAATTACAAACATGCTCAATTAAAATTTGGTTTACCCAATGGAGATATTGTAAGGCCGAAGTTCTTTCGTTTAAGACCTCCAAATTTTCCAACAATTCGTCTATCTCAACTAGCTAACTTACTCTATCGAAGACCCCATTTGTTTTCTGAATTAATTTCGATACAAACCATTTCCGAATTTTACAAGGTCTTCGATATTTCCGCGAGCACATATTGGAATACCCATTATAATTTTGAAGTAGTTTCGGCAAGGCGTGAAAAAAGGCTCACCAAACCCTTTATTGATTTATTAATAGTGAATACTGTAATTCCCATAAAGCACTGCCATGCGATGAGCCGGGGGAGGGATATCTCTGAAGAAATTATGAAACTGGCGCATTCCATAAAACCTGAAGAGAATAGTATTGTAAGGAAATATAAAATGTTAGCCCATTTAGGTAGTAGTGCTTTGGAAAGTCAGGCATTGCTTCAACTAAAGAATAATTACTGCGAAAAAAATAAATGCCTGCAATGCTCTATAGGTAATAGCATACTAAAACAATAGGGAGAGGGTGTCTTAATGGGTGAGCTGAGGGCAAATACTGAAACAGAATTGTACGAGCAATACATTAGAAAATATCAATTGTATGTAAACAAAAAGCAGTATTTTGCAGCATGCTACAATTGGTTTATAAAATTAGGCACTTCTTTGAGAAGCACGGATACTACGTGTGCTCACGCCTTGCCGATCGATTGGGGATGCGAGCTAAAAGTGTGCGTTTGTTTTTTATTTATGTTTCGTTTGCAACTGCGGGAGTTGGATTTGCTATTTACTTGACATTTGCATTTTGGTTGAAACTGAAGGACATGGTATACGCAAAACGAACCTCAGTATTCGATTTATGAGAAAGATACTTCAGAACAGCATTTTTGAAGCACTTTTGTTGTTAGTACTCGTATTTTTTTTAGGAGTATTAGGGTTTAAATTTGGCTACGACTACGAGTGGATCGATGCTGTATATATGACGGTAATTACCATAACCACTGTAGGTTTTGGCGAGCTACATCCTTTAACGCCTTCCGAAAAAATATTCACCTCCGTACTCATACTTTCTAGTATCTTTATCGTGGGATACTCCATTAAAGTAATTTCAGAATATATTTTAAGTAATAATAACATTGGTAACCTAAGACAAAAAAAAGTGCAAAAGAAAATTAACACCTTAGAAAACCACATTATTGTCTGCGGTTATGGAAGAAATGGCAAACAAGCCGTTCAAAAGTTGCGGGCCTATAATCATCCGTTTGTGGTCATCGAAACAGATGAAGAAGTGATTGAACGCTTTCAAGATGAGGTCTTGTTTGTTCATGGAAATGCAAGTGAAGACGAAGTTTTGATGTTGGCCGGGATTGAGAAGGCCAACACTTTGATCTGTGCATTGCCCGGTGATGCGGATAATTTATTCATAGTGCTCTCGGCGCGACAAATGAATAGTAAATTGAAAATTATTAGTCGAGCCACTAAGGAAACCAGTTATAAGAAGCTCAAATTGGCTGGTGCGGATAATGTGATCATGCCAGCTAAAATTGGAGGCGATCATATGGCATCGTTGGTTGTCGTGCCCGATCTGGTCGAATTTTTAGACAACCTCACAGTTTCCGGAGAGCAAGACAGTATTAACGTCGAGCAAATTGCATTTGACAATATATGCTCCGATGGAAAGGAAAGGGCCATCACAGATTTAGACCTTCGAAAAAAGACGGGTTGTTCCATTATAGGTTACAAAGGCCCGGATGGAGAGTATATTGTAAACCCTGAACCTTCCAGGATTATCATTAAGGATTCCAAGCTAATTGTTATAGGTCGGCCTAACCAAATTGAAAATTTGAAACAACTCTATAATGTTTAGAAGCCGTTGAGAAATAAATGTGCAAAAATTTGAATTCGCCATTTTTTTTACCATCTTGCTAGACCAAAAAAATAAATAACTAATCATAATCATATCATGAAGAAATCTCTTCTTTCTCTAATTGCATTATTTACTCCATTATTAATTTTTGCTCAGGACACGGAAGATGTTGGGCTGGACCAAAAAATTGATCAGGCTTTCCAACCGGTAGCCGATTTTTTTACCAATGTTATTTTCTTTCCTGTGTACTCGAACGATACTATAACCATTCCTTTTGTATTGGTTCTTTTAGTGGGTAGTGCTTTGTTTTTTACACTTTACTTTGGTTTTCCTAACATTAGATACTTTGGAAAAGCCATTAACACAGTTCGTGGTAAATATGATGAAATTGAAGGGCACGGTTTGGGAGATGAAGCGGCCGCAGTAGATGGCGATATTCGCGATACCATTCGTGATGAGAGTAAAGAAGGGGAAGTAAGTCACTTCCAGGCATTGGCCACGGCGGTTTCTGGAACCGTAGGAAATGGAAATATTGCAGGTGTGGCTTTGGCAATTGCATTGGGTGGTCCGGGCGCTACCTTTTGGATGATTGTTTGTGGCCTCCTAGGAATGTCGACCAAGTTTGTAGAATGTACGTTGGGAGTTCAGTATCGAGATGTTGATGAAAATGGTGTGGTCTATGGGGGACCGATGTATTATATTTCAAAAGGGCTCAAAGAGAGAGGCTTTAAAATGGTGGGGAAGGTAGCTGCAGCTTTATTTGCAATTTTTTGCATCGGAGGTTCATTCGGTGGTGGAAATGCTGCTCAATCAAACCAGGCAACGATTGTAATTAAAGAGTTATTTAACTGGGAAAGTACAGCGGCAGGTGCCATTGTAGGTTTAGTATTAGCAATATTAGTAGGTATTATCATCATTGGAGGAATTAGAAGAATTGCATCGGTAACTGAAAAGGTAGTTCCGTTTATGGCTGCAATGTATATCGTGGCTTGTTTGTATATCATCTTCAGCAATTTTGGACTCATTGATGATGCCATTGGACTTATTGTAAAAGAAGCCTTTAATCCAACCGCATTTGGAGTTGGTTCTATTATCGGTGTTTTATTGGTCGGATTTCAACGTGCTGCCTTCTCGAATGAAGCAGGTGCAGGGTCTGCATCTATTGCACATTCGGCCGTGAAAACAAAGTACTCTGCGAGTGAAGGTTTGGTAGCATTATTAGAGCCATTTATTGATACCGTTGTCATCTGTACGATGACTGCTTTAGTGATTATCATCTTTAATTTTGGTGGCTATTTTGAATTTGGAGGAGATGGATCAGGAAGTGTCTTTATTGACGGAGTCGCTTATGAAGGAGCAGGAATTACCTCTCAGGCGTTCGCTCAATACATTCCTTTCTCAGATGTGTTCTTAACCATTGCAGTGGTGTTGTTCGCAGTATCTACGATGATCTCATGGTCCTATTACGGCCTTCAGTCCTGGAAGTACTTATTTGGAAGAGGAAAGACTGCAGATATGTTGTACAAGTTGTTGTTCTGTACGTTTGTAGTTATTGGTGCAGCAGCTAGTATGAATTCAATCTGGGCGTTCTCTGATGCGATGATCTTTGCCATGATCTTCCCGAATATGATAGGACTCTTTTTCTTATTCCCTGTGGTGAAGAAACAATTGAGGCGCTATCTGGATGCAATCAAGGTTGCACGCTAACGACAAAAAATAAAATACTAACTCCTCAGCAATTTAAACTGCGGAGTTATGAAATTAAAAAATATAAGATCCCAATTCCTATTCCATCGGAGTGAGCGTGTTGGGATCTTGTTTTTACTTGCCTTGATCCTAGGCCTATTATACGTTCAATTTTTTGTTTCTTTTTCTGAAGAAATTACCTTTGACATTGATTCGGAAGAAGTGCTTATGTTACAGCGAGAAATGCATGCTTTGAGACGGGCCGATTCTATTAAAAAGTTGCCTAAGCCGTATCCTTTCAACCCGAATTATCTAACCGATTATAGAGCGTATAGGCTCGGAATTTCGCCAAAAGAGTTTGATCGGCTACAGGCGTATCGAGATAAGGGTCAATGGGTAAATTCTGCCGCACAATTTAAGTCAGTCACAGGTATTTCCGATTCGATATTGAATGAAATTAGCCCTTATTTTAAATTTCCCGATTGGGTCACTCGCCCCAAGTTCAAGCAGCACTATTTTGAAAAGAAGACCGCTTTATCTTATTCAGAAAAAAAAGACCTGAATACCGCTTCTTCTGAAGAGCTGCAAAAGGTCTATGGAGTCGGGCCGGTACTGGCGGAGCGAATTGTGAAACATCGCAAAACTTTAGGAGGTTTTCATCATGAATTGCAACTACATACGATCTGGGGATTAGGTGACAGCCTGGCAACGCGAGTCATGAAAGAATTCACGGTTAAAACACCGGTTTTTATTGAGAAAATGAATATTAACCAGAGTTCTGCTTCAGATTTATCCACAATACCCGGAGTTTCTTTTGAGTTAGGAAGGGAAATTTGGCAATTTGTACGTGTTAGAGAGGGGCTTAATGACCTTTCAGAGCTGCTAAAAATTGACGAAATAACCCATCGTAAATTACAGGTATTTAGGTTATATTTGTATGCTGAATAATATAACTTCACACCCACTGCAAATTCCAGTATTTGTAGTATCTTAAGCCTTAAATTAAAGATTGAATGAATAGCATGTATTTTACCGAAGAGCACGATTTTTTCAGAAAGAGTTTTCAGGATTTTTTACAAAAGGAAGTAGTTCCACATATTGAAACCTGGGAAAAAACGGGTGATATTGATCGATTTATTTGGGAGAAGATGGGGGAGATGGGCTATTTCGGCATCAATTACCCCGAACAATATGGAGGGTTGGATCTTGATTTATTTTATACCGTAATATTTTTGGAAGAATTGCAGAAGATCAATTCTGGTGGGTTTGCCGCCGCTATGTGGGCGCATGCTTACTTGGCCATGACGCATCTTGCTAAAGAGGGAAATCAAGAACAAAAAGAAAAATACTTAAGCCCTAGCATTACTGGTGAAAAAATAGGATGTCTATGTATCACTGAACCTTTCGGAGGAAGTGACGTAAGCGGTATGCGCAGTACGGCAGTAAAGCAAGGAGATAGTTACATTATCAACGGTTCTAAGACCTTTATAACCAATGGTGTTTATAGCGATTATTTAGTGGTTGCTGCCAAGACAAACCCCGAATTGGGGAATAAAGGAATCAGTATTTTTATCATCGATAGAGACACTCCCGGTGTGTCCGCAACCAAATTGGATAAGTTGGGATGGCGTGCTAGTGATACCGGCGAAATTGCTTTTGACAATGTTGAAATTCCGGCTGCCAATTTAATGGGAGAAGAGAACCAAGGATTTCCTTATATCATGCAACATTTTGCTTTGGAACGTTTGGTGATGGGCGTTAATGCACATGCCAGAAGTGAGTGGGCATTGCAGTATACCATACAATATATGAAGGACCGTTTGGCTTTTGGAAAGTCTATTTCTGAGTTTCAGGCCTTGCGTCATAGGATAGCACAACTTTCGGCCGAGGTCGAGGTTTGTAAATCCTTTAATTATCAAACGGCACAACGACTAGATAAAGGAGAGTATGTGGTAAAAGAGGCCACAATGTCTAAATTAATTTCGACCAAAGTAGCCGATGAAGTGGCCTACGAATGTCTTCAACTATTAGGAGGTTACGGTTATATGGAGGATTATCCAATGGCGCGTTTGCTTCGGGACAGTCGCTTGGGACCTATCGGAGGAGGAACGAGCGAGATATTACGTGAGATCATTGCTAAAATGGTGATAGACGGCAAAGATTATAAGCCAGCAACATAGATATAATTGGAGCGACTTATTTTGGCCCTAAATTTGCTTGACACCAAATGTTAACCTAAATCGATATACGAATATGAAGTATACTTATTTAAGACATTTTCTTTGTTCATGGATTTTTGTTTTTGGCGTTATGGCCTTGGCACAAACAGAAATAAAGAGCAAGATCGTTGATTTTCAAACCTACCTTCCTATAGAGAGTGCGAGTATTTATGTTCAAAATACCACGGTGGGGACGGTGAGTAATTCTGATGGAAAGTTTGTTTTACTGGTTCCCAGAGAATTTCAGAATGATACCTTGGTTATCTCCTCTATTGGTTTCAAAAGTTTTAAAACTCCTGTGGCTAGCTTTGACGACACGATGGATATCTTTTTGGAAGAAGATATAGCCTCACTGGATGAGATAGTGGTAGTGGCATCCACGAGGCCTACCACTGGTAATGATATTGTTTTAAGGGCCATCGAGCGATTGGACCGTAATTTACCGGAACAGCCTTATTTACAAAAGGGATTCTTACGTCATAAAGAGCGGAACAAGAAGGAATATAAATGGCTTATTGAAAGTGCCATCACTTTGTATGATTCAAGCTACGCTTCGGGTTCAGAAGATAATTTAAGGATTAATGTAGATGAAATGAGGAAGAGCTACGACTTGCGAGATGTGGATAGTCTATTTACCTACTCATCGTACCTGCGTTATAACGTGAGAAACCTAAAATTGAAATCTAGAAATTTAATTAGAGACACCATTGAAACGGCCTCGCTTGTGAAAGCCATTAAATGGAATGACAGACGAATCAATGGCCTGGGAAATCTCTTTAAAGGTAGATTGAATATGATTCGTAACTCCAATATGCGACAGGCTTTATTTGGAGATGGAGTTTTGGATAAACATCAATTCAAATTGGATACGGTTTTAGTGGATGATGGTAGAAAAATTTATAAAATCCAGATCTCAAAAAGTAAAGATTACGTAGGGCTCAATACCAGAAATGTTTATAACGAAGGTTTTGAGGCAAATGGTTGGCTCTACATTTATTGGGACAACTACGCTATCAAAAAGATAGAGTATGAATTATCCGCAGCTTCCGAAGCACAAAAACGAAGAAGTAAGTCCTTATTTGATACCAAGATCAATCATAAGCTCATCATGACCTACCGTGAGTATCAAGATAAGATGTATCCCAGTTATATTTATTATGAAACCCCTAAATTGGTGAACGCAGGTGACCGCTCTTCAGACAAAATAAAGAAAACAGAAGCCGAATTACTTAAAGAACGTGATGAACAGTTTTACTATACGGTTCAGGAAATATTATTTACAGAAGTAATCCAAGATTCTACGGTCGTGAGTAACGCTTTACAAAAGGAATGGTCCGATGATATTTTCTCACCGCGGCCTTACAACAAACAGTTTTGGAAAAACTATAACGTGTTGTTGGAAAGTGAGGAGGAGGAGAAGCTTATTATGGATTTAAGTAAGCGGGCCACTTTGTTTAAGCAGTAGGCTTTTTTGATATTCGATTTACGGAGTGCGATTTAGGTAGGTGTATGAAGGAATAAGAATATTTTAAAATAAAAACCTAAAATCTACTTCGTATATCCTAAAACCTTCCTATATTTGCCGTCCAAAAGAGAGGAGGTTAAGGACTATGTTAATTATACCAGTAAAAGACGGAGAAAATATCGATAGAGCATTAAAGCGTTTCAAGCGTAAGTTTGATAGAACTGGAACTATGCGTCAACTTCGTAAAAGACAAGCTTTTAGTAAGCCTTCTGTAGTACGTAGAGCTGAAATTCAAAAAGCACAATACATTCAAGGACTTAGAGATGCAGAGGAAATTTAATTTCTCTAATTCTTTCAGCATATTAAAAAATCCGTTGGACTTGGTCTAGCGGATTTTTTGGTTTTGTAATTCTGATGTTGCGCTTCTTCATTGTGCTTGCATTTTTCGGTTGGAATCCTTACCATGAATTTTGTACATTTAACCTAGCTCAAATCCATATGTAACCCCTAAAGCAATAACCGCCGTATGCCGTTCACCTCATTCATAGAATACCTTGAGTTAGAGAAGAAATACTCGAAGCATACGGTATTGGCTTATCGCCGAGATCTAGAGACGTTCTTGGATTTTGCTTCCATTCAATATGAGTATTCGGAGATAAAGACGGTTAATTATTCGGTGATCAGAAGTTGGATCGTTTCATTGGTTGAAGAAGGTGTTTCTAACCGGAGCATCAATCGTAAGATATCTTCTTTGCGATCCTATTATAAATTTTTACTGAAGACGAAGCAGATTGAGGTGCATCCTTTGATTAAGCATAAGGCTTTAAAAACGAGTAAAAAATTACAGGTTCCTTTTTCTGAAAAAGAGATTGATGACGTCATTAAGTTGTTGAGTGAAGAAAAGGGTTTTGAAGGGCTTCGAAATCGGCTTATCGTCGAATTGTTTTATGCCACAGGAATGCGGCGCGCAGAATTGGTGAGTCTAAAGTGCGCTCAGGTGTCCTTGTCGGCAAAAACGATCAAAGTACTTGGCAAACGAAATAAAGAACGGATCATTCCTTTGTTGCCTTCAGTAGCAAAGACCATTAATACCTATTTAAGGGAGCGGGAGCAATTACCAACCATCGTTGACGAACCTTATCTATTGCTTTCCGAAAAAGGAGTTAAAATATATGAAACACTTGTATATCGTGTGATAAATTCTTATTTTAGTAAGGCATCAGAAAAAGTAAAGAGAAGCCCACACATCTTACGACATTCTTTTGCGACGCATCTATTAAATGACGGTGCCGATTTAAATGCAGTTAAAGAGCTGCTTGGGCATGCGAGTTTGGCCTCAACTCAAGTTTATACGCATACTAGTATGGCGCAATTGAAACAGGTTTATAAAAATTCCCATCCCCGAAATTCAAAATAACTACTAACTTTTAAACTATTGTGTATGAAGGTAAATGTGCAGACTCCCAATTTTGTAGCAGATGAAAAACTTATTCATTTCATCGAAAAGAAACTTTCCAAGTTAGAGCAGTTTTACGACAAGATTATATATGCCGATGTATTTTTAAAGGTTCAAAAAACTAGCGAAAAACAAAACAAAATCACCGAAATTTTATTGAGTGTTCCAGGCGGGGATCTAATGGTAAAGAAAGACGCTCGCACCTTTGAAGCAGGTGCGGATGAATGTGTTCAATCCCTGGAAAGACAACTTAAAAAGAGAAAAGAGAAACAAAGAGCTCATGCTTGATGAAATTTTTTTAAAAAACATTTTTTAAAAAAGATAATTTATATACATTTGCAGTCCGTTAGAAATAGCGGACTTTTTTATGCTAAAATTTTAGCATAAAAAAGATCAAAAAGCCGATGTAGCTCAGCTGGCTAGAGCAGCTGATTTGTAATCAGCAGGTCGTGGGTTCGAGTCCCTCCATCGGCTCTTAAAAATTGAAAAGATTAGTTCTTTAAAATAGTGCAAAATATAAAGTTCGGGGAGATACTCAAGCGGCCAACGAGGGCAGACTGTAAATCTGCTGACTATGTCTTCGCAGGTTCGAATCCTGCTCTCCCCACTTCATATTTTTTATAAGATGTTGTAAAAAATAATTCTTATAAAGACAAGGTTGAAAAATTGTGAGCCGAATCTATCGACTTCTCATTTGGAGACGAAAAAAATAATAGTTATCTTTGCACGCCTTTTTGAACCATGAAGTTCAAAAATATTTGACATATTGATTACCATTTTCTGAAGTAATTCAGGAATAAATGCGGGAGTAGCTCAGTTGGTAGAGCGTCAGCCTTCCAAGCTGAATGTCGCCGGTTCGAACCCGGTCTCCCGCTCTAAGAAAAGACCTAGTGTCTTTCTTTATAGAGTAACGTTCTGTTTTTAATAATGTTATTCGAATCCTGCTAAGGTGTGCATTAGTGCTTATGCAAAGATGTAGTGTAGGATTGCTTCTTTCAAATTAATGCCTCATTGAGGCTTTTGGAGGTTGTGGAAGTAAACACTTTACGCCGGTGTAGCTCAGGGGTAGAGCGTTTCCTTGGTAAGGAAGAGGTCATGAGTTCAAATCTCATCATTGGCTCAAATTAGGATTTAATTGAACACTAATATATAACTAAGAATAAAATAATACAAGATGGCAAAAGAAAATTTTGATCGTTCGAAACCACACTTAAATGTAGGTACTATTGGACACGTAGATCACGGTAAAACAACCTTAACTGCTGCTATTACTAAAGTAATGGCGGATGCTGGTTATTCAGAAGCATCTGCTTTTGATCAAATTGACAACGCTCCTGAAGAAAAAGAGCGTGGTATTACAATTAACTCTTCGCACGTTGAGTATCAAACAGCAAATCGTCACTATGCACACGTTGACTGTCCTGGTCACGCGGATTATGTGAAGAACATGGTTACTGGTGCTGCTCAAATGGACGGTGCTATTCTTGTAGTTGCTGCAACGGATGGTCCAATGCCACAAACTCGTGAGCACATCCTTTTAGGACGTCAGGTTGGTATTCCTCGTATTGTTGTATTCATGAATAAAGTGGATATGGTGGATGATGATGAATTACTTGAATTAGTAGAGATGGAAATTAGAGATCTTCTTTCTTTCTACGAATATGATGGAGATAATGGACCAGTAATTGCTGGATCTGCTTTAGGTGCTTTGAATGGTGAAGATAAGTGGGTAGAAACTGTTAAGGAATTAATGGAAGCAGTAGATACTTGGATTGAAGAACCAACTCGTGAAGTAGACAAAGATTTCTTGATGCCTATTGAAGATGTATTCTCAATTACAGGTCGTGGAACTGTTGCTACTGGACGTATTGAAACTGGAGTAGCTAATACTGGAGATCCTGTAGATATTATCGGTATGGGTGCTGAGAAGTTAACTTCTACAGTAACTGGTGTTGAGATGTTCCGTAAAATCCTTGATAGAGGTGAAGCTGGAGATAACGTTGGTATCCTTTTAAGAGGTATCGAGAAAACTGACATCCGTCGTGGTATGGTTATCTGTAAGCAGGGATCTGTAACTCCTCACGCTAAGTTTAAAGCGGAGGTTTACGTTCTTAAGAAAGAAGAAGGTGGACGTCACACTCCATTCCATAATAACTACCGTCCTCAGTTTTATGTACGTACAACTGACGTAACTGGAAACATTGCGCTTCCTGATGGTATCGAAATGGTTATGCCTGGTGATAACTTAACAATTACTGTTGAGCTTATCCAGCCTATCGCCTTGAACTTGGGTCTTCGTTTTGCAATCCGTGAGGGTGGTAGAACTGTAGGTGCAGGTCAGGTAACTGAAATATTAGACTAATAACGGTTTATATATAAAGGTCTTAAGGTGTCTCGTAATAACGGGACGCCTTGACTTTTATTTACGGGTTTAGCTCAGTTGGTAGAGCACTGGTCTCCAAAACCAGGTGTCGTGAGTTCGAGTCTCGCAACCCGTGCAGGCAAAATAGGGTTAGACTTGAAAAGTTATTTCTGCGGAAATAATGGAACTTTGAAAAGAAAAGTGCTAGGCTAAGTCTTAATAAATCTAATTCAAAACAAAGGTGTAATAACCAGTTTTAGAATTAAATAAAATAAATAAAATGATAAACTACATCAAAGAATCTTATAACGAACTTAAGAATCACGTGACTTGGACTCCATTGTCTGAAGCACAACGACTCACTGTTGTAGTAGCAGTATTCTCAGTGATATTGGCCTTGGCGGTATGGGGCGTAGATACTGTATTTAGTAAGGTTGTTGCCGAATATTTTAAATGGATTAAATCCTAAGAAAATTATAATGACTGAAACTAAAAGTACAAAAAAGTGGTATGTGGTTCGTTCGGTGAGCGGGCAAGAGAATAAGATTAAATCTTATATCGAGTCCGAAATCACTCGATTGAACCTTGAGGATTATATCGAGCAAGTATTGGTGCCAACGGAAAAGGTGATCCAAATTCGTAACGGGAAGAAGGTAAACAAAGAACGTGTTTATTTCCCGGGATATATTATGGTTCAGGCAAGTTTGGCGGGTGAAATACCACATATTATTAAGTCAATCAATGGGGTCATTGGTTTCTTAGGGGAAACTAAAGGAGGAGATCCCGTGCCATTGAGACAGTCAGAGGTTAATAGAATGCTTGGAAAAGTAGACGAATTAGCCGTACAAGATGAGAATGTGAATATTCCATTTGTAATAGGAGAAACCGTAAAAGTAATAGATGGTCCTTTTAATGGATTTAACGGTACGGTCGAAAAGATCAATGAAGAAAAACGCAAGCTTGAAGTGATGGTGAAAATTTTCGGAAGAAAAACACCACTAGAACTGAGCTATATGCAAGTAGAGAAAGTTTAATTGTTACACGCTATAATAGGTTTTTTCTTAGGCTTCCACTCAAGAAAATTCCGAATTAAATTTTAAAGAATGGCAAAAGAAGTAGATAAGGTAGTAAAGCTACAAGTTCGCGGAGGTGCTGCTAACCCGTCACCACCAGTTGGACCCGCTTTAGGAGCTGCAGGTGTTAACATCATGGAGTTCTGTAAGCAGTTTAATGGTAGAACTCAGGACAAACAAGGAAAAGTATTGCCAGTTGTGATTACGGTTTATAAGGACAAATCTTTTGAATTTGTTATTAAAACCCCACCTGCTGCAGTGCAAATCCTTGAGGCTGCTAAAACTAAGAAAGGTTCAGGAGAACCACATGTTAAAAAAGTAGCTACTATCTCCTGGGATCAAGTAAAATTGATCGCAGAAGACAAGATGCCCGATTTGAATGCATTTACCATAGAGTCTGCCATGAAAATGGTGGCTGGTACGGCAAGATCAATGGGAGTGAAAATAAAAGGTGCTGCACCTTTTTAATCTAGAAAAGAATCTATAAAATGGCAAGATTAACAAAAAAGCAAAAAGAAGCTTCTTCTAAATTGGAAGCAAATAAAACGTACTCCGTTTCAGAAGCTTCAGCTTTAATAAAAGAGATCACCAACGCAAATTTTGATGCGTCCGTAGACCTTGCTGTGCGTCTTAATGTAGACCCGCGTAAAGCCAATCAAATGGTACGTGGTGTTGTGACCCTTCCACATGGTACGGGTAAAGACGTAAAAGTATTGGCTTTAGTAACTCCAGATAAGGAGGCAGAAGCTACTGCTGCAGGAGCGGATTATGTTGGATTAGACGAGTACCTCGATAAAATTAAAGGAGGTTGGACAGATGTCGACGTGATAGTAACCATGCCAAGTGTTATGGGTAAGTTGGGTCCTTTAGGACGTGTATTAGGTCCTCGAGGCTTAATGCCTAACCCAAAAACTGGTACAGTGACTATGGATGTTGCTAAAGCTGTTTCTGATGTGAAATCTGGTAAAATTGACTTTAAAGTTGATAAAACCGGAATTGTTCACGCAGCAATTGGAAAAGCGTCATTTGATGCTGATAAAATTGAAGGAAATGCAAAAGAATTATTAACAACGCTTGTTAAGTTGAAACCACAGGCGGCTAAAGGTGTTTACATCAAGAGTATCTTTATGTCAAGTACCATGAGCCCTAGTGTTGAAATTGACAGCAAAAGATTTGTTGAGTAGTAAAACGTAAGATTATGACAAGAGAAGAAAAATCACAAGTAATTGACCATTTGACTGCTCAACTAACTGAAAACCCTACTATTTATTTAGCAGATATTTCAGGCCTTGATGCGGGTAATACTTCAAATTTACGTCGTGCTTGTTTTAAAGCAGGTGTTAAATTGAGCGTAGTTAAAAATACGTTATTGGCAAAAGCCATGGAGAGTTCTGATAAAGATTTCGGTGACCTGACCGAAACCCTTAAAGGAAACACCTCTCTTATGTTCGCTGAGGTTGCAAATGCACCAGCGAAGGTGATTAAAGAGTTCAGAAAAAAATCTGATAAGCCAGTTCTTAAAGGAGCTTATATTGAAGAGTCCGTTTATGTTGGTGATGACCAATTGGACGCTTTAGTAGATATCAAGTCGAAAGAAGAGCTTATTGGAGAAATCATTGGATTACTTCAATCGCCTGCTAAAAATGTTGTTTCGGCACTTAAGTCAGGTGGAGGAACCATTGCTGGTATTGTAAAGACCCTTTCTGAAAGATAGGGC
>JBCCIJ010000046.1:0-25961 GCA_039028295.1 Bacteroidota bacterium
AGTTGGTTTACACAACCCGGACATTGGAAATTCTATTCTTTTTGCTTCTGAACCGGGCACATTAACCATTACAAGTTACGAATTGAGTAGTGGGATCGTAGAAGCTACATTTAGCTTTACCGGTGTAGACCCTGCTGGAAATGACCCGACCCAATTTGATATTACTAACGGAGTGTTTGTTATTCAATACTAAAAAACATATGACAAAAAAAAGCCGCTCCCATTATGAGAGCGGCTTTTTTATTTGAAAAGGTATGATATTACTAGTTAGACGAAATGTCTCCTGAACCTGAAGTTTTCGTATCACTTTTTTCCGGATTACCAGAATAGGTAATATCTCCTGAGCCATTCACTCGAGCTTTTAAGCTTTGTTTAGCCACGACGCGAGCATCTCCTGAACCCGAAACACGTGCTTCGGTGTTTTGAGACTCTAGATCCGATCCTTTGAAATCTCCGCTTCCTGTGACGCTTACTTCTAAAGAATTTGTGGATCCGGATAAAACCATATCTCCTGAACCTGTAACACTCGCTTCTACCATATTGGCTTCGACAGCCAGATCTACATCTCCAGAACCGGTAACACGTACTTCTAGCTCATCACTTTTCACGGTATCTTTAGTGTCTATGTCACCCGATCCCACTAAGGCTACTTCAGAAATGTCGTTAAAAGGTACGGTAATATGAATTCCTTTTTTAGTTTTTAAGTAAGTGTTCTTTTTGGTTTTGATTACCAGGGTATTGTCCTTTACTTCAATCGAAAGATATTCGTGAAGATTGTCATCTGTGGTAACAGTAATGGTACCTTCTGAGCCTTTTTCAAGATGAATATCCATAGATCCTACGCCTTTAATTCCATCGTAGTTTCCAGTGTTCACTGTTTTAGTGGTTATGTTTCCGTTTCCAACCACTTTCTTGTTACCCCACTGTGCATTACTTTCAGAAATTCCTAAAAGAGTGAGTGAGATTGCTAGGGTTAATTTTAATAGAGTTTTCATGTTTTATATATTTATTAGTTTCTTTTGAAGGTTACTCCGCCGTATTCGGAATTAATATTTACGGTATTTCCAGAGCCTTTAGAGCCATTATAGCCGATATAACTTTTTCTGGAATTGGTTTTTGCTTGCTTTTGGATTTCCAATCCGTCGCCGCCATTAAAGCTAGCGTAGGAAAGTTGGATACTAAAATCGAATGTATATCCCGAATCATATCCAATTTTAATCCCGGCATATTCAGATTCGATCTCAATGTCGCCAGCCGAGCTGGCCACCTTATCAATAGTAACCGAGCCGTAGTCTGTACCCACTCTTAAATCGCCGGTGAGCGTTCCTAATCTCAGCGGGATATAATCGCCATTTCCAACCAGGTTTTTAACTGATCCCACTATCATTTTACCATAATCACTATTATAATCGATCGTTGTGGCTTGCTGAACTTCACTCTTGGTATAGTCTGCATTCAACTCCAAATCTTCAACTTTTTCCAAAACAAAGCTCGAATAATCGGCGTTTATCTTCCCATTTTTCATATATCCAATGGTAGAATTTTTTCTGTAATCGAAGCTCAAATAGTTATCTTCTGCATTGAGCTGTCCAAGGTTCAATTGTCCATAATCGCAGTTAATGCGTGCGTTCCCATTAAGCTCATTAATACTTATCCCGCCATAATCATTATTCAGGTCTACGCTATTTCCAATGGGTAGTTTAATGGTGTAATTCACTTCCATTTTAACATTGTTCTTATTACCCCACCAACTCCAGGATGAATTTTTACGATTCCCAAATGTCGTTTTTGCAGTTACCTGACTGGCGCTTCCGCTAAATTCAACATCGATCTTGTCTAATTTTTCCTGAACCTTACTTTCATTGTTTCCATTAGTGGTAATTACTACTTCAATAACGGTTTTGTTCTGGTTCCAGGTTACAATGTCAACATTTCCGTAGGAGTTGTTCACCTTTAATCCTGCGTTGGCGTTAACGCTATATTCCTTATTTAGGGTCTTGGTCTTGGTATACTTACCTTTAAATTTCGGGTTCTCATTGGCAAAAACTGCCAAGGATACCAGTAAAAAAACTAATAATATTTTAGATAATTGTTTCATTTCGATTGGCTTTAAGTGTTTTAATTTCTTCTATGTTTTCAATTACTTGTTGAAGTAATTCTATTCTATTTTGAAAATTGGTAATCATGGCGGCGATAACACGTTTGTCATTTCCGCTTGCTACGAGATCAATCTTGAGCTGGTCATAATCGCTTTCGAGAATTTCCAAACGCATTAGCGTGTCTTCTATAAGTACCTTGGTGTCTGCGTCATCAAAGCTTTTAAGCGTTTCCAGTTCCTGATTAATTGCAGTAGTGAAAAAGGACTGAGTTTGTTCCATTTCCGGAGATACGCTCGCTAATCCTTCAGCTTCGGTATCGTCAGTCTGTAAAAAGATTCCGGCACAAATTAACAGCACGATAGTCGCAGCAATGGATAGCGGCCTCCAAAGTTTGGATTTCCGCTTCGCCTCCGGTCTATTGGCGTTTAGTTTTTCCAGGAACCTTCTTTGATGATTGGCCGGTGTTTCGTGTACATCGAAAGTTCCTTCCAAGCGATCAAATAATTGTTCTAAAGAGTCTTTTTGTTTCATACTTCTACAGTAATTAATTTTTTTCTTAAACTATCTTTGGCTCTAGAAATCAAGGTCCTACAGTTGGCATAGCTTATTCCCAAAACCTCACATATCTCTTCATAATCATATCCTTCAATGAAATGAAGCGAGAGGATGTTTTTATAGCTATCGGTTAGTTTGTTCATACATTCCAACAATTGGTTGGTTCGTATTTGTGTATAATCGTCATTGGCACGTTCCAATTGATCATCGATTTCATCTACAATATTTTCTTCTGAAACCTGAATAAACTTTTGCGCCTTTCTATACTGAACAATGCTTTTGTTAATGACAATACGTTTTAACCAAGAACCGAAGGTAGCCGTCCCTTTAAAACTATCAAGCTTGGTAAAAGCTGTGATGAAGGATTCTTGCATAACATCCTCGGCTTCTGCAGTATCTTTTACAATACGTAAAGCGGTATTGAACATTGCCTTTTGGTAGCGGTTATACACCTCCAACTGGGCCATTTGATTTCCATCTTGACAAAGAGCGAGTAATGAATTAATATTTTGTTTGGTTAGCGTCAAAAAAATGGTTCGTTTACAGTAGAGATATGGTCGTTTGCATTTTGTTACACTTTATTCTGAAAAAACAATTTAACTGGCATAACAATTGTCCTTATATATTTGAAAAACCGAGGAAACATGTTGTTTTTAGAGGTTTTACTGAAAAATATAAAAATAAATTTAATAAGAAGACATTCCCATAAGATCATTTATATGACAGAATGTCTCATAAAAATATATGGCTAAAACCAAATTAGTAACGATAGACAGTTTGTCATTTCAAGAATTGAATGAAGATGCCGAATTGATCCCGCTAATGACACCGGAAGATGAAGACGCTATGGCAAAGGAGAAATTACCTGAAACCCTGCCCATTCTTCCACTAAAGAACACGGTACTCTTTCCTGGAGTAGTAATTCCAATTACCGCGGGAAGAGATAAGTCTATTAAGCTTATCAACGAAACCAATAAGGGAAGTAAAGTCATTGGAGTGGTTTCCCAAAAAGATGAGTCCAAGGAAAACCCTGGATTAGGCGATATCAATACTGTAGGAACAGTTGCCAGAATACTACGTGTACTCAAAATGCCCGATGGTAATACCACGGTAATAATTCAGGGGAAGAAGCGGTTTGAAGTGGAACAACTCGTTACCACCGAACCCTATTTAACGGCTACCATCAATGAGGTTGCCGAAGCTCGACCAGCATTAGACAATAAAGAGTTTTCTGTAATTATTGATTCCATCAAAGAATTGGCCCTGGATATTATCAACGAAAGCCCAACAATTCCTTCCGATGCGGCTTTTGCCATTAAGAACATTCAGAGTAATTCGTTTTTGATCAACTTTGTTTCCTCTAACTTAAATGTTTCTGTAGAAGAAAAACAGAAACTACTTGAGATCAATGATTTGAAAGAAAGAGCATTGGAAACATTGCGGTTTATGAACGTTGAGTTGCAAAAACTATCGCTTAAAATGGACATTCAGTCTAAAGTAGAAACCGGTATCAATAAACAACAACGGGACTATTTTCTTCAACAGCAAATGAAAACCATTCAGGAAGAACTGGGAGGTAGCTCTCATGAGGCAGAAATAGAAGAGATGCGGGCCAAATCAAAAACCAAGCAATGGAGCAAGGAAATTGCAGAGCACTTTGACAAGGAATTAGCGAAAATACAGCGAATGAATCCACAGGTGGCCGAGTTTGGGATTCAGCGTAATTACTTGGATCTGCTATTGGAACTTCCATGGAATGAGTATAGCGAGGATAATTTCGATCTTAAACGCGCCAGAAAAATTTTAGACCGTGATCATTATGGTTTGGATGATGTCAAGCGTCGTATTATTGAGTATTTGGCAGTCTTGAAACTTCGCAACGACATGAAGTCGCCCATTATTTGCCTTTATGGGCCTCCTGGCGTTGGAAAAACTTCTTTAGGGAAGTCCATTGCAGAAGCACTGGGACGTAAGTATGTACGTATGTCACTGGGTGGTTTACGAGATGAAGCCGAGATTAGAGGCCATAGAAAGACGTATATTGGTGCCATGCCCGGGCGTATTATTAAAAGTATTAAAAAAGCAAGTACGGGCAATCCAGTTTTTGTTTTAGACGAAATTGACAAACTTTCTGCAGGAAATCAGGGGGATCCGTCTTCGGCTATGCTCGAGGTGTTGGATCCAGAGCAAAATAACGCTTTCTACGACAACTTCTTAGAATTAGGTTACGATCTGTCCAAGGTGATGTTTATCGCTACTTCAAACAGCCTTGGGACCATTCAACCGGCTTTACGCGATCGAATGGAGATTATTAACGTGTCCGGTTATACCATTGAAGAGAAAGTAGAAATTGCCAAGCGACATTTACTTCCGAAGCAGTTAAAAGAGCATGGGCTTACCCAAAAGGACCTTAAAATAGGAAAACCGCAACTGGAAAAAATTGTGGAGGGATATACTAGAGAAAGTGGTGTTCGTACTCTGGAGAAACAAATTGCAAAAATGGTGCGTTACGCTGCCATGAACATTGCCATGGAGGAAAAGTATGTATCCAAAGTCACCAATGAGGTTATCGTAGAAGTGCTTGGTTCTCCAAAATTAGAGCGAGACAAATACGAGAACAATGATGTAGCTGGCGTAGTGACCGGCTTAGCTTGGACCAGAGTTGGAGGAGATATTCTGTTTATTGAATCGGCCTTATCCAAGGGGAAAGGGATACTTACCATGACTGGTAATCTTGGTAAGGTAATGAAAGAGTCTGCTACCATTGCGCTCGAATATATTAAGTCGAATGCAAAACCACTGGGCATTAAAGCCGAGGTATTTGAAAATTATAACATCCATATTCACGTTCCTGAAGGAGCTACACCTAAGGATGGCCCAAGTGCCGGAGTTACTATGCTAACTTCCCTTGTGTCTCTTTTCACCCAAAGAAAAGTAAAGAAAAGCTTGGCTATGACCGGTGAGATTACTCTTCGAGGCAAGGTGTTACCAGTGGGCGGAATCAAAGAAAAAATTCTAGCGGCCAAAAGAGCCCGAATCAAAGAAATCTTACTTTGTGAAGATAATCGTTCCGATATTCAGGAAATTAAACCTGAATATTTGAAAGGTTTGACCTTCCATTACGTTAAAGAGATGAGCGATGTGATTAATTTTGCGATTACTCAACAAAAGGTGAAAAACGCTAAGAAGTTATAAGTTATGGAATGAGGGGGATCGTATCTTGGCCCGAAAAGTGAAACTTTGAAGTTGCAAGCCGAAACCTTTTCTCATTGCCGAAAATAATTTATCATTGTACTCGTTTATCTTACCAGAGAAGGACACTACAAATTAATGATTCGAAAGCTAGTCTTTTTATTTGCCCTATGTTTTACTACCGCTACTTATGCTCAGGTTGGAGGTAGAGCGACGTATCAATTTTTAAATCTCGTAAATTCTCCTCGTCAAGCAGCTTTAGGTGGTAAAGTAGTGACCAACTATGATTATGACCCTACGCAGGGCTTGTTTAACCCAGCGAGTATTAACTGGGCCATGGACAATCAATTATCAGTTAATTTTGTTGATTACCTAGGTGATGTAAGCTATGGTACCGCGTCTTATGCCTATCTATTGGATCGTCGCACACAGGTGTTGCACGGTGGAGTTACCTATATAAATTATGGAAGTTTCGATGGTTATGACGAACAGGGGAATGGAACCAGCAGTTTTAGTGGCGGAGAAGTGGCACTTTCTCTGGGACATGCCAGAAATATTGCCTTTACCGACTTCCACGTGGGAGCTAATGTGAAGTTTATTTCTTCAAAATTGGAACAGTATTCTTCCTTTGGTGTGGCGGTAGATATTGGTTTAATGTATGTGTACGAACCTTGGGATTTACATATCACCGGTGTAGCACGTAACTTGGGAACCCAAATTACTCCTTACGAAGATACTTATGAAAAGCTTCCTTTCGAGGTCATTTTAGGTATTTCTCAAACCTTGCAAAACATACCCATACGCTGGCACTTTACTTTGGAGAATATGCAACGATGGAATGTCGCTTTTGCTAATCCTAATAGAGATGAAAATGATTTGGAGGGTAATACCACTTCCGAGAAAATTACCTTCATCGATAATGCTTTCCGACATATGATCGTGGGTATTGAGCTCTTCCCGAATAGCGGTTTTAATATCCGATTGGGTTATAATCTTAGACGAGGTGAAGAACTTCGAATTATTGAACAGCGTTCTTTTGCCGGTTTGAGCGCTGGTTTTTCCATTAAACTTAATAAATTGCGTCTGAGCTATTCCTATTCCAAATTTAATGCGGCGGCGTCGTCCAATTACTTTGGATTGAATCTTAATTTGCAATAATGCGAACCATAACTATTGCTATTGACGGGTTTTCTTCTACAGGTAAAAGTACCGTAGCGAAGCAACTCGCCGATTATTTGGATTATTTATTTGTCGACACTGGAGCCATGTATCGAGCAGTGACCCTATTTGCAATTCGGAAAGGGTTTTTAACAGAAAACCAGGTGGATGTCCCTAATTTGATCGCTTCTTTACCTGAAATAAACTTGAAGTTTGTAAAGAACTCTGAAGGAAAAAGAGAAATCTTTCTCAATGACGAGAACGTGGAGAAAGACATTCGAACCCTAGAGGTTTCAGAGTTTGTTAGCCCAGTTTCGGCTATTTCCGAAGTACGTAAAAAATTGGTGGAACAACAACGCGAAATGGGCGAGGGGCAAGGTATTGTCATGGATGGACGCGATATAGGGACGGTGGTATTCCCAGCGGCCGACTTAAAAGTATTCATGACCGCTTCTCCGGAAATTCGCGCACAGCGCCGTTATGATGAACTATTACGACGCGGAGACCATATTAGTTATGAAGAAGTGCTGGAAAATGTTACCGAGCGGGATCATATAGATTCAACACGAGAAGACTCACCTTTGCGTCAAGCCAAAGACGCCATTGTAATTGATAACAGTGAAACCAATCTGGAAGATCAGTTTCATACGTTATTACAATTGGCCAAGGATCGCATTGCGGGACGCGTCTAAAGACTGAATTTGGCATAAAAAAACCGCCCGGGTCAAGGGGCGGCTGCTCTCATAGCCAATTTTTAATTGGAGGGAGATGTGTCTATAAAAAGTGAGGTTGATTTTCTTCTGTCCAAAGTGGAGTATGGTAGCCAGCGTCATTCGTCTTCAAAAGAAAAAGATCTCTACGCTCTGCCGCCCGCTTCATCACTTTATGAATGTTCTGTGCTAAATTCATGGTTTTGAGTTTTTTATTGATTAGGTCTAAAGAGCGTTATCTATAACGTCTTTTGGAGTTCCAGGTAAATCCTAATGAATTTTTAGGCTTCTCGGTCAAGGTTCTCATGGTTTCGTTCGTTTGTTGATTGATTGATTGATGAATGTGGACTACTTATCTAAAGCGTCTTTTTGAGTTCCAGGCAAATCCAGCTGAATTCTTTGGCTTCTCTGTCAAGGTGTTTCTGTCTAATGTTCTCATGGTATTGTTCGTTTGTTGATTGATTGTTGATGAATGCGGACTACTATCTAAAGCGTCTTTTTGAGTTCCAGGCAAATCCTGTTGAATTTTTAGGTTTCTCTGTTAATGTGTTTCTGTCTAATGTTCTCATGATATATTTTTTAAAGTTTGTTGTTTTAATTATACTAGATAGACGACGGATAAAATAAAATGTTACAGTACTTGGCATTACATAGTACTATTTTAACTATTGTTTAACAAATAAGGGCATGAGAAGGTGGAGTAGTACTATATATATAGGTAATGTAGTTATAAAGGAGGAGTTTATTTCAGTGTTAAAAAAAAGTAATTTACAGCATCTTATGTGACGTATGGAACTCCTAGTTAATAACGCGCATGAGACGTGTTACACTCTTAAACTGCTAAAGGTTTTGAAATTCAAAATAGAAACACTATTTTTGCACCCCTTTTGGCGACATAATCTGAAAGCGAAAGGATATAATTAATTAACTAGAACCCTTCTGTGGGATGGTCGCGTAACTTTTCAGAGAGAACACAGAATACAAAAACAGGCTTTTGTATAAGCGCATTCTTAAAAAATTGATGCCAACAAAAGCAACTCAGTATAAAAATGGCTGAAGAAAATAAAAAAGAAGAAGCAGTGGTAGAAGCAACTGCTGAAGCTACAACAACCGAACAAGCTGTTGTTGAGCAACCCAAAGAAGCGGTTTCCGCAAAAGAAGCAAATCCCGAAAAATTTCTTGCAGATTTTAACTGGCATAACTACGAAGAGGGTATTGACCCTGTGGATGGGGTTCAGTTACAAGAATTCGAGAAGTTAGTAGCTGAAAACTTTGTTGATACTTTAGATGATGAAGTTGTGGAAGGTGAAGTTATTTACATCACGGACCGTGACGTAATTATCGACATTAATGCAAAGAGTGAGGGAGTTATTTCGTTGAATGAATTTCGTTACAACCCAGACCTTAAAGTAGGAGACAAGGTAGAGGTATTGATTGATGTACGTGAAGACGCTACAGGTCAATTAATCTTATCTCACCGTAAAGCAAGAACCATCAAAGCATGGGATCGAGTGAACGCGGCGCACGACGAAGGAACAGTTGTTAATGGATTTGTTAAGTGTCGTACCAAAGGAGGTATGATTGTGGACGTATTCGGAATTGAAGCTTTCTTGCCAGGTTCACAAATTGATGTGAAGCCTATCCGTGACTACGATGTGTATGTTGGAAAAACAATGGAATTCAAAGTGGTGAAAATCAACCACGAATTCAAAAACGTTGTAGTTTCTCACAAAGCGCTTATCGAAGCGGATATCGAAGAACAGAAAAAAGAAATTATTGGTCAGCTTGAAAAAGGTCAGGTACTTGAAGGTGTTGTTAAAAACATTACTTCATACGGTGTATTTGTGGATCTTGGAGGTGTTGATGGATTGGTACACATTACAGACCTTTCCTGGTCTCGTATCAACCACCCGAACGAGATTGTAGAGCTAGATCAAAAATTGAACGTTGTAATTCTCGATTTTGACGAAGATAAAACAAGAATTCAATTAGGTCTTAAGCAATTGAACGCTCACCCATGGGATGCCCTTGGTGAAGAGTTGAAAGTTGGAGATCAGGTTGAAGGAAAAGTAGTTGTTATTGCAGACTACGGTGCGTTTATTGAAGTTGCAGAAGGTGTAGAAGGACTTATTCACGTAAGTGAAATGTCATGGTCTACGCACTTACGTAGCGCTCAAGACTTCGTTAATGTTGGAGATAAAGTGAACGCTCAAATCCTTACATTGGATAGAGAAGAACGTAAAATGAGTTTAGGTATCAAGCAATTGACGCCAGACCCATGGACCGATATTACTACCAAGTACCCTGTAGGTTCTAAACATTCTGGAATTGTGAGAAACTTCACAAACTTCGGTGTGTTTGTTGAACTGGAAGAAGGAATAGATGGTTTAATTTACATCAGCGACCTTTCTTGGACTAAGAAAGTGAAGCACCCAAGCGAATTCACGAACATTAGCGACACGCTAGAGGTCATTGTTCTTGAATTAGATGTTGAAGGACGTAAATTAAGCTTAGGTCATAAACAAACTACGGAAAATCCTTGGGATAAGTATTCTGAAGAATTTGCCTTAGGAAGTAAGCATACCGCTAGCATTGACGAAATGGTAGACAAAGGAGCTGTGATTAACTTCAACGAAGATATCACTGCATTTGTACCAAAACGTCACTTGGAGAAGGAAGATGGTTCTGAACTTAAAAAAGGTGAAGAAGCAGAATTCCAAATCATTGAATTCAACAAAGAATTCAAGAAAGTGGTAGCATCTCATATGGCCATTCATAAGGAAGAAGAAGCTAAGATCGTTAAGCAAGCGGCTAGAAAAGCGAAGCAGCAAGCAGACGAAGCAAAACCAACACTAGGGGATGCAAACTCAGCACTTCAAGCGCTTAAAGACAAAATGGACGGGAAATAAAAATCCTGAATATTTTAAGATATAAGAGTCCTTTCCCACGAAAGGGCTCTTTTTTTATGTCTCACTTTTTCCTAATGTTTTACCTTTTTCGGAATATTTCTGATTACTTTCATAATGTATATGAGAAAAATGATCATCTTAGTTTTCGTAACCACGATCCTCTGGGGTACTGGTTTTTCCTGTAAAAGCAAAAGTTCAACACCATTAGAAGAGGATAAGACCATTTTGATACAGGTATATAATGATACCTCTGTGGCTATTTTAGAACAAAACTACAGTGCTTACGAGCTCCGCAAGGAGAAAGTAGTGAGCCGGCCCATGCACATTTATCTATTCACTTATAATACCAATAAAATTATTGAGACAGAACTTATCAAACAATTGAAGACCTCAGATCTGGTCAAAGAAGCACAGTCCAATAAAAATGTTCAATCAAGAAATTAGTTAAGAAATGAAAAAGATATTGCCCCTTTTAATAGTATGGATTGCATTCAATAGTAATGCACAAGAGCTCAACTACCTTCCCAACGAAGTGCTAGTTCAACTTAATTCCAATGTCAATGCGTCTATGCTTGCACAGGAGACATCGACCTTTGTCATTGAAAACGCCAAATTAGTGTCTCGTCCAATGAATATCTGGAGGCTACAGCTGCAAGTGTCTTCCATGAGCGAAAACCAGGTAATTACTGAACTGTACCAAAACCCGAATGTGCTGGTAGCTCAAAAAAACCATAGAGTTAAGTTGCGTGCCAACACACCAGACGACCCACAGTTTGGAAATCAATGGCAATATTTTCAAGCCAACGATAAAGATATAGATGCCGATGACGCCTGGGATGTCGCAACAGGAGGAACCACGCTGAACGGAGACGTAATTGTCGCCGCCGTATTGGACGACGGTATCGATTTAAATCATGAAGATTTCGATGATAATCTATGGACCAACGAAGCTGAAATTCCGGATAATGGCATCGATGATGATAACAACAACTATATAGATGATTACCAAGGTTGGAGCATTGTAACAAATAATGACAATATTTCTGGTGGGAGTCATGGAACTCCTGTCTCAGGCATTGTTGGAGCTCAAGGAAACAATGGAGTTGGTGTTGCCGGCGTCAATTGGGACGTTAAGGTGATGGTCATAAAAAATAACTTCAATACCAATGAGGCCAAAGTGATCGAAGCTTATAGCTATGCCCTGGAAGCCAGAATGCTCTACAACTCTAGTGGAGGAACGGAAGGCGCTTTTGTGGTCTCCACCAATGCTTCTTGGGGAGTAGATTTTGGCGACCCCAATGATGCTCCTTTGTGGTGTGCGCTATACGATACGCTTGGAGAGAATGGCATTCTAAGCTGTGGCGCGACCATTAATGGTAATTTTGATGTAGATGTCGTTGGAGATCTTCCAACCGCTTGCCCTAGTGAGTATCTCATCACGGTAACCAATACCGACATTACAGACAATAAGGTAACTCAAGCGGGTTATGGATTAGAGACCATTGATCTGGGAGCGCCAGGTGCTGGTGCTTATACAACCGCTCTTGGTAATAGTTATGGTGGTTTTGGAGGCACTTCGGGAGCAACACCTCATGTTACAGGTACTATCGCTTTGCTTTATTCGGCACCGTGTCAAGGCTTGGCAGATCTTGCCCTAAGCGATCCGGCTACAGCAGCTATAATGGTACGGGATTATATTTTGAACGGAGTAGATCCCAATACTTCTCTGGAAGGAATTACGACCACCGGAGGAAGGTTGAACGTTAATAATGCGATACAGGACCTCATGTCTAACTGTCCCGTATTGGCGACGAACGATAGTCGAAAAGACGCCGATCTAATAAAGGTATATCCCAATCCGTCCCAGGGAAACATAACTATAGCCAGACCTGAAAATGCCAACTTAGTGTCCGTTTCAGTCTACGGGGTTGATGGTGTTTTAGTAAAAGAATTTAGTGATATTTCAGCCAATAGTATTGATGTTCGTTCCTTAGCACAAGGAATGTATGTACTTCGCTTTTCTTTTGAAGGAGACGATACCGTTTATAATAAACTGATTATTAAGGAATAAAAAATATTTCATTCAAATAAGGCCTCTTCTTAAATTGAAGAGGCTTTTTTTGTGGGCGTTACCCCGCCCTCAGAAGCACTTCGGCGGGGTCGGGCTTTCACTACTCGCTTCCCGATAGCTATCGGGAGAGCTCAAACAGGCCGTTCAATCCCTAACGCATTTTACTTTCAAGCGCAAATACGGTCGTAATTCAACAAAAACCATTAAATTTACACCCTGAATTATAATTCAGAAACTTCTATGAGCCAAAAAGTGTTACTCAACGCTACCGAGATTCAGATCGCGCTTCACCGTTTGGCTTGTCAATTGATTGAAAATCACGATACTTTTGAAAATACCGTACTCATTGGCATTCAGCCGAGGGGTATTTATTTGGCAGAGCGCCTTAAACAATTGCTCGAAACCGAATATAAAATCAAAAACATTCAATACGGACACTTAGATATTACTTTTTACCGAGACGATTTCAGACGTAGTGGAAAACCCCTTGAGGCTAATACTACTAAAATAGATTTTATAGTAGAGAACAAAAAGGTAGTTTTTATAGACGATGTATTATATACGGGAAGAAGCATTCGCTCTGCGTTAACCGCAATTCAATCCTTTGGACGTCCCTTAGAAATTGAATTGCTCACCCTGATCGATAGACGATTTAGTAGGCACCTACCCATTCAGCCCGATTATCGCGGGCGACAGGTAGATGCTATCAACGAAGAGAAAGTAAAGGTGTGCTGGATGGAAAACGATGGAGAAGACGCTGTGTATCTAATAAACAAATAATCGATGACTTTGAGAGCCATAGAGAAGAGAACTTAGGCTTTCAAAGGCACAACTAAAATAGTATGAAGGAACTAAGTGTAAACCACTTACTAGGCATCAAATACATTACCGAAGAGGACATTCAGCTCATTTTCGAGACCGCAGATCATTTTAAGGAGGTGATCAATCGACCCATTAAAAAAGTACCCTCGCTACGTGATATCACCATTGCCAACCTTTTTTTCGAAAACAGTACCCGCACCCGCCTTTCTTTTGAACTGGCCGAAAAAAGATTGTCTGCAGATGTCATTAACTTTTCTGCGTCATCTTCTTCGGTAAAAAAAGGTGAAACCCTAATAGATACTGTAAATAATATTTTATCCATGAAAGTAGATATGGTGGTCATGCGCCATCCAAACCCAGGGGCAGGGGTCTTTCTTTCCAAACATATTGACGCTAGCATCGTAAATGCCGGAGACGGGGCACACGAACATCCAACTCAAGCCCTATTAGACGCATACTCCATTCGGGAACGGTTGGGAGATGTGGCTGGAAAAAAGGTCTTGATTGTTGGCGACATATTACATTCCAGGGTAGCACTCAGTAATATTTTTGCTTTAAAAAAGCTTGGAGCAACAGTTAAGGTGTGTGGCCCTAAGACTCTTATTCCAAAATATATAGATAAGTTAGGAGTTGAGGTTGAAACCAATTTTGTAGAAGCATTGAATTGGTGTGATGTTGCCAATATGTTGAGAGTGCAAAACGAACGAATGGACATAAGTTATTTTCCAACTACCAGAGAATATACACAGCAATTTGGACTCAACATGGAAATACTCAATTCCTTGAATAAAGAAATTGTGGTCATGCACCCAGGCCCTATTAATAGAGGTGTGGAAATAACAACTCAAGTGGCAGACAGCGGACAGGCAATCATTCTGGATCAAGTGCAGAATGGAGTTGCCATACGAATGGCAGTTTTGTATTTGCTGGCTTCAAAAATCACTCATAATGAAGACTAATAGCACCGATAAATATACCGTACTTATTGATGAGCGTGATAATGCTTCCGATTTTGCGCGCTATTTGGAAAGCATTGTGCCAAGAAAATTTGAGGATCGCAATCTCATTGTTGATCTAGAGAAATACCATGCCTTGGAGCTGTCTCAATTACTGGAATTTTTGAAATTATCAAACTACCACCGTTCTACCAAGCACTCCTTTGTTATTGTAAACAATGCTGTCGATATAGATGATATTCCCCTCGAAATGACCGTTGTTCCTAGCTTGCAAGAAGCTTTCGATATCGTTGAAATGGAAGAAATTGAGCGGGATCTTGGGTTTTAACCGAAACTGAACAAAGGGGATAAACTATATAACCCAGCTTTGAAATTTTCAAAAGTATAGGCGCTAGAGCCTACGGCCATACCATATTAAAAAAACTATGAAATTAACCATTTTAGGCTGCCACTCTGCTACCCCGAGATGGGATGCGCATCCTACGTCTCAGGTATTGGATATAAAAGGTCATCTGTTTTTGGTAGACTGCGGAGAGGGAACTCAAGTACAGCTTAGGAAGTTTAAAATAAAGTTTGCCCGCATCAGGCATATTTTCATATCGCATCTTCATGGAGATCATTTCTTTGGGCTAGTGGGGCTCATTTCTACCTTTCGACTATTGGGTAGAGAGGCCGAATTGCATATTTACGGCCCAAAAGGTATAAAGGATGCCATAACCCTACAACTGAAATTGGGCAACAGTTGGACCAATTACCCGCTACTATTTCACGAGTTGGACAGAAAAGAACCGCAATTGCTATACGAGGACGATAAAGTATCGATAACAACAATACCCCTCGACCATAGAGTCTATACCAATGGATTTCTGTTCAAAGAAAAGCCTGGAGAACGAATATTAGATGTGGAAAAGGCGAAAGAACTGAACGTTGAAATGAGCTATTTCCGTAAAATTAAACAAGGGGAGGACGGTATTACCAAGGAAGGCAAAGTAATTCCCAATGATCAAATTACTTTACCGCCCGAGCCTTCAAAATCTTACGCCTATTGCAGTGATACTGCCTACTTTCGGCAAATTACCTCTCAAATTAGAAATGTTACTGCCTTATACCATGAGGCTACCTTTCTGGATGAACATCAGGATCTTGCGGTAAAAACACGACACAGTACCGCAAAAGAGGCAGCTAGAATTGCCAAAGAGGCAAATGTTGGGAAACTGATCCTTGGGCATTATTCAGGTCGATATACAAAGCTGGAAGCGTTTCAAGATGAGGCCAACGAGATTTTCGAAGCGGTGGAATTGGCGGAAGATGGAAAGGTATTTGAATTCTAAGGCCAAAGATCGAAACCAATTTTTGGGATGCTTTAAACATTATAGATGTTGATGATATTCTTTAGAATGTCGGAGGTGAAAAGACTCATGCGCAGAGATTGTCGAACCATGGCGTAAATTTCGTAGAGGACTTTTCAAAAAATAAACAAAACCTTTCATTTGCAATTGTAGATGCTGCTCTCTTTGTTTCCTTAAAGACTTCTGTTGTTGTTTCTGTACCACCTCAGTGGTGCACTATTGTATATAGAAACTATCACAGCGCTAACTCATGATATACCGTTCCGGTATTTTGCCAGCGGTTTGTATTTTCTTCATTTTACTTCGGAAGAAGCTGTGCAGACACTTAAAATTATTAAACGGTAATGTTAGATAGAGGAATTTAACCAAAACTTAACCCATCTGGTTTTTCTAAAAATTAAGCAAAACTCGTAACTTGCACTATATACTAATGCTTGTTTTGATGATTGCATTCGTCAATGATCAATCCCAACAAGGAACATCGTATTATATGCATGATAACTTACATGACTATCGTAAGAACTATGAGAAAGGTGCTTTAACTAAAGATGCTGTGGATGCTAATCCCATGCAGCAATTCCAGACCTGGTTTTATGAAGTAAAGGACATTGGTGGTGTAGATGAGGTAAATGCCATGACTTTAACAACCTTGGGCCAGGATGGTTTTCCTAAGGGCAGGGTTGTACTTTTAAAAAAATACGATGCCTATGGGTTTTATTTTTACACCAATTATTCGAGCGATAAAGGGCGGGCGATAGCAAATTATAATCAGGTGTCATTATCTTTTTTTTGGCCCAATATGGAACGGCAAATTTTGATTAAAGGAATGGCAGAAAAAACAAGCGAAACCGATTCTCAAAACTATTTTGCCTCTCGACCTAAGGGTAGTCAGTTAGGTGCGATGGTTTCGGATCAAAGTTCAGTGGTTCCCAATAGACAGGTTCTTGAAGATGAATTAAAAGATTTGGAGGCACAGTTTGAGGATAAAGAAGTGCCAAAACCCTCAAACTGGGGAGGATTTGTAGTAAAGCCTGTTGAATTTGAGTTTTGGCAAGGAAGGCCCAATCGTCTTCACGATAGAATTAGGTATCGGCTGGACGGGTTGGACTGGACCATAGAACGGTTGGCACCATAAATGAAAGCAATGGGTAATCAATGCGCTCTTCTAAAGGCATGAAAGGGTTTATTTGATTCCGAAGAAAATACGAACACTTCTAAGAGGTGCGTAAAAAATGATTAACTAACTAACTTAATCGGAAGATGAAGCTTAAAACCTTTGCTTCCACAATAAAAATATGAAAACACTTTATTTGGTTCGACATGCAAAATCATCTTGGAAACACGATGTAATCGACCACAAGCGACCGCTAAAGGGTCGAGGAAAAAGAGATGGTGCTTTGGTTTCAAATTACCTTAAAGATGAAATACAGGCCCCGCAGAAAATAGTTACTAGTGATGCCACGAGAGCGTTAAGTACGGCCATCTATTTTAAGAACTCGTTTGCTATTGATGATTCGGATTTTGAGACCAATCATGGGCTGTACGACTTTAGTGGTCAACAGGTCATGGGGATAATTAAAAATTTACCGAAAACTGTCGACAGAGTGATGGTCGTAGGACATAATCATGCATTTACTTCCATTGCAAATATGTTGGGAAACACTTATATTGACAATGTTCCTACCTGTGGTTTTGTACATCTGGAGTTTGAAGAGGAGCATTGGAATGATATTACCACTGGAAAAACAATACGCACCCTATTTCCTAGAGATTTAAAACAATAGATGAATAAAAAAACGGTTTCAGAAAATACCCAGAACGTCTACCTCAACAGAGAGTTAAGCTGGTTACAATTCAACGCTCGTGTCTTACAAGAGGCCGAGGATAACACGGTTCCCTTGATTGAAAGACTGCGGTTTTTGGGGATTTTTTCAAATAATCTAGACGAATTCTTTAAGGTTCGCTATGCGACGATCAAACGCATTGTTGAAGCCGGTAAGGGGGGTAGAAGTGAGCTAGGAGGTATTTCGGCCGCCGAGCTTTTGGAGGAAATTACCTATATCGTTATTCGGCAGCAAGCGCACAGTTTGAAGATCTTAAAGGATATTGAATTCGAACTGGAAAAAGAAAACATTTTTATTATTGATGAAACTGAAATTTCTGAAACCCAAAGTGAATTCATTTCAGAATATTTCCTTCAAAAGGTAAGCCCAGCCTTAATGACCATTATGATTTCTGAAATTGATGAATTCCCGGAATTGAAGGACAGTGCGGCCTATTTGGCGGTTAAAATGGTAACAGAGAGCCCAACGGATGCTTCCGAAGAAAAAATTAACTATGCACTTGTGGAAATTCCCAGGATCATTGAGCGCTTTGTGGTACTTCCGGAAGAGGATGGAAAACAGTATATCATCATACTGGATGACCTTATTCGACACTCCATGCAAAATATCTTTGGGATATTCAACTACAAGAGTATCACATCTCACATGATCAAAATAACCCGAGATGCCGAATTGGATATCGATAGTGACCTGAGTAGAAGTTTTCTCGAGAAAATATCAAAGAGTGTTGCGGAGCGAAGTTCTGGTGACCCGGTTCGATTTGTATACGATAAGAACATTGATGCCGAAACCCTTCAGTTCTTATTGGATAAAATGGGGATCGACACCACGGATAGCCTAATTCCGGGAGGGCGTTACCATAACCGGCGGGACTATATGAAGTTTCCCAGTTTGGGACGTAAAGATCTGTTATACAAATCCATAAAACCCTTGCCAATCCCTGGTTTAAGCTTGAAAGGAAGCATTATGGATAAGGTGGCTAAAAAGGATTATTTACTTTTTGCACCCTATCAAACTTTCTCTTATGTGGTTAAGTTTTTGCGAGAGGCAGCTCTAGACACCAAGGTGCAATCTATTAAAATTACCATTTACCGTCTTGCCGAAATATCCCACATTGCAAGTTCTTTAATAAATGCAGCTAAAAACGGAAAGGAAGTCATTGTTCAAATTGAGCTTCAGGCACGTTTTGACGAAGCTGCTAATATTAGATATGCTGAAGACATGCAAAAAGAAGGGGTAAAGCTCATTTTTGGTGTCACGGGATTGAAAGTACACTGTAAGGCGTGTGTTGTAGAAAGATTGGAGGGGACCAAAATAAAACGCTATTCTTTTATAAGTACCGGAAACTTTAATGAATCTACGGCTCGTATTTACACAGATTATACCCTGTTTACCGGAAATAATAAGATAGGCAAGGAGATCAATAAAGTATTCGATTTCTTTGAAGTAAATTATCGCATCAAGAAATACAATCATTTAATAGTCTCACCACACTACACCAGGAATGCCCTTTATCAATTGATCGAAACTGAAATTGAGAATCATCAAAATGGCCTTCCGAGTAGTATTAAGCTGAAATTAAACAGTCTATCCGATTTTCCGTTGATCAATAAATTATATGATGCCAGTAGAGCGGGTATAAAACTTCAGCTCATTGTGAGAGGGATCTGCTGTCTCATACCTGGTGTTCCCGGAATGAGCGAAAATATTGAAGTTATTAGTATCGTAGACAAGTTTTTAGAACATCCTCGATTGTATATATTTGGAAATGGGGGTGATCCAAAATATTTTATTTCTTCCGCAGATTGGATGGGTAGAAACATGGATAACCGGGTCGAAATTGCCTGTCCAATTTATGATACTGAAATAAAGCAAGAACTGCTGGATACCTTTGAAATTTGCTGGAAGGACAATGTAAAGGCTCGTATTATTTCTGAAAAACAGGATAATGCTTACCGGGAGGATAACAATACTAAAGTGCGGTCGCAATTCAAACTGTACGAATATTACCAAGAAAAACTGAAGTAATTTTGCTGAAAATTGAAAAATATGCGGCCATAGATATTGGGTCGAATGCCATTAGACTATTAATCGCCACCGTGATTCAAAAAGACAATAGCCCTGCTCAATTTAAAAAGACCAGTTTGGTTAGGGTGCCTATCCGACTTGGTGCGGACGTATTTTTGGAAGACAAGATATCTGAGGAAAATTACCATCGGATGCTGGATGCCATGAACGCTTATCAGCTTTTAATGAAAACTCATGGGGTCAATAAATATAGAGCCTGTGCTACTTCAGCCATGCGGGAGGCGTCAAACGGTAAGGCAATTGTTAAAAAGATTAAAAAGGAAACCAATATTGAAATTGAAATTATCGATGGTAGCGACGAAGCTGCGATAATCGCTTCGACCGATCTGCAAGATTTGATCGAAACTGAAAAGACCTTTTTATATGTTGATGTTGGAGGAGGAAGTACCGAATTTACGGTCTTCGCGAACCGAAAAATAGTGGCTTCAAAGTCTTTTAAATTGGGTACGGTTCGTATTTTAAACGATATGGTTAGAGAGTCCAAATGGGATGATGTAAAAAAATGGATTAAGAAAAATACTCAGTCGTATGAAAAGATCAGCCTCATAGGCTCTGGAGGTAATATTAATAGTATTTATAAGAGCAGCGGCAGTAAATTAGGCAAACCTTTGAGCTATTTTTATCTAACTAATTATTTTGAAAAACTAAAATCTTACACCTACCACGAACGTATTTTCGAATTAAAAATGAACCCCGATCGGGCAGATGTTATCGTACCTGCCACCAAAATATATTTGTCGGCTATGAAGTGGAGCAAAGCCAAAAGTATTTACGTACCAAAAATTGGACTTTCCGATGGTATTATAAAAAGCCTTTACAAGGAAGACCAAGCTAAGGAAATAGAAGTTATACTTTAATACCACTCCATCGCCATAGACCGTAATTTTGTGTAGACCTTCTTTCGTATTCTTATGAAAGATTATAAGAGCAGACGTGCAACTTCCTTCCAGTCGTTTACTCTTTCGTGCCCATTGTCACCGCGATTGATATTATGGGGTTGAGTAAATAACAGGGTTCTGTTTTCAAAGGGATCCAAGTTTTTAAAATGATCATCTATTAAAATGTCACCTTGAACTACGGTTTTTGAACCGCAGAGTACAATCCGTTGCCAGGGAATGAAAGGAAAATGCTCTTCCAACCAATAATATTTCTCTCCGAGGCTATTTGGGAATTCCATAGCTGCAGAAACAATGAATATTTCATAACTATTATTCAGTTCTTTCATGACCTCAAAAGCATCGGGGATTAACGGTGCTGTACGAAAAAAATCACGTTGTCTTACATGTCTGGCGGCATTAGGAAAGGCTACAATTTCATCTGCTCCTTCCACTTCCTTTAAACTTATAAGTCGGCCGCTTTCGGCTTGTTCAAAATTAATGGCCTGTTGATATATATCGACAAGTACGCCATCCATATCCACTAGTAATCTCTCTTTCATAAAACTGAATTTGAATAGAAGATTCTGAAAAATTCGTTCGGTTGCTTTCGATCCAAACAAAGTTTTAGCAAGATCCAAAAGTTGATTTGCTACTATCCGTGAATGCTGCCGCCTATACTCAATCCCTCCATGACTTCCGCTTCATAAGTTAAAAGTGCCTGCCACTTTTTGTCTACTTCTTTTCTGTCCCCATAGGATCTGGCGAACCCCAGAAACATGGTGTAATGTCCGGCTTCACTGATCATTAATTTTCTATAAAATCTAGCCAATTTTTTATCTTCGAGTTGTTCGCTCAGCAGGCGAAATCGCTCACAGCTACGAGCTTCAATGAGGGCGGCGCACAATAGCCTATGTACCAACTGGTCTGTACGACTTCCGCCTTTTGGAAAAAATTGTAAAATGGCAATTACATAGTCATCTTTTCGATCACGTCCCATAACCCAACCTCTTTCAATAATCTTATCATGTACCATTTTGAAGTGACTCATCTCCTCCTGAGCCAGGGCGACCATTTCCTTGACTAATTCGGTATATTCCGGAAATGAGACGATAAGAGAGATGGCGGTAGATGCAGCCTTTTGCTCACAATACGCATGATCCGTAAGAATTTCTTCTACATTTTTTTCAACAATATTTACCCAACGCGGGTCCGTGGGAAGTTTTAATCCTAGCATTTTAATATTGTCTGTGTTTTCGGTCTTCATTAGGTTCCGACTTTTTTAGACATCCAGATCAAACTCTTGACGCAAGGTATCAATGAGAGGATTTTTCTCTTTAAGTTTTTCAAATCGCTCTCTGGCTGTATAAGCATACCTTTTAATTTCAGCTTCATTCACTTCGATGGAAAGATCTATATTATAGTTCTTTAGGGTGGATCGCAAGTGAGTTAGCAAATCATATTTGGCTCGTTCCACTTCTACTTTAATCGTAGCGTTAGGAAATACCAAATGAATGAGGGTTCCTTCCAACTTGGGTACTCCCATAGTGAGGTGTGAGAGGAGGTTGAACTTTCCTTCTTTCTCTATTTTCCTAGTATACGCTTGCCAGGCTCCTTGCATTTCCTCTTCACTGAAGTCCTCAACGGGTAGATTTTTTTCATCCGGTTGTCTTGCTACCAGTTCTTTTTTAAGCTCCTGCTTTTTCTGAATGCTTTTAAGCGACAATGCTGAAACTTTTTTTGCATTCCTTTCGGCAAGTATTTGCGGACGCTCAATTACTTTTTCTTCCAAATTAACCACAGGAGCACTGTTTAAAATTTCTTTACTTTCAGACTCCATGGGCTCAGCCACTGCAACATCATCTTCCTTCTCTTTTAGTTGTAAATGACCGCCGTCTGTGGCTATAGGAGTGGCAGTGGGCTCTGTTTCCTTTAGGATTTCTGATGATTTCTTCGGAAGTGAAACTTTCTTAAAATAAGAGGGAGGAATTACGAAGGGTTTGAAGGCAGCATTTGGGGTGGTGCTAGTTTTTTTTTTTTCTCCCTCAAAAGTAATGGAGGCAAGCTGAAGTAAACATAACTCTACTAATAGCCTTTGGTTTCGGCTATTTTTGTATTTCAGGTCGCAGCTATTGGCTAGATCAATGGCCGTTACTAAAAACGAGTTCGGGGCTTCTTTCGACTGCTCCAAATACATTTGTTTTACCTGTTCACCCACTTCTAATAATCCAATGGTTGCTTCATTTTTACACACCAATAAATCTCTGAAATGTGAAGCAAGGCCTGAAATAAAATGGTGTCCGTCAAATCCCTTCGACAGAATTTCGTCGTATTGAATTAAAGCTTCCGGAATTTGATTGTTTAACAGTAGGCTTGTAATTCCGAAGTAATATGTATAATCGAGAACGTTTAGATTTTCAGTTACCGCCTTACGTGTTAGGTTTTTACCAGAAAAACTAACCACTCTATCAAAAATAGAAAGAGCATCTCGCATGGCTCCATCCGCTTTTTGCGCAATAATATGCAAAGCATCATCCTCGGCTTCGATTTGTTCAGCTTTGGCCACTTCAGCCAATTGACCCTTTATATCGGTTACCGTAATTCGTCTAAAATCGAATATTTGGCAGCGAGAAAGAATGGTAGGGATGATCTTATGTTTTTCGGTAGTTGCCAAAATGAAGATAGCGTGCTTCGGAGGTTCTTCCAGAGTCTTCAAGAACGCATTAAAGGCAGCCGATGAAAGCATATGTACTTCATCAATAATATATACTTTATAATTCCCAACCTGTGGTGGAATGCGAACCTGATCGATCAAGTTTCGAATATCGTCCACTGAATTGTTAGAAGCCGCGTCCAATTCGAAAATATTGAAGGCAAAATCTTCATCCTCGTGATGGGTGCCGTCATCATTGATCTTCTTTGCTAAAATGCGAGCACAGGTAGTTTTCCCAACACCGCGAGGTCCTGTAAAAAGTAAGGCCTGAGCCAGGTGATTGTTATCTATGGCATTCATCAGGGTATTAGTAATAGCCTGCTGTCCAACCACGTCTTTAAACTGGGTTGGTCTATACTTTCTGGCAGATACAATGAAGTGTTCCATAGCTTTCAAACAAATATAAAAAGCTAAGTGTAGTTATTAAAAAATAGTCATTCCTATTTTAAGGTAGTTATTAACATTTAAGCTACTTTTGCGCCGCAGGCCGCCTTATCGATCTCACTTTGGTGAGTTAGGAAAGTCCGGACACCATAGGGAAGCATAGCGGCTAACAGCCGTCATCCGCCTGGGCTTAGGTTCATGCGGATAGGACTAGTGCAACAGAAAGTATGTACAGGTAATGCTGTAGTGAAACCAGGTAAACTCTATGCGGTGCAATGCCACGTATACTCGGGCTTGAGGGTTCCCGCCCAATCTGAGAGGGTAGGCAGATAGAGCGTTTTGGTAACAGAACGTCAAGATAAATGATAAGGCTCCAATTCCAATTGGGGACAGAATCCGGCTTATAGGCCTGCATTTTTTAATAGGGACTGAATCCAATCCACGCATTCATCCCTGGTATAAAATGCCTGATGGGGCCAATCGAAGAAGCGTTCAGCAAATGTGGCATTTTTAAAAGTAACCTCCTTATAGCACAAAGTGGCTACACCAACGATCTTCGAATCGTATTTCTTGGTTTCGATGTAGCAAGTGGGATTAATGGTATAATCATTCAAACGATTGGAGATATATCCAAAAGGTCTATTCTTGTAATGTTGATCAAAAATTTCATGGAACCTCTTTAAATGAGGGGTATCGAAAATTACTCCTTCCTGAATGGTAGCTACTAAATAATGTTCGTATAACTCAAATTGAGCAAAGTCTATATCTAGGGTAAGTCTGGCTGAGGGAAAGGCCATGAAACGATTTAGATTTTGAATAAAATCAAATGTACTTTTTTTTATTCAATTGAATTATCATTTTCAAAATTATGTTTTTAACGTACTTTAAAAATGGTAGTTCCACAAGAAAATGATTTTTGTAAGCTATGCCATTATTGAAGGCTTTTCAAGGCTGTGATTTTCCACCTTTTCCTTCAGCCACTTTTTACATTCTTCCATGTCATAAAAGGGTTTATGCGGTCGTTTTTTGTAAAAATTTCGTTCGAAGACAGCATTATTATACGCGGCTTCTGAATAACACATAATGGCTATTGCTGCTAGCCATGGGCCTTCTTTTGTTTCAAAATAGCTGGTTGGGTCAACCGTATAATCATTAATTCGGTTTGAAATATACCCGAAAGGTCTGTCCGGGAAGTAAGTGTTGAAAACCTTATAAAGTTGGGTTAAATGTGAACGATCGAAAAGTAGTCCTTCGTTCATAGTAACAACTAAGTAAAAATCGAGTACTTCGACGGTTGCAAAATCGAGAGTAAGCGATCGAGTAGCGTGGGGAGCCATGAATCTTATTTATTAAAAAAACTGAATACCGAACCTCCATATTTTCTAGACTCCTGAAAACCAGAAAGTATAGATAAGTCTGTTTGTTTCGGATGTTCAATGATAAATATTCCTTCCGAATTTAGCAAATTATTTGCTACTATTTTGGTCACCATTTCCTCAAATTGCTCAAGCTCAAAAGCATAAGGTGGATCGGCAAAAATGAGGTCGAATTTGCCTTTTGCTATTTCCAAATATTTGAAAACGTCCTTTTTTATTGTTTCAATTGGAAAAGAAAATTGATGGGCCGTTTGATGTATAAATTTCACACAGGCCCAATGGGCATCCACGCAGGTGATTTTCTGAGTCCCTCTTGAGGCAAACTCGTAACTAATATTTCCGGTACCGGCAAATAGATCGAGTACCGCTAACTCATTAAAGTGAAACCTATTATTGAGAATATTGAAAAGTGCCTCCTTTGCGTTGTCGGTGGTTGGTCGCACCGGTAAGGTTTTAGGTGCAGTAATTCGTCTTCCTTTGTGAGTTCCAGAAATAATCCGCATTAAAGAGTAGATTTTAGCAAAAAGTGCTGTTGTGCTTGTTCTTCTGTCAATTTTGGAAGGGAGTGTTCCAAAAATTTAATTTCACGCACATAGGTATATAAAATGGTGAAAATATCGCTTTCTTCAGAAATATCCCCGCAAAGGATCGCTGCTACTGTTTCAGGATTCAATTTTAACTGTTCAAAACAAAAGAGCACGTAATAAATAAAATCTTCGGGGGTTTTATAAGTGTAGGAGTTACACAATGTTAATTTTCCTTTATTGATGATGATACAGTCAACTTGTTCTTTTAAAATATGTAAATAGACTTTGGTATCCTGGGCGTGTTTTTCCTTGTTCAGAAAACTTTGAACTAAT
>JBCCIJ010000047.1:0-23204 GCA_039028295.1 Bacteroidota bacterium
CCACTTTGAATTAATGTATCCGACCATAGTTGAATACTACCATTTCTCTCAAGAGGTTTTATATGTACTTTGAGACGATTTAAATATAAGTTGTCTTTGTGACTATAACTAACAAATAAAGTTTTCTGAGTTGCTTTGTTTTCCTTTTTACCCTCATTAAATATCCATAGTTCAGGGTTATTAATGGCATCGTAAATAGTTTCCGCTATTTTTTCAACCAGAAGAACGCTGTTTAAAGCATCAGTTCCATAAGTTATAAACCTGTTGTGTAATAAGTCAAAATTATGTTGCAATTCATTATTAAGGAGAATGATTGTTGGTTTTCTTAGAGCGTGAGAAAGCCCCATTTCATACATCGAATTAGGACTATAAGATGATAAATTACTTATAATTATATCTGCCTCTTGGACCAATTGTAAAATTTCAACTGCAACGCTGACATGCGAAATGTTATCTAATGTATATAACTGAATTTTAAATTCCTTCTTGCCAATTTCTTTTAGATACGAAATGGCATTATTTACTACATTTGTAACTTTCTTATAGTTTGAATCTTCATCAAATGAAGTGATAAAGAATATTTTGATTTTTTTCATTGCTTAGAATTATTGCCAACGGTATTGTATATGATTTGTGGCGTTTTGGCGGCTAGCGTAGGGGAGTTGTTGGCAGCAGCTTGCAAAGCTGCGTGCGAATCAGAAGCCGTGGCAAGCCGCTCGACAGATATTTCCGAGTGACTAAGTTAGGTTTTTTGTTGGAAATAAAATTCACTTAACCATCTAAGCCATAAATTATATACGTTGTTAGGCAACGTTTTTTATTTTATTCAGTTCGAAAAACACATTGATTTTATTCAGTAATTCAGTTTTCGATTTGTTCATATTCAGCACAGCGTAAAATGGATTGTTTATAGATATGTCAATTAGTTTTCCATTCCTAATTTTCATTAAATGGGGAAACTTATTATAATGTTTTAATCCATATAATGCTTCAGAAATAAATTCAGAATTATATTCCGACTCAATTTTTTTTCCGTTCAGATATACGATTGCAATTTCGTCATTCAGATTAGGTACAATATCTTCCTCAATATATTGTTTTGAGTTCTTTCTGTTATTGTAACAGAAGAAATTCTTTCCGTTATTTTCATTTAGAAATTCAACATATTTTTTTTCAAACTTTTTCCGCTGAAAATGCCCAATCGGAAGACTAATAATCATAAATGGAATTGCCAGAATAAATAAGGGAATTCCAATCATAACAATTGGAATGAATATTAATATGTTTATCAGTTTTCTCAATCGTTCTTTAAATGTTGCCTAACTTGTTTATACCGATGTATTATACATCTTTATAACCATTCTTTGAACGGATAACAAAACATACATCGTTAGTAAATCTAGCTATTTTTTGATTAGTAAAGCTCATCTAATGGGTTTTTTAGATTACCTAACTGATAACTACTCACGTGAGTATAGATCATGGTAGTGTTGGGGCTATGATGCCCTAACAAGGCCTGTATATATCTTATGTCTGTTCCATTCTCTAATAATGGGTCGCAAAACTGTGCCTTAAACTATGTAACCGTATTTTTTTGGTAATTCCTGCCTTTTTAGGACTCCGCTGCCATACCTGCCTGGCACTAACCGAACTATATGTCCCTCCTCCTTGACCTTCAAAGAGATAGTTCTTGGGCGTATAGGCTTTATAATAGGCTTTTAAACAGCTTAGACATTGGCCGGATAATAGTGTATACATACGGTAAATGAATCTTGTCATTTACTGGGGAGAAGTATTCCAAAACTACAAAAAAGAAACGAAAAGAGGGGGTAATAATGGCCTACAACTCATCACTTTTCTCTCCTTGTCCAGTCATCATCAAATAGGCCTTTAAAAAATCGTTGAGATCTCCATTGAGGACAGCATCGGTATTTCCTGTTTCATGCCCCGTACGTACGTCTTTAATAAGTTTATAGGGGTGAAGGACATAATTTCGAATTTGTGAACCCCATTCAATGGCCAGTTTATTGTCTTCAATTTCGGCACGTTGGGCCTGTTGTTTCCGCAACTCGATCTCATACAATTGAGACTTGAGCATTTGCATGGCCTTTTCCCTATTTTCCAACTGCGAGCGCGTTTCAGAATTATGAATCACAATACCACTCGGGTGGTGGGTGAGGATGGCCTTGGTTTCCACCTTATTTACATTCTGCCCTCCAGCGCCGCTGCTTCGCGCAAAATCCCAGGAAATTTCGGCGGGATTAATGTCTATTTCTATACTGTCATCGGCTAACGGATACACATAAACGCTCACAAAACTAGTATGACGTTTCGCATTGCTGTCGAAGGGAGAGATACGGACCAAACGATGGACGCCATTCTCACTTTTAAGCCAGCCAAAGGCATATTCGCCGTCAATCTCCAGGGTGACTGTTTTAACACCAGCCGCGTCGCCAGCATTAAAGTTGAGCTCTTTTACTTTAAATCCGTTTTTATCGGCCCACATGAGGTACATGCGCATGAGCATTTCGGCCCAATCACAGCTCTCGGTACCTCCTGCACCCGCGGTTATTTGCAGCACAGCACTAAGGTCATCTCCTTCCTGGCTGAGCATATTTTTGAACTCGAGGGCTTCAATGACCTCCAAAGCAGAAGCATAGCGCTTTTCGACATTGGCAGCCTCGCCCTCACCTTCTTTAAAAAATTCGAAAATAACCTCGGCATCGTCCGCTAAGGTGACGCCTTTTTCGTAATCTTCAACCCACTTCTTTTTATTCCGAAGTAATTTCATAAAAGCCTCTGCTTCCTGTGGGTTGTTCCAAAAATTGGGGTCGAAGGTTTTCTCTTCGTCGTTGGTAATCTCTATGTTTTTGCCGGCAATGTCAAAGATACCTCCTTAACGCATCCAGGCGATTTCTGAGATCTTTTAAATGATCTTGTGTTATCATATAGGGTGTCCCTTGGAATAGGGCAAATTTTGTTGGTTTGTATAAATCTGTTGTAAAAATAGAATTAAACTTTTCAAGCTGAAATTTTTTTGAAGATAATTTAGTAGATTAGACGGCTCCCCGCTGTAATTTTATTAGATATGATAAGAAATACTCTCCTAGTCGTACTCCTATTACTTACCACGACAATTTCTGCACAGTTTCTTGAAGGCAAGAAGGATCTTCAGCTCTTTACCGGATTTTTCAATTTTCATTATTCTGAAAAAGAAGGAAATATCTTTCTGGAAGTTCCTCAGGCCAAGATCGACAAAGAGTTCCTTTATGTACATTCCTTACGCACAGGTTTAGGGTCCAATGATATTGGCTTGGACCGCGGACAATTGGGTGATCAGGCGATTGTGAAATTTATAAAAAGCGGCAATAAACTGTTGTTGTTGCAGCCTAATCAGGATTACCGGGCGATCACCGACAATGAATTGGAACGCAAGTCTATTACCGAAGCCTTTGCCAGGTCGGTGCTGTTTGGCTTCGATATTAAGGAAACCAAAGACGGGACCTACATCATTGACCTCACCGGTTTTTTAATGTTGGACGCTCACGGGGTGGCCCGCCGACTCAAATCGGGCAAGGAAGGCACTTACAAATATGATAAAACGCGTTCTAGTGTTTGGATGGAAAGGACGAAATCATTTCCGAAGAATACAGAATTTGAAGCATTATTAACTTTTACAGGACAACCCACAGGACGCAATTTGTGGAGTGTGGCTCCCGATGCGTCTTCCATATCGGTCATACAGCATCACAGTTTTGTGGAATTACCGGACAACAATTATAAACCCCGTGTTTTTATGCCTAAAAGTGGTGCTATTTTTATGAGCTATCAGGATTATAGTGCTCCCATCTGGGAATCGGTTAAAAAAAGATTCATTGTCCGTCACCGATTGGAAAAGAAAAACCCCGGCGCGTCAGTAAGCGAGGCCAAAGAGCCCATTATCTATTATTTGGACCCGGGAACTCCTGAACCCGTGCGTTCGGCATTGTTGGATGGCGCACGATGGTGGAATCAAGCCTATGAGGCCATTGGTTATAAAGATGCCTTTCAGGTAAAAATGCTACCCGTAGATGCAGATCCTATGGATGTGCGCTATAACGTCATACAGTGGGTGCACCGTTCCACAAGAGGATGGAGCTATGGGGGAAGTGTTGTGGACCCCAGAACCGGTGAAATTATTAAAGGGCACGTAAGTTTGGGAAGCCTCCGCATTCGGCAGGATTTTATGATCGCACAGGCTTTGGTCAATCAGCCTTTTAAAGATCGGATGGATAATTATGAGGTTATGATGGAAATGGCGCTGGCACGTATTAGACAGCTTTCGGCACATGAGGTGGGACATACCATAGGTTTTGCACACAATTTTAGCGCAAGTGCTGCGGGAAGAGCGAGTGTTATGGATTATCCTCATCCTACATTAACGTTGAAAAATGGTGTCGTTGATTTCGGTAATGCCTATGCTACCGGGATAGGGGAGTGGGACAAGGTGACGGTGGCCTATAGCTATAGTGACCTAAACCCAAATATGGATGAAAAGACCTATCTAAGCGGAATTATTAAAAATGCCAGCGATAGAGGGTTGCATTTTATTACCGACAGAGATGCCCGAGCCACGGCGGGTGCCCATAGTAAAGCCCATTTATGGGATAACGGAATAAATGCTTCGCAAGAATTGACGGAACTGCTGCAACTTCGTGAAGTGGCTATAACTAATTTTTCTGAAGACAACTTTCGGGATTTTGAACCCTATTCGGTCTTAGAAGACGTGTTTGTACCCTTATATTTCTACCATCGTTACCAAACCGAAGCAACGGTCAAATCTGTTGGGGGAGTAGATTATACTTATGCCAGCAAAGGCGATGAAGGTGAGTTATATCGGGTATTGCCTCGAAAAGAACAACAACAAGCCCTGGATGCGATTCTTAGCACCATAGATCCCAATACGCTGGCGATTCCTGAGGCTCAGTTGAAGCTATTTCCACCGAGAGCCTATGGTTATGGCCGCACACGAGAATCTTTTAAAAGCAAAATGGGAGTGGCTTTTGATGCTTTGGGAGCCGCAGAAACGGCTAGCGACATGACCTTAAAACTATTGCTTCATCCGGAACGTGCCAATAGGTTGATTCAGCAAAAGGCTATGGATAATGGTAATTTGGGCTTAGAGGATCTGTTGGATCAATTGGTAACTGCTACCTTCAATAAACCAAAGGGGTCGACCTATGAGCAAGAATTGCAACGTACGATTCAATATGTAACGTTGCAACACATTATCAATCTGGTGGCGAGTAACCGAACTATTCCGCAAGTGAAAGCCATTGCAGGTGCTTCATTAAGGAACATTTCAGCAAAAATTTCTAGTGGAACTAATGACTTCGAACTATTTTTGTTGAATGAAATAAATACCTTTGGAAAGTATCCGGAGAAATTTAAGGTACATCCGGTTCAGAATATACCCGATGGAAGTCCTATTGGTAGTGGGCCCTGTTCTGTTTTTCATGATGAATAAATGGTTTCATAAACGGACACGGTTCTTTCAAAAAATAGACGTTATAAATAATCTCACATTATGAAAAAAGTAATCATTATTTGCACGCTGCTCCTCACGGTAGCTGGTTTTGGACAAAATGATGAGGCCTATGTAGACGACCTGACAAAAGAGTTTACGCAAAAGCTTGTGGAGCGAAATATCACCGAATTTTTTACGGTAAAGCGTTATTGTTCCGGTAAGATCGAGATGTTTCAAATTGGTAAAGAACGAAAGATGTGTACCTCTAAAGGCACTTACTACAAAGTATTTGTAGTTTGGAAAGAGGAAGACACTGTGCATGTGAAGAAAATCGATAACTGCGGATTGTTTTATAGTATCGCGCTCACCGATACCGATATTTTCGATTTCTTTAGTCAAAACCGAACCGATCTGGCTTCCGAAAAGGTGAAACAATATAAATCGGCCAGTTATACGGGAACTCCTGAACTTCGTAAACAACCACAGCCTTGTTTCAGAAGTTTTAGTTTTACTGAAGCTGAAAATACCGCTGCAGTGAGTTACAATTTATTCGACCTAAGTAATGAAAAGGACAATCTCAATTTCGAACATAATAACCAGCGCAAAGTTGTGATGCTGGACGCTAAACTAGATACTATATTGACGACTTCAGAAGGAAGTATGAGACGTCAAATTTAAGCCCCAAATGAACTTATGATAGATTTAAGAAGCGATACGGTTACCAAGCCTACCCCGGAAATGTTGCAATATATGATGCAAGCCGAAGTGGGAGATGACGTATACAAGGAAGACCCGACGGTAAATGAATTAGAGCGTCGAGTGGCTGAACTGTTTGGAATGGAGGAAGCACTGTTTTTTCCAACGGGCAGTATGGCAAATCAGGCTGCCATAAAACTACATACCCAACCTGGAGAGCAACTTATTTGCCACGAATATTCGCATGTATATAATTACGAAGGAGGAGGAGTGTCTTTTAATAGTGGAGTCTCTTGTAAATTATTAGGAGGTGATCGAGGCCTCATAACTGCTGACGATGTGGAAGGAGCGATCAACCCTCCCGATTTTTATCACAGTCCGCTCACCTCTTTGGTCTGTGTAGAGAACACTACAAATAAGGGAGGTGGCGCGTGTTATGACTTTGATGAAATCGAACGAATAAAACTGGTGTGTGATGCGCACGGCCTGAAATATCATTTGGATGGAGCTCGTATCATGAATGCTTTGGTGGCTAATAATGAGGACCCCATGCGCTATGGAAGAGTTTTTGATACCATAACGGTGTGTTTGAGTAAAGGCTTAGGAACTCCGTTAGGAACAGTACTTATTGGCAAAAAGAAGGTGATGGAAAACGCAATGCGCGTTAGAAAGGTCCTGGGCGGCGGGATGCGTCAGATTGGCTATATGGCCGCAGCGGGTTTGTATGCCCTGGATCATCATATTGAACGCTTGTCCGATGACCATCAACGAGCATTGGAAATAGCTTTGGTGCTCAAAGCGCAGTCCTATGTAAAGGCCGTGGAAGCCACCGAAACCAATATTGTTATTTTCTATTTGGAGGATCATATTAACGAATCCAGGTTTCTTGAGGACCTGGCCGAACAGCATGTAAAAATTAGCGATATGGGACAAGGAAAACTTCGAATGGTCACTCATTTAGATTATACCAAGGAAATGCACGAGGCGTTTTTGGAAATATTAGGTGACTACGATCAATAAAAAAAGCTCCGGTAATCGGAGCTTTTTTTATTGAGCTATAAATAATAGGTTATTCCACCTCTTTAACGTCCGCTCCGGGAGCATTTTTCTTTACAGACTCGATACCGTTGTTCATACCAGCTTCGGCAGCGTACATTTGGCTACTGCCAATAATTTGTCCATTGGTGGATTTGATGTTGAAATGAAATTTACCATTTGCAGCAGTTTTTCTTTCAAAACAGTTATCATCGCCGCAATTATTCTGAACAGATTGAATTCCATTCATAGCTCCAGATTTTGAAGCGTACATTTGGCTGGAAAGAATCACTTGACCATTACCTGATTTCAAAACAAAGTGAAATTTCTCACCACTTTTCTTTAGTTCAAACATATTTATAAGTTTAAGTGTTAGACTTGATTATTACAGATTATAAATATCGATAAAAAAAACTGACTGAAAAAATATTATTGCTCGAAGCTTCTACCACATTCCATCCTTTAATCTGCTCCAATTTGCGGATTATCGAAAACCAATTGATTTATAGATACTTAGTTGAAATTTTATAGGGAATTTAAGAATATCGGCTATAATTTAGCTGCATAAAATAACTCTAATTAAACATCAACAACATGAAAAAATCTATTCTATTCGTACTCGTTTGTTTGGTCACCTCATTGACCTTCGGCCAGGACTTACCCACAAATCCTGAGCCCGGTAAATGTTACGTTCGTTGTGTGACCCCAGACATTTGGGTAAACCAACAAGTCACGGTACAAGTTTCACCGGCTTATAAAAAACTTACTGTAGTTCCTGCTCAGTACAAGAAGGAAACCATCACAGTAGATTCTAAAACCAGTGGAGAAAATCTAGAGGTTGTTCCCGCAACTTTTGGAACAGAAAACTTTGACGTTGTTACTGCCGGAGCAGGGGAGCGTTTGGTAAAAGTACCCTCTCAGAAATCATCCGAAACTGAAACTGTAGTTGTTAGCGAGGCTAGCTATAGTTTAAAGGTAATACCCGCAGTTTATGAAAACAGAAATTTTGAAGTGGTAGTGCAACCTGCTTACCAGAAAGTGGAAATTGTTCCCGCAAAATATGAAACTCGAGAGGTAACCATCACTACTAAAGAGCCTTCACAACGTTTGGAAGTTATTCCTGCCGAATGGGGAACAGAAACCCTAACTTACAATAAAAGAGAGTATGGATCTTCCATCAGAACTACTCCTGCAAGTTTCACTACGGATTACGAGTCTATTGAGGTAAAACCTGCCACGGCAAGGTGGGAAATGAGCGATACTCCAGCTGCCGAATGTGAGTCCAGTAATCCGGACGACTGTAGATATTGGTGCTATAAAGGGGTGCCGGCCGAGTTTACTACGGTAAGCGTACAACTTTTATCTTCCGATGCATCCTATGCAAGAATACCGGATTGCGATCCCGCAAACAATGGAGGAAAGGACTGTGGAACTGGAACCTATACAAAGTCCGTTCAATTAAAACCTGCCACTACCAGAGTTATTGATATTCCTGGGAAAACAAAAACGATAAAAACTACAGTTATGGTAACTCCCCCTACTACAAGAGTGGTGACCGTTCCTGAAGTTAGAAAGACAATAACTAAAAGAGTAATGGTAACGCCTCCATCTACGGAGAGAATTGAAATTCCTGCGGTAACCAAAACAGTGAAGAGAACGTTGATCTCCAATGAGACCACCCGATCAGAAACTATCCCTGCCGTTTCTAAGACATTTACTAAAACGGTTATGACGGCTCCCCCTAGCACAAGAACCATCCCGGTTCGTGGGGCTAGTAAAACGTTAGAGGTAACTCGATTAGTAGCCGATTCACGAGTGGATGAAGTAACAATTCCTGCCGTAACCGAAACGGTTACAAAGGAAGTACTGCAATCTAAAGGAGGCTTGACCACTTGGAAAGAAGTTGACTGTGAGTTGGTTGAATATCAGGCACTTCCAATTAATTGGAACCTGGGTAGTGCGACCTTAACAAGAGAAGCCAAGCGTTTAATAGACACCCGTTTAATGCCTGTTTTAGCTCAAAACCCCGGAGTTAAATTGGAAATTGCTTCGCATACCGATTCCAGAGGTTCTGACGCTTCAAATCAAGACCTTTCAGAAAGAAGAGCTCAAGCCGTTGCCCGATATCTTGAATCAAAAGGAGTTAATAATAGTTTATTAGTTGCTAATGGTTTTGGAGAGAGACGATTGAAGAACAGATGTGCGGACGGGGTTTCCTGTACGGAGCGTGATCACGCCGTGAATCGTAGAACTGAATTTAGATTGATAAACAACTAGTATATTATCACGATACCATCAACGTAGTAAAAGGATTCCCATTTTTTGGGAATTCTTTTTTTTTCATCATCTTTGGCATAGATTATGCCCGAATCTATAAAAACTACATCTATATGAAACCACTTGCTGTTATTGCCCTAGTGATGCTGTTCCTCCCATCCTTTGCTCAGGATAATACTTCTCAATTGGATTGGTTAACTAATCTGGACGAAGCTAAAGTAATTGCAAAAGAAAAGAAAAGACCTATCCTTGTATATTTTAACGGAAGCGATTGGTGCGCCCCTTGCAAGGCACTGAAATCGGATTTTTTTGAGACGGAAGAATTCGCCTTACGAGCGGAAAACCTTGTTCTGGTAATGATCGATTATCCAAGAAGGGTGGATATTATTACTCAAGAACAAAGGACCTATAACAAGAAAATAATAGATACCTATAATCCCGAAAAAGCATTCCCAACCCTTTTAATGCTTAATAGAAAAGGAAAAGAATTAGGGAAACTGGGCGGATATAGTTCCTTCAATAGTTATAAAGATACAAGTCATCACTTTAGCTTTGTCGATGAGTTTCTTCCTAAATAAAAAGGGTTTTATTTAAACAAACCATCCATGCCTGGAATATTGGGCATCCCCTCCTTCGCAACGGCACCAAGTTCGGCCTCGTTCACCTGAGTGGCTTTTTCAATGGCCTTGTTCAAAGTTAAAATAAGATAATCTTCCAGTTGTTCTTTATCTTGAAGTAATGCGTCATCTATTACAACTTCCTTTATCGTTCTATTGGCCGTAAGGGTTATTTTTAAAAGATCGTCGCTACTTTTTTCGTCAATCAAAACCGTATCCAAACGTTTTTTTGTCGCTGCTACTTTTTCCTGTGTTTCTTTTAACTTACCCATCATTCCCATGAGATCTCCAAACATAATTTTGATTTTTTAATTGAACGCAAATTTACTACTTTGCGATGCTATAATACAAATCAAGTCAGATGAAAAACTTTATATACGTTTCGGTACTAACACTTATTTTTGCTACCTCTTGTGACACTAAAGAAACTTCAGAAAAACCTATGAATATAACCGCCCCAACGGCCGATAAAATTGCAAAGAATCTAGAAATGCATGGCGATGTAAGAGTGGATAACTACTACTGGCTTAACGACAAAGAGAATGAAGAAGTGATCGATTATCTCGAGAGAGAGAACGACTATTACGCCAAAATGACCGCTCATACAAAGGATTTTCAAACCGATCTGTTTGAAGAAATGAAAAGTCGGATCAAAGAGGATGATGCGTCGGTTCCATATTTTTTTAATGGTTATTACTACATAACTCGATACGAAACTGGCAAGGATTACCCTATTTTCTCAAGAAAAAAGGATTCGTTGGAAGCAGAAGAAGAGGTGATGTTCGACGTAAATACAATGGCAGAGGGGTACTCCTATTACAACCTTAGAGGTCTCAACGTTAGCCCGGACAATAAATGGGTTGCTTTTGGCGTGGATACCCTTAGTCGACGTAAATACACCCTATATATTAAAAACCTTGAAACCGGTGAGATTTTAGACGATGCCATTGCTCTTACTACGGGTGGATCGACATGGGCGAACGATAACGAGACCTTATTTTATACCAGAAAGGATGAGCAAACCTTGCGCTCGAACCAGATATATAAGCACAAAAGAGGAGAAACTTCAGATAATGATGTTTTAATTTATACGGAAGAAGACGAGACTTTTGGGACCTATGTTTATAAGACCAAGAGTAATAAATTTTTAGTCATTGGTTGCTACAGCACTTTAACTTCTGAATTTCAGATACTGGATGCCAACACCCCGCATGAGCCCTTTAAAGTGTTTCAGCCGCGGACAAGAGGATTGGAATATGGAATTTCTCACTTCGGAACCGATTTTTACATGGTTACCAATAAGGACGGAGCGACGAATTTCAAACTAATGAAAACTTCCGAAGAAGCTACAGGTATGGAGAATTGGGAGGAGGTAATTGCTCATCGGGATGACGTTTTGCTAGAAGACATTGATATTTTTAGAGATTATCTGGTCATCAGCGAGCGCAATGAAGGATTGAATAAGATACGAATCAAGCGCTGGGACGGTGCGGCAGACTACTACCTGCCGTTTGACAATGAAACGTATACCGCCTACCCAACACAAAATGTCGAATTCAATACCAATGTTTTACGTTATGGCTATAACTCATTGACTACCCCGTCGTCTGTGATTGATTTTAACATGGAAACCCAGGCGAAGGAGATCAAGAAAGAGACTGAGGTATTGGGTGGAAATTTTAACAAAGAAAACTACGAATCGCAGCGCGTTTGGGCTACCGCTGAGGACGGCACCAGAATTCCTATTTCAATGGTCTATAAAAAAGGAATGGAGCAAAACGGCAAAAACCCGGTTTTACTCTATGCTTATGGCTCTTATGGCTCGACGATAGATCCTTATTTTTCGTCGGTGCGACTCAGTCTTTTAGATCGCGGGTTTGTCTATGCTATTGCACATGTACGTGGCGGACAGTATTTGGGTCGACAGTGGTATGAAAATGGAAAACTGTTGACCAAGAAGAATACATTTACCGATTTTGTGGACGCATCCAAGTTTTTAATTGCTGAGAATTATACCTCTAAAGATCATTTATACGCCTCTGGAGGTTCGGCTGGTGGGTTATTGATGGGAGCTATTGTAAATATGGCTCCAGAGCTCTATAATGGTGTTGTGGCGGCTGTTCCTTTTGTGGATGTCGTTACGACGATGCTGGATGACAGTATTCCTTTAACCACGGGTGAATATGACGAATGGGGTAATCCAAACGAAGAGAACTATTATAACTATATGAAATCTTATTCACCCTATGACAATGTAAGCGCTCAAGAATATCCTAATATGCTGGTTACTACAGGATTGCATGATTCACAAGTACAATATTGGGAACCGGCAAAGTGGGTGGCAAAGTTACGAGAATATAAAAAGGGAGATCATATTTTATTGCTATATACCAATATGGATGCAGGTCATGGCGGAGCTTCTGGTCGCTTTGAAGCATTGAAGGAGGTCGCTATGGATTACGCATTTTTATTGGATATGGAAGGAATACAGAAGTAATTCAAATTTTTGAATTACCTTTGTACCGATTCAAATGAGAGGACAACCCCTTGATTTTTAATTAAACATCCCTTTATGAAGAACATACAGGCCCAAGAAAATGTACTGGCGCTTATAGGTAATACGCCTTTGATTAAGCTCGATCGCATTACCTCACAAATGGCTGGAAACTTTTACGCAAAGGTTGAGGCGTTTAATCCAGGGCATTCTGCCAAGGATAGAATTGCATTATATATCATAGAAAAAGCAGAACAGGAGGGTATTTTAACTCCTGGCGATACCATTATTGAAACCACTAGTGGAAATACGGGATTCAGCATAGCCATGGTGAGTATTTTGAAAGGATATAACTGTATTTTGGCAGTTAGTTCCAAATCGTCACCGGATAAAATTGACATGCTGAAGACCATGGGAGCGCAAGTTTTTGTGTGTCCGGCTCATGTTCCGGCGGATGATCCTCGTTCTTACTATGAAGTAGCAAAACAAATACACGCCGATACCCCTGGTTCGGTTTATATCAATCAATATTTCAATCAGTTAAATATTGATGCGCATTACCATTCTACAGGCCCTGAAATTTGGGAGCAAACCAATGGTCAAATAACGCATCTAGTGGCTTGTAGCGGTACAGGGGGTACTATTTCCGGAACCGCTCGCTTCCTCAAAGAACAAAACCCGGACGTAAAAGTTTTAGGGATTGATGCCTACGGAAGTGTTATTCAAAAATATCACGAAACAAGAGCGTTGGATAAAGATGAAATTTACCCATACAGAATTGAAGGATTGGGTAAAAACTTAATTCCAACGGCAACCGATTTCGATTGTATCGATTCTTTCACCAAAGTAACCGACGAAGCCAGTGCGCACACTGCCAGAGAGCTGGCCAAAACTGAGGGATTGTTTTTAGGATATACCAGTGGAGCTGCTATGCAAGGAATTAAGCAGCTCAGTGAGCAGGGAGTGTTTGACGAGAACAGTGTTGTTGTTGTAATATTCCCGGATCATGGCTCTCGTTATATGGGTAAAGTATACAACGACGAATGGATGACCCAACAAGGATTTATGCATGCTGAAGCACCTAAAGCGGAGTCTATTCAGTACGTAAAATAGTTAAAAACAGCATTTTATAAAGAGCCACTGCCTTCGGTAGTGGCTTTTTTGTGTTCATTTCTTTCTAACTAAAGTGTATGGCTATCCTGTATAAAATACTTATTTTTGCATCTTGTATTTGAAATTACTGCGTATAGATGAGAGATTTATTTGATAAAATTTACAAAGACAAAGGGCCATTGGGTAAATGGGCCGAAGTTGCCGAAGGATATTTCGTGTTTCCTAAATTGGAAGGACCTATTTCAAACCGTATGAAATTCAACGGTAAGGAGGTAATTACCTGGAGTGTAAATGATTATCTCGGTTTAGCCAACCACCCTGAGGTTCGCAAAGTAGATGCTGAGGCGGGTGCTAAATACGGTTCTGCCTATCCCATGGGGGCACGAATGATGAGCGGCCATACCGATCTTCACGAACAATTACAGAATGAATTGGCAGAATTTGTGGGTAAAGAAGCGGCTTATTTATTGAATTTTGGCTACCAGGGAATGGTATCAACGATCGATGCCTTAGTTTCAAAAGACGATGTCATTGTTTACGATGTGGATGCACATGCATGTATTATTGATGGGGTTCGATTGCATTTGGGTCAGCGCTTCACCTATAAGCACAACGATATGGAAAGTATCGAGAAGAACCTGAAACGAGCAGAAAAGGTGGCGGCAAAAACGGGTGGAGGTATTTTACTTATATCTGAAGGTGTTTTTGGAATGCGAGGAGAACAGGGAAGATTGAAAGAAATTGTCGCTTTAAAGCAAAAATATAATTTTCGATTCTTTGTAGATGATGCACACGGCTTTGGAACCTTGGGTAAAACAGGAGCAGGAGCTGGTGAGGAACAGGGAGTACAGGCAGACATAGATGTTTACTTTGCAACATTTGCCAAGTCCATGGCAAGTACCGGTGCCTTTATTGCCGGAGATGAAGAAGTAATGAATTACCTGAAATATAACCTGCGTTCTCAAATGTTTGCCAAATCACTGCAAATGCAGCTGGTGGAAGGGGCATTGAAACGTCTGGATATGATTCGTTCAAGCACTAAGTTCAAAGAGAAACTTTGGGAGAACGTAAACGCCCTTCAGGGCGGTTTACGCAAACGCGGATTTGATTTAGGGACAACGCAAAGTTGTGTAACTCCAGTATACTTAAAAGGATCTGTTCCGGAAGCAATGGCGCTGGTTAAAGACTTACGAGAAAATTATGGAATATTCACCTCTATTGTGGTGTATCCTGTGATTCCTAAAGGACTTATTCTATTGCGTATGATACCAACAGCCTCGCATACCTTACAGGACGTCGAAGATACGTTGCAGGCTTTTTCTGGCATTAGAGAGCGATTGGAAAATGGAACCTATAAAAGATTATCTGCTGCCGTTGCGGCAGAATTTGGGGAGTAGGGGATTCATAGAATATATCGAGCAGAAGACATTTAAAACCATCGGCATTCGTCGATGGTTTTTTCTTTTAAAGGTCTTTCCTAAATGTACTACGTTCCTTATGTTGTTCTGGATTATAATCCTTCCATAAGAGTTGAACCGCGGTGTTCTCTTTCAATTCAGGATTGGTTTCAACGACCTCTATTCCTTTCGAATTAAATAAAGCCTGCATTTCTTCAAAAACGATAGCTGTAACTCCCTTTCCTTGAAACTCGGGGTCAATTCCTATCAAATAAAATGCGGCAAACTCAGCCTTTTTCTGCGCCTTTAATATATGATACCAACCCATAGGGTAGATCTTTCCGTTAGCTTTTTTAAGTGCCTTGCTGAAAGAAGGCATCACTACGGAAAATGCGATAAGTTTCCCATTCTTATCCTTAATGCAGGTGATGTAATCCGGATGAATAAAGTTGAAATATTTTTCTTTGTAATAATCGATTTGGTACTGTTGAATGGGAACGAAGGTCTGAAGTGTATTATAGGTATTGTTTAACAGCCCAAACATTTCATCTACGAAGGGAAGAATTTCTTTCTTGTTCTTGAATCGCACCACCGATAATTCGTAACGTTTCCTAACGATTTTCGAAAACTTTTTTACCTTATCAAAGGCCTGCTTAGGAATGGAGAGTCGATATTCAACCCAAGTAGCCTGTTTTTCATAGCCCAACGCCTCAAAGTGTTTGGCGTAGTAGGGATAATGGTACCAGGTGATCATGGTGTTCATTTCATCAAACCCCATGGTCAAGATACCCGCTTTTTCCATGTTGGAAAACCCAACGGGACCTTCTGCATAAGACAATTCATGTTTCCTACCTGCCTCATAGACCTTTTCTAAAAGAGCCTTGGTAACTTCTATATCATCTATAACATCAAACCAGCCGAACCGAATTTTCTTCTTTCCAAGCTCTCTAATTTCTAAATGATTAATAATAACGGCAATTCTACCGACCGCCTTTCCATTTTTGTAAGCCAGGTAATAGGATGCATCCGCATTCTGAAAAACGGGATTTTTATCCTTGTCCAGCGTCTCTATTTCGTCCTTGATAATAGGAGGAACCCAGTATTCGCAGTCTTTGTACAACTGGAATGGAAACAAAACAAACTTCTTTAATTCTTTTGGGTTGGTTACTTGTAAAATTTCAATCATATATGCTACATCTATAATCCATCATCTCCCTCTTCATCACCGCCTTCATCATCGATTTCGATACCATCTTTTCGTTTTTTCCTGGCCTCCTTTTGGGCCTTTTTCTTTTGCTTCTTCAAGGCTTTGTTTTTATCCTTTTCAGCCCGTCGCGCTTCTCTACCTGCCTTGCCTTTTTGTTCTATAAATTCATCTTCTTCATGTAAATCAAATCGGTAGGCCACTCCAACCCTTCCATAGAACACAGAGGGGGTGTCTTTAAAATTAAGTGTTACGGAGAGGTCAACGTGTAAATCTTCCGTAATTAATGCCGCAGCACCGCCTCTAAACAACTGATCTGCATAAAAGTCGCTCGAAAAACCTTGATTTTCCAAAAATATGGAAAAGTAATCGTTGGTGGCATGCGTGAGCGTAATAATATAGCCATAGGAAGGAAAATCTGTTCCCAAGCGGTCGGCGATGATATTGGTCACAAAAACAAAACCACCCAGAAAGTTATTTTGAGTGGACAGCACCAATTTCGGGCTTATGGTACTTTCCGCCTCTGGAGTAAAGGGATTATCAGAAAAGTCAAAGTTGGCACCGGCATATACTGAAACGGCTGGAATCAAATCTCTCCATTGAAATCGGTTATTTGCTTTCCAACTCAATAAATTAGGTCCTTCAAGCTCTCTCTTGCGATAGGGATCGTATACTAAATATTTGGCACCAAGGGTATTACTTCTGAAGTTTGAAAAGGCAGTTTCAATACCCAAGCCTTGTGTATCCGTTACACTATTTCGCTGAAATGATCCAATCAGACTCACCTCTAATTCTTCCTTCCATACCCCATAACGCGCCGAATAGTCCAGACCAAAAATATTAGCATCAGTCTGAAGGAGGTCGTGCTTTTCTTTACCAAGATAGATACCACTTTCAAATTGCAGCACCTTTTTACCCACGGAAAATGCTCCCTGAGAAACCCCAGGGCGGTTGGTATTGATCATATCGGTATATTGAGCCGTGGCTGAAAGAGGCAGTAAGAGCAAGAAAATTAGTAATCTAAGCCAGTGAGTCATACTTTTTGGGTTTAGTTCAAAGATATAAGATTTTATCATTTATTTAATAGTTGTTTTTTTTCTTTTTCTGAAGCATTCTGTACTTTTGAAAAGTATTGGCTTTACAGCATAAAGTTGTAGAGCGCCTAGAAAAATTGTAAATGATTTCTTTCTTAAAAACGGTTTTAATTATCCTATTGGTATATATGGGCCTTAAGTTTTTACTTAAATGGTTGAGCCCTTATATAATGCGCTTTGTAGCCAAGAAAGCAGCACAAAAGTTTGAAAGTGCCTTCGGACAAAACCCTTTTCAGCAAAATAATGGAACCGCAAAGAACCAAGATACCATGGACAGGGCATCAAAAACTCCGAAGTCCAATGGTAAGATAGTAGGCGAGTATGTGGATTTTGAAGAACTTGACTAATCTACGTTCTTAAATCTCTTTTCACTGCCTCTATGTAGCATATTTTTTATAATTTCCCCTCAATCTTAATCTTAGCTTTTATGCAGTTCAATTTCAAGAGAATTCTACCCCATCTTGCGGTATTAGTGTTGTTCGTGGTGGCCTCTCTAGCTTACTTTTATCCGGTAATGGAGGGAAAGACCATTTTTCAAAGCGATATCGTGCAATACACGGGTATGGCAAAGCAACAGAATGACTTTAGAAAGCAAACAGGGGAAGAAACCTATTGGACAAACAGCGCTTTTGGAGGTATGCCCACCTACCAATTGGGAGCTAAATATCCACATAATTATATTAAGAAATTAGATCTGACCCTGCGGTTTTTACCACGGCCAGCGGATTATCTCTTTCTATATTTTATCGGAATGTATATTCTGTTCCTTGCGCTGAAGATAGATTACAAACTCGCCTTTGTAGGTGCATTGGCTTTTGGCTTTTCTACTTATCTCATCATTATATTAGGAGTAGGGCATAACGCAAAGGCCCATGCCATTGCTTATATGCCATTGGTTCTTAGCGGGATTATACTCACCTTTCGGGGAAAGTATTTACAAGGATTTTTGCTCACCACCGTTGCTATGGCGTTGGAATTAGTGGCAAATCACTTCCAGATGACGTACTATCTGTTGTTACTGGTTATTTGTATTGGGATTGCCTATTTGATAGATGCTTTTCAGAAAAAAATGCTGCCTCACTTCTTTAAGGCAGTTGGAGTTATGATTTTGGGCGTATTCTTGGCCATTGGCCTTAATGCCACCAATATTATGGCGACCAAGGAGTACGCAGATACTTCTACCCGAGGAAAAAGCGATTTATCCATCAATGCAGATGGAACGGAAAGAGTAGGAGATGGAGGCCTGAGCTATGACTATATTACCGAATACAGTTATGGAAAATTAGAAAGTTTGAATTTGTTCATTCCTCGTTTCATGGGAGGAGGCTCAAGCGACGGGTTTCCAGAAGACTCGCAGACAGTGCAGGAAATACTGAAAACCGAACCGAGTGCTACCCCGCAGGATGCGTTGCAGTTTTTGAATGACCAAATACCGTTTTATTGGGGTGACCAACCCATTGTCGCAGCACCAGCCTATATTGGCGCTGTGATCATTTTCTTAGCCGTTTTGGCTTTGTTTTTGGTTCGAGGCCGACTCAAGTGGTGGATTTTAGGTGGAATTGCATTTAGCTTGCTGCTCTCCTGGGGGAAGAATTTCTCATTCTTAACCGAATTTTTTATCGACTACATTCCCTTGTACAGCAAATTCAGGGCGGTTTCATCCATTCAGGTGATCTTGGAGTTGATCCTGCCTATTTTAGCCATTGTAGGATTGCATCAATACTTTAACGACTTTCATAAAAAGGAAAAAAAGAAAAAGGCGCTACTTTATGCCACCTCCATCGTAGGCGGGCTAGGAATTATATTTGCGTTGTTAAAATCTCAATTGTTCAGTTTTGCCGGCCCCTATGACGGAATGCTTATTGAACAGCTCGGACTCCCATTTGTAGATGCCTTGCGTGAAGACAGAGCCAGTGTACTCATGGCGGATGCCCTTCGATCTACTTTGTTTGTCGCCTTGACGGCCAGCGTTCTATGGTTGGTTTATTCAAAGAAACTAAAAGAAATTTTTGCTATTGGTGCAATAGCTTTGCTCATTGTTGTTGATCTGGTTGGTGTAGACCAGCGCTATGTGAATTCAGATAATTTTGTGATCTCTCGCTATATGGAAAAACCATTTCCTGAAACACCTGCGCACACTGGAATACTGCAAGATGATGGCTATTATCGGGTATATGACGCTTCCTTTAATGGTAAAGCATTTAACAGCGGAGAGGCGAGTTACTTTCATAATACGTTGGGTGGTTATCATGCAGCCAAACCGGGAAGAATTCAAGATATTGACGACTTTTATTTAGCCGAAGGGTCTGCCACTATTTTTAACATGTTTAACGTAAAGTATATCATGGTTCCTGGAAAAGAAGGTGAGATATCGGTGCAACAGAATCCGTTTGCCAACGGTCCTGCCTGGTTTGTCGATAAAGTGATGCCCGCTAATAATGCCAATGAGGAAATTCTTTTGCTGGATAGTCTCAATACTAAGACCACTGCTGTAGTCCATAGTAGTTTCTTAAACAAAATACCCACTGAAAATATACAAAGGGATAGTACTGCCAGCATTAACTTGAAAAGCCATCGTCCCGATCATTTGGTCTATGAAACTTCAACGACTACAGATCAATTAGCCGTGTTTTCGGAGGTATATTATTCGAAAGGATGGAATGCCTATATTGATGGGAATCCAGCCGATTATTTTAGAGCGAATTACACGCTTAGAGCTATGGTAATACCGAGTGGAGCTCACGAAATTGAGTTCAAATTTGAACCGCAAGTAGTAAAAACCGGAAGCCGAATTACCTTAGCGAGTAGCATTTTATTCTTCCTGCTGCTCTTGGGTGGAATATATATGCAGTATCGGAAAAAGGAACCCATAAAACCAGAATAATGAGCGCAAAACGGGTGCTCATTATATGCTATTACTGGCCTCCGGCAGGTGGGCCTGGCGTACAGCGTTGGTTGAAGTTCGTAAAATACTTCGGCGAATTTGGTATAGATCCTATTGTTTTTGTTCCGGATAATGCCCACTATCCGTTGATAGATGAGGCCTTCGAAGCTGAGATTCCCAAAAATATTAAGATCATTCGATTTCCTATCAAGGAACCTTATCGATTTGCGAAGTGGTTTTCGAAAAAGAAAACAAAGAGCATGAGCAGCGGTATTATTTCAGAAAAAGCGCCTTCCTTTCTTGAACGAGCTATGCTGTTTATTCGAGGTAATTTATTCATTCCGGATGCCCGTATTGGTTGGGTGAAACCTGCGAGTCGATTTCTTCAAAAGTATTTGAACGAAAATGAAATTGATACCATAATAACCACGGGACCACCCCATAGTCTGCATTTAATTGGACAAAGGTTAAAAAGGGCACTGGATATACGGTGGGTAGCCGATTTCAGAGACCCCTGGACGACCATCCATTACCATAAATCACTACGTCTTACTGAAGCCTCCGCAAGGAAACATAAAACTCTGGAAAGAGCGGTCTTGACGGAAGCCGATGCCATTGTAGTTACCAGCCCTGGAACTAAGAAGGAATTTTCGGAGATCACAGAAAAACCCATTACCGTGATTACCAATGGCTTTGACAACGCTTTGAAGGCACCACGACGGCCGGATGAACATTTCACCCTGGTGCATATTGGATCCTTACTCACCAATCGAAATCCAAAGGTTTTGTGGAAAGTTCTTGCGGAGCTCATTGAGACACACCCTGAATTTGCCGCGCAATGCCGAGTTAAATTGGTGGGTGCCGTTAGCGAAGATGTGCTATTAAGTTTGAATTCGTATGGACTGACAAACTATACCGAAGAAGGCGGCTATGTGGCGCATGAAGAGGCGCTTCAATTACAGAAGAACGCTCAAGTATTATTGTTGGTTGAAATGAATCGTCCCGAGACTAAGGCGATCATTCCGGGAAAATTGTTCGAGTATCTTTCAGCGGGACGTCCAATTTTGGCTTTGGGTCCAGCGGGAAGCGACATAAAAACTATTATTGACGAGACAAAGACCGGGCAATTTTTTTCTTATTCCGAAGAAAGACAGATAAAGGACCAAATATGGAATTACTTCCAGGACCATATGCAGCAGAAATTGGAAGTTGATTCAGCATCTATTGAAAAATACAGTAGGAGGGCCCTTACCAAAGAGATGGCTCAACTTTTAATGGGTTAGTTTATATGGCCTCAAAACTGTGGTCCGACTCCAATTGTTTTTCGGTATTAAAAGGAATACATACCTTGGTCAACACCCCGGTTCCGTCCGCTTTGTTCATAATTTGAAATTTATAATGAGTACCATATAAGGTTTCCAGTCTACCTTGTGTATTAGACAACCCTGTACCTTTGGTAAATAAATCTTTAAAAGGAGCGGTTAGGAGGTCGCCATCGTTCTCTATTTCTACATGGAGGAAACCGTCTTTCTTGAAAACACTTAAATGTACGTTTAGGTGAATTTTATGGTACGAATAACCATGCTTTATCGAATTTTCCACAAGGGGTTGAAGTAGCATATTAGGAATCTGGGCACCTTCAATCCCTTCCTCAATATGTTGTTTGATAACCAAATGATCCGAAAAGCGCACCAAAATGATGTCGATGTATTTGTTCAATAAATTCAATTCCTGCTCTAGGGGAATGGTATTTTCATCTTTAAGCTCTAAGATATCTCTAAACAAGTCCCCAAAGTCGGCTACAAGATTTTGAGATTTTTCCGGATCAATTTTAATCAGCGATGAAATGCTATTGAGGGTATTGAAAATAAAATGAGGATGTAATTGAGCTTTTAAAACACTAAGCTTGGTATTGGCCAAATGGGCCTGCAGTTGTGCGGTTTGTAGCTCGATGTTCTTTACCTTTTTGATATAATAATACACGTTGATAATACCTATCATGGCAAAATAGATTAGAAAATTGAGCTCAATGACAAACATAAAATGCTGGAAAGAAATGGTTTGTGTAAAGGCCGTTTCGAGGGATATATCACCAAAAACAACCCCGGTTAAACCAGAAAAGAAAAAGACGAAATACCCAATTAGAAAAGAACAAAATACATGTATAGCTACTATATATTTCCAGTGGAGTCCGCGTTCAAACATTCTTTTGGTCCAATAACTCATAATGACCATAAAAACCAACACCGTTAACCAATCCATAAAAATATTATAGGTGAGTAGCCGAGGCCATGACATACGCTCGAAACGAATTCCGTGGAGTTTTAGGTACACTTTTCTGGACAAATTGACCAGGACATAAACCGTATAGAATAAGGTCAGGTATTTTAAAAGTTTGAAGTCAATATATTTTTTCATTCGTTAAATCCCTAAAAGTGTTTGTAAACTCTTTTTGTATGTTTTACTCACTCTAAGCAATTTCCCGTCCTTCATTTTTACATCTATCTCTCCATAATTCGTAGGAATAACTTTATCAATAAAATTAAGACTTATGGCCGTTGATCGGTGTATGCGGAGGAGTGCTTTGCTTTCAATTTCGCTAAGAATATGCTGTAAGGACATGCGATGTACATAGGATTTTTCTGTAGTGAAAATATCAATATAGCTTCCCGAAGCTAAGACGTACATAATGGTATCTATTTCTATGAATGAAATGGCATTTCCAGTTTTAATAGGAAATTTATTGCTGAAGGGGCCGCTCTCTACTATGATATCATTGCAAACTACGTTGACAACCTATCTAAGTGATGCCTTTGAAACGTACGGTGTAGAGCGAGAATTTGGTAAAGTCGTCATTTCTCAACGGCCCGAGCTTAGCCAATTTCAA
>JBCCIJ010000048.1:0-19645 GCA_039028295.1 Bacteroidota bacterium
TACCTAATAAACAATCATTTATATAAATATTGAATTGAAGGTGCGAAAAAGATCGAGTAGGGTTTATCATCATCCGGTTGTTATATATGAAACCAATCCTACTAACTATGAAAACCAATTCCCTACTTTTTATTTTTCTGTTAACGTTTAGCATTTGTCAGGCCCAATCAATAGATTTCGTTTTAGCTGACCCGCAACCAGATTTAATTGACGTCAATGGTGGATCTTTTGCCAGTAGTAATATTGATACAGACGGGGATTAAAACCTCCTTATGACGGGCATAGATCCAGTTAGAAAAACACCACTATACCAAAACGATAGTAGTGGCAATTTTATGGAAGTACTCGCTTCTCCAGATGAGACTCCCAAAGCTCTGTGGGTAACAATTTATACAAATCCAGCTGCCGATATGGTGTATATCCATATCACTGAAATTATTGAATCTATTAGTGTATTCAACATCATAGGTCAAAAGGTTTTCTCCGGCGAAGCGATCGATCAATTGGACATGAGCCACTTGCCATCTGGAACTTATTTTATTCGTCTTTTAAGTGATAACAAATCTACTACCCATAAACTGATTAAAAAGTAGGGATTGTTCCAATAAAAATAGACGATTGAATAGGAGTTTTTATTTAATTTAGTAGCCGTATTAAGCATTATCAATAAATCATATGAAATATGCCATAGGTCTTATATGTCTGGTCTTATCCTTTATTAGCTGTAAGGAGGAAGTACAAAAACCCAATTTCGTTTTCATTATTGCAGATGACATGTATCCAGATATGTTCAACAACTTATCAGATTCAGATACGGTAAATTTAACTCCTAACCTGGATCGTTTGCGAGAAGAAGGAGTTTGGTTTGATAATATGAAAGTAGTATCTCCGGTATGTACGCCAAGTAGGTATAACTGCTTAACAGGAAATTACGCAAGCAGGGCTACCAACAGAGCGACTTTGGTAGGGGCTAAAAGAGCAGCAGGGCAGATCGTCATTCAATGGAATAATTTCATCGTACCCGGGAAAGAGAAAACCATGGGGACTTATTTTCAAAATTTAGGTTATAAAACAGGCTTTGTTGGTAAAAACCATGTAGTAGAAAGTACGGCTCAAATAGGCGAAAAGGCCAAACCCGATTTTAATGCTGATATCGATGATCCCGAAATCATCAAAGGATTGGAGTTTCGTTACAGAGAGCTTCAAAAAGATGTTATGAATTGTGGGTTTGATTACGCAGACGGCCTTTATCACAACAATCCAAATTGGCTGGGCATAAAGGCGCTCATCACTCACAATATGGATTGGGTTACCGAAAAAGGTATCGAATTTATTGAGTTGAATAAAGATGATCCCTTTATGCTATATTTTGCAACCACCTTACCCCATGGGCCCACTAGTCCTAACCAATCATGGAGATCTGATCGAAGAATCACTCCTTTAGGAAAGCTTTCCTCGTCACCGGATGTTTTACCAAAGCATTCCGGTAAACTCATAGAATATTACCAGAAAATAGTAGACGAAGATCCAGGCTTAGAACCATCCGTAAAAAATTATATCTCCATACATAATCGAATTAAAGCGGCGAAGGTAACGGCTAAGAACAGAAACAATCTTTTGTGGATGGACGACGCCATTGGTGCACTGTTTGACAAACTTCAGGAGGCGAATGTACTTGATAATACCATTATTGTTTTTTTTAACGATCACGGTCAGGAATTAAAAGGCACCCTTTATGAAGGAGGGGTTCATTCTCAGGCATTCATGTGGAAACAAGGAGGCTTTGGCGTGGGTTCTATTATGGAAGAACCTGTTAGTAATGTAGACTTTTTACCCACCTTACTAGATTTAGCTGGTGATGAAAATAACCTCGATAATTTCGATGGATACAGTTTTAAGAATGCACTTGACGGCAAACCCTATAATGAACGAAGTTCGATGTATTATGAACTGGGCTATGCGCGGGCTTTGGTAAAAGATGGATTCAAATATTATGCTGTGCGCCATCCCGAATGGTCTATGAACCTAACCTTCGAACAAAGAAAAAGTATGTTGGAAAAACAAAACGTGCTGAAAAAGAATTTCGGGCTCCCTTTGTTAACGGCAGATCCAATGGCACCGTTCGGACAATTGGTTTTAATTCCTGGTGGTGAGGCAGTTGAGGCGCCAGGTTATACTTCGGTACCTGGCTATTTTGATGCCGATCAATTTTACGATTTGAAAAACGATCCTGGAGAGTGTCATAATTTGATTGATGATCCAACATATAAAGATAAGATCGCTGAACTTAAGGAAGAATTAAGGAAACAACTGGCCAATCTACCTGGCACCTTTGACCTTTAGTTTTTAGCTATTGAAACGGCTGGACAAAGTAAATTCGGGAATATATAACCTTACGAAATGTTAAAAGCGCGCCTTCAAAAACCGGCCCCGTCCCCTTTAAAAGGAAAAGCGAATAAGGCAATCCTAAGATGATCTGCTAGTCGAGAACGCCATAACTTCCGGTCCTCTTTTCTTCAGAATAAAATATAGAGTTAAAATAATGTCAATTCTTTTTATATAATTGATATATCAACTATTTTTGTATCAAATTTATAAAACTATGGACATTGATCTTCCTTCAGAAACTGTTTTTCATACCATCGAGAGCACCATTAAAGCCTACCGGAAATTCTCTCAGAAAAACATCACCGCAGTCATGGAAGACATGACCATTGATCAAGGCATGGTTTTATTGTTTCTGAATAAATACCCCGAACTCACACAAAAGGAAATTGCAGTTTTGGTATTTCGGGACAATGCCGCCATGACGCGTATGATCAATACCATGGTTCAGAAAAAATACCTTTCCAGATCCATGAATGATCAGGATCGAAGAAGGTATAAATTGGAAATTACCAAAAAAGGAAAGGAAGTGCTCAACCTCCTTCCCCCCATCATTCAAAACAATCGAACATCATCCCTTGCGGGCATCACAAAAAACGAACTCAGTCAATTAGGAACTATCCTGGACAAAATCAAATCGAACATTACCAAAAATCAGTTATCATGAAAAATTTCATCACCTGGGCACTGGCGGCACTCACTATCTTCCTGGCACAATGCGACAACGCATTAGCTCAGGAAATCGATCGGGGACTTACACCTAAGCAAGTAAAAAACGTCATCGACTCTATAGGCGACCGCTTAAATAGAAATTATGTATTTCCAAAAGTGGCTCAGGCCATGACCGATAAACTCAAAGAAAATGAAAAGAAAGGCGCTTATAAAGCAATTAAGGACCCCATTCAGTTTGCGGACAAACTAACCGAAGACCTTCAAGCCGTTAGTAAGGATTTACACTTGAGAGTTTCTTTTAATCCAGAAGAAATTGCGGAACGCAATCGAACCGTCACCCAGGAAGATAGCACGCGATATATGAATAATTATATCAAGCGACTACAGCGAAACAATTTTGGTTTCAAACAGGTTGAAATTCTGGATGGTAATATTGGTTACTTGGATCTACGAAGCTTTTCGGATACCCGATTCGCAAGTGAAACCGCTACAGCCGCCATGAACTTTTTAAGTAATACAGACGCCATTATCATCGATCTTAGGGCCAACGGAGGGGGAAGCCCGCAAATGATTCAACTCATTTCCAGTTATCTTTTTGAGGGCAGAGTTCATCTCAACAATTTTTATATGCGCCCAACCGATGATACCATGCAAACCTGGACATTACCCCATGTTCCGGGAAAGCGTAATCCCAATGCCGATGTCTACGTGTTGACGAGCGGGAGTACATTTTCTGCTGCGGAAGAATTTAGTTATAATCTGAAAAATTTGGAGAGAGCTACCTTAATTGGTGAAACCACTGGTGGCGGAGCGCATCCGGGTGGTAACCAACCCGTTAATGACCGATTTATGATTTGGCTTCCCACTGGAAGAGCTATTAGCCCTATTACCAATACCAATTGGGAAGGAGTTGGAGTGGTGCCGCACATCAAAGTTCCAGCGGCAGATGCACTCGATACAGCCAAACTAAAGGCATTGGAAACATTAAAAAATAAAACCGATAACATAGAAATGGCCCATTTCTACGATTGGTCCATTAAAGGAATTCAAGCAGTAAAAAACCCTGTTGCCGTGGATCTTGCCACCCTTAAGAAATATGCTGGGAAGTATGGCCCTCGTGAGGTTCGCTTTGAAAACAACCAGTTGGTCTATCAGAGAGGTAAAGGAAGGGAATACACCCTAATACCTTTAAGCAATGACGAATTTATGCTTGACGGCTTGTCCAGTTTCAGAATACAATTCCTTTCTCAAAACAACAAAGTGGTCGCCTTACAAGGAAACTATCAAGCCGGCAATACAGATAAAAACCTAAGGGATGAATAATTTGGGATTGTTTTCCTCTAAAAATCTAAAAAACCATACATGAAACCATTGTTGATCAATCCTGAATCCGAAAAACCCGGGACGGGCTGACTTCTTTATCTTATGCAATGGTGGATTAGATACTCAAGACCAGCAGAGCAAAAATTCCTGGACCTTTTGACACCCAAATAGAAAGTCCTTCTAAGGCAGGGTTACCATAAAAAATGGGCGCTCAATTTGAGGCCCATTTTCAGTTCGTGGTTTATCATTGTTTGACTAATCCAATGCATCTTTAAAGCCCATACTTCCTTCGTTCTTATTGTCGCCACAAGAACAAAAAGTGACGATATCGTAGTCAAGTTCAAGGCTCTTAATATCACTGTACTTGTAACCGCCACCACTTGCATCGCCTTCTGTTATAAAGGAAGCATAACATTTCTTACTTAGCACTTTTTTTCCGGCAGGTAATCCACCAGCTGGCAAATTATTGGGATCGTAGGGTCGAGGATCACCGTCGGGAAAATATTCGGAAGTAAGTTCACATTTAGTATCATCACACAGTTTCCATTTAATATAGCCCGTTTTACCCTGAGGCTCGCGATCCAGGTCTGCGACACATTCCTTACCCTCCTCTTGCTTGGGGCTCTCCTTAAACATCTTAACCTCAACCGTTTTGTAACCTCCCTTTCCACCACATGCTTTAGGATCTTTAGTTCCGGATAGAGTGGCTTTAAACTTGCATTCGTCTTTGCACGGTTTCGGGCATTTTAAGGAGCTTCGGGCTTCAGACTTACAACCTGCGATAAAAAGAAGAATTCCCAGAAACAGTATTATTCTAGGTATGAGTTGAATAAATTTAGCTGACTTTTTCATGACATAATAATTTAAGTTGAATGGATTCCATAAAATTAAATTATTGAATATCAATTAACTAGAAGTTTTTCCCTGTTTTCAGCAAAGTGGTTTCCCCCTTTTTTATTGAGGAATTCTAATCTTATTTCCTAAGAACAAGCCATTTAAAAATAGGCGGTTGGTGCCGTACCAGGATCCTCTAAAGTTCGGGTTGTCCGCGAAAAGTATCACACGACCTCCTCCTAATCTACTCACAATGAGCGAAGCCGATGGTTTTAACAATTCCTCATAGTTGGTATTGGAAATGTACCCATCAACATGCGCATCCTTGGTGTATTTTGCTACTGTGGCATAGGCATTTTTTGAGGGTGCTATAAATACGGTATTATTTTTATAGACTGGAATTTTCGTGTCTCTATATCCAAAACCCAATGGGTGTGTGATATCCAGATCTACTTCAAAAATAGCTCCTCCCAATCGTTCTCGACCCAAATTTTCAGAAGCATCTACATAAGGTAGTCGATCCACTTTTTTATTTTTTGCAGTGTCCTTCTTTTTCTCTGTGAGTTTTTCCTGAACTATTTTTTTATTGATTGCCCATCGCGAAGCATTTGCAATGGTAATTAAGGTGTTTCCTCTCCTCACCCAATCTTTTATTTTTTTCTGCTGAATAGAATCTAAAAGTGAACTTCTCCCTGAAACCATCACCAATACATTGTACTCATCTAAAGAAGTCCGACCGAACAAGTGCGACTGAATTTTTGTTATAGGCATGTTTACCCGAGTATCCAATAAATGCCAAACCTCACCTGCTTCGTATGAACTAACCCCATCCCCAATAATCAGAGCCGCTTTGGGTTGGGTTAAGGAAACAAAATTTCCACTTCCCAAATCTATTCCCTTAGAACTAAAACCTGTATTCGTTCCAAACACAGGTACAGAAAATCTACGCTGCGCCTCCTTTACAACGGCATACACAGCATCGGCGTCCATCTTTTGTTTGCTGACCGGTACCAGTATGCTTCCGTAGTGAAAATCCTGGTTCCCACTTTGAGTGTTGACGGAAAAAGGTTTAAAGGCTGAAGCGACCTTCAATCCCTCCGATTGCATATAATAAAGTGCTGCCGGGGCATTGTAATCGTCCCAATCCATTAAATAGGCGTAGTTACTTTTTGTCACTGGAGTCACCGAAACCAACGCGTCTGTCGAGGTTATTTCCCGGCCCAATTTAACACTGCTCAGCGCCTTCGATTTCATGTTATAAAAATTGGAAACACTCCAGGCCGAAGCATCATAAAATACACTATCCCGATACTTCGAATACGTTTCAAATACCGTTTGAACCATCCGTCTCTGAGGCTGCTTGACCGGCACTACAAAGCGATCTCCCCTTTCGTAAACTTTAATTTTATGTACTAATAACTTATCGATGAAAGCCTTATTTCGGTTTTGGTCATGGGCATCTCCAAACTCAAAGGCCGCGACGCCATTAACCGTATTCTGTCCTACCGCCGACTTAAAGAAATCTTGTTGATACTTCCGGAGTCTCCCTCTATTTTCTACAGCCGCTTTAACAGTAGCGATACTGGATATGTATTGATTTCGAATCGTAAATGGAAAGGAAATGGTACCATAATCGGTGTCTTGAAGATGTCCGCGAGAGCTGGCCTGCTCAAACAATAATGCAAGAGCTCCCTGAAGATCGGGATAAGAAGACCCATAACCCGGGTAAGTACCATCAAAGGCTTCCTTGGTGAAATAAAAAGAACCAATATTATCCAAGGCACCGGCGTAATAGGGGGCGAACAAATTGTTCAAATCTTCATAATTCTCCTTTGGCATAATGGGGTCTAAAGAGCCTATGGGCTTCATGGGTTCAAAAAAGTAGTTGCTATTGGTGCCCATTTCGTGAAAGTCGGTCACTACATTGGGATACCACTCGTGGTACCAATTCAATTTCCCTCTACTTTCAGGATTGATAGCGAGTAACCAATCGCGATTTAGATCGAACCAATAATGGTTGGTGCGCCCTCTAGGCCACATTTCGTTATGTTCTGCGTCATTACTATCACTTACCAAAGGGCTTCCTTTAAACTGATTGGCCCATTGGGTATGTCGATCACGACCATCGGGATTGATGGCTGCATCGATGAAAACTATGGCATTTTTTAAGTAATTCTGAACTTCGGAACTGTTCGAAGCGACCAGCGTATAGGCGGTCAACAATGCGGCCTCTGATGAGGAAGGCTCATTGCCGTGCACACCGTAACCCAAATTAACGAAAATGGGGATATCATTATCATTAGAAGATCCGGATATGGAATTTAAAGAAGTTAAATGCTGTTGTTTGATCCGCTCTATGTTTTGCAGGTTTTGCGGTGTGGACACGGTTAGCATTACTAAGTTTCTGTGCTCATGGGTTTTTCCGTAAGAAACAATACTCGCTCTATCTGAAATCTCGGCTAACTTCGACAAATAGGCGACAATTTGATCATGACGTGTATGTTGTTCGCCAATGGGGTATCCTAAAAATGCCTCTGGTGTAGGAATACCAGGATCGAAAGGAGCTTTGTCCTTAAAAAAATAGTCCTGCGCCTCTACAGAGATTACGGTGCTTAAAAATAGTAAGATGGAGCAAAACAGGTTACGGAAGGCATTCATATAAGTTGGTTTTGGTATTTACTTCTAAAGATAAGAATAAATCTGTCGTTTCAGCGGTCAAGATAATCCAACTATGCTTCGGTATAAAAATGATCATCTGCGTTTTGACGCCTCATCTGCTTGTTCTTTTTCTACAAATTCTTTCACTGAAACAGTACCAATAAATACATTGTCAAGAACTGCGATATCACCTTTCACATACACCAAGGCGTAACAAACTGGTGCCAACGAATCTCGCATAGCTAACTGGGTACGTCTAATTCCTATTTCTGCGTCCAAGGCCTTACTTTCTTCCATATAAAAGCGATCGAAAGGAAGCTCAAAGTATACTTCTTTATTATGATAATATCCTGCATCTGCCTTTACATAGTCCTGATCCGTGTCCAGCAATACTTTACTAACTTCAGTCGCCTCAGCGTAACCATCAGAACCTGTTCTTATATAGACATATACGGGCTCTTTATAACCCCATACCGAATCGGTAGATTTAACGCTTTCCATTTCATAATTGAGCCATACGTATTTCCCTCGAAAGGGATCGTTTGGGTCTATGGGTTGAGTTTTGAACTTATAGGCAGTGCCCTCGGTAAGTGCGGCCTCTTGATCATAGATCATTATACCAGGTACGTACCATTGAGCCGCAAGCATTATAAAGAATCCTATAGTGATAAGTAGCTTATTCATTTTCTAAAATATTTTGTTTTTGTTGTTTTTTATGCATCAAATAATTAGCTCCAAAGAAGCCAGCACCTATCGCCACAAAGAGCAGTCCTCTAACAATAAATGAGATATCGGTATCGAAAAAACGACAGGCAATGAGTACCGTAATAATAAGCAAACCATAATTTAAAACACTATACCTGCCGGTTCTAGCGCCAATGCGCACCGCAAAAATCCCTAAGGCGAATACCAAAATATTAGTAAGAATTACCGGCATTTCGGACTGTGCAAAACGGGTGAAATAAATAATAGTGAAACATAAAAAAGCATATTGAAACAGATTAAAAGACGGCATGGCTCGCTTCAAAAATAAGTACACAATTATGGCCACAGCAGCCAGCCCCAGTACGATCAAAATACCTATATCTTGGGTGCTTACCATTATTGAAGTATAATCGTCCCAGACCCATTTAAAACTGGCGATCATCAGAGTAGTTATAGTTCCCAATGACCCCAGTAATACATAACCATTGGTCCTTAGGCGTTGTGAATTAAAGAATGGTAACTTCCCAATATTGTAAAACACGCCAAACAGAATTACATAAATAAGGAATCCTATAGAATCGTTTCCGCCTACAAATGCACCTAAAGAAATAAGCAAACTTAATGGAAATAACCAGTTAAGAATGCCCGTCAAGTTACTCGTTGGGGCATTTTTGATCTGACGGTAATAGTGGGGAAGTGTATAGGCCAATAGCAGCAAATACCACCAGGGTTGATCTTCGTTAAAATAACCCAAATTACAGGCATAAACCGTAGCAAAAAGTAAATGCAATAACACAGCCACATGCGAACGCAACAAATAAACCAGGGGCGCCGCCAATAGTATCCATGTTAGTAAGAACGAAGGCATGGAGCCGGGAATGTTATAAATTTGACTTACCAATGAAATACTGGCTCCGATAGCGAAAAATAAAAAGGTAGCAGCGGTTTCTTTCCAGGCAGCACTTTTATTTTTAAATAAGGTAAAGGCTACAAACAACTGACCCACCAAAAGCGGAACAAAAGCCCAAATGGTCTTAGCAGTTCGAGAAAAATCGTCCCAGTTATGTGCGATTATTAAGATCACTCCCAATCCAACTAATAAGGATCCGAGCACTCCGAAAATGGCAAATAATTTATTCGGGTTATTCGTTTTTTTGGAAGCGTAGTACTTCAAAATGTTAGTGGATACTTCGGTTGAAATCACCTTCGCTTCAATCAATTCATCCAGCTCTCTTTTCAATTTTAAACTCATTGTAAAAAAATTTATCGTTTAAATATACGCTAAAACGTCGTGGTTCATATTTAGGAAAACAGCTTCAAAAACACATCGGCGAAGGGGTCACTTCCCACCACTGTATAATAGAACATCGCCCCTAACCATCCATGAAACAAGCCAAGCGCGTATAGATTCTTCGCTTTCAGATACACATAGCCGTAAAACAGGGCCAACAAAAAAGTGCCCAGCATCAACCAATATGACGGAAAATGTACGAGCGAAAACAAGATGGCGGTCATAAGAATAATGAAAAACTTACTGGCCCGTATCGATTTCATGTCATGAAGGTTTCCTGCCACCAAGGCAATGATCAAAAACTGTTGAATGGTGCCCCAAATAGGATATGACACCAGAATGGGTAAAATATGCCAGGTAATATTGATGGAATCCTGATATACCCCAATGAAGAAAAATGAAACAATAGAAACAAATCCAAAAGGCAACATAAGCCGAAGCACTCTTCGGAAGGTGTCTTTTCGAAAGCCCCAGTAATTAGACACGGTTGGCTGCTGTTTCTTTCGATAGATAACATACAGAGTCCATCCTAAAACGGCCACCGCCACAAAAGGAAATCGCCAGTTTAATAGGTCCATAAAAAGGAACTTTCCAACTGCTGTAAGCACTACCGCTCCTATTTCGAGGTAGCGACGTCTATCTGTAATTTGTGTTGTTTTTTCTATGATCATTGGTGATTTCGGATTTAAAAACCCCACCCACTCCTTCACTAAATCGCTGGAGCGCAAAGGTGGGGTTTCAGGTTATGAAATAACCTGTCATCAAAACGGGTGCTTGCCCTCCACAAACACCCCTTTTGATTTTCTACTTACTATGTTGTTCTAAAAATTTTGTGTCTCGCGTATTTTTTTGAACCGCGATCACGGCAAACAGGCTGAGTGTAAAAGACATCCCATAGAAGCCTTTTTCGCTGAGTTCCAAATCGGCATTCCAAAGCCCAATAATAAGTAACAAAATGGAGGCGATCGTAGTGAACCAACTTACGCCGTAGTACACATCGGTCACTGGAATACCTTCCAACCGATCACGAACACTTTTTTGTACCGAAACCGCCGAGAACAGCCCAAACAATAAAATGGTAAAATAATAACCCTTTTCGTTCAACATCATGTTGGCATTCCATAGCCCAACACAATAAGAGACCATACCAATGAACAACGCACTCCAGGCGGCCGAAATAAAAGCCGGAGTTGGTTTACAATTAAACTCCTCTTTCTTTTTTGTAATTTTTTCAATCAACGGAGCGTTGACTGGTTTCTTTCCGGATGACATTTGATTTTCCATAATCGTTTTGTTTTGATGATTTAATTAGATTACGAAGCAAATATGAAGTGATTGGTTTTATTCTGAAAAACTAATTTTTTAAAATTCTTACGATTTAATTATATATTAGTTTCCTTTAATTACATTAATTCTAGCTATTTTTATAAAAATAACTTATGTTTAAATGAATGGAATTTCCATTATAATCGGCACTTTTTCGGAAGAAGACAAGAGAGAATTTCTGTCCTTTCTTCAGAAAAAAAACCGTCGAGGCGACACTAAAAACAGTGCCCTTTTCAAGCTAATTAATAGTGGCCAGACCAAAGATCTCGATCTTCAACTTTACGGTAAGCCTTCAAGGAATGCCTACCATGCACTCTGTAAACGGCTTCAGGACAGTTTAATCGACTTTGTCGCCTCCAAAGGTTTTGCGGGAGAAACTTCGGAAGAGATGGAGGTGTTAAAGTTGCTGCTGGCCAGTAGGATATTCTTTGAACATCGCGAATATAAAATTGGCTTCAAAACCCTCTTGAAGGCAGAACGCATTGCTTTAGAGCTGGACGTATATTCTATTCTGAATGAAATATATCATACCAAAATTCAGTATGCCCACCTCAACGAAGGATTAAACCTTTCGGAAGTGATCGACGCTTCCCAGGAAAATATGAAGCGTTTTCAGCAAGAAAGGCAGCTCAATATGGCCTATGCTTCCATCAAGGCTCAAATGAAAGGAAACTCGCAAAAACCAATTAACGATATTATAACAGAAGCCTTTGCGAATTTTCAAATTGAATTGGACCAGACCCTAACCTACAAATCTCTATTTCAATTAATGAATATTACTGCTACTGCAGCGCGTCTTCAAAGTGATTACTACCCAATTTCACCTTTTATGATGACCATTTATGGTATTATTTCGGAAAAACAAAAGATAGCCGACAAGCATCTGTTCTATCATATTGAGATCTTAAATCTGATGGCACACACTAGCTTCCGGCTCAAAGATTTCAAAACTTCGATGGACTTTTCAGAAAAAATGGAAGCAGAGATGCTTAAAAAGAATTCGGCCTATTACAATCGGTTTCGAGAAAAATTGGTGGTCATTAAAGCATTAAATCAGAATTACACCGGGCAACCCAAACAAGCCATAGCAACCTTGAAAAGCTTTCCCAATGAATCGTTGGACATTAATCTTACTTTGGTGATGAGTCTGTTTCAGCAAAGTGAATTTGGTGATGCCTACCGGGTGATTAAATTGATGCATCATAGCGACACTTGGTACGAGAAAAAAGCAGGATGGATATGGGTGCTTAAAAAGAACATCATCGAAATTTTACTTTTAATTGAATTGGACAAATTGGATCTGGTCCTTTCGAGACTGCAAAGTTTTAAACGCAAATTTTTCAAACGCCTAAAGGATGTAAGCGAAGAACGGGTGATTACCTTTATGAAGCTTGTAGAATTTGTTTATGATAACCCCAATGAAGTCACTTCAGAACGGTTTGCCCAAAAGGTTGAAAATTCATTCCAATGGAAGGAGGCAGAAGCAGAAGACGTTTTCGTAATGAGCTTTTACGCTTGGCTTAAGGCAAGAATGGAAAGCAAAGATCTGTATCGATCTACTTTGGAGTTAGTAGGTCGAAGATAATAAAGTGGTTGTCCGATCATGGAGAACATAAACCAAGCGTCATATTTTAATGAAAAACACCGCCACGACTTTCCTCCTCTTGGCATAGGAGATCGATATCTCTACCGACAGTGCGTGGCGGTGTTTAAACCAACCTAAACTATTTAAAATTAAAAGTAGTCTTGTTTTTGCAATCCACAAAGTGTTGCTGGTCTGCTTTTATAAATGACGACTTTTATGGCTTATTATTCTCCTATTTTACTAAGAAAATCGATGTCATTTTCTACCGTAAGTAATAAAATACTGGTCGCGGTACAAAAAACCGGGCTCGTAATACAGTGGTGTCCATTCCAACTTCCATCTGGATTCTGGATTTTTAAAATGCGTCCGCTCATATCGTCATACCATTTTTTCCAGTCCTTATCCTGACTTACAACCAGAGACTCTCCTGTTTGTAAAAAACTTAAAAACTCCTCACCTCCGTTATTTCCAAATCCACTTAGAACATCTTCCTGCTGGGCCTTATTCTTTGCAGAATTATATACATTATAACTCGTGTTGTACTCGATGGCTTCGGCCTCATCATATCCAATTTTTTTCAGGTTATCCGTAGAGATTTCGGCATCCTTGTCGATTTTACCTTCTCGCTTAGCCCTTTCAAAGTCCTTCTTAACTTTACGCGCTTCTTTCGCACTCGCTCGAACACTATTACTTACCGCATATAGCATGACACCAGCTCCGTCTTCCGTTCTCACATTTCCACTGGCGGCGTCAAAATTGCCTTTTTGGTAATTCTTAGTACGTTCTATAACTTCTTCTTCCACATCTGCGCCCACGGCTTGTGCAGATTCCAGGGCACTCGTAGCCAGTCCGCTTTGTAAAACACCAGCCCATCCAGCTCCTTTCTGTCTACCAGTGGCATCCGTTCCTTGTTGAATTTTACCCACACAAATGTCCAGACATCTAATGACACGCTTTTCATCAACCCCTTTAAGTTTGCGATCCATTAGATTGGACAACACCTGCGCAGTCAACACCGCGTCAATATTCTGCCCCAATTTGGACTGAATTTGCGTGCCTCGCACTTCTGTGATATAGGCAGCATCTTTAGGCGCATTTTCTACAGTTTCAAGCAAATAATTGATGGCATTCTTCAAATTCTTTCCATACTTCTTATCTTTTAAAGTAATCCCACTCCGTAAGAAAGCTTGAACAACCATAGATGTGGTTGCTGGATCGGCTGGTACGGCATGGGGATCTCTAACATGTTGTGCGCTATGACTTCCAGCTCCATAACCACCATTGGGCAATTGTGCATCACTCATCCACGCCAAGCCATCACGCACCGAACCATTTAAGTTTTCATTATTCTTGAATACATCAAAATTTGTAGAAGCCTGTTCTCCCATAACCGTCATAAAAACACAACCCTCTTCAGGCTCAAGTGTTCTTTTAGTTTCTGCATAGTCCCCTTTCGAAACATCGACCGAAAGCCAAAAACCAATAAATAATACTGGCAACGCCAGCAACAATAACTTACTTTTCATAATTTCTCGTTTTAAAATTCCATGGTGAAAATAGACCAAGACCCTTTGACAAAAAATTAGCATTGAGGGAAAGACGTATTTGAATTAGGGAAGGCATATAAATAAAAAGTTTAGCGCATCTATGTTTTCTCTTTTGAACAAAAAAAGATGCTATAAAAACCGCTCATTGGGTCGAAATTTATAAACCAAGACAGGTGTAATAAACCAATCGCTTATTCGCTTTCTTACATTTTTTGATAAATGGTTGTCATCCTATATATTTGATTTTACATATGCCTGCATACCTTAAATTTATCATTTTCATACTTTCATTTCAAGGAATACTCACGAGTATTATTCTCTTTGCAAATAGAAATGTAAGAACTTCTAATAGTAAGTTTCTCGTTTGTCTTGTGCTATTTTTCTCGCTTTACCTTTTAGGTCAAAGTCTATATTGGGGACAATTCTATTTGCAGTACCCTCATTCTATTTTTATATGTTCATCGTTTCCATATCTGTTTGGCCCCTTCCTTTATTTATACATAGTTCCTTCGGAAGAAAGAAAACATAACTGGTTGCATTTTGTTCCCTTTTTGCTATTTGTTTTGTGGCTTTTACCTTTTTATTTTTCAGCTTCGGAAGTGAAAATAGGTTTTTTGAGAACCAAGATCTTTCGAGGGGTTGTGGATCAGGACTTCTATATTTATAGGTGGACACTTGTTGCCCAGATATTGGGGTATTACATGTTTATAAGACGATATCTAATCAAAGATTCTGGTCATAGTCAAAATAGATGGCGTCGCAGTGTCAATTTGGTCTTTCTTGGTTTTGGCATCAATTACCTGCTTCAGATAATGCTATACTTTCAGTTTGATCACAGAAAGTATTTTATTCTTTACTATGCTATTTATATGATCTCGATGTCTGTATTCATCTTGCTTTTCGTATCCAAAATACTTTTGGTTCCCGAGTTATTTAAATCCAGATCGAAATATAACAGAAGTACCATGAGGAAAGATCAAAGAGAATTGTATTCCAAAATGATTACTTCAGTAATGGAAACGGACCGAATCTTTTTGAACAAGAATCTTCGATTGGTTGATCTGGCGCACAAAACCAATGCCACCGAACATCAATTATCTCAGGTTTTGAGTGAACACTTCGGGATGAACTTTCCTGAGTTCATAAATTCCTATCGAATTGACATGGCAAAACAGCTTGTGATCGACCCTAATTTTAATCATTATACCATCGATGCTATCGCTCAGGAAGTTGGCTTTAAATCCAAAAGTTCTTTCTACCAATCCTTCAAAAAATTTGTAGGAACCACCCCGTCTTCCTATAAAAAACAGCATCTCGATGGACTAAGTCCCTCCTAATAAACTTTGTTTGAATTTACGGGATTCGAACAAACTTGGGGTTGCAATTTACTTTCTACTTTTTATTTCAACCTATCATTGTGTAGCGATTGTTGTTCCTGTCAATTCCAGAAAACAACCGTCCTTACGCAATTGAACATTATTAATTTTTAATAAAAATATACTATGAAAATCCTATATAGCTTATTAATAGTTCTCGCTTTGATGGGTATGAACGCCTCCTGTTCCAACTCTGATGAGACCACCGAACCTGCAGCTGCCGATCTTGACAGCGATGGAGTTGCAGATGGCACCGATAATTGCCTCAACATTAGCAATCCGGGACAACAGGACGGCGATGGAGACGGTGTTGGTGATGCCTGCGATAACTGCCCGAATGCCGGGAATCCTGGACAACCAGATGGTGACGGTGACGGCGTTGGAGATGCCTGTGACAACTGTCCCAACGATGCCAATCCGGGGCAGGCGGATGCCAATGGCAATGGAATTGGAGATGTTTGTGATGACCCCATAAAGAAGGGTAACGATCTCTATGTTAGCAGCAGGTCCAACCACTCCGTAAAGCGATTCAATAGCATTACCGGCGCCTTTATCGAGGACTTTGTTCCCAGTGGAAGCGGTGGTTTGAATGCGGTGCAGGAAATCTTGTTCGGGCCGGACGGAAACCTATATGTATCAGGGAGGTTCAACAGTTCGATATTACAATACGATGGCGAAACCGGTGCATTCCTTGGAGAATTCACTTCGGGCTATGACCTTGACGAGCCCACAAAAATGTCCATCGGGCCCGATGGTCTTTTATATATAAGCCAATGGGGACAGACCAATTCTTCTGTGGTGAGATTTAATATGGACGACGGAACTTTTGTAGACGAGTTTACCGATGACCTGGATATGCCCTGTAAACATGCCTGGGACAGTAATGGAAACCTTTTTGTAGTAAGCTTTGGCAGCAACGATTTGAAAAAATTTGACGGGACCTCCTCATCTGGAGAGGTAATTGTTTCCGGCTTATTTGGCTCCACCTATCTATGGATCGATGGCGATTCTGTTTTTATTACAGAATTTGGTCCTGGTCAGGTACGCCAATTCAGCGTTATCGATGGTTCCTTTGAAGGTGTGTTCATCAACAGTGGATTGACCTCTGTGGAGGGTGTAACCTTTAGGGAGAATGGTAACATTCTACTCTGTGACTGGACCGAAAACAGCATTGTGGAATATGAACCGGACGGTACTTTGATAGGTACGTTCACTTCCGAAGGAAATATGCTAAATCCCAATAGTCTTACTTTCAAAAATTAAGGGATTCCCTATATATCTAGGACACCTCCCATAGTTCAGAATAAAAAAAAAACAGTTATGAAAACAAACTCACTGATTAAAGCCGCAATAGTGCCAATCTGCATTATTGCCATACTGCTCTTTGCGGTAAAAGATAATTCGGAAACAAGCCGAAGCATTGAAAACCAGCAAAAATTATTGACCACATCCGGGGCTGGAAAAAGCATGGACGCATGGGCCTATGAAAGAACATATCCCAATGATCGTATTCCCGTATCCAAATATGTCGCAGCCTTTGAAATGAAAAAACAACAAGAGGCGCTGCGGTCCAACTCGATGCCCGGTGAATGGGAAAGTCTGGGCCCGGAAAACATTGGCGGGCGAACTTTGTCTTTGGCCTTTCACCCGACCGATCCCAATATCATTTATGCAGGCACGGCAAGTGGAGGTCTTTGGAAGACCACTACTCAAGGTGTTGGAAGGGAGGCCTGGGAATATGTTCCCACTGGATTCCCCGTCCTTGGAGTTGGAGCCGTTGCCATCGATCAAAACGATCCCAATATTATTATTATTGGCACGGGTGAAAGCTATGGCTCATTCGCAGTTGAACCAGGAGTGATCAGTAGATTTACACGGGGTACCTATGGAATAGGAATCCTCAAGACCACAGACGGAGGAACTACATGGAACCAGGTGCTTTCCTTTGACGAGGACGAACTGAAAGGGATTCGCGATATAGCAATAAGCAGTCAAAACTCTTCGGAAATGTACGCTGCTACTACCGACGGAATCTACCAAAGTCTTGACGGGGGAAATACCTGGGCCTTGATCTTTACAGGGCCTTGTTTTGATGTGGAAGTAGACCCCAACGACGGAGATATTATTTATTGGACCCGTGGAAATTTCAATCTTGCCCTGGACCCCACCTTTAGCGGTATATATAAATCGACTGACAAAGGGGCTACCAACAACGAACTATTGGATCCGGGTTTGATAGCGGCCTGGTCCGGAACGGCAAAGATCACCATTGATCCGTCCGACTCCAACACCTTGTACGCCTCCATACAGATGCTTTTCGTTTCAGGGGGAACAACGCCGGCCGGTGTCTATAAAAGCACCAATGGCGGGACAAGCTGGAGCAAAATTAATGACCAGAACATCGCTCAGTTCCAGGGATGGTACTCTCATGATATTGCGGTGAATCCCGCAGACCCCACGGAGATCATTTATTGTGGGATAGACACTTACAAATCGACAGATAGCGGAGCTGTCTTCGCTAAGGAATCCAATTGGACCCTGTGGGCCTTTGGTGAGATATCTGTTGACGAACCAGAAGGGACAGACGACTATGTGCATGGTGATATTCATGCCGTTTACTACCACCCATTAGTGGTGGACAAGGTTTTTTATGCTACCGACGGCGGAGTATTTTCTTCAGACGACGGAGGGGAGACTTTTGTGACGCATAACGGAGGCTTACAAACTGGACAATTCCATCCTAACGTTGGAAGCTCAACAACTAATAAAAACCTAATTATAGCGGGAGCACAGGACAATGCCACCTATATCTACCGAGGCACTCCTTCCTGGTTTCGAGTTATTGGTGGTGATGGGATGTCCGCCGCAATCAATCCTGAGGATGATCAAATCATTTTCGGATCCTCTCAAAATTTGGGTATTCAAAGATCTACCAATGGAGGCACAACTTTTTCCAATTCGGCCCCTGTATTAGTTGCCAATGACGCGACAGCTTTTTTAGCTCCATACGAGATAGCGCCATCTAATGCCAACATTATGTATGCTGGTGGAACCTATCTTTATAGATCGGACGATCAGGGCACGCCCGGATCCTGGAGCACCACAGCCAATCAACCGGTGGACGGCACAAACGTATTGACCAAAATAGCTATATCACCAACCAATCCAGATCTGTTGTTTGTCTCTGCCAACCCTGTTCCATTTTCAGGATCCACAGAAACTCCGAAAGTATGGAAAAGCACCGATGGAGGACAGAACTTTACCGTAATGAATGGACTACCAGAAAGAGTATGTAAGGATATTGACATTGATCCAACCAATAATAATGTAGTATATGCAGTTTTCTCAGGCTTTGGAACGGATCATATATACAAGACCGTTGATGGAGGAGCCACTTGGGCGTCTATTGATAACGGATTGCCAGATCTCCCCACAAATGCGGTTCTGGTGGACCCATTAAATCCAGATGACATCTATGTTGGAAACGACGTGGGAGTTTACTATTCTGAAGATGCCGGAAATTCCTGGGATCCATTTTCCGAAGCCCTGCCTGAAGCCACAATTATAATGGACCTCAACCACTCTCCTGCCGATCGCAAAATACGAATTGCCACTCATGGCCATGGGGTTTGGGAAAGAAGTTACGTCAATGATTTTTTATCCACTTCTGAATTTGAGATCAATGCAGCGAATTTCACTATGTATCCAAATCCGGCAGACGGAGCCATAGCGATCCGAATAGAATCAAAGGTGAATTCTGCGAATGTCAACCTAGAGGTGCTTTCCATGTTAGGACAGAAAGTGGCTAACATTGCCTTGGACGGCATTCAAAACGGGGTGAACACGATTCCCTGGCGGCATCGAGACACAAAAAGTAGGTTTGGGAGTATAAAGAGGGCAGTGGTGGGCTTGGCTGGCTAGATTGTGAGACAAATGGCATCGA
>JBCCIJ010000049.1:0-18971 GCA_039028295.1 Bacteroidota bacterium
AAGGGCGATTATCAATACAATTACACCACCTACAAAAAGGGATTTACTACCCGTTTTGTAATGGTCTGAGCGTTTTATCGACTTGCTGTTCTGTAGATTCATCTTCTATATTCTCTGGAGTGCAAGAAACAAATAGGAAGGCTCCAAAGAGTGCAACGATAAAAAGGTAGTTTTTAATCTTCATAATACTAGTTTTTGTGAGGTTTATATTACAATTCTACCTCGAAAAAAAACAAGTATTTCAAATATGTTGGTCGTATTTTGTTAGGTTTACCTTTTAGCAATAGTATAGCCTTTAAAATTATATTGCGATTTGGGGGCAAACAATTAAAAACTAAGGTATTGCGTATGTTTGTTGCAGCTCTATTTCACCGGCGCTAAATTTATAGTTCTACTTCCATTTTGGTTTTTTGTTAGTTGTATCTTCGAATTCTCCATCGGCAATAGTCCTTCGATCTTCTCCGGCCATTCTATCAATTTCCAGTGTGGGGACTCAAAATAATCTTCAATTCCAATGTCTAGAACCTCCTCAGCCGACTTTATTCGGTAAAAGTCGAAGTGAAACAACTTATCACTGTCGAGCAGGTATTCATTGACAATTGAAAAAGTAGGACTACTTAAAGTGTCTTGGACTCCTATCTTTTTCGCAAGTTCCTTTATAAGAGTGGTTTTTCCTACGCCCATATCACCGTAAAACAGCAACGTCTTACTGGTAGTATTGGCTAGAATCATTCCAGCAATTTTAGGTAATTCTTGAATTGTATAGGCTATTTCCATGACTTGGTGTTAAACAAATATAGAAATATTTCGGACTATTTGCCTAAAACATCGATAAAATGTATATTTTTCAGTAAATTCTTACAAATAATTACCTAGGAGTCAATACTGCGAAGGGAATTACCATTTCTTCGAGGGAAACTCCCCCATGTTGATAGGTATTCCGATAATAACTTACGTAATGATTATAGTTATTAGGATAAGCAAAAAACAGGTCTCCCTTGGCAAAAATGAACGAACTGCTCATATTAATAGTGGGCAAATGAATAGTGCTCGGATTCTTGGCCGCTAAAACATCCTTCCCCTCATAGGTCAAACTCTTTCCTGTTTTGTATCGAAGGTTAAGGCTCGTTTGTTTGTCTCCAATTACCTTAGATGGGTTTTTGACGTTGATGGTTCCGTGATCCGTGGTAATAATTAGCTGGAAGCCTAAATCCGCTGCCTGTTGAATGATTTCCATTAATGGAGAGTTCTTGAACCAACTTTCGGTCAATGATCTGTATGATCGATCATTGGATGCTAACTCTTTAATTACTTCCATTTCGGTTTTTGAATGAGAAAGCATGTCCACGAAGTTGTACACAATTACTGCCAAGTCATCATTCTTATGGCTTTTAAAGTTTTCAGATAGACGCCTTCCTTGTTTTAGGCTGGATATCTTATTATAACTCCAATTCAAATTCAACCCTAGTCGCTTCAGCTGCGCGGCTAGAAATTCCTTCTCATACATGTTCTTTCCACCTTCATCGGTATCATTCAACCAATAATTTGGATGAAGTTTTTGCATTTCACTTGGCATCAAGCCAGAAAAAATTGCATTTCTGGCGTACTGCGTCGCGGTTGGGAGTATGCTATAGAACAACTCCTCCTGAGTTTTTTTATAGGAACCACCTAAATAAGGTTCAAAGGCTTTCCATTGATCGTAGCGAAGATTATCAACAACCACTAATAGGGTGGGCTTTCCGTTTTTTAACTGAGGAACTACTTTATCTCTAAAAAGAGTATGAGACATGGTAGGGCCGTCTTCAGGGTTAACAAACCAATCAGGGTAATTCTTATCTATGAATTTACAAAACTGGGTATTGGCTTCCGTCTTTTGCGATTCAAGAATTTCGAACATTCCCGTATCTTCGATGTCTTCCAACTCCAATTCCCAATAAACCAATTTTTGATATAGATCGGCCCAACCTTCGTAGGTGTTGATCATGGACATGTCCATGGCAATTTTTCTAAACTCCTGTTGATAATTTGAAGTAGTTTTTTCAGAAACCAATCGCGTATGGTCCAGGTTCTTCTTTAAACTCAACAATATCTGATTCGGGTTTACTGGTTTGATTAAATAATCTGCAATTTTAGAACCTATGGCCTCCTCCATAATATATTCCTCTTCACTTTTGGTGATCATAACTACTGGAAGGGTAGCCTGTTGTTCTTTGATCTCTGCGAGTGTTTCGAGACCCGTTAGCCCAGGCATATTCTCGTCCAGGAACACGATATCAAAATTTTCTTTTTCAATTTCTTGTAAAGCTTCGGTACCACTTTGAGCCGTTGTTACATTATAATTACGGCTTTCTAAGAAAATAATGTGAGGTTTTAATAAGTCTATTTCATCATCGACCCATAGTACTTTTATCTCGCTCATATATGTATATTTGTTTTGAAATTGAATTGAAGCCTAGCTAAAGACAGTTATATAACATCAAAAATACCTTTGTAGTATCTCTTAGAACAATCTCTCACTATTAATTTAAAGTTAAAGTTTGAAACCTTGTTCGTTAGATGAGTCTAATCTACTGCAATCCATACAAATAATTGGTGTAAGAGCTATTAAAGTAACGTAGTGATTAAATGAAATCCATCAACAAGTTGAAAATTATTAATGATCCGGTTTATGGATTCGTCACGGTGCCGAGTGCTCTTATATCTGAACTTATCGAGCATTCTTATTTCCAACGACTTCGGCGCATTACCCAAATGGGGATGTCATATCTGGTTTACCCAGGGGCCATGCACACCCGTTTTCATCATGCTATTGGGGCCATGTTTTTGATGCAGCGCGCCGTACAGGTGCTTAAATTCAAAAAAATAGAATTCACAGAAGATGAAGAGGAAGCGCTCTATATTGCCATTTTACTACACGATATTGGACACGGCCCGTTTTCGCATGCCATGGAACATAGTATTGTTGAAGGTGTGAGCCATGAACACATTTCTTTACTCTTCATGAATGCATTGAATGATCAATTTAATGGGCAACTTCAATTGGCGATAAAGATTTTTAAAAATGAATACCATCGCAAATTCATGCACCAGCTTATCTCAGGACAACTGGATATGGATCGATTAGATTATTTACGCAGAGACAGTTTTTACACAGGTGTTTCGGAAGGAATTATTAATTCGCAACGACTTATCGCCATGCTTCACGTAAAGGACGATCAACTGGTCGTAGAAGAAAAAGGAATCTATTCTGTAGAAAAATTCATTGTTGCTCGCCGTTTGATGTATTGGCAGGTTTATTTGCATAAAACTAGCTTGGTAGCTGAACAGTTATTATTAAGATTGCTAAAACGTGCCAAAGAGCTAACCGAAAATGGAGTGGCTTTGCCGGCCAGTAGGGCATTATTATTTTTTCTGAAAAATTCTGTGAAGGAGGAAGATTTCTCTCTTGAAATTTTAAATCGCTTTGCTTCCTTAGATGATTATGACATAGTTTCGGCCATGAAAAACTGGAGTCATTCTAAAGATTTCGTCCTTAGCGAACTTTCTCGAATGATCCTAAACAGAGATTTATTAAAAATAAAAATAAGAAAGCGCCCTATTTCTGAGGAAAAATTGAAAGAAAAACTAAATGAGCTCATGGAAAAACACAACCTTTCGCCAAATGAAGCATCTTATTTTGTGTTTGAAGGTTCTATTTCAAACCTTGCTTATCGCATGGATAAAGATACCATCAACCTAATTAGAAAGAATGGAAAAGTAGTGGATGTAGCCAAAGCAAGTGATCAACTAAATATAAAAGCACTGTCAAAAACAGTAATTAAGTATTATCTGTGCTATCCCAAAAGACATTAGCATTCCTTTTTTTATATTTGCAACATTCAAAACCTAAAATGAAGTTTACAGCCAATCAAATCGCAGGAATCCTAGAAGGGGAAGTGGAAGGAAATGAAGCTATTGAAGTTTCGAAACTTGCAAAAATTGAAGAAGGAACCCATGGAAGCCTGACCTTTTTGGCCAACCCTAAATACAAGTCTTATATATATACCACTGAGGCGTCCATAACCATTGTGGATCGGGATTTTGTAATTGAAAGCCCAATTAAAACAACGCTCATACGAGTGGAAGATGCCTATAAGGCGTTTTCGCAATTATTAGAATATTACAATCAAGTGAAAATGAATAAAACAGGAATTGAGCAACCTGTTTTTATCGCTGAAAGTGCGACCTACGGTGAAGGTATCTACTTAGGTGCCTTTTCTTATTTGGGAGAGAATATCTCGATCGGGCGAAATGCAAAAATTTACCCTAATGTTTATATAGGAGACAATGTGACTATTGGCGATAATGTTGTGGTATTTGCTGGAGCTAAGATTTATTCAGAAACAGTTATTGGGGACAATTGTGTGATTCACAGCGGAGCGATTATTGGTGCAGATGGATTTGGTTTTGCTCCTAATGATGCTGGTGAATTTCAAAAAGTCCCTCAAACCGGAAATGTTATTATTGAAGACAATGTAGACGTTGGTGCCGGTACTACGATTGATCGAGCCACACTTGGTTCGACGGTGATTAGAGCTGGCGTAAAACTGGACAACCAAATTCAAATTGCCCATAATGTTGAAATAGGCAAGAATACGGCTATTGCTGCTCAAACCGGTATCGCAGGCTCTACCAAGATCGGTGAAAATTGCCTTATTGGTGGACAAGTGGGTATTGTAGGACATATTACCATTGGTAATAATGTGCGTATTCAAGCTCAGAGTGGTATTGGACGTAATGTAAAGGACAATGAAGTTTTACAAGGATCTCCTGCCTTAAACTATGGAGATTATAATAAGAGTTATGTCCATTTTAAAAACCTTCCAAAAATTATTGGACGATTGAACAACCTAGAAAAAAATAATGACAATGAATAACTGTCAGGCAAAACAGAGAACCATTCAGAAAGAAGTTTCCCTTACTGGAGTTGGTCTACACACAGGAAAAGAGGTAACTCTTACTTTCAAACCTGCACCGGAAAATTACGGTTATGCTTTTATTCGAGTTGATCTGGAAGGAAACCCGGTGATTGAGGCAGACGCGAATTACGTTGTGAATACGCAACGTGGAACCAATCTTGAAAAAAGAGGAGTTAAAATCCAGACCTCTGAGCATGTTCTAGCGGCTTTGGTGGGTATGGAAGTGGATAATTGTCAAATTGAATTAAACGCATCAGAACCTCCCATTATGGATGGCTCTTCCAAGTTCTTTGTGGAAGCTATTGAACGAGCTGGCATTTTAGAACAAGAAGCACCAAGACAAGAATTTATTGTCACTGAGGTTATTTCGTATACAGACGAAGAATCGGGAAGCGAGATTACGATCATTCCATCAGAGGAATATCAGGTGACTGCCATGGTCGATTTTGGAACGAAAGTTCTAGGCACGCAAAATGCCTCCCTAAAGCACTTAACCGAGTTTAAAGATGAATTTTCTGATGCTCGTACCTTTAGCTTTCTGCACGAAATAGAAATGCTATTGGAGCACGGGCTTATTAAAGGGGGTGACTTAAACAATGCTATTGTTTATGTAGATAAGGAACTTTCGGAAGAGACCATGGAGAAATTACGTCATGCCTTCAAAAAAGATAAGATTTCCGTAAAGCCGAATGGTATTTTGGACAATTTAACGTTGCATCATCCTAATGAGGCAGCAAGACACAAGCTTTTAGATGTTATTGGAGATCTCGCTTTGGTAGGGACTCGTATCCGAGGGAAGGTCATTGCAAATAAACCAGGCCACCATGTGAATACACAGTTTGCCAAGAAGCTCTCGAAGATTATTAAAATTGAAAAAAGGAATAAAATTCCAAAGTTTGATATTAATAAGGAACCAGTGAAGGATGTAAACGAGATTATGGCCATGTTGCCGCATCGCCCCCCGTTTCTTTATGTAGATAAGATATTGGAGCTTTCGGACAGTCACGTGGTTGGGCTCAAAAATGTCACTATGAATGAACCATTTTTTGTGGGACATTTTCCTGGAGCGCCTGTGATGCCTGGAGTTCTTATTGTAGAAGCCATGGCTCAAACGGGTGGAATATTGGCACTGAGTACCGTACCTGATCCTGAAAACTACCTGACCTTCTTTATGAAAATTAATAATGTAAAATTTAAGCGACAGGTCAATCCAGGGGATACGTTGGTGTTTCAGTTGGAATTAATAACGCCTATTAGAAGAGGAATTGTACATATGCAAGGTAACGCCTATGCCAATGACAAGTTGGTAACTGAAGCTGAACTGATGGCACAAATTGTAAAAACAAAGGAAAATTAATTAGACCAAACGGCTTAATACCGTTTTACCAGATATCGAGGATGAACAAATTTATTTCGTCCTTGAAAATTAAAAAATAACAAATGAATCAACCATTAGCATACGTACACCCAGGAGCAAAAATTGCCAAGAACGTTGTCATAGAACCTTTCACAACCATTCACAACAATGTGATTATTGGCGAAGGAACGTGGATTGGTTCAAATGTTACCATCATGGAAGGAGCACGTATCGGAAAGAATTGTAATATATTTCCTGGTGCGGTTATCTCAGCTATTCCTCAGGATTTGAAATTTCAGGACGAAGAGACAACGGCAGAAATTGGCGACAATACTACCATTCGAGAGTATGTAACGGTCAATCGGGGTACAGTAGATCGTGGAAAAACGGTTATTGGCAATAATTGTTTAATTATGGCTTATTGTCATATAGCTCATGATTGCATTGTGGGAAACAATTGTATTTTTTCTAATAATAGCACCTTGGCCGGACATATTACGGTAGGAGATCACGTTATTTTGGCAGGTATGACGGCTGTGCACCAATTCTGTATGATTGGTAATCATGCTTTTGTTACAGGTGGTTCACTAGTTAGAAAAGACGTACCACCATATGTTAAGGCCGCCAGAGAACCATTGTCATATGTTGGAATTAACTCTATCGGATTGCGTCGTCGAGGATATGATCCAACCAAAATTCAAGAGATTCAGAATATATATAGAATATTATATCAGAAAAGTTACAATACCTCCCAAGCGACGCAAATTATTGAAGCGGAGATGGAGGCTACCTCAGAAAGAGACGAAATTTTACAGTTTATTAAAAATTCCAAGCGAGGAATAATGAAAGGATATTTTCAAAATTAAATCAAACAATTCCCATAATAAAAGGGCTAATACACATAAATAGATAAAAAAGAATGGCAACATCATCGGATATAAGAAAAGGGCTTTGTATAAAATATAATAATGATATTTATAGAATCATCGAATTCTTGCATGTGAAGCCTGGTAAGGGCCCCGCTTTTGTAAGAACCAAATTGAAAAGTGTCACCTCAGGTAAGGTTATTGACAATACTTTTTCGGCCGGGCATAAAATTGATGATGTACGTGTAGAGACCCATAAGTTTCAGTATTTGTATAATGAAGGGGACACCTATCATTTTATGAATACCTTAGATTATTCTCAAATTCAATTGCAAGAAACTGCTCTGGAACGATCCGATTTGATGAAAGAAGGTGAAGTTGTAACGGTATTGATTAATTCTGAAGATGACATGCCACTATCGGTAGACATGCCTGCTAGTGTTATATTAGAAGTAACGGCTACGGAGCCCGGAGTAAAAGGGAATACAGCAACAAATGCTACCAAACCGGCAACGGTAGAAACAGGTGCCAGAGTTAATGTTCCTTTGTTTATCAATGAAGGTGATAAAATTAAAATTGACACCGAAAAAGGACAATACCAGGAAAGAGTAAAAGAGTAATTTAGCGCATTTTTTGAGCCAAATTTCAGGCAAATAAAAATTAAATCCCGTCGCAATGGTAATTGAGGCGGGATTTTTTATATTTGGTATCTTAATTTCAATTTTATGAAATTCACACCACCTCAAACTCTCGAATCCATCGCCACTCTTTTAGGTTGTGAGTATGTGGGTGATGCTTCGTTTCCTGTTTATGGAATGAACGAAATACATGTGGTTCAACCCGGCGATATTGTATTTGTTGACCATCCAAAATATTACGATAAGGCCCTGGCGTCTCTGGCCACGATCATTTTGATTAACAAAAATGTGAATTGTCCTCCAGGAAAGGCCCTTTTGGTAAGTGATAATCCTTTTCGAGATTTTAATAAGCTGACACATCATTTTAATCCGTTTACGCCGGCTAGAGCGGCCATAGCCGATTCTTCGGAAATAGGAAGGCACACCATTATTCAACCTAATGTGTTTATTGGGAATAATGTGAAAATAGGAGATGATTGTTTAATACATTCCAACTGTGTCATTTATGATAATACCGTAATTGGAAACAACGTGACTATTCATGGAGGCACCGTGTTAGGTGCCGATGCTTTTTATTATAAAACGGGACCTGAAAAATTCGACAAACTGCTCAGTGGTGGTAATGTTGTTATCGAAGACAATGTTGATATAGGAGCCTTATGTACTATAGATAGAGGGGTAAGCGCCTCAACGGTTATTGGTAATGGTACCAAACTGGATAATCAGGTTCATGTGGGACATGACACCGTTATTGGGAAGCGATGCTTAATTGCATCTCAGGTTGGTATTGCAGGTTGCGTGCTTATAGAAGATCTGGTTACTATTTGGGGACAAGTGGGTATTACCAGTGGAGTTATTATTGGTGAAAAAGCTGTCATATCCGCCCAAAGTGGGGTTAGTAAGTCACTTCCTGGTTTTAAATCTTACTTTGGAACCCCAGCAGATGAATTCAGAAAAAAATACAAAGAATTGGCTTCTATTCGGCTAATTCCGGACATCATAGAAAAACTAGATAAACTCCATGAGTAAAAGTGCAAAAGAAATTGTAAAGGGTTTTTACAATTCAGATTTATTGAACGATTCCACAGTATTGGAACGATTTTTTCACCCAGATATGGTGCTCATTTGGAATAGTTCGGACGGACTTTCCATCATGCACTTTGCCGAAATTGTAGAGTTCTTCACAGAAATAAGGCGAACCTACAACGATTTTCGATCCGAAATAAGCCATTTACTGGAAGACGATAATCACGTAACAATTCGTTACAAATACTATGTTCGTACCATTGAAAATCCTGAGGAAGAACTTGGAATTGCACATTTCATTGCTATTTGGGAAATTAAGGACGACAAGTTGTACAGGGGATATCAAGTAAGCCAGCCCGTGACCGATAAAGATGATACTAATGAATCTTACCACAAGGTTAAAGTCTAATTTCTTTTTTGAAACTACATAAAAGATTACCTTTGCCGACGCTCTCTCGAAGGTAAAAAGAGAGTAGCGTTAATTTTGCCAGGTTTTGGTGAAAAACAACAGTTCAATTTTGAAAATTTCATATTTAAATTATAAAAACGATGAGCGTTTTAGTTAATAAAGATTCCAAAATTATCGTACAAGGATTCACAGGAAGTGAAGGTACCTTCCATGCTGGACAAATGATCGAGTATGGGACCAATGTCGTGGGAGGGGTAACTCCTGGAAAAGGTGGTCAAACTCACCTTGAAAAGCCCGTATTTAATACAGTTCTGGAAGCAGTTGAACAGGTAGGGGCAGATACGTCAATAATATTTGTACCGCCGGCGTTCGCTGCGGACGCTATTATGGAAGCTGCCAACGCCGGAATAAAGGTGATTATTACTATTACTGAAGGTATTCCAGTGGCAGATATGATAAAGGCTGCAGATTATATAAAAGATAAAGGATGTCGCTTAGTAGGACCTAATTGTCCGGGAGTCATTACTCCGGGGGAAGCTAAGGTAGGTATTATGCCTGGATTTGTTTTCAAAAAAGGCCGCGTTGGGATCGTATCTAAATCGGGTACTCTAACCTATGAAGCCGCTGATCAAGTTGTTAAACAAGGACTAGGAATTACAACAGCCATTGGAATTGGTGGTGATCCTATTATTGGAACCACTACAAAGGAAGCTGTGGAGATGTTGATCAATGATCCGGAGACAGAGGCTGTGGTGATGATTGGAGAAATTGGAGGTCAACTTGAGGCCGATGCGGCACATTGGTATAAAAACAGTGGAAGTAAGAAGCCAGTTGTTGGTTTTATTGCTGGGGAAACAGCGCCAGCAGGCCGTACCATGGGGCATGCAGGAGCCATTGTTGGAGGAAGTGACGATACTGCCCAGGCAAAAAAGAAAATTATGAGAGCGTCTGGAATCCATGTAGTGGATTCGCCAGCCGAGATCGGTAAAAAAGTGGCAGAAGTTTTAGGATAAAACTTTATGTAAATAATAACATCTAAGCCCTGTTACATTTAGCGGGGCTTTTTTTATATTTGAGCTTATTCCCATTTAAGTTGAAATGACAAAGGAATAGCCCAATACTAGATACGAAAAACAGCATTTAAAAACTCAAAACCAAAATATGAAACTACTTGAAGGAAAAACAGCCATTATCACAGGAGGTAGCCGAGGCATTGGTAAAGGAATTGTAGAAACATTCGCAAAACACGGTGCCAATGTTGCTTTTACCTATAATTCATCTGAAGAGTCGGCCAACGCCATTGCCGCTGAGGCTGGTAAACATGGAGTTAAAGTGGTTGCTTACAAAAGCAATGCCGCCAATTTTGATGAATCTCAAGAATTGGCCGCTAAGGTGTTGGAGGACTTTGGCAGTATCGATGTGTTAATTAACAATGCCGGGATCACCAAAGACAATTTATTGATGCGCATCTCTGAAGAAGATTTTGACAGAGTGATTGAGGTCAACTTGAAATCTGTATTTAATATGACCAAAGCAGTTCAACGTACTATGTTGAAGCAACGAAACGGCTCTATTATCAATATGAGTTCAGTTGTTGGGCTTAAAGGAAATGCTGGACAAACTAACTATGCGGCCTCAAAAGCTGGTATCCTGGGGTTTACGAAATCTGTGGCCTTGGAACTTGGTTCCAGAAACATTCGATGTAATGCTATTGCTCCCGGATTCATCGAAACCGAAATGACGGGAAAACTAGACGAAGTTACCGTGCAGGGCTGGAGAGATGCCATTCCACTTAAAAGAGGAGGAAGTCCTGAGGATATCGCAAATGCTTGCGTGTATTTGGCGAGTGACCTTTCTGGCTATGTTACGGGACAAGTATTAAATGTTGACGGAGGAATGCTAACCTAATTTGGATATAGGATAAAAGATTTGCGATGGGTAACATCGTTAGTCCTTATCGCAACCCTATGAGCGCAGAAACCCTATTGTATATTTTAATTGCCGGAGTTGTTTCCATCGCTTTGGTGATTTTTATGTATGGCTACAAAACCAAGTATACCGGAAAATTGCGCTGGTTGTTTGGGACGCTACGCTTCATCACTTTGTTTTCCCTATTTCTGCTTCTTATTAATCCAAAATTTAAGACAGATACTTATATCGTCGAAAAACCCAAACTACCGGTACTGGTTGACAATTCAGCTTCGATGGTTGAATTGGAGCAAGCTCAAAGTATCACAGAGCTCGTAGCAGAGCTTCAGAATAACACCGAATTGAACGAAAAGTTTGAACTTGATTTTTATCGCTTCGGAAGTGATTTTGCTCAATTAGACTCCCTATCTTTTTCTGAAAAGCGAACGCATCTTTCCAAGGCCTTAAAGCAGACTGATGGCCTTTTTAAAAATGAAACAGCTCCAACTTTACTTATCACGGATGGAAATCAAACACTGGGGCAGGATTATGAGTTTTTAAGCAAGTCATTTTCAAATGCGATATATCCCGTCATTGCGGGAGATGACACTCAATACGTAGACCTCAAACTGGAACAGCTAAATACCAATAGATATTCGTTTCTTAAGAATCAGTTTCCCGTAGAGGCGCTTTTGGTTTATAGTGGACAGGGGAGTATTGATTCAGAATTTGTTATTACTCAAGGCGGACGTCGTGTATTTTCTCAAAATGTTAGTTTTTCTGAAGATCAAAATACGCAGACCATTGCTACTACCTTGCCCGCATCTCGTGTGGGTTTGCAGCGATATAGTGCTCAAATTGTGCCACTCGATGACGAAAAGAATAAAATCAATAACAATAAGGCCTTCGCAGTTGAAGTGATCGATCAAGCCACCAATGTTCTTGTAGTGAGTAGCGTTATTCATCCGGACCTTGGAACTTTAAAAAAAGCTATTGAAACTAATGAACAACGAACGGTAACCTTTATAAAACCTAGCGAAGCTACCACCGTATTGAACGATTACCAACTGATTATTTTATACCAACCCAATCGAAGTTTTTCCTCAGTTTATACAGAAATCTCTGAACTTAAAAAGAACACGCTAACGATAAGTGGCCTATTGACTGATTGGAATTTTCTAAATGCCAGTCAATCCAATTTCACTAAAGAAGCTTCCAATCAGTCCGAGGACGTAACCGCTATCTTAAACCCGAATTATGGAGCCTATGCTGTAGATGATATTGGTTTTGAAGAGTTTCCGCCTTTGCGAACAGAGTTCGGAAGTTTGGAAATCAATGTGCCACATGAGGTCCTTTTAGAGCAGTCCGTTGTTGGCTTTTCTACGAGTTCGGCCCTGTTGGCTTCTTCAGAAATTAATGGTGTACGTAATGCCATTTGGGACGGAGAAGGTTTTTGGAGATGGAGAGCGCAGTCCTTTTTGTCAAGCGACAGTTTTGAAGATTTTGATCAATTTCTTGGAAACATCGTACAGTACCTGGCTTCCAATAAACGTCGAAGTAGAATGGAAGTTAGTTATGAGACCTTCTATTACAATAACAATGCCTTGCAAATCTCTGCTCAATACTTCGATAAGAACTTTGTATTTGATAACCGGGCACAGCTTACCATTTCGGTAAAGAATGAAGAGACCCAGGAACTTACGGTATTTCCTATGTTGTTGAAAAATAATTTTTTCGAGGTGGATCTCAATAGTTTACCGGCTGCCAATTATAGCTTTACCGTTTCCGTAAAGGATGAAGGCATAGCACGAAGTGGGAATTTTACCATTTTGGAATTCAACGTAGAACAACAATTCCTCAATGCCAACGTAACAAAACTGGAACGTATAGCGACAAATACAGGTGGAACTTCATTTTTTATTGACAATACACAGGCACTTATTGACACTTTACTTGAAAACGAACAATACAAACCCATTCAGAAAAACGATCAAAAAGTCGTACCTTTAATAGATTGGAAATACTTGCTCGGATTGATCGTTTTGGCATTGTCTGCGGAGTGGTTCATTAGAAAATATAACGGACTTATATAACAACTAAAAACATTCATTATGGATAAACTACCTAAAATTGGAATACCAATTATCATCATTATTATTGTATTAATTATTTTACTGGCAAAATCTGCCGTCACCATTGGTTCAGGGCAAGCTGGTGTGCTTTATAAGACGTTCGACAATGGTGTTGTTGTGGATGAGCCTCCTCTTGGAGAAGGATTTCATATTGTGGCCCCTTGGAATAAGGTGATTGTTTACGAAGTGAGGCAACAGGAGCTTTTTGAAAAAATGAAAGTACTTTCTTCCAATGGTTTAGAGATTCAAATTGATGCTTCGGCCTGGTACGAACCTGTTTATGGCCAACTCGGAAATTTGCATCAGTCTCTTGGAGAAAACTACCTACAGCGTGTAATTCAGCCAGCTATACGAAGTGCCGCTCGTAGTGTTGTAGGACGCTATACACCAGAGCAACTTTACTCCAGTAAAAGGGATGCAATTCAAGATGAAATTTTTGCCGAAACTAAAAAGATCTTAGACAAGCAATATGTTCAACTTAATGAAGTTCTGGTTCGTGATGTTACGCTTCCTAATACCATTAAAGAAGCGATTGAGCGTAAGTTGAGACAAGAACAAGAATCGTTGGAATACGAATTTAGACTAGTAACCGCTGCCAAGGAAGCTGAGAAAGTAATCATTGAAGCTGAAGGTAAAGCCGAGTCTAACCGTATTTTAAGTGCTTCGTTAACTGATAAGATCTTACAGGACAAAGGGATTGATGCCACATTAAAACTGGCCGAATCGCCTAATACTAAGGTTGTAGTTGTAGGTTCTGGAGAAAGTGGATTACCGCTCATTCTGGGCAATAACTAAGGGATACATTATTAAAGAACCGCTCGAAAAACAACGAGCGGTTTTTTTTTGCTTTATAATTATTATTCAGCTTAAAAATGTATTTTTGAACCTCTAATAAAAATTTTATAAAATGAAGAAATTATACTTTTTGGCATTCACGTTTTTTGCAATTTATGGGGCTCAGGCTCAAGGGTTCGGTATTGGTGTTGCTGCTGGATACCTTTCAGAAATTGAAGGTTTTGGTGGTAGTGCAGATCTTATCTATGAATTTGATGAGCATTGGGGAGTGTCCTCCACATTTACCTATTCCGTTGCGGATAGTGAGGGAGTGCGTACCAAATGGACGATTGTTGATGTAAATGCCAGATATAAGGTTTATGATGAATTATATTTGTTGGCTGGAGGGGAATACTTAAGTGCAAATTTAAAACTGCTAGGTCTGGGAGGTGGAAACCCAATTGGAGTAGAGCAAACCGTTAGCGATTCGGATTTTGGAATCAACGCAGGTACAGGATACACCTATAATTTGGTTGATAATGTAAATGTCTTTGCTGAAGTAAAGTATGTCTTTATGGAACAAGGATATGTACACGGTAAGCTGGGATTGAGATTTAATTTTTAACTATGAAAATCATCATCATTAATGGACCCAATTTGAATCTCCTGGGAAAAAGAGAAAAAAACATTTATGGTGATTTATCATTTGAAGAGTTTTTTACCGAATTACAGGAGAAACACCCGATGGTTCAGTTAGAACATTTTCAGACTAACATAGAAGGTGAACTGATCGATAAGATTCAAGAAGTTGGGTTTTCATACGACGGAATCATACTAAATGCGGCTGCCTATACGCACACTTCCATTGGAATAGGGGATGTGGTAAAGGCCGTCGAATCTCCGGTGATCGAGGTTCATATATCCAATACGTTCGCGCGCGAGGAATTTAGACACCAGTCTTTTATATCTTCAGGAGCAAAAGGAGTCATACTTGGATTTGGTCTACAAAGTTATGAATTAGCCCTAAAGAGCTTTTTATAGTGAGTAGGAAGTCAGGTTTACCACCATTTAAATCAACATTATGAGGCACCTAATATTAACCGCTATTTTATTCATTACCGTCTCTAATTCACTAGTTGCCCAAACTGAATTTGGTGTAAAAGGTGGCGTAAATCTCACTTTCTTCAATGAAGACCAAGTGCAATTTGGAGAAAATGCTGAAACCGAAATAGGATACTTTGGCGGCGTTTTTTTAGATTTTACGATGACCGAAACTTTTCATATACAAACCGAATTACTTTATAAAGGAGTAGGGGAGTTTCAGTTTGTAAATGCTCCTCTCTATGCCGAGTACTACGTTTCTGACACTATTAGTTTATTGGTAGGGCCTAGCCTGAATTATTTTTTTGATTTTTTTATTAATAAATTCAAAGTAAGGGCCGATATAAGTGCTGCCTATCATTTTTCTGAGAATGTCGAATTGAATTTAAAATATACCTTGGGCTTAGAAGAACTATCTCCAAACGTGCTATTTTTAGGACTAGGTTTTGGCCTATAAAAAAGCCCCACAAATTGCGAGGCTTTTAGTATTTATTTTACCCTTCTTATTTAAAGGTGAATTACTTCGTCGTAGGCATCGGCTACCGCTTCCATAACGGCTTCACTCATGGTTGGATGGGGGTGAATTGCTTTTAGAACTTCATGCCCGGTGGTTTCCAGTTTACGTCCTAAGACAGCTTCTGCGATCATGTCGGTTACTCCCGCACCAATCATATGACATCCAAGCCATTCACCGTATTTCGCATCAAAGATAACCTTTACAAAACCATCTTTAGCTCCAGACGCACTTGCCTTTCCACTAGCCGAAAAAGGAAACTTACCTACTTTCAATTCGAAGCCCGCTTCTTTAGCTTGTTTTTCGGTCATTCCAACGCTGGCAATTTCAGGGGATGTATAAGTACATCCCGGAATATTTCCGTAGTCAATAGGTTCAACATGCATTCCTGCAATTTTTTCTACGCAAGTAATTCCTTCGGCAGAGGCAACGTGCGCAAGGGCGGGTCCAGGAGTTACATCTCCAATGGCATAGTAACCCGGAATATTGGTTTGATACCAGTCATTTACAATGATCTTGTTTCGGTCTTGCACTATACCCACATCTTCCAGTCCAATGTTTTCTAAATTGGAAACAATTCCAACGGCAGAAAGCACCACTTCAGCTTCTAATACCTCTTCCCCTTTTTTAGTTTTGACGGTAGCTTTTACTAATTTCCCTGAAGTATCCAGGCTTTCGACAGATGCATTGGTCATCACTTTAATTCCCGATTTCTTGAAGATACGCTCAAACTGTTTTGAAACATCTTCATCTTCTACAGGTACTAAATTTGGGAGGTATTCTACGATGGTTACTTCAGTTCCCATGGCGTTGTAAAAGTTCGAAAACTCGACACCAATAGCCCCACTACCAACAACAATCATGCTTTTCGGTTGCTTTGACAGAGTCATTGCTTCTCTATATCCGATTACCTTTTTACCATCTTGTGGGAGGTTAGGTAATTCCCGCGAACGGGCTCCGGTTGCGATGATGATGTGGTCTGCACTATACTCGGTTCCGTCTACTTCAACCTTCTTTCCCGGTTTTAATTTTCCATAACCATTAATAACGTCAATCTTGTTCTTCTTCATTAAAAATTGAACTCCCTTACTCATTCCATCGGCAACACCCCGGCTTCGCTCCACCACCTTTGTAAAGTCTTTATCCGCACCCGTAACCGTTAACCCATAGTCCTCGGCATGTTTTAAATATTCAAAGACCTGTGCACTCTTTAATAGGGCTTTCGTTGGAATACATCCCCAGTTAAGGCAGACACCTCCCAGATTTTCCTTTTCTATAATAGCTGTTTTTAAGCCTAATTGAGAAGCTCTAATGGCCGCTACATATCCGCCTGGGCCGCTTCCTAAAACTATGATATCGTATTTACTCATTTCGTAATCGTATTGACTTGTTTTTGAAGAAGCGAATTTACGAAATAAAAAGGCATCCAAGAAAGGAGTGTATTAAAAAACAAATTCCAAATTCTAAAATTTATTTCTTCAGAATTTGGAATCGTGAATTAGCCTTTTTGCTCAGTTACCCTTTCACCAAAACGTAACCTCTATTAGTTTTACGGTAGCGGTTACCATTCCAAGTATAATAACGTTTGCCTTTAACGACAACTACTTTGTGATTTCTGGGCGCTTTTTTAACTACAACCACCTTGGTAGCCGGCGCTGGAGTTACGACTCTGGTGGCGCAAGAAGTAAACGTAAATGCCACAATAACGATTAAAAAAAGAAAATTTTTCATGATCTGTTGAATTTGATTTCATCAGTATGACCATAGGTATCGAAAAAGGTTTAATTAACTCGCATTTTTAAACGTGAAAAGAGAACGCCAAATTCGAAAAATCAACTTTTTCGAATTTGGCGTTCTATTGTGTCAAATAGTATTTTTTATTTATTCTGAAAATCCACGGACAAGGAATTTACGCAATAGCGCTGACCAGTCTGCGTAGGGCCATCATTAAATACATGCCCCAAATGACTTCCACAGTTAGCACAAAGTATCTCCGTTCGGACCATTCCATAAGTGGTATCCTCTATATATTGGACGGATCCTTTAATTGATTCGTCAAACGAAGGCCAGCCACAGCCACTGTCAAACTTACTACTACTTTCAAAAAGAGGAGTAGCACAAGCTCCACACTTATACGTTCCATCCTCAGCCGTTAGATTGTGCTTTCCGGAAAAAGGACGTTCCGTCCCTTTTTTTCGCAGAATATGATAACGTTCTTCACCTAGCTCTGCCAACCATTCTTTCTCCGTTTTATGTACAGGATACTTATTCACTCTTCGGAATAAATTTTAAGGCCGCTCCATTGATACAATGGCGTTTCCCCGTAGTTTCTCTAGGACCATCGTTAAAAACATGTCCCAAATGTCCACCACAGGTAGCGCAATGCTCTTCCGTTCGAGCATAGCCCGTGACATAATCCGTACTATAAGCAACATTGCCTTTTATTTCTTGATCAAAACTTGGCCAGCCCGTACCACTGTCGAATTTGTGTTCACTAGTAAATAGAGGAGTGCTGCAAGCAGCACAAACAAAGGTTCCTGGACTGTAATTTTTATTCAAATCACTAGAAAAAGGGCGTTCCGTGCCGGCTTCCCGCAATACATAAAACTGCATGTCTGTAAGTTGCAATTTCCATTCCGCTTCTGTTTTGGTCACCGGAAAGACCTCTGCTTTCTTGGCGTCTTGAGCATTGGAGTTACAGCTTAGCAACACCATAGTTACTAGTAAAAGGCTTATTTGCTTCATTTTTATTGGTTTAATTTCCTATAAATTCAAAATCTCCAGAGTTCATTAATTGTTCCATGGTTAAATTCGCATCTGCAAATTCAGAAGGAACCACTGCGATTCGGAAGATTTGGTCGTTGGTAAAACCATTTCCTAACGATGTTAGATCAATATCTCCTTGCAAAAATAGCAATACATCTACGAAAGAATGATTATAGGTATATTGAAAGGATCCTTCACCATCAATATAAATAGTTTGCGGCAATGGGCTCCATAGATCCAACGTCCCGCCATTGCCGTCAGGGACAACATCTTCTAACCAATAGGCGAGAATAACATCACTTTCAAAGACTTCAACATTAGAGGGTATAGTAACTAATTGTTGATATTCATTGCCGCTGGTAAAATCGACGGTCACTTCAAATACTTGCCCTAAGATATTAATTCCTGGTTCGCCTGGAGGCCCTTGATCCCCTTCACAAGAGGAAAATAGTAATGAACTGCTAACGGCTAATAATAAAAATATTTTTTTCATAATTTAGATTTTTGATACATTCAACTAGA
>JBCCIJ010000050.1:0-17626 GCA_039028295.1 Bacteroidota bacterium
CATATAAAACGGCCCGAATTATAGTGGAATAAGTAGAATTGAAACTGTTCTATGTAAAAAAGGCGACTTGTACAAGTCGCCTTTTTTACATAGAACAGTTTCAATTCTACTTATTCCACTATAATTCGGGCCGTTTTATATGAAGTAGTACCATGACCTCCCATACGGATGATGTAGACACCACTTGACATTTTTGACAGATCTAAATTCTGCTTATAGGTGCCATTGATTCTTGCAACTTTTTTCTCAAAACCAACTTCCTGACCTAAAATATTATATAATCCTAAGTATACACCTTCATCATAATCGGTTATCAAAGTAACTTCAAATTGGTTATTAGGCAAAGAAATTACTTGCAAATCTGACTCAGAAATTTCGAAATCGGTTAATCCAAGCTCACCAATGTTAGCTGTGTAGTCTTCTGTTTCACCTCGGTCACCCAGCTCACAACCATCTACAACCGGAGAATTCCAGTTACCTCTAACTCTCATTCTGTGTTCACCTATAGCAGCTCCTGCAGGAACATTCAACTGCACTGTTTCTGTATGAGGCCCACTGTTTTGTCCAGGAGCAATTTCGAAGTTAGGTACTACGATCTCATCTGGACTAAAGACTAGATCATCATTGAAGTCGATCCAAACTTGTGTCCAAAAGCGACCATATCCTACCGTGAATGTAATATCGTATGTTCCACCTGGAGCCATCGTTGCGATATCACTTGTAAAATCGGCATATCCTTCGCAACCAGACGATCTGTCGATTTCACGAACTTGTACACGGTCAAAACGACGACCTGCAGTACAATTTCCAGCCGGGGTACAAAATTCACTTTCAATAACCGTTGTGGCATCATCATTAGACGCTTGTTGATCTCCAGTTAAATCGGTAGAAACCACTACTGTATAAGTATCAAGTGCGGTAAAATCACCCTGCGTAGCAAAATCGAAAACCGCTTCTTCTTCAGAATTAAGAGTTCCTGAAAATGTCTCAACGACAGCTGTACCACCATTAATGGTGTACTGAACATCAAAGTTAGATTGCGCAGCCGCACCAAAGTTTCTTAAATTGGCTGAAATAGTCTCCATACCCAAACCTTGTCCAGAAACTGGAGCGGTAACTTCTAATGTTCCAACGTCATTCGCAAATAAACTTGAAACATCTTTAGAGAATGAATCATTGGCAGTAAATTCATCTCCACCTAAATTACTTCTCACTTCAATATTGTAGGTAGTACCAGCGTTAGAAAGGTCTACCGTTTGTGCGAATGTAAAGGTATCTGTTGCATTAGCAAGAATACTACCTGTATAGTTCTCTGTGGCCACCAGGTTACCATCAACTCTCAATTCTAAAGGAATGGTTGTTTGTGTCGCACTTCCATAATTACGAATCTCAACTTCTACACTTTCTGTAGCAGTTAAAACCCCGTTCGTTGGCTGAACAATGTCTATAACTCCAACATCGTTAGCGAACCCACCAGATAAACTGAAGGCAGCAACCTGTGTTCTCCATTGGTTGTTAGAAGAAAAATAGTCGGCAGTATACCAGAACGTAAAGTTATCCGGGTCCATTGTGGTGTGTGCGTAATCACCATATCTGTTTGAGTTAGTTCTTACTCCGGGACCATCAATAATGGTTGTTTCAGCAACGGTCATAGTTCCAAGTGGGTCACTTGCAAATCTACCGGTGTAACGCAACGAAACTGGAAGCGTTGTACTTCCAACAGTATAACCCATTGCAATGTTACCAGCAGCATCCATAGCTGCGCTACTCATCAAACGACTATGGCCGTCTGCAATAGAAAAAGTTCCTTCCTGAAAGATAGACCAAGGGTTTACACCATCGCTTCTTAATTCGATCCAGCGAATACCACCGGTTTCGTTAGCATCAATAAAAGTATTGAAAGTAATTAACCATGAGTGATGTGATCCAAAATCTCTAAAGTTAGCTCCATAAGAAATAATCCCACCATGACCGGCCAAACGCTGACTTGTATTTGGCTGGCGCAATGCACCATTACCATTTCCAAATAATTCACCGGCATCAAAGGGATCTGTAACAATTTCCTGAGGTGTAGAAATATTTGAGTTTCCTGGATTTGCCCAGTCTACATCTATTTCCCAAACCTTCAGGTGATCCACACTCACACCGCCCCAGGCATCATCCTGTAAGTAAACAATGTAACCCGGTAGGGTATTATCAACGGTTGTTCCTAAAAGGTTTACCGCCGCTGGGCTTTTTACCTGATTAGGGTTAACTATTACTTGTGGTAAGTTGAAAATATAGATCTGTGGGTTTGCACCTCCTGCCAGCATCACATCTCTTTCCATTACAAATCCTTGTGTAGTCTGTCCATTCAAGTTTACGGTACCATAGTAACCATCATGCCAAACACCGTAGTGTGGGTAATCTGGAAAACCGCCAAAAGTATAATCCCAAACATTATATGAACCGGTCGGATCATTGGTTTCAGAAACTCCAATTGATAAAGAGTTCGCTCCAGCACCAAATTCACTTACTACCCAACGATCTGCTAATTGATCATAAAGCACAATAGGGTCACCATTATTGGATCCATTTCCTAAGAAGCTCGATAAGCTTACAGGTCCTACTAAAAGATTACCTGTTTTATCAAATATTTTCACCAAAGAGTTCACCGAATGAACATAATGGTTTGGTCCAACAGCACCTGTAGGATCTGGTGGTAAAAATCCAGATTCGCTCTGAGACACTCCAATGAAGTTTTGTTCAAGAGGAGGAGCAACCAATTTACCCATTTCAGTCTGAAGGTTTTCAATTACTGTTGTGGTATTGTTTGGTTCCGGTACGGTGTTGGATTCATTAGGAATCACAATCATCGTTTTTAGGTTTCCGTGCTCACTTCTCACGAAAGTTGGGAAGTCTCTTAATGGAATTGTTTTTCCTTTATAAGTTCCCGTGATAATTTCCGATGGCGGAAACGATTCTTGTGCAAAAAGACTTCCGCACATAACGAGAGTCAAAGCAAATAGTAAATTTTTAAATTTCATGGTTACTCTTTTTAGTTTAAAGTTTAGATTTTTGAAGTATCGCAAGATAGAGGATATTATTGAATTTATAACATATAAAAATCTCCTTAAAAACTCATTTTTATCTAAACCTTCAAGCTTGTCCCACTTTAGCTCTAAAATTTGGAGTAAAATTGATTACCTTTGCAACTTCAAACGCCAAAGCATTTTTGTTAAGGCAATCTTTAAAAATTGATTCAAAAACAAATAGGGATGATTCACTTTTTTGGAGACGTTAAAAGCACCGTTTTTGCCGTTCAAACGTCTAAGGAAATTTCAGGGGAAAACAATCAAAAATTACAGTGGTTATTTGGCAACCAACCCAAAATAGAGCAGTCCGCAATAGCGGATTTTTTTATTGGACCTCGCGCCACTATGATTACTCCGTGGAGTACGAACGCCGTTGAAATAACCCAAAATATGGGAATAGATGGCATTCTGCGAATTGAAGAGTTCTATGCCGTTGATGGGGACTTCACAGATTTCGACCCTATGTTATCGCAAAAATATTTGGCCCTGGATCAAGACATCTTCACTATCGATATTGAACCAGAAGCAATTTTAGAAATTGATGATATCGCTGCTTATAACCTTCAAGAAGGATTGGCGCTAAACAACGAAGAAGTTACCTACTTAGAAAAACTTTCAGAAAAACTAAATAGAAAATTAACCGATAGCGAAGTATTTGGTTTCAGTCAGGTAAATAGTGAACATTGTCGCCATAAGATATTTAATGGCACCTTTGTAATCGATGGTGAGGAAATGCCTACTTCCTTGTTCAAGTTAATTAAGAAAACATCGAAAGAAAGTCCACAAGGCTTGGTTTCTGCCTATAAGGATAATGTCGCTTTTATTAAAGGACCAAAGGCTATGCAATTTGCACCAAAAAGTGCGGACAAACCGGATTTTTATCAAAAAACCCATTACGATAGCGTTATTTCCATTAAGGCAGAAACGCATAACTTTCCAACAACAGTGGAGCCTTTTAATGGAGCTGCAACCGGAAGTGGTGGAGAAATAAGAGATCGATTGGCCGGCGGGAAAGGATCTTTACCGTTGGCTGGAACGGCAGTTTATATGACCTCCTATTCTAGACTAGAGGAAAATAGACCGTGGGAGAAATCTATGAAAGAACGTCAATGGCTCTATCAGACTCCTATTGATATCTTAATCAAAGCTAGTAATGGTGCGTCCGACTTTGGAAACAAATTTGGTCAACCCTTAATTTGCGGTTCCGTGCTTACTTTTGAACATGACGAAAACCTCAGCACAACCTCAACGGAGGAAAATAGAAAACTTGGCTTTGACAAGGTGATCATGCTGGCAGGGGGCATTGGCCATGGAAAAGAAACGCAAGCCATTAAAGATACGCCCAAGAAAGGAAATAAAGTAGTAATCCTTGGTGGTGAGAATTATCGAATTGGAATGGGTGGTGCTGCTGTTTCTTCGGCGGATACTGGAGAATTCTCCAGCGGTATCGAACTCAATGCAATCCAACGATCCAACCCTGAAATGCAAAAAAGGGCCGCAAATGCCATTAGAGGGCTTGTAGAAAGCGAAGTAAACCCCATTGTCTCTATACATGACCACGGTGCAGGTGGACACCTTAATTGTTTAAGCGAATTGGTAGAAGAAACTGGTGGAAAAATAAATTTGGACGCTTTACCCGTAGGAGATCCAACCCTATCGGCTAAAGAAATTATTGGAAACGAATCCCAGGAACGAATGGGGCTGGTCATTGGAGATGAAGATCTTGAAACCTTACAACGAATTGCAGACCGAGAACGCTCACCGATGTACCAGGTGGGAGAAGTAACCGGAGATCATCGTTTTTCTTTCGAAAGTGCTACCAAAGGTGATAAACCTATGGACTTTGCTCTGGAAGATATGTTTGGAAGTTCTCCCATTACCTTGATGAATGACCGCACTGTTGAAAGGAATTATGCCAATACACCTTATGAGCTTTCGAAAATAAAAGACTATCTGTCACAAGTACTACAATTAGAAGCGGTTGCATGTAAAGATTGGCTTACGAACAAAGTAGATAGGTGTGTTGGGGGGTTGGTAGCGAAACAACAATGTGCCGGACCGCTACAATTACCTTTGAACAACTGCGGTGTAATGGCGATTGATTATGATGGAAAAAATGGAATTGCTACCGCTATCGGGCATTCTCCCGTAAGCGCATTGGTTGACGCCACTGCCGGTTCAAGAAATTCTATAACGGAAGCGCTGACCAACATCGTATGGGCACCTATGGAAAATGGATTGAGTAGTGTATCACTTTCCGCCAACTGGATGTGGCCTTGTAATAATGACGGCGAAGATGCCAGATTATATGAAGCGGTTAAAGGAATTAGTGACTTTGCCATAGACCTTGGAATTAACGTTCCTACAGGAAAGGACTCCTTGTCCATGAAACAGAAATATAAAGATGAAGAGGTGATTGCTCCCGGAACTGTAATTATTTCGGCGGCAGGTCACTGTAAGGACATTCTTAAAGTAGTTGAGCCCGTTCTTCAAAAGGATGCAGGAAGCATTTATTACGTCAATGTTTCTCAAGATACCTACAAACTGGGAGGATCTTCTTTTGCGCAAACTCAAAGTGCTATTGGGTCGGAAGTACCTACGGTGAAGGATGCCGGGTTTGTAAAAACGGTTTTCAATGTTATACAAGCGTTGATCAATTCCAGCGCTATCAGTGCTGGACATGATGTAGCCTCCGGAGGGCTAATTACTACCCTGCTGGAACTTTGTTTTTCAGACCCTAAATTGGGGGCTGAGTTAGATCTTTCGGCATTGGGAGAAGAGGATTCGATCAAGCTACTTTTTTCAGAAAATTGCGGAATTGTATTTCAGGCGAAGATCGATTCCGAAGTAGAACAAAGTTTAGACCACCATGGAATAGAGTTTCACAAAATTGGTGAGGTAATCGCCACTCCTGTTCTTCAGCTAAAAAATAACAATGACAGTTTCAATTTTGATATCGCCGAAACAAGAGATCAATGGTACAAAACGTCCTTCCTGTTAGACCAAAAACAAACAGCGGGAACACTTCCAAAAGAACGTTATGACAATTATGCCAAGCAACCATTGCAATATACTTTCCCAACTCATTTTAATGGAAAATTACCCGCGGCGGCAAGCCTAAACCAGGAAGATAGAAAATTGAAAGCCGCCATCATTAGAGAAAAAGGGAGTAATAGCGAACGCGAAATGGCCCATGCCATGTATTTGGCTGGTTTTGATGTAAAGGATGTACATATGACCGACTTGATCGAAGGTCGTGAAACCTTGGAAGATGTTCAATTTATTGGCGCTGTAGGAGGGTTCTCAAACAGCGACGTGCTAGGTTCGGCCAAAGGATGGGCGGGCGCATTTCTTTACAATGAAAAAGCCAATAATGCTCTAAAAAACTTCTTCGCTAGAGAGGATACGCTGTCTGTTGGTATATGTAATGGCTGTCAATTATTTCTAGAACTGGATTTGATCAATCCAGAACATGAACAGTTATCAAAAATGCACTATAACGATTCGAAAAAACACGAAAGTGCGTTTACGAGTGTTAAAATACAAGAGAACAATAGCGTCATGCTTTCGACCTTGGCTGGCACTACGCTTGGAGTTTGGATAAGTCATGGTGAAGGAAAGTTCCATCTTCCTATGCCTGAGGCAGATTACCATATTGTGGCGAAATACGGCTATGAAGGTTATCCTTCTAACCCCAACGGGAGTGATTATAACACAGCAATGCTGAGCGATAAGTCGGGACGACACCTGGTAACCATGCCACATATTGAAAGATCCATGTTCCAATGGAATTGGGCGCACTATGACTCCGGTAGAAACGACGAAGTTTCCCCATGGATAGAAGCCTTTATAAATGCAAGAAAGTGGTTAGAAAAGCGGTAAAATAGTTGCTTTTTCACCTCAGAAATGTCATGAAAATCTCACAAATAATATCATATTGCAATATGTAAGGTATATTTGTGTTCATAGACCAACCTAGTTATAAACTTTATACCCCAAAAATGAAACAAGTTTTAATACTCGCTTTTTTATTGTGTGCTTCCGTTGGATTTGCACAAGAAGCTCAAGAAATCTATCAGCGCGCCAAAATTTCTTACTCAGGTAAGAAGGAATTGGTAAGATTGTCTGATTTAGGCATACCTATTGAACACGGGATGCAAAAGAAAGGTTATTACATTATTTCTGAATTTTCTGTTTCTGAATTGGATCGTGCCAGACAAAATGGTTTTCAAGTGGAAGTCATTATCCCGGATGCCAAAGCGCATTTCCTTGAGCAGAATAGATTGGGGACTGAAGCTCCTATGCGTAATGCTGATTGTTCCGGTGGTGATGGTGATTATGAAACTCCTGCAAACTTTCAATTAGGCTCCATGGGAGGGTATTTAACCTACCAAGAGGTGTTGGATAACTTGACGGCCATGAAAACCCTCTATCCGGACATTATAACTGAACAATCCAATATCGGTAACTTCTTAACGGAAGGACAACCGGACAACTCTACAACACCTCCTATTGGTGGTAATGGAATTAAGTGGGTAAAAATTAGTGATAACCCAAATACTTCTTCGGAAGGAGAACCTCAAATTCTTTATACTTCGATACATCATGCACGGGAGCCGGCGAGTTTATCGCAGCTTATATTTTATATGTGGTATTTGTTAGAAAACTATGCAACCGACCCTGAAGTTCAAAGCATCGTAAATAATACCGAATTGTACTTCGTCCCGGTCGTAAACCCTGACGGCTACCTATATAACGAAAAAACCGACCCGAACGGTGGCGGTTTCTGGAGAAAGAACCGTAAAAATGGAAACGGTGTGGACAACAATCGAAACTACAACTATTTCATTGACGGTGATCCAAATAATGGTTCCTGGAGTGGCCCTGGTTCTTCAAGCGATCCAAATTCACAAGTCTATCATGGCCCTGCCCCCTTTTCGGAAATTGAAAACCAAGCCATGAAATGGTTTGTAGAGCAGCATGATTTTGTCATGGCATTTAATAACCATACTTCGGGACAGTTATTGTACTATCCGTTCGCCTATGCCGATGTGCCTACTCCCGATGACGCTTTATTACAAGAAATCACTACCGAATTGGTATCTCGCAACGGTTACTTCAATCTTAGGGATTTCCCATTCTCAGGAGACAGTGACGATTTTATGTATGGAACAGTAGGAACGCATGATAAGATATTTGCTTTCACCCCGGAAATAGGAACTTCATTTTGGCCTCCATCCAATCAAATTGAAAACATTTCCAAAAATATGATGTACCTCAATTTGACGGCTGCAAAAATGGTGAACAACTATGCGGCCATAACAGATACAGCGCCTCAATTTATTGGAAACGGAGCCACGGCAGATGCCACTTTCGGTATTAGAAGTTTAGGTATTTCCGGTTCTGGCAACTTTACCGTGAGCATGGTAGCCGTATCTGGAAATATTACCAGTGTTGGAGCACCTGTTAATTTTACAGGAATGGACCCTTTGGATATGGATTCGGGAAGTATTGAGTATGGTATTTCAGGCAGTGCCGAGGAAGGTGACAATATCGTTTACGACTTGGTAGTGGACAACGGATCTTATACTTCAGCATTAAGAATTGTTAAGAAATTTGGTGAACTAACGAACATCTTCAGCGATCCAGGAGATAGTACTTCAGATAATTTTAATAATAATGGTTGGGAAACAACAGGGAGTACCTTTGTTTCACCTTCAAGCTCCATTACGGATTCGGCTAGCGGTGACTACCCCAACAACACTAATGAAACCATTACATTGAGTAATCCTATCGACCTAACAACTGCAACTGGTGCCAATGTAACTTTTTATGCAAAATGGGAGATAGAAAATAACTTCGATTACGTTCAATTTGACGTTTCCATTGACGGCGGAAGCAGCTGGGTGGCTCAATGCGGTTTGTATACCAACGAAGGTAGCTCAAACAATAGTCAACCTACTGGTGAGCCTCTTTATGATGGCACTCAAAGTGATTGGGTGTTGGAGCAAATTGATTTAAGCGATTATTTAGGTGAATCCATTTTAGTTCGTTTCCATTTGTCTACGGATAACGGAGCCAGAGCAGACGGCTTCTATTTTGATGATCTTGAATTTAATGTGACAGATATTGAGCTAAGCACCAACACTTTTGAAACCTCTCAGTTTGTGGTCTATCCAAATCCTCTGAAAGATCAATTAACCATTGATACTGTCCTGGATGATTACACCGTTGAGATGTATACCATTCAAGGACAATTGGTGGACAAAAAGCAAGGCATATCTGGAACGCGATCCATTGATTACGCCAGCTTGTCCAGCGGAATTTACCTGCTCAGACTTACTACTGCTGAAGCTTCGCAAACACTGCGAATTGTAAAGCAGTAATAGCTATAAAACAACATGGTTATGAATAGAATTTTATTAACTTTTGCCTTATTAGCCACACTTTGGTGTTCTGCTCAAGAGGTTCAGGAGCTATATCAGCGCGCCAAGATTTCGTATAACCAAATTGAGGATCTAGGTCGTTTAGCCGATCTGGACATTCCTGTGGAGCACGGTATTCACAAAAAGGGATTTTATATTATTTCTGAATTTTCTATTTCTGAATTAGATCGTGCTCGTCAAAACGGTTTTCAAGTAGACGTTCTAATTTCAGATGCCAAGGCCCATTTTTTAGCTGAAAATGCCAAAGGTATTACCAATCAACCTTTCAATCCGGGTTGTGAGGACGGAAACGACTATACAACGCCAGTCAATTTTGAGCTGGGTTCCATGGGAGGTTATTTGACCTATCAGGAGCTTTTGAATGAATTAGACGAAATGGCCGCCTTATATCCAAATCTGATTACTTCAAAAGAAAATATTAGCAATTTTATTACGGAAGGAGAACCTGATAATAGCACGACCCCTCCTATTGGCGGTAACGGAATTAAATGGGTTAAGATTAGCGATAATCCAAACTCTTCGACGGAAGGGGAACCGCAAATACTTTATACGGCCCTTCACCATGCACGAGAACCTGCCGGGCTTTCGCAATTGGTATTCTATATGTGGTACTTACTGGAGAATTACGACACTGACCCGGAAGTACAAAGCATCCTGGATAATACAGAACTATACTTTGTTCCTGTCATTAATCCGGACGGCTACCTTTACAACGAAAAAACCGACCCCAATGGAGGTGGATTTTGGAGAAAAAATCGAAAAGACGGTCATGGAACAGACCTAAACCGAAATTACGACTATTATATTAATGGCGATCCGTCCATGGGCATCTGGGGCGGTACGGGAAGCTCGAGCGATACGGGAAGTAATATCTATCACGGACCTGCCCCCTTTTCGGAGATAGAAGTTCAGGCCATGAAGTGGTTTGTTGAAAATCACAACTTTCTAATGGCATTCAACAATCATACCTCTGGCAACCTTTTGCTTTTCCCTTTTGGTTATACCGATACCCTTGCTACGGATGAAGATGCCCTTTTTGATGGCGTTTCGGAAGAATTGGTTTCTAGAAATGGGTTTTCAAACATGCAGGCTTCGGATTTATACCCGGCATCTGGATACAGTGATGACTTTATGTATGGAACGGTAAACACCCATGATAAGATCTATACCTTTACACCAGAGATTGGACCATCATTTTGGCCACCTTCCAACCAAATTGAAAGCATTAGCAAGAGCATGATGTATTTAAACCTCACCTCTTCCAAAATGGTGAATAATTATGCTGCAATTAACGATACTGCCCCTCAATATGTGGGCGAAGCAGCCACAGCAGATGCTACTTTCGATATTCAGCGATTGGGAGTGTCGGGAAGCGGTAGCTTTACAGTGAGTCTAAACGCAGTTTCACCGAACATTACGTCGGTGGGTGCTCCCGTCTCTTTTACAAGTATGGATATATTAGACACAGACAACGGGGTTATTTCCTATTCCATTGCCGGTGGCACAGAGGCTGGGGACGAGTTGGTCTATGAGCTTATTGTGAACAATGGCACCTACAATTCAACTTATATCGTTACTAAAAGGTTTGGAGCTTTAAATGCGATATTCACTGACCCTGGAAATAGTACCACCGAAAACTTTGATAACAACGGATGGGATACCACTACAGACACATTTGTCTCGGGCCCCAGCTCAATTACGGATTCGGACGGAGACGACTATCCAAATAATACGAACGAAACAATTACCTTAAGCAATGCCATCAACCTGGCAGGAGCTACAGGTGCCAACGTTACATTTTATGCCAAATGGGAGATAGAAAATAACTTCGACTATGTTCAATTTGAAGTGTCTATTGATGATGGTAATAATTGGATCCCGCAATGTGGCCTTTACACCAATGTGGGGGTTGCCAATACAATTCAGCCCGAAGGAGAACCACTTTATGACGGGATTCAAAACGAATGGATTTTGGAGCAAATCGATCTAAGCGATTATTTAGAAGAGACCATTCTGGTGCGTTTTCAGTTGGCTTCCGATAATGGTTCGCGTGCGGATGGCTTCTATTTTGACGACCTGCAAATTAATGTGGTTGGAGATGTAGTCCTGGATAACAACAATGCGGAAGTTTCTCAATTCCGAGTATACCCTAACCCGGTAAGTGATGAGTTAAATATCAACACCCACTTAGAGAATTACAACATAGAATTGTATACTATTCAAGGTCAATTGGTAAATAGGATACAAAATAATTCAGGAGCCCGGTCCCTTGACTATAGTGGCCTGTCAAGCGGCATCTATCTGCTTAGGCTTACTTCTGCTGAAGTTTCCCAAACGATACGCATTGTAAAGCGATAGTTTTTTCAGAAAGAATAAAAATATCCGAAAAGTGGAGTCTATGACAAGGCTCCACTTTTTATTTCCGTTAAAAAAACGAATAATTTTCCCTATTTTGCAATACTGAAACAAATCGAATATGATTGAAGTAAAAAGACTTTTTGACTTCCCCTATTATCAGCTAGAAAAATACCCTCAAGAAGGAGCTTTGGTGACCAAAGTAAACGGTGAGTGGGTTAAGACTTCTACTCAAGAATATATTAACAAAGCAAATGCCCTAAGCAGAGGCTTAATCAAACTCGGCGTTCAACCCAATGACAAAGTGGCCATTATTTCAATGACCAATAGAACCGAATGGAACATCTGTGATATTGGAATTTTGCAGACCGGAGCGCAAGATGTTCCCATATATCCTACCATTAGTGAGGAGGAATATGCCTATGTTTTAAATCACTGTGAGGCCAAATATTGTTTTGTGTCTTGTAGCGAAGTATTGGCGAAGATTGAAAAGATCAAAGCGATGGTTCCTTCACTAATTGGAGTCTATTCGTATGATGAAATAGGGAGTTGTGATAACTGGACCGAAGTACTTAAGTTAGGAGAAGAAAACGAGGATCTTCAACAAGAAGTAGGACAGCGCATGGCCGCCGTGCATGAAGACGACTTGGCCACTTTAATTTATACCTCTGGAACTACGGGCAAACCTAAAGGAGTGATGCTAAGTCACAAAAATATAGCTTCCAATGCCAAACATAGTGAGGGACGACTACCCATTGAACTGGGATATTCGAAAGCCTTGAGCTTTTTGCCGGTCTGTCACATCTATGAGCGCATGCTGTTATATATGTATCAGTATTGTGGTGTTAGCATTCATTTTGCTGAAAGTTTAGATACGATCAGTGATAATTTGAAAGAAGTGAATCCTCAGGTAATGACAGCGGTACCGCGTTTGCTTGAAAAAGTATACGACAAGATCATTGGGAAGGGAGCCGATCTCACGGGTATAAAAAAAGGGCTTTTCTTTTGGGCCGTAGAATTAGGTTTGAAATGGGAACCCTACGGTCAAAATGGAACCTGGTATGAGTTTAAGTTGAAAATAGCTCGTAAACTCATCTTCAGTAAATGGCAAGAAGCCTTAGGGGGTAACCTCAAAGCAATTGCATCCGGTAGTGCAGCATTGCAACCTCGTCTGGCGCGCGTATTCAATGCAGCAGGTTGTCCCGTAATGGAAGGCTATGGCTTGACGGAGACGTCGCCCGTAGTTTCGGTAAATGATATGCGAAATGGCGGATTTAGGATAGGAACCGTTGGAAAGGCACTACCAGATACGGAAGTGAAAATTGCGGAAGACGGAGAAATTCTTATTAAAGGACCTCAGGTAATGCAGGGTTATTACAAAGATCCAGAACAAACTGCGGAGGTGTTAAAAGACGGCTATTTTCATACAGGCGATATCGGTCTTGTGGATAGTGATGGGTTTTTGAAGATCACAGATCGTAAGAAATCCATGTTTAAGACCAGTGGGGGTAAATATGTTGCTCCGCAACTGTTGGAAAATGCGATGAAACAATCTGGTTTCATTGAGCAAATTCTGGTTGTTGGAGATGGCGAAAAAATGCCAGCGGCCTTAATTCAACCCAACTGGGAGTTTATTGGAGACTGGTCTGATCGAAAAGAGAAGAACATTTCTAAAGATCCTAAAGAAGCTATCCAAGATCCGAAATTGATAAAGCGGATTCAAAAAGAGGTGAATAAATACAACGAGCGCTTCGGTAAATGGGAAAGGATAAAAACCTTCCAGCTAACGCCAGATGTTTGGAGCATAGAAGCAGGACATCTTACCCCAACGATGAAAGCCAAGCGGAAAGTAATCAAGGAAATGTATAAGGATCTATATGAAAAGTTATATGATAGAGCCTAAACAGTATCATATTTTAAAAAGAGGGACGTTCAACTGCAATGCCCCTCTTTTTTTATTCTCTAATTCTGTGTATTATTATTGCGAATGACCGCCAATGAGAAAAGTTGCGCATCCGGTAATTAACAACACAAATAATTCGTGCGTACCCGATTGTGATACGCTAACTGAATAAATTATACTATCTTGAAATAAAAATCGGACCATTAAAATAAAATGAATGCTATGAAATTATTTAAATTGAACAACCCAGTACTTAGTGTCATTTGGATACTTTTCGCAATGTTATCCACTACGGCAATAGCGCAAACCGACGTAAGCGGTATCTACTTTACAAATACCACATGGAACTTGGCGGGCAGTCCTTACAATTTGATCGGTGACGTACAAGTTGCAGATGGTGCTACCTTGACGATCGATCCCGCTGTTCAAATTAATTATAATGGAGATCATGAGATTTTAATTAAAGGAACTCTTATAGCCAATGGAACCAGTCCTAATCCCATCGTATTTAACGGTAACACCTCAGGAACGGCCATGATCATTTTTAAAAGCACCAATTTAAGTAATAGCGAAATTTCTCATACCCATTTCTTTGGGCCTAAGAGGGCGATTCAATTGGCGGACGAATCTGAATTCAATCAAGACGCTATTAAAAATTCAGGTTTGTTATTGGTTTCGGATGTGGTATTGACCGACACCGAAGTATGGACGAAGGGATATGATTCTTTTGCGCATCTCAAGATCAGGAACGCCACCATCACTAATTCGACGATCCGCGGACTTTATCCGCGCACTGAAACCATAGAGTTGAAAAACAGTACCATTAATAATAGCAGCATTCATTCCGATTCTTACAACTACGGCGTTAAACTGGACCAGTGTACTGTAACCGACACCTATATTTCTGTGGGATGTTGCGATGCAAATCTAGAGATTGTTCAATCCGAAATCACAAATTGCCTCATAGACGAAGGAGGTGGTAACCCGGTGAACGGCCCGATAGTGATTACTTCCAGTGAAATCAATAACACCCCGTTAGTTCTTCCTTTGGCGCGAGTGGATGTTACCTCCAGTAGCATTAGTTACAATTCGTCCGTGGGGATGTATTTTGGAAATGGGATATTCCAATGCTCGCAAATAACCGGGAATGGCTCTGGAACTGCAATGCAAATAACAGGTCTGGATGGATACAACATAGGCGGTAGTTTGGATATTGCAAACTCCTCTATATATGGCAATAATACGGGTATCAAATTTGATGATGCCAACGTAGTCACCATTGAGAATTCGAATTTGTATGACAATACCACTTTCAATATCGAAAATTTATCTACGGAAAATATAATTGCCACCAGCAACTGGTGGGGCACCACCAATACCACAGCTATAGAAAATTCTATTTTTCATTATTTTGATGATATCAATTATGGTCAGGTGTATTTTGCCAATTTTCTCACGTCTGCATCCAATATCACCACCTGTCCGTTTCTTTCTACCGATTCGGTCGAGTTTGAAAAAGCACTTATCTATCCCAACCCAACCGATGGCATCCTGATGATCGAGACGGGATCTATGGAAGACGTTTTTATAAAAATATATAACATTGCTGGGCAGCTTGTCCAAGCTGAAACTAAAATATCAACACCCACTCATGAGCTTCAGTTAACCCATGTACCCGGTTTGTATATCTTAGAATTAACCAGCAAAGGGCGAAAACAGTATCATAAAATTATTCGCAAGTAATTCTTAATTAGATGTGCCCAAAGAAAATATACGACGCTATATATGCAGCCTGAAACAGGTGTAAAAAACAGAGACGATTGGTTAAGACTGCCCTTTTTTATTCAGAAGTGAAATCAGAAACTCGACCCTTATATCACTAATTTCGTCCTATACAGACGTTTTTAGTACTTTTTTCGTTCTTTTTTAAGCCCCTTTTGATTTTGCTATAACTCTGGCTACAGATAGATTTGTACTTTAACTTTTAAATTCATCATCATGACAAAGTCAATCAAATTAGTCGCAACAGTAAGTTTAATTCTTTTTATGGCCCCCATTGCCATAGCACAAGAGGAATGCAATTGCTCCAGCTCCAACACCACACGAAACATCGAACTGGAAGATAGTTCTTCAAATGAGGTAATCAAAGTAGCGGTGGCAGATGATGCCAATCACCTTATGATTGGTGTCAATTCGACCATTACTTCCGGTTCTTTAACTATGGAAATTTTTGATCCCAAAGGAAATAAGCAAGGTAACTTTTCCGTGGAAAGTATGATGCGTTCCAGTTCCAACTCGAAGGGTAAAAATAAAGAGACCGTTTGCGGGCAGCTAAACAAGAGCTTTAAAGATCCAATGAAAGGAGATTGGACCGTGAAATTAAAGCCGAAAAAAGTCTCAGGCAAAATTCAAATTAGTTCGCATCTTTCAAATTAACATTGACCTAAATTCTATTCTAGCTAACCCTATGAATTACAGATCAATAATCTTTTACAAATTTGTCTCCTGCGCGTTGCTGCTGCTTTTTATAAGCCCAGGCAGCCAAGCACAGTCCTATCTAAAGAATGCAAACACTGTACAAGGTACATTGCAACTCGATTCCATATGGGCCCCGGTAGTCTACCTCTCCCATATCAGCTCATTCAACGAATTGTATACCATGTCCAACGAAATGATCATTGCCGAGGCTTCTATAGACAGTCTCGGTAATTTTTCTTTCATTCCCGACTACCTGCCAGAAGAAGATCAATTATTCAGAATACATATTTCCAAAAAAGGAGCTCCGGCAGCTTCTTTGATTATTGGAGGAAATGAAGAGAATCATCTATTTATTATTGCCAATAAATCCTCTCGTGTTGTTCTGAGCAATAAAGATCAAAATAGGCATATCGGTACTTCAACTTTCGAAGGATATGCCCCCAACAGATCGCTCAAGGAGATTGATCAAATTGCCAGTTACACAGACAGTACTCATTTCAATGGTTCCAACATGAAACAAGAGTTCGTGACCAAGGCTATTCAAGAGAAACTAAGGTTTGTTGCGGACACCGCTTCCCACCCCCTCGTTTCCCTTTACGCCCTCCACAAAAGCAACTTTGAATCCAATGTTCCTGTCAATCTGACCTATTACGAAAACTATTTGGAAAAATGGCAGGGTGAACGCTCTTCCTACTTCAATAGTTTTAGAGCGCAGTTACCCATCAAGAAAAATTCCGACACGCTATACTATGTTTTAATTGGTCTGGGTTTCTTTATTCTTGGGTTTTTTCTGAATCGATTTTTGAAACACCGCAATAAGCAGAACAAAAGCCAATTGGAATCCCTGAGTGTTCAAGAACGAAAGATTTACAACCTCCTTAAAATGGGGCGTTCCAATAAGGAAATTTCCGAAGAATACAGTATTGGCCTGAGTACTGTCAAATCGCATGTTAGCAGTATTTATAGCAAACTCAATGTAAAATCTCGAAAAGAGGCCATGGATTTTAAGTAAATTCTAACAACCGGATTGTAAGATTTGCGCTCGGTTTCAGACTTAGCTATCATTCAGAATAAAAAAAGATGGCTATGATTGAATTTAGAATGTTACTCCTAATTATGGTAATGGGCTCCTTCCAGCAGATAAATGCTCAGGAGAGAACCAATGCATTAAATCAAGATGAAGAATTAGGTAAAGTAAGTTGGTATCGAGATTATGATCAAGCCATTCAACAGGCTAAAAAGCAAAATAAACCCGTCCTAATTCTATTTCAAGAAGTGCCGGGTTGTGCGACTTGTAGAAATTATGGCCACAATGTTTTAAGCAACCCGCTTATGACAGAAGCCATAGAAAATGAATTTATCCCTTTGGC
>JBCCIJ010000051.1:0-17517 GCA_039028295.1 Bacteroidota bacterium
AGGTGAGAACTTAGATGGGGCAACGGTTTATTTGATCGATCACTTTGAAAATACCGTAACTAACTTAAGTGATGTGGCTTATGCCTTCACTAGTGAAAAAGGAACCTTCCATGGAAGATTTACGCTTCAGTTTGAAGGAGAGGTGGTTTTGGAAAGTAATGATAACGTATTAGATTCCATATCCATCTTCCCAAATCCAACAGACGGTCAATTGAATATTGTGTCGCCATTAGATCCTATCACTAGCATCGCAATATTTGATGTAAGAGGAAGAAAGATAGACAATGCGTTAGTAAAAGCTCAGGGTAATTATACCATCGATATTTCAGAATTGGAAGCGGCCGTTTATTTCATTACGGTAACAACCGAAACAGGAGCCATCACCAAGCGTATTGTGAAAAAATAAATCATTTTGAAATAATGCATCAAAAAACATCCGCCGTTGGTGGATGTTTTTTTGTTTTGTACTGAAATAATTTCAGCACTTTTAAGTTCTAAAGTCTATGAAGAAAATTATTTTCGGCTTACTGATTGCTGCCATGGTGACTTTCCTGTTTTTTTCGAAGCAAGGTTCGGTAATAAAAAATACAGCGATTACTTATGTGCTCGAACCCAGTTACGTTAATGAAGCAGGAACAACAGTTTCTGAAAGAATTAAACTGCCAGAAGGGTTCGTTAGGAGTGTCTATCCCGATGGCTCATTTCAGACCTACATTCAAGACTATCCATTGAAAGAATTTGGATCGAAGGTCATCAATTACGATGGAAACGAATACGGTTATCAAAAAGGACATGTGGGTATCCTTGAGATTCCAGTCCCAGCCAATGGCCTGCAGCAGTGTGCCGATGCCCTAATACGTGTTCGAGCCGAATACCTTTGGGACGCAAACAGAAAGGAAGAAATTGGTTTTAATTTCACTTCAGGACATTATTGTTCCTGGAAAAGTTATTCCGAGGGTTATCGACCCAAAGTAAATGGAAGCAGCGTGAGTTTTCAAAAAACGGCTTCTGTGAATGCGACCAAAGAGAATTTTTACAACTACTTAAATCTTATTTACACCTATGCCGGCACCCAATCCTTATATGACGAACTGCCTAAGGTAGCTGCGGTGGACGACATAGAAATAGGAGACATGTTAATTTATCCCGGAAGCCCAGGACATGTGATTATGGTTGTGGATATGGCCAAGAACGAAATGGGCGAAAAATTGTTTATTTTTGCACAAGGAAATACCCCAGCCCAAAGCGTTCATATGCTTACAAATCCAACCGACAGTGATTTAAGTCCTTGGTACGAAATTGAATTAGGTGCTTATCTGGAAATTCCTACTTATTACTTCAATGAAGTGAAATTTATGAGATTCAAATAAATGGCCAACGAACTGAATAAACAAGAATTACATAACCTTGCAATGAATATTGTAGGTAAGGATTTGGAATCACAAGGCTTCGAATTTCTTGGCGTGAATTCCAAACTTAAAAAAGATCCTCAATTTGTAGCTTTGAAGAATAAAGATTTACATTTTGTAATCGTTCGAGCTATTAGCTACCCACAAGATGCCAACGTATATGACCCCGTTTTTATGGAGTCCATTAAAACACATGCCACCAAGTTTGAGGCCAAAACTTTTTATGCCGGTGTTGGACTGGGCCACGGCAGTGATTATGGGAAACCAGTTGTGAAAGACGAAGACTATACCATGATCTATAACGGCCTTCAGGAAATATGACAAAGCGACTTTTCTTTTTATTAATAACGTTACTTTTTTTTTCCTGCGGAAGTGAGACGCAGCAGCCTACTGTATTGCGGGGAAATGCTTTTGGAACGACCTATGCTATCCAGTATTTTTCTGATACGCCATGGGACGCAGAAAAAGGAATTGATTCTGTTATTTATAAGGTGAACAAATCGGTGAGCACCTATCTTCCAAAAAGCGATATTTCTCGAATTAATCAAGGAGATACCACAATTGTAACGGACGCTATATTTAAGGAAGTGTTCCGCATTTCTGAAGTGGTTTATACCAACTCCAAGGGTTATTTTGATCCTACCATAGGGGTCTTGCGAAATGCCTATGGATTTGGAGAAGAGAAACCATTGGAGCAAATGGATAGTATCACTCTGGATTCTCTTCGTGAATTTGTGGGTTTCAGAAAGGTGAAGATTTTGTCCAATGGAACCGTTCGGAAGAATCACCCGGAAATTTATTTCGACTTTAATGCTGTGGCAAAGGGGTACGGAATAGATCTTATTGGACGTTATTTTGAGAGTAAAGGAGTGGAGAACTACCTCATAGAATTGGGAGGGGAGCTATTGGCAAAGGGGGAAAATGTTGGCAAGGATACATCATGGCTTGCAGGAGTAGAATCTATCGATTCTGACCTGGAGAACCGAACGGCAAGCGCCATCATAAAGTTGGACAATAGAGCTATGGCTTCTTCAGGAAATTATAGAAAGTTTAGAATCGATACCCTTAGTGGACAAAAATATGTACACACCATCAATCCTCTTACCGGAAAGGCCCAACAAAGCGATGTAACCAGTGCCACGGTGTTAGCACCCAACTGCGCTTTGGCAGATGCATATGCCACTGCTTTTATGGCAATGGGTTTGCAGCGATCCAAAGAACTTCTACCAAAGCTTGCTAAAGTGGAAGCTTACTTAACCTATGTAGATGCAACGAATAGTCCACGGGAATATATTACCGATGGATTTCAAGAACTTATTTCAGAATAAAACCTATCTTTTTAGGGTGAAGTGTCCTGCGTATTCTCTTCCGTCATCCAAGAACAAAGTAAACCAATAGTCACTCGATGGAAGTATCTTTCCATTGTACACCCCGTCCCAACCTAAAGAATTAGGGGAAAGTTGTTTTAGGATTTTACCAAATCGATCATAAATTTGAATTCTTGTGGCCGGTAACTCATCAATACCAATAATTTGCCAGGTATCGTTAACCCCATCGTGGTTGGGTGTAAAATACCTGGGATAGTCTAAAACTAATACGGTCTGGCTTACCACACCACAGCCTTTTTTATCCCTAACATAGACCGTATGGTAGCCTCTGGAAACTTGAGTGAAAAGCGGACTGTCTTGAAATAAAAATTCATAGTCCAGCGAATATTGGTATTCGCCATTCCCTTCAACTTCAACTTCAATAGTATTGTTTAAATAACGGAAATCTTTGACAATAATATTCGAGATAACAGCTATCTCGCCACCTTCTACGGCGGTTTCGGCAACCACTCTACACCCGGACGCATCTGTAACAATGACCCAATAAGTTCCGCTATTATTTATTTCAATTTGGTTAAGATTAGTACCTTCTTCACCGGTGCTCCATTCGTAATAGGAATAACCCGGCTGTGTCTCTAGGGTGACCGGGTCCTCTGCGTTGTCGCATACAAACAAATCATCGGGCAGAGTCACTTCAAAAGGAATATCAACGGTAATAGTAAGTTCATTGATGTCGAAACATTGGCTAGTGGTCTTTTCCACGCGATAATAGATGGTTTGCGGGTTATTGGTGTTGTGATAGGGGCTTGTTACCGGGTTTACACCAATATTGGCATCATTGAGCGTTTCATGAAAAGTAACGTTAACGTCGGATTGCGTTTGTATAATCTCTGGAATTAAAACGTCCAAATCCACCGGAATGGATTGGTCGACAACCTCATCTTGTTCACATTCAATTATAGAGTTAACATCGAAAGCGAATGGTTGGTCCGGCAAACCAGCCGTACCCGTATAAGAAATATCAAATTTGCCGGAGCCATGAGGGCGGTCAATTAAGAGATAATAGGTTTCTCCAGCGAGCACATCAATAAATTGAAGATAGCCATTGCCATCTGCTCCAGGCCCTTCCGTAACATCGGTCTCTTCAAAATTAAGTCCGGTGTTGGCGGGCACACCTGCACCTTGAGGATTTGTACTGGAACATCGGATAGGTTCTCCTAATGCTTCACAATTAACGTTGGGGCCGTAAATGGCGAAATCGTAATCGTCGGTTCCATTAAGTGGAATAAGATCAAATATAAAAACACCGTCCGTTTCAAATTCAAATTTCAACCAAATCGTATTTAAATTGAATGAGTAACAACTGGGGCGTATATTACCAGGTAACGAAAACTCATCGAAACCTACGCCATCGGGTTCCAGCCCAAAATTGACATCACCACATACTAAAATAGAATTAGTACAATCACTTGGACTTTGCGCTATCAACTGCAGGGGTAGCAGAATTAGTAGGGAATAAATAAACTTTTTGATCATAACCGCGCCAAATTATAACCTCTAAAGTATCAATGAAAAGGGGTATTTACAAAAAGAAGAAGGCCATATTTGAAAAATGCGGTCTGTTTTTATAAATCGAGACTCATTTACTACAGACCGGAATTAGTTCACCCCTAGGAAGTCTATATTTTACGACGTCGGCTTCGGAGAGTTTGGCGGTATAATCAATGGCTTTGGTAGTAAATCCAACGTCAGATAATTTATTAAAATAATCCATTCCATAAATACGAACATGGTCGTATTGCCCAAAAATCCGAGCTCGTTCATCGCGATCGGTAATGGAGTTATCTTCAAAAGTAACATCGCGATTCTTGTCATAGGGAACTTGAATGATCGCCGTTCCTCCTGGGGCGAGCACCCGATAAAGTTCTTCCATGGCTTTGGTGTCATTGGGAATATGCTCAAGCACGTGATTGCAAATAATGAAATCGTATGCATTATCCTCAAAGGGCAGGTTGCAGATATCTGCCTTTACGTCAGCTATAGGGGAATGGAGATCGGTAGTCGTGTATTGAAGATGTTCTAATTTGCGGAAGCGTTTCAAGAATGCCTGCTCTGGCGCAAAATGCAGGACTCTTAAGCTTTCAGAAGTAAAAAAAGAGGTTTCATTTTTAAGGTATAGCCAAAACAAACGATGCCGTTCCAGTGAAAGTGTTCCCGGAGCCAGTGCATTTTCCCTAATGTTTTCATAGCCATAGGGTAAGAATTTGCGATAGGATTTTCCATCGATAGGATCGGTATACTTTTTTCCCCTTAAAAAGAGTGCTACCATAGGCCTAATGACATAGCTAATCCTTATTAACAAGGGTCGGGGTATTTTATTCAGAAGATATTTAAAAATCTTATTCAATCCTCAAGGTCGGGTTACAGCGTTAGTGCCTTCTGACGAAACTCGGCTTCTTCATCGCTGGTTATACCTAGAGCTTCATATACATATCCAAAAGTAGATAGTAATTCTGGTTTGCCGTCAACGATGGCAATATTGTGTTCAAAATGGGCGCTGGGTTTACCATCTTTGGTCACGATCGTCCATCCGTCTTTTAATTGCTTGACGTGTTGTGTTCCCATATTTATCATAGGCTCTATTGCAATGGTCATTCCTTCCAATAACTTCTTGCCTCTTCCTCGACGACCATAATTGGGCATCTCCGGGTCTTCGTGTAATTTTTTTCCCAGACCATGTCCCACCAATTCTCTTACCACTCCGTACCCGAAGGATTCACAGTATTGCTGAATGGCATAACCGACGTCACCAACACGGTTATTCACTTTTAATTGACGAATTCCAATGTATAAGGATTCTTTAGTGACTTCCAATAGTTTTTTGGTCGCGGGGTCTACTTCGCCCACTTCAAAGGTATAGGCATGATCTCCATAAAATTCATTTTTGATGGCGCCGCAATCGATAGCGACAATATCACCTTCTTGCAGTGGAATGTCTGTAGGTAGGCCATGGACCACAGCTTCATTAACGCTGGTTAGCAATGTGGAAGGACAGCCATAGAGCCCTAAAAATCCAGGCACCGCTTGTTGGTCATCCCGAATAAATTCTTCAGCCAATTGGTTGAGGTGATTGGTTGTAACTCCAGGGACTACCTCTTTAGCCAACATTCCAAGGGTTCTAGAAACAACAAGGGCGCTTTCACGCATCAATTCAATTTCCTCTCTAGTTTTTGTGATGATCATATATTATAGGCCGAACCAGCCCTTTTTACGTTTTTTAACCGTTGCCTGAGGTTTTTCCTCGCCCACGATATTTTGATAAATTTCTCCCCAACTCACCATACCACCATAATTTCTGTCATCTATAAATAGGTCTGCATTTACTTTACGACTGTATTTGTCGTCAAATTCTTCTTCGGGAAAGCTCTTATTAACGGCATAAAAAGTAATTCCATTTTCTTTACAAAAAGCGACGGCTTCATGCAACGCTTTTCCGTGGCGATAGGTCCATAAAATTAGTCGATGTCCTTTATCCTGAAGCTTTTTCAGCGTATCAAAGGCGAAAAGTTGCGGCTTACCAATACTAGGATAATTGTCCTCCACAATGGTTCCGTCAAAGTCCACAGCTATGGTTAAGGTTTCTTTAAACATTTTGGGGATTATTTAGACTGCAAAATTACGAAGAAATTATCAGTTTATTGAGCGTAAACGTTTTTATAGGGTTCCTCATTGACAATCTTAAAGATATCTTTTTCAAGGGTTTCTATTTCATATTCAACAATTCGATTGAGCTCTTTTCCATTTTCGAAAAAAATGACAGTGGGCACATATGCTATGTCATAACCAGCTTCCAAACCATCTGGCGTTTTTTTGTCATGGTCTACCGCAATCATTTCGAGTTTGCTATAATCATAATCGGCAATATCGAGTATTTTGAACAAGGCAGGAACCAACTTCTGACTGTCTTCACACCAAGTACCCATGAATACCTTAATGGTCTTAGAGGATAAAATGGGTTCAATATTTTGAACAGTTGCGGTGTCCAAACTGTGGGCCAGATAGTTTTCATCAAACCAGGGCTTGAACTGCTCTAGGCGAAATCCATTGGGATCAATCACTCCAAGTAGCATTTCTCCCCCATCTTCTTCATCGGGAACTACTATATTAATGGGTGTTTCTTCGACTTCTTTTTTATCATTAGATTTACAGGAAACTAGTAAAACAACGGCAAGCAGGAATACAATATTCTTCATTCTGAAATTATAATTTGATTAATGAGTTTTGGGTCATGGCCTCTGGAATCGGCACATTTAATAGGTCTAAAATGGTCGGGGCGATATCTCCCAGCACTCCATTTTTAATGAATTTAATTTCTTGATCTACCAAGATGAGCGGAACAGGATTGGTCGTGTGGGCCGTATTGGGAGAACCGTCTGGATTTCGCATGGTCTCGCTATTACCATGATCTGCGATAATAAGAGTTGTATAGCCATGCTTCTGTGCGCTTTTTACAATGCTTTCGGTACAGCTGTCCACTACCTCGCAGGCTTTTATAGCTGCTTCCAAAACCCCGGTATGTCCTACCATATCCGGGTTCGCAAAGTTCAGGCATATAAAATCGGCTGAAGCAGACTCAATTTCAGGCAGGATACTATCTCGTATTTCGAAGGCGCTCATTTCTGGTTGTAGATCATAGGTCGCAACCTTTGGCGATGGGCATAAAATTCGTTTTTCGCCTTCAAAGGGAGTTTCTCTTCCGCCATTAAAGAAGAAGGTCACATGTGGATATTTTTCAGTTTCTGCGATTCTAATTTGTGTCTTGCCATTTTTGGCCAATGTTTCTCCCAAGGTATCGGTTAGATTCTCTTTATCATAGATCACATTTACGTGATTGAATGAATCGTCATAATTAGTCATGGTGACGTAGTGTAATTCGAGTTTCTTCATTTGATATTCTGAAAAATCCCGTTGGGAGAGCACTTCGGTAAGCTCACGACCTCGGTCTGTTCTGAAGTTAAAGAAGATAATAACATCGCCTTCAGAAATAGTAGCAACTGGTTTATTAGCCTCAGTCATAACGATAGGTTCTATGAATTCGTCAGTAATACCTTGAGCATAACTTTTTTGAATACTTTCCGAAGCATTGATCGAGGCGCTTCCGCTTCCGAAGACCAACAGATCATAGGCCTTTTTCACTCGCTCCCACCTTTTATCTCGATCCATGGCATAATAACGGCCAATGATGCTCGCCAATTTCCCTGTAGTCTTCGCCATATGGTTTTCCAAAGCTTCTATAAAACCAGCACCCGATTTGGGGTCTACATCGCGTCCGTCTGTAAAGGCATGTACAAAAACATTTTCGAGTTTTTCTTCCTGCGCAGTGGTTAGCAATCCTTTGAGATGATCCATATGCGAATGCACACCACCATCCGAAACCAATCCTAGAAGGTGTATACTTTTGTTATGTTCTCTTGCATATCGAAATGCCTTTTGAAGTACCGATGAATCTTTGAGTTCGTTATTTTGAACGGCCAGGTTGATTTTGGCCAAATCCTGATAAACAATGCGACCCGCACCTAAGTTCATATGACCTACCTCACTGTTTCCCATTTGCCCATCTGGCAATCCCACGTTCATTCCATGGGTAAGCAACTGGGCGTTGGGATATTTGTGATACAGTGAATCAACAAAAGGGGTTCTGGCTTGGGCCACAGCAGAAACAGAAGGGTCTTGAGTCACACCCCAGCCGTCTAGAATGAGTAAGGCTACTTTTTTGGTCATCTAAAATAATTAGATGGCAAAGATAAGAACAATCTATTTTGAAGAAAGCGCCGCGATGTTAATTCCCGTATTTTTTTATAGACTCCTTAATCTTTTCAATACGATTATCGGGATCGGGATGTGTGCTTTGAAACTCAGGAACTCGGTTGGGTCCGGCAGCGGCCTTTAATATTTCCATGACGGCAATCATTTCGTAGGGGTCATAGCCAGAATCGATCATAAACTTTACGCCTAAATCGTCACTTTCCAATTCGTCTCCGCGGCCATTAGTAAGTAACTTGTTTTGACCAATGCCAGCCACCAAATCACCCGCATTAGCACCTACGGAGGCTCCCTGGGTGATGGTTTGCCAAAAGTCGCTTTCCGCAATGCGTTCACTAGAATGCCTTCCCAGTACATGACCTATTTCATGACCCAAAACACCGGCAAGTTGATCTTCATTTTCCAGTTTTGAATACAAGGCATAGGTAATGAAAATTTGACCTCCCGGAAGTGCAAATGCATTAATGGTCACTGGATCCGACAACAGATGAAATTCGAAGTTGTTCTGATACACACTCTGGCTCGCAATACTGTTTCGCACTAACTTATTTCCTACCTGATCCAGATAATTTTGTAAACTTTGATCCGGATGGTGTCCACCGTGCTGAGCGCTCATTTGAGGTTCGCTATTTACACCCAAGGCAATTTCTTCTGAAGGGTCTAATGCAATAGCTTGTTCTCTACCAGTATAAGGATTGGTTTCGGTGCGATTGCACTTTTGAAAGAAGGCAAAAACGACAATTACCAGACCAATTACAATTCGTATTTTCCAACTACCTCTCATAGTATTCTTATTTTATGTCCGTTATTGAGTCCCACTGGAATCAAAGACAGAATTTCTTCGTAATTAATTTTCTATGCTTCCTTAAATTTACGTAAGTAATTTTGGATTGATGTCCAAAATGTTTTGTTTTCGATATCGAGCAATGAAATCATCGGTAAAATGCGTACTTCCTTTTATCTTTTCTTCCTGAAAAACAGCTTTTAGGTCTAAATTGCGGTAAGCGGCTAACATGGGTTTAGAGACCTCGGCATAGCTAAAGTGCCAAGGTTCATATTCAAAACCTTTTCTTTGAGGGTTGTCCGTGTATACTTCAAAAAACCCAAAGGATTCGGCATGAACATTCAACCATTCCTTGAGTTTGCAGAATGGACCTTTACCATGAAAGTTTTTGGCCACTAATAAACTCGACGGGCGGGTAGCATTCGCATCGATAATATCGATATCCGTTCCCCAGTGATGACGAGAGGTTCCTGGTATGGTGGAATAGGCAATTATTTTTTCGATAGCTTCTAGCGGTCTAAGTCCTTCGGCGGTGAACCTTTCGTATTTTCCTTCAAAAATTTCCTTTTGCCTTTGAAAACTTCTAAAGGCGGAAACGACTTCTATTTTTATATTTTCTGAAGCGGCTGCTTCACTCATTAAATGTAAAGCCGATTTGGTCGCGCGATGCATTTTAGAGGTATATGAATCTCCAACAATGTCGGGGTTTCCTTTACCAATCAATTGAGATCGGGTATAGGTTTCATTAGAAGATTGAAAGGAAAGGGAAGGAAGAACACTCCATCCAGCTCCAATTAATAATGAGTTTTTTATAAAATCTTTTCGCTTCATTTGGTACTTTAGTAGTTGTTTAAAACTACAATTAATTTACGAATTATGAATATTCAATTTCGCATTATTGATCGGTCGGATCTTCTTATCATTATTCCGCTGCTGTATACGTTAAACGAGGGTGCCATTTCAAAAGAAACTCTCAAAGAGCGTACCTTGGAAATGGCGCAGCAAAATTATGAATGCCTAGGTATTTATGATGGAAACGATCTCATAGGTATTTGTGGTATGTGGTTCCAGACCCGTCATTATGCCGGTAAGAGCTGTGAAATTGATCATGTGATTATATCCGATAGTCATCGCAGCTTGGGAATTGGAGGTAAAATGATGGATTTCATTTACGATTATGTCAAGACTAAAAATTGCAATTGGGTGGAGCTAAATACCTACGTCCATAATTTTCCGTCTCACAAGTTTTATAACAATCAGAATTTTGTGGCAAAAGGGTATCATTTTATTAAGGATATGAACCAATCATCTGCCTAGAAATTCAATCTGGCTTTGGTTGCTATTTCATAGGGCTCTTTTCCTTTCTCAAAAATCCTGGCCGTATGAGGACCTTCAAGTGTAATGGTGTTGTTTTGAACTCTCAACCAGCTACCCTCACGAATGCCCACGACCGGCAATGTATTTTGGGTGTGGAACTCCCCGATTCTGGTTTCCCGAGTTTCTCCCATATGGGTATCGCCTTCAATGGGGTCCAGATAGTGCGGGTTAATATTGAACGGCACCATGCCCAATGTTTTAAAAGATGGGGGATATACAATGGGCATATCGTTGGTAGTTTGCATGGTCACTCCACAAATGTTACTACCTGCACTTGTTCCCAAATAGGCCAACCCATTATGAAGCGCATCTCGAAGTGGTTCCATCACCCTGTTCTTATACAATTGGGAAACTAGAACAAAAGTATTTCCGCCACCTGTAAAAACGCCTTTTGCGTTGGCGATCGCGGCAACCGGATTATGGAAGGTGTGGAGCCCTTTGACAGTTTTACCGATCTTTGCAAAGGCTTTTGATGCAATCGAAGTATAGTCGTCATGAGAAATTCCTCCCGGACGGGCATAAGGAATGAAAATCACTTCATCGGTATCTGCAAATAAGGCAGGAAGCTCATCCAATATGTATTCTAGATAGCCACTATTGTAAATCGTAGAGGTGCTGGCAATGAGTAGATTTTTCATAATTAGATTAATTTTTCTATGAGAACAGACGGTTCGGCAGCACTAACGTTTATTTTTATTTGCGCTTTCAAATTTAACAAAACCTTGGCGACTCCTTTATGATTTCACTAAGAAAACAATAGTTATTTTTATCTAATGAAACTAAAACTAGCCATTTTTTTATTCTTCTTTCAGACCTTCTTATTTGCGCAACAAATAGAACGTGTGGAAGTTTCGGGTAAAATTACGGCACCTCAAGGTGAGGATGTGGAGGGAATTAGTGTTTATAATGTTTCTTCTCAAAAAGGGGCCGTTACTGATGTGACAGGAGCATTTAAGCTGAAAGTGGCCGAATTTGATCACGTTCAGATCACCGCTTTGCAATTTAAGAGCTTTAAGGTAGTAGTTACAGCGGCAGACATCATGTTGAAAGAACTCCGGGTTTATTTGAATCCCAACGTAAATCAGTTGGATCCCGTTACCATAAGCCGTCACAATTTAACCGGTTATTTAGATATTGATACTAAAAGCATAAAGACTTCAGTTTTTACGCAGGAACTGGATCTTTCTTATGCAGCTTTGGAGTTTGGTTATAATTTTGAGAATGATGGACAAAGTCCGGTGACAGGGAATGCGGCGGAAGAGGCGATAGGGGTTAATTCGGTTCCGGTGGCAAGCCTTGATGTGGTACAATTGATCGAACTTTTTCTTCCGAAGAAAAAACCATCTACCGAGGAAATAGTAACCTTAAGAAAGGACCTGGCAGAGGCGTTACTAAGAAGTTATGGCCACGATTATTTTGTAAGAACTTTTGGCGTGCCAAAGGATAATGTAAATGACTTTATTTATTTTACGGAAGAAAATGGTCTTACGGCTGCGTTATTGAAGCCCGGAAACGAAATAGAACTTTTAGCCTATCTCTTTGAACAAAGTGAGATTTATAAGAAAAGACTTATCGGCAGGAATTAAAAGCCTTCTAATCATTGGATTTTTGTGTTTTTCAGCTACAAGTGAAGCGCAAGAAAAAAGTTTAAAGGGGAAAATTGCCAATGTCAAGGATGTAGAGGGAATTCACATTTTAAATAAATCTTCTCGATTCAATACAGTGACCAACAGTCAGGGAGAATTTCGTATTCGGGCGAAACTCATGGACACTTTGTTGGTATCGTCCATTTCCTATATTCCGGAGCAAGTGGTCATAACCCAAGAAGTCTTTTCGATGGGTTTTATTTCTATTACGCTCAAGGATTTGGTAAACGAACTTGATGAAGTTCAATTAGGACCACGACTTTCCGGAAACCTTGAACGAGATATCAAGAACATCAAGATTATAGATACCATTAACTTTGACGACGTTGGAATTCCGGGTTTTAAAGGGAAACCGGAAGAGAAAATTGTACCTATAGTACCAGGAATTGGTTTGATTACGGCTGTCGATTTGGAAGCTTTGTATAAGCATATAAGTGGTTATTACCGGAAATTGAGAATACAGCGAAAATGGGAATCAGAAAACGTGGTGGTTGCCAGAATGATTCACTACTATACGCCCGGTTTTTTTCAGGAAGCCTATGAGATTCCGGAAGAGCGTTTGTATGATTTTTTACTGTTCTGTATGGAAACAACAAGTATTAAACATAATTTTGAAGTAGAAAACTATGCCCTTGTGCTCGATAGTTTTAAAGAACAAAGTAAAGAATATGTGATTCGTTTAAAGGAAAAATAATTAAATCTACTGCCTAATTATAGTTCAAGTATCTTCCATTGTAACTACATTTACTGCCGAAATTATTCAGGAAGCGTTAAATAGGAACAATAATTGTAACTATTTCTTTTGTACAACGTCTACTAATTTTATAAGTCGATATAAATGAAGTTTTTACGCATTGCATTTTTGTTGGTCATACTTACGACCACCTTGTCTTTTACGGCGCACAAATTTTACGTTAGCATTACCAAGGTAGAATATTCTCAGGAAGAATCCTCACTACAAATAATTTCCAAGCTATTTATAGACGATATCGAAGATGTCCTTCAGGCTAGATATAATCCCTCATTGATTATGGGAGGAGAGAAGGAAACGGAGGCTGTCTCAAAATTTTTAAGAGAGTACATACTGCAAAAACTTGTTGTTGAGGTTGATGGAGCACCGGTCGCTTTAAATTATTTAGGGCACGAGTATGAAAATGATGTGGTTAGAATCTATATCGAAGTTGAAGGGGTTTCTGAATTCAAAAGTATTAGTGTGGAGAATAAAATGCTAATGGAACTGTTTGAAGAACAGCAAAATATAATTCACGTAAAACGATTTAAGAAACGAAAGAGCTTGGTCCTGGAAGCCGATAATCCTAAAGGATTGTTAAACTTCAATTAAACTTCCTGTCAAACTCCCGAATATACGCTATTTTTAATGGCTTTTTAATAATCAACAATCAAATGAATACTATGAAATTTTTGAAATTCGCCTCCATGATTGCAATCTTCTTAGCAGCTGGAGTAACCTACGCTCAGGATACAGAAGAGAAAGAAAAACGTGACCCGGGTCATTACAATAATAACCGCTTTAAACAACTATACGAGGAGTTTTCTACGCCTAATGTTTATAGAAGTGGGAACGGAGCACCTGGACCTCAATACTATCAACAACAAGCGGATTATGTAATGAACCTTCGTTTGGACGATAAAACGGCTCGTCTTTATGGAGTAGAAACAATTACCTATACGAATAACTCCCCAGACGAATTAGAGTATCTGTGGGTTCAATTGGACCAAAACGTACGTGCCAGAGATTCGAAGTCCAACTTGATCGAAGGTAGCGGAGCGGTACCAGCGGAAATGGCCGGAAGCTTCGTAGGAAAATACATGGGAGAAGGCTTTGACGGAGGATTCAAAATAGATTATGTAAATGATGCCAACGGACGACCGCTTGATTATACGATTAATCGTACCATGATGCGAATTGATATACCTAAACACCTAAAAACTGGTGATAAATATACTTTTTCGATCAAATGGTGGTATAATATTCCTGACCATACTGTCGACCGCGCGCGTAGTGGATATGAGAAGTTCGAAGATGGAAACAATGGTTATGTAATTGCTCAGTTCTACCCTCGTATGGCTGTGTATAGCGATGTTGAAGGATGGCAGAATAGCCAATTTTGGGGACGCGATGAGTTTGCACTTCCTTTTGGAGATTTTGATGTTACCATAACGGTTCCTTCGGACCACGTTCTGGATGCCACAGGAGAGTTATTGAACCGAAAAGAAGTGTTCTCTAAAACGATGATGCAACGATATGAAGCTGCAAAGAAGAGCTATAAAGAACCGGTTCTTATTGTAACTGAGGAAGAAGCGGAAGCTGCGTCTAAGGGCTTTGCTACAGACACAAAAACCTGGAAGTTTAGAGCTGAGAACGTACGTGATTACGGATTTGCCTCTTCCAGAAGATTTATCTGGGATATGATGGCAGTTAAAATTGGAAATCGTGATGTAATGGCTGTGTCAGTATATCCTCCGGAGGGTAACCCGCTGTGGGAAGATTGGTCTACGAAAGTGGTTGCAAGTACCTTAAAGACATATTCTAGAATGGCATTTGACTATCCTTATCACAAGGCGATTTCAGTACATGCCAAAAATCAAGGAATGGAGTATCCAATGATCTGTTGGAACTATGGACGACCTGATAAAGACGGAAACTATAGTGAACGTACTAAATATGGTATGTTTGGAGTTATTATTCACGAAATTGGACATAACTACTACCCAATGATTGTGAATAGTGATGAGCGTCAATGGACATGGATGGATGAAGGGATAAATACCTTCGTACAATATGTGGCTGAGCAAGATTTTGGAGAAGCTTATCCGGAAGCCATTGCCCCAAATAAAACATATCCATCTCGCCGTGGTCCTGCAAAGACCATTGTTGATTATATGGCGGGAAATCAAGATAGAATGGCACCCATTATGACCAAGGGGCTTAACACCTATAATTTTGGCGCGAATGCTTATTCGAAGCCAGCGGTAGGATTGAATATTTTAAGAGAAACCATTATGGGACGTGAGTTGTTTGACCATGCATTTAAAACGTATAGCCAACGTTGGATGTTTAAACACCCCAACCCAGAAGATTTCTTCCGTACCATGGAAGATGCTTCAGCTGTAGATTTGGATTGGTTCTGGAGAGCCTGGTTCTTTACAACCGATTATACGGACATAGGAGTTCAGGAAGTGAAAAAGTTCTATGTAACATCTAAAATGAACAAACAAGTTCGTGAGATGATAGAAGCACGAGGAATGAAGGAAAGTGATCTGCCTCCATTGGTCTACCTGGTAGAGGAGGGAAGCGAAGACTTTGAAGAGGACATGAAAACAGCCACGTTAAACGACGTGACGACCTTACAAACCTATATCATGGACAATATGACCCCAGCCGAAAGAGCCAACCTTAAAAGTCCTAAGTATTTTTATGAAATAACTTTTGAAAAGCCAGGTGGAATTCCTATGCCAATTATTGCTGAGTATACCTATAGCGATGGTACTACGGAAAGAGTTACCTATCCTGCCCAAATTTGGAGAAAGAATGATGCCTCTGTAGGTAAGGTTATTGCGTCAGAAAAGGAAATCACCAAGATTGTTGTGGATCCGGATGAGGAGACTGCGGACATTGATACTTCCAACAACAGCTGGCCTAAGCGTAAAAAATTAGGTGAGTTTAATAAATTCAAAGAAAAGGTAAAAGGACAATAGTCTTCCCAATTAAATAAAACGAACCCTGTTTCATTTCATGAGACAGGGTTTTTTTATATTCCGAATTCCTTTCCATTCGAAAATCATAATTTGTATCTTTGTAAGATGGGAACAACTACACTTCCTTTGTTTATTAGCGGTGCCGAAATTGCCTTCATCCTTTTCATTGTATTGATGGTCTTTGGTGCTGACAAGGTTCCTGAAATTGCACGTGGGCTGGGAAAAGGTATGCGACAAATTAAAGATGCTACTAACGATATTAAGACCGAAATTAGCAAAAGTGCCGAAAAACAAGGACTTGATATTGATATCACCAAGGATATCACTAAGGAAATCGATAAGGTAAAAGAAGATGTTGATGAAATTACGGGTCCCATTAAAAGAAAATTCTAGATGCTGGAAACACTGAACGAGTGGGATAAGGCACTATTAGTTTTTCTCAATAACTTGGGAACCGAACCCTTCGATGGCTTTTGGTTGTTCGTAACCCGAATTGAAAGTTGGACCGCCCTTTTTGTTTTCTTTGCCTTACTTATCTTCTATTTTTATAAAAAGAAAAAAGGTCTGCTTGTTTTTGGGTTTGCCGTGTTAGCCTTTGCGGTTACTTTTTTACTTACCAACCTAACTAAGGTATTGGTAGGAAGGTTGCGTCCTAACAATGAGAACGACTTGGTTGAGCTCCTTCGAGTGCTGCAGGATCCTACGTCATTTAGTTTTTTCTCTGGACATGCTTCAACCAGTTTTGCTATTGTTACTTTCTTGGTATGTGTCCTAAGACCTTTTAATAAGTGGATCTATTTAGCATTTATATGGCCATTGTTATTCGCTCTAAGTCGAATCTATGTTGGAGTGCATTATCCTAGTGATATACTTATAGGAGCCACAGTGGGAACCTTCATAGCAATTGTATGCTTCAAAATTTGTAAAAAACTGCTTCGCAAACTATAATTTTAACGGAAAAAGGGATTCAGAAAATAAATTCAAAATCCCTTTAACCAAAAACTTAAAATTATGATGAAACTCAACGGTACAGAAACGCTCTCACCATGCAAGTTTCTATCTAACTTCACAGGTTATCTGGAATATCCTATTGACCAAAATGAACCATTTAAGGAAGAGGATCAATTCTAGAATAACTGTTGTAAAGTAAACGGAGTATGGGTTTTTAATCAAGAGTTGAAACCCCTTATTTTAAACTATAATTTCACCTTATTTTACTTACGTATTGCCAGTGTTACAATTAATGTTAACGGGTCTATTTTACGGGAGTTACACTCGATTAGTTGAGGGAAAACCCCCTACGTCAATAGTGCTTTTCCACCTTTTTCATACCCTGATATACTAGTAAACGCCTTTAAATCAAAAGAATAGTGTTACTTTTAGTTGGCTCTTTACATTAAGGGCTCAAAAAGAAGTATTTTATATATAAT
>JBCCIJ010000052.1:0-15363 GCA_039028295.1 Bacteroidota bacterium
CAAGAAATACAACCTTAAACCCATGGCCCGTATCGTAAGTTCCGCTGTGGTTGGAGTGGAGCCTCGCATTATGGGAATTGGACCGGTACAGGCTTCCAATAAAGCATTGGAAAAGGCAAATTTGAAAATGGAGGATATGGACGTGATCGAGTTGAACGAAGCTTTTGCATCTCAAGCCCTGGCTTGCGTTCGAGCATGGGGGCTGGCCGATGACGATCCTCGTTTAAACCCTAATGGAGGTTCCATTGCTATAGGACATCCCTTAGGTGTTACTGGTGCTCGAATAGCCTATTCTGCGGCGTTGGAGCTTCAGGAAACAGGAAAAAAATATGCGCTTATTACCATGTGTATAGGGGTTGGGCAGGGATACGCTGCTATTATTGAGAATGTGAATGTTTAATTCGGTGTCAATGAAAATATTAATCGTAGGAGGAAACGGAACTATTGGAAAAACGGTAACTGAACGTCTTTCTAAGGACCACGAAATAATTGTCGCCGGAAGGTCCTCGGGCGATGTTACTGTGGATATTGCTTCGTCAGATTCCATTCAGAAAATGCTGGAGCAGGTGGGGAAATTGGATGCGATCATAAATATTGCGGGTGATGCCAAATGGGACCAATTTGAAAACCTGTCGGAAGAAGATTTCTATATAGGAATTAAAAGTAAAATGATGGGACAGGTAAATTTGGTTCGTTTAGGAATACCTTTTTTGAATGAAGGTGGTTCGGTGACCTTGACCACTGGAATCCTGGCCGATGAACCTGTAAATATGACCACCAGCGCAGCGATGGTAAATGGAGCCATTCAGAGCTTTACAAAGGCCGTCGCTTTAGAATTAAAAAATGGTGTCCGAGTGAATGTGGTTTCTGCCGATTTGGTGGAGGATGCCTATGAAAAATACAAAGATTATTTTCCGGGAAATACGCCGGTACCCATGCGAAAAGTGGCAGATGGATATATTAAGTGTCTTTTTGGCCGTATTAATGGGGAAATAGTAAGAATAAGAGCATAGTTATGAATAAAACACAACATTACGTTACAGGCAAGTGGCTGGATGGAATGGGCGATGGTATTCCTGTTTTGGACTCGGTTACTGGCGAACATTTTACGAACGTCACTACCGAAGGGTTAGACTTGCCCAAGATATTGCAATACGGTCGTGACCATGGAGCAGCGCTACGGAAAATGACTTTTCAGGAGCGAGGGAATATGCTCAAGAAATTAGCCATGTATCTTAACAAGAGAAAGCAGGCCTTTTACGAATTAAGTTATCGAACGGGTGCGACAAAAATTGACAGCTGGATTGACATAGAAGGTGGCTTCGGGAATTTGTTCGCCAATGCTTCCTTGCGAAAACTATTCCCCAATCAACCCTTTCACGTGGAAGGAGATCCCATCGATCTATCACGTGGCGGTCGTTTTATGGCGCATCATATTATGGTACCGCGAGAAGGGGTCGCCGTTCATATCAATGCGTTTAACTTCCCTATTTGGGGAATGTTGGAAAAGTGTGCCGTGAATTGGATGGCTGGAATGCCAGCGGTTGTTTTACCTGCTCCTCAGACCGCCTATTTAACCGAATTGGTAGTAAAAGAAATTATCGCTTCGGGAATTTTACCCGAAGGCGCTCTGCAATTAATTAGTGGAACGGCACGTACTATTTTGGATACGGTACAATCTCAGGACGTTGTCACTTTTACAGGTTCAGCGAGCACTGGGAAATTAATTAAAAATCATCCACAATTATTGGAAGAATCAGTTCCGTTCACCATGGAATCCGATTCATTAAATGCTTCTATTTTAGGAGAAGACGCCCTGCCAGGAACTCCCGAATTCAGTCTGTTTATTAAAGAGGTGCGTAACGAAATGACCGTTAAGTGCGGACAAAAATGTACGGCAATCCGCCGCATTATTGTTCCGGAAAAGTTAATGGAAGATGTCCAAATAGCCTTAGGAAAGGCCTTGGACAAGGTGACGATCGGAGATCCGAGGCTTAAAGAAGTTCGGATGGGTGCTTTGGTGAGCGATGCACAGCGCAATTCAGTAAAAGAACAGGTGGCGAAAATTGCAGAAACGGCGACGATCGTTTATGGAAGTTTGGACGCTGTTGAAACGGTTGGAGCTAACGCAGAAAAAGGGGCTTTCATTAAACCTATTCTGCTTCGCGAGGATGACCCTTTACAAAATGAAGCGGCTCATATAACTGAGGCTTTCGGTCCTGTGAGTACTTTGATGCCTTATAAAACATTGGAAGAAGCCATTACGCTTTCGAAAATGGGGAAAGGTTCTTTAGTCAGTTCTATTGTAACCAATGACAATAAAATTGCCAGAGACTACACGGTTTCGGCTGCTTCTCATCACGGGCGTATTTTAGTATTGAATAGAGAAAGCGCCAAACAAAGTACGGGCCATGGTTCGCCATTACCTAACCTAATTCACGGTGGACCTGGACGTGCCGGAGGAGGAGAGGAAATGGGAGGAATGCGTGGCGTGAAGCACTATTTACAGCGTTGTGCTGTTCAAGGTTCGCCTACTACTTTGACCGAGGTTACTGGCATTTACCAGCCTAATTCAGCTTACAAAGAGGCCGAGCAGCATCCGTTTAAATATCATTGGGAAGACATTCAACCCGGGATGTCGATGAAAACACATAAGCGTACAATTACAGATAGCGATATCGTAAATTTTGCCAATCTTACCTGGGATCATTTTTATGCCCATACCGATATTACCTCGTTGGATGGAAGTATTTTTGAAAAGCGTACTGCACATGGTTATTTCATTATTTCAGCAGCAGCCGGATTATTTGTTTATCCGAATAAAGGCCCCGTTGCAGCTAATTATGGCCTGGAAGAATGTCGTTTTCTTAGACCCTTATATCACAACGATACCATCTATGTAAGACTTACCTGTAAGCAAAAGATCGATCGTGACCAGAGGGGAACCGAGTTACCCAGCGGAATTGTAAAATGGTATGGAGAAGTATTTGATGCGGACGACGAATTGGTGGCCATTGTAACGGTGTTAACGATGGTGCAAAAGAAGCAAGAGGTTTTTGCCGAAATGACCACGGAAAGCATAACACAGTACTTTTCGAAATTGACCGAGGCAAGTCAACCGCAATGGGGAAATATGTCTGCGCAACAAATGGTAGAGCATTTGGAATATACCTATCGAATTGCTTCCGGTGAAATTCAGGATTTTGAAGTTTCAACCCCTGAAAAGTATTTGGAGAAAACCCATGAGACCTTGTACAATTACAAGAAGATGCCACAAGATTATGATTTTCCGTTAGCAGAGAAGGCTCAAATGGATAAACTGAAACACCCTGATTTGCCAACCGCCAAAGAAAAAATGATGGAGGCACGAGAGGAGTATCTAGCTTATTTTAAGGAAAATGAGGACGCCAGAACCAGGAATGTGGTATTTGGAGATTTAAACCGCTTTGAATGGTATCTCCTGGAACGAAAACATTTAAATCATCATTTTGAACAATTTAACCTGCTATAAAAAATGACTGCACCTTACGTAAAAGAAAATGTAATTAATGGAATTGCCACTATAGAATTCTTCCATCCAGCACACAATAGTTTGCCGGGGGATATTTTGGCAAAACTGGTGGAAGCCATCAATGAGGCTGGAAATAATGATGAGGTCAAAGTCATTATTCTAAAAAGCGGTGGTGATCGCACTTTTTGTGCAGGTGCCAGCTTTAAAGAACTAATTAATATCAACGATGCCGAAACCGGTCGTGTATTTTTTAGCGGTTTTGCTAATGTAATCAATGCCATGCGTAAGTGTCCGAAATTTATTATTGGGCGTATTCAAGGTAAAACCGTGGGCGGAGGTGTTGGTGTGGCTTCGGCAACGGATTATTGTATGGCCTCGAAGTTTGCTTCTATTAAGTTGAGCGAATTGAATGTAGGTATTGGACCTTTTGTGGTAGGCCCTGCGGTAGAGAGAAAATTAGGACTTACGGGAATGTCACAAATCGCAATTGATGCCAATAGTTTTTATGATGCCGAATGGGCACGTCAAAAAGGACTCTATGCGAGTGTATACGACTCGACAGAAGCTTTGGATGAAGCAGTGCAAACCTTTGCTGAAAACCTCTGTAATTACAATCCGGAGGCGATGAAAGAAATGAAGAAAGTCATGTGGGCAGGAACAGAGGATTGGGATAATTTACTAGCTGAAAGAGCAGCAATTTCTGGCCGTTTAGTACTTTCAGAATTCACGAAGGAGACGTTGAAACGATTTAAATAAGGTGATTTATGATATGGCACGAGTTTTAGATTTTGTACATCGAACCTCGTGAATCATACATCTAATATCAATAAAAGATGATCTATAGCTTCAAAGGACATATACCTGTGGTTCACGAATCTAGTTTTGTGCATCCTTTGGCTGCGGTTACTGGAAATGTAATCATTGGAAAGAACTGCTATATAGGTCCTGGTGCCGCCATTCGTGGGGACTGGGGGGAGATTATTTTGGAAGATGGTGTGAACGTACAGGAAAATTGTACGGTGCATATGTTTCCGGGAAAATCTATGGTGTTGAAGGAAGGAGCTCATGTGGGCCATGGTGCTGTGATTCATGGCGCTAACCTGGGTCGAAATTGCCTTATTGGGATGAACAGTGTCATCATGGATGGCGCAGAAATTGGCGATGAATGTATCGTAGGAGCGATGGCATTTGTAAAAGCTGAAACCGTTTTTCAGCCTAGAAAATTAATTGTTGGGAATCCGGCAAAAGGAATTAAAGATGTGAGTCAGGAAATGATCGATTGGAAAACAGCAGGGACTGCGCTATATCAACAGTTGCCAAAAGATTGTCACGATAGTCTGAAAGCGGTAGAACCGTTAAGAGAAATACCAGTAGAGAGACCTGTTCAGAAGGACTTTTACAAGACCTTACAACAGATAAAACGAAGAGAATAAAATGTCAGAAGTACAATTTAGAATGCCAAAAATGGGCGAAAGCATTACCGAGGGGAAGATTCTCAGTTGGTTGGTGAAGGAAGGGGATACCTTTGAAGAAGGAGATATTCTTGTTGAAGTGGCGACGGATAAAGTGGACAATGAGGTTCCGGCGCCCGCTGCTGGAAAACTTTTGCGTTATACGGCAAAGGCATCAGAGGTGGTGAAGGTTGGAGAAGTTATTGCGGTGCTGGAGCTAAATGGTGAAGTGAAATTGCAAACGGCCGAGGAAGAATCTCCTGTAAAGAAGGTGGAAACGAGTCCCGTTAAAAAGAATAAAACTACCGCAAAGGCTGGTTCTTTTAAGGTGAATGAAAACGTATTCATTTCCCCCCTGGTGGATGCTATGGCCCGAAAACACCACATCAGTTATGAAGAACTGGCTCGTATTTCCGGGACTGGTAAGGACGGCCGATTACGAAAAAGTGATGTGGTTCATTATTTAGCCGAAGGGCGCCCGTTTCAATTTGCTCAGGCTGTGACCGAGAACAGCGGATTTCAAGTTCCGGATCTAAAATTTGACAAGGGGAAAGGTAAGATCGTTGAAATGGATCGCATGCGTGAAATGATTGCAGACCATATGGTTTATAGCAAGCACACTTCTCCCCATGTGACTGCTTATGTGGAAGCCGATCTTACTGAAATGGTGCAATGGCGTAATACCCATAAAGTTGCTTTTCAGAATAAATACAATGAAAGACTTACGTTCACTCCACTATTTGTTGAGGCAGTTGCTAAAGCGATCACAGATTTTCCAATGATCAATTCATCCTTGGATGGAAAAAATATTATTGTAAAAGAGGAAATTAATATTGGAATGGCTACCGCTTTACCTAGTGGGAACTTAATTGTTCCAGTCGTTCATGATGCCGATAAGAAGGACCTGGCACAATTGGCCGCTGCGACCAATCTTTTGGTGGGAAAGTCGAGAGATGGAAAGTTGAAGGCCGATGATACCAAAGGGAGTACCTTCACCATCAGCAATGTGGGAACCTTCGGAAGTTTGATGGGGACGCCCATAATCAATCAACCTGAGGCTGCCATTTTGGCCACAGGAATTATTAAAAAACGTGCAGAGGTTATCGAGAAGCCTGAAGGAGATACCATTGAAATTAGAAGCATGATGTATCTCTCGCTTTCCTTCGACCACCGGATCGTAGATGGATATTTAGCAGGTTCTTTCTTAAGAAGAATTGCCGACTATCTGGAACAATTTGATGTGAATAGAGCGATATAAAAGAAGAACAGTGACATAGAAAAAGGATTTAAAACCCTACGAATAGGTGTCATATTTTAAAAATATAGAAATGATTATTTCAGAAAAAATAATGGTAACCACGGTGAAACAGTCAAGGGTTCAGGAGTTGGACTTCAGCAATATTCCCTTGGGCCGTACTTTCACAGATCATATGTTTGTATGTGATTATGAAAATGGACAATGGAATCGTCCCAGAGTGGAGCCTTTGAGTATGATTCCCACGCATCCGGCTGCCATGGCACTGCATTACGGACAGGCTATTTTTGAAGGAATGAAAGCAACCATGGGTCAGGACGGCACGCCTATGCTTTTTAGACCAGATAAGAATGCTGCCAGGCTTAATTTCAGTGCGCGAAGAATGGGGATGCCCGAGTTTCCCGAACATCTATTTATTGCGGGATTAAAGGAACTCGTGAAGGTAGAACGAAATTGGATACCGCCACAAGATGGCAGTGCTTTGTATTTGAGACCATTTATGTATGCCGATGAACCTTTTATTGGTATGCGTGCGGCGACGAGCTTTAAATTTATCATAATTGCATCTCCAGCCGGACCGTTTTTTAGCAAACGTATTAAGTTGTATGCTGAAAAGAAGTATATCCGGGCTGCAGAAGGAGGAACAGGTGAAGCCAAGGCAGCTGGAAATTACGCCGCCGCTATACGCCCAACGGAGATTGCAAAATCCAAAGGATACGATCAAGTACTTTGGCTAGATGCTCATGAACACAAATATATTCAGGAGGTGGGTACGATGAATATTTTCTTCAAAATTGATGGAAAATTTGTGACTCCAATACGAGATGGAGCCATTTTGGATGGAATTACCCGAATGAGCGTCATCACCCTATTGAGGGACAGCGGTTTTGAAGTGACCGAACGACCCATTACCATCCATGAAATTAAAGAGGCTGTGCTTGATCAAACGCTCGAAGAAGCCTTTGGAACAGGCACGGCTGTTGGAATTGCTTATATTCAAGAAATTGGTTGGGGTGAGGAAACCTTAGTCGTTGGGGATGAAAGCCCAATAGGTTTGGATATAAACGCTCAATTAAACAAAATAAAAACAGGAATGGCAGAAGACAAACATAGTTGGATGCTCGCGGTAGAATAATATGATTAAAGAACAAACTACACAACTGGATCCTAGTAAAATGAGCAAAGAAACGCTCGCAAAAGGCTTTACCAATTTGGTTACCGCCAAGGCCATGACCTTTTTGTACGAGGAAAATTTTAAGTTGGTATCCAAGTATGTACATGCTACCTCTCGGGGTCACGAAGTGATTCAAACCGCTTTGGGAATGCAATTGAAGCCGCAGGATTATGTTTTTCCGTACTATCGAGATGACAGTATGTTGCTTGCTATTGGGATGAAACCCTATGATTTGATGTTGCAAGTTTTGGCTAAACGGGATGACCCATTTTCTGGAGGAAGGACGTATTATTCGCATCCCAGTTTGAAGGATGATGATAAACCTAAAATTCCGCATCAAAGTAGTGCTACGGGAATGCAGGCCATACCGGCCACAGGTGTTGCAATGGGGTTTTGGTATTCAGAAGCAGAAGGCTTAAAGTCATACTCAGACGGAGCGGCCCCAGTAGCTGTATGTTCTCTGGGAGATGCCTCGGTTACTGAAGGAGAAATAGCAGAGGCGTTTCAAATGGCGGCCTTAAAACAACTGCCTATCCTGTATTTGGTACAGGACAATGGTTGGGATATTTCTGCCAATGCAAAGGAGACAAGGGCACAAGATGCTTTTGAATATGCCAAGGGTTTCCACGGCTTAGAAGCCATTTCTATTGATGGAACTGACTTTGAGGAAAGTTATCGTACCATAGAGTACGTTATTGAAAAAATACGAAAAGAAAGACGCCCTTTTTTGGTGCATGCCAAAGTACCGCTATTGAATCATCACACCTCAGGAGTTAGGATGGAATGGTATCGGGACGATTTGGAAGAAGCGCGAAGTCGGGATCCATATCCCAAAATGAAGCATTTATTGAAGTCGCATGGTTTTTCAGAAGATGAATTGCAGGAGCTGGAGAATGCCCAAATTGATATCGTAAGAAAAGATTTGGACAGGGCCCTGCAAGCGGAAGACCCAAAACCAGAAGACCTATATACGCACGATTTTGCACCAACTCCAATTACTGAAGAAGTTGGAGAACGTACTCCTCAGGGAGCCGATAAAGTGGTGATGGTGGATTGTGCACTATTTGCCATTGAAGAGCTGATGGCAAAGCACAAAGAATGTTTGCTCTATGGACAAGATGTAGGAGGAAGATTAGGCGGTGTCTTTCGAGAGGCGGCAACATTAGCCCAAAAATTTGGCGACAATAGGGTGTTTAATACACCTATTCAGGAAGCGTTTATTGTAGGCTCTACCGTGGGAATGAGTGCAGTCGGGCTGAAACCTATCGTTGAGGTTCAGTTTGCTGATTATATTTGGCCAGGACTGAATCAACTTTTTACTGAAGTAAGCCGAAGTTGCTATTTGTCTAATGGTAAATGGCCGGTTTCAATGATACTGCGAGTGCCTATTGGTGCTTATGGAAGTGGGGGTCCTTACCATTCATCTTCCGTTGAAAGTGTGGTGACTAATATTAGAGGGTTAAAGATTGCTTACCCAAGTAATGGTGCCGATTTAAAAGGCCTGCTAAAAGCTGCTTACTACGATCCTAATCCCGTAGTTATTTTTGAGCACAAAGGGTTATATTGGAGTAAAGTTCCTGGAACCAAGGGAGCCACTTCGGTAGAGCCGAACGCGGATTATATGCTGCCATTTGGGAAGGCTTGGGTCCTTCAGGAAATATGGAAACAAGAGGAAGAAGAGACGCTTTCCATTATTACTTACGGAATGGGAGTTCACTGGGCGGTAAATGCTTCCGAAGAATTAGGCCTTCAGAATACCATTGAAATAGTGGATCTGCGTACGCTACATCCGCTGGATTACGATACCGTTTTTAAGAGCGTAAAAAAGTGTGGAAAATGTCTGGTGGTGACCGAAGAACCGTCCGAGAATAGTTTTTCAAGAGCTCTGCAAGGAAGGATTCAGGAAGAATGCTTTCAGGATTTGGATGCTCCGGTAATGGTCATTGGCAGCGAAAATATGCCCGCTATTCCTTTGAATTCGGTTTTAGAGAAAACAATGGTTCCTTCGGTAGAAAAAGTAAAGGAAAAGATTAAGACGCTACTGGGCTATTAATGACTTTATCCTTTGTTGAAGAGCGCTTTAGAAGGTAGGTCGAAATAAGAAAGGTGAATGTAGCACTTTTCATTCCAATGGATTTTGGAAGGGCATGCTTAAGGCTTAAAATCTGATTAAATTTCCGTCAATTACATGAAAAAAGCCGCCTGTTAAGTGGCGGCTTTTCAAATGAAAAAAATCTAACTTATTGTTTAATAAGCTTGATGACTTGGACAGCATCTCCTGCTTCTACTTTGGCGAGGTAATTGCCTGTTGTAAGTGCAGACATGTTTATTTTCATGCTGTTTAGTTCTCCGTTTTGTTGCATTACTTGTTTGCCCAGAATGTCAAAAACAGTAACTCGACTAATGGGCTTGTTAGCGTCTATCGTTATGAGATCCTGAACTGGGTTTGGGAAATAGGTTAATCCTTCAATCGTTGAGTTTTCTACGCCAAGAGGAGGGTCAAAGATCATAATGTCAAACTCAATATCCAAAGGCATTGCGCTTTGATCTTCAACATAAATGGCCCATCCAACTCCTGTATACCACACTCCTAACGCTTTATCAAGAACGACATTTGAAGAAGCACCAGAGATTCCCCAATTATGGGTAATTAACACAATTCCGTCGGGATTGTTGTTTAATAGAGGATGGTCTATGGCGGTCCAGTTTCCGCTAATATTTCCAGCAGTCGCTACGTGTTTTACGGTTTGAGCGTTATCGGGCTCAACAGTAATAAAGAATGCAGAATCCAATGGGATGGTTTGAAAATCTTCAGAAAAAATGATCCAACGATTAATGTTATCATCATACCATACTCCATAGTTGTGATTGTTTCTCACTCCATTTTCATTGTAATAAGTGGTGAGGAGCAGCCTGGCGTTCGGGTTTCCATTCAAATCGGGGTGGTTAACTATGCTATAGGAATCTACCGAGCCCTGATTTGCGATATCTGCCACATGCAATACTGTACCAGGCCCTTGGGCGATATAGATATTGTAAGACGATCCAACCGTCATTGGTACGCCACTTTCGTTATATACACCCCACTGGTTTTCACCATTGCTGTAAAAGACTCCTGTAACTTCCTGATTGTAAACACCGCCGCTTCCCGGAGGGTTCCAAGTATGTGTAACCAAAATTTTGGCGTTGGGGTTTCCATCCAAATCGGGATGCGTAATGAAGCTCGCATCTGCAGAGATGTTTCCAGCGGTCGCCGTATGGACGAACATCGAATTTTGTGCAGACATAAAGCCTAGACACATACATAATACTAGTGTAAAAATTGTTTTCATAATTATTAGTTTTAAACTATTAAAGTATTGGGTTTTAATATGTTGTAAATGTATTTTGTTGCCCTCTTTTAAGCGCTAGGTGAACACTTGAATTTAGAGTGAGTATTATCCCCAAATCGTAAGCGGGGTTTTCCCTCTTTTTTCGACAGTCTTTTTTTAATTTGGGATATAGTAATTTATGATCACACAGATTATTTACCATGTAATATTCTGATAATCATTTAATTATGAAATGAGTGTTGAGAGCTATAAAATTATGAAAAACAACGAAGAAGAGCGCTTTAATATTATTAACGCGCAGAAATTGGGTAATAAAAAAGCCCTCGAGAGGAGGGCTTTACTGTTATTTATTTGTGCTTCCGGGGGGATATTGAACGAGAATTTCTTGGACAATTTCTCGAATGCGTTCCTCTTTCTTTTCGACCGAACCATGGGTAATGAGCCGAGCAGTTCCCAGACCTTGCCAGACCAGTTCGTTCGTTTTGGCATCGATAAAGTCTATATATAGACTTCCCTCAGTGGATTGGGAGACGTTACTTCCTCCGAAGCCTCCGTACCACCATGGGTTCCAACCCCATCCGAAACCAAAGTTGTTATTATATACATCCACGCGTTGACGTTCTTTGGTGAAGATACTTACTAGTATATCCGGCGAACCACTTTTATTCATTCCTTTTACGGAGAGTTCGGCATCGATAGCACGGAGAATTCGTTTTTTGTCCAGATCACTAATTTCTGCCTTGTCTATTCCAGGTTTGAAAAAGGCAAAACTTCCATAGTTTCCAAAATTGGCATTCTTGTCATAATCTGCAGCAACTCTTACGGTTGTACAGGAACTTACTATCAATAGTAAGCTCAAGACGGGTAAAAATCTAAGAAATTTCATAGCGTGAATTTTTAGTTTAATAAATCATCGTTTACAAAATTAGGAAGCGTCACTTTTAAATTGGGGTTTCGATCCATTTCCCGTTTAATTGCGAAGATCGCTTCGTCATTTCGGGCCCAACTTCGTCTTGCAATGCCGTTATTTACGTCCCAAAAAAGCATTGCCTCAAGGCGTCGTTGTGCGTCATTACTACCATCAAGAACCATACCGAAACCGCCATTTATAACCTCGCCCCATCCAACGCCACCACCATTATGAATGCTTACCCAAGTAGCCCCACGAAAACTATCACCAATGACATTGTGGATGGCCATATCTGCTGTAAATTGGCTACCATCATAAATATTTGAAGTCTCTCGATACGGGGAATCTGTGCCGGAAACATCATGATGATCTCGGCCTAGAATTACCATTCCTATTTTTTCTTCTGAAATGGCCTGATTAAAGGCTGATGCAATTTTCATCCGCCCTTCAGCATCGGCATAGAGGATACGGGCTTGTGATCCCACTACTAATTTGTTTTCTTGCGCTCCCTTTATCCATTGGATATTGTCAGCCATTTGCTGTTGAATTTCTACAGGGCTATCTTTCATTATTTCTTCTAAAACTGCACAAGCAATAGCATCGGTTTTAGCCAGGTCTTCCGGTTTTCCAGAGGCACAAACCCATCGGAAAGGGCCAAACCCATAATCAAAACACATGGGCCCCATAATATCTTGTACATAGCTGGGGTATTTAAAGTCGACGTTGTTGTCTGCCATTATATCTGCTCCGGCTCTTGAAGCTTCCAGTAGAAAGGCGTTTCCGTAATCAAAGAAATAGGTTCCCTTTTTTGTATGGGCGTTGATGGCCTTTGCATGGCGACGTAAACTCTCTTGTACTTTTTCTTTAAAGGTAACTGGATCATGAGCCATCATTTCGTTCGCATCTTCATAACTTATACCGGCTGGATAATAACCACCTGCCCATGGATTGTGCAAAGATGTTTGATCACTTCCCAGATCGATATGTAAGCCTATTTCATCAAAGTGCTCCCAAACATCTACCACATTTCCATCATAGGCAATAGAAACTGTTTCTTGCTTTGCGAGTGCTTCAATTACTCTTTCTCCAAGATCTGTGACGTTGTTAATTACTTCGTCTACCCAACCTTGGCTATGGCGAGTGTGCGTGGCTTTTTTGTTTACTTCAGCGCATACGGTAACACAACCGGCTATATTGCCCGCTTTGGGTTGTGCTCCGCTCATACCTCCTAATCCGGAGGTTACAAACAATCCCCCTTGTGGTGATTTTCCTATTTTTCTAAAACCATTCAATACGGTAATTGTGGTACCATGCACAATTCCTTGCGGCCCAATATACATATAACTTCCTGCGGTCATTTGTCCATATTGAGTAACGCCAAGAGCGTTGAACTTTTCCCAATCGTCGGGCTGAGAATAATTGGGAATCATCATTCCATTAGTAACGACCACCCGTGGAGCGTCTTTATGAGATGGGAATAGGCCTAAAGGATGACCGGAGTACATTACCAAGGTTTGTTCATCGGTCATTTGGGATAAGTATTGCATGACCAAACGATATTGTGCCCAATTTTGGAAAACCGCTCCGTTTCCACCATATGTAATTAGCTCATGAGGATGTTGGGCTACGGCGTGATCCAAGTTGTTTTGTATCATTAACATAATAGCCTTTGCTTGCTCACTTCTGCCCGGATATGCTGTGATGGGACGAGCATAAATTTCATGTTCCGGACGGAAACGATACATATATATTCTTCCGAAGGTATTCAATTCCTCCCTAAATTCAGGAAGTAATACGGCATGATGTTTTGGATTGAAATAGCGCAGGGCATTTCGCAAGGCAAGTTTCTCCTCTTCCGGAGTAAGTATTTTTTTTCGCTTTGGGGCGTGGTTAACTTGCGGATCGAACAGTTTAGTAGCGGGTAGTTCGGGTGCGATTCCTTGTTGTATTTCTTCTTTAAATGTCATTCTATTGGGTATTCAGCGTTTAAACAGCAATGGTTTATAAACCTCAATTTATTTTTTTTTCGAGTTGAATCCGTACGGGCAATGGCGACAGTTGCTTTCACAACAATATCCTCTTTTAAGGTGGTATTGTTCTGTGAAGCATTTGTAACCTTCAGGAGTAAGGTAAAAGTCACCTTCTTCCAGGTCTATTTTTTTCTTTGGAAACAACATAGATTACAAAAGTAAGTATTAACTCCTTAACTTAGTGTTTCAAAGTTCAATCATGATTGTTGTAGTGAGTAGATTTTTATTTAGATATCCTTTCAGCGGAATTGCGCTTTGGCCTTTTGTGTTTTTAAAACACGAACATTTGAGAAGGAATTTGGTTTTTTTGAACCATGAACGGATTCATTTAAGACAGCAAGTTGAACTATTGATCATCTTTTTTTATTTGTGGTACCTGCTGGAATACCTGTTTAGAATGATTCAGTATAGAAATCAGTATTTGGCTTATAAAAATATCAGCTTTGAAAGGGAGGCCTATGCTAATGAAAAAGACCTTCAATATGTACATCAAAGGTCCTTTTGGAGATTTTTGAAATATCTCTAATTACTCTGCGGCCTGAAGGCTTATCTTGTAAGTGAAGGCCGTATTGGAAACTCCATTTTCCAGTTCTGTAATAATAAAGGTATTTCTGTTTTTCTTTGAGATGTAAATGCCTTTGCTTTCTCCTTCCATTTGAACGGATAGTTGAACCATTTCTTCTATCTTTTCACCTTCAAGAAGGGTTGCAATTTCGGGGCCTATTTCAATTTCTGCTGTACCATTAATTAATGTGCCGGTACCATTATCTCTAAAGATAATTGGGGCCGTATTTGTGGTACGGACCGGTTTGGTAATAACAATTTCTTTGGAGTCCATTACGTTTTCTACTTTATTCAATTCCATTTGCGCCTGGGCAAAAATGGTCATTAAAAAAAAGCTACATAGTAGGGTTGACTTACGGAGGGTTGCGGGGTATTTTTTAATCATGGGGCTATTTTTAAATATTAGAGTAATATTACTATTAATATAGATAAAATACAAAAATAATCGATGAAATGCACTATTAATTACATTGAAACGTTAATTGTAGGAATTTGTAGGTGCTATTAACGTTAAAGAAATTGTGTTTTTGTATTTGGGTATTTCCTTTTTACATTGAATAGAACGTGTTTTGAAAGTGTGTTATTGCGTTTTGAATGGATGTTTTGGAATAATTTAGAACAAAAAAAGTCCGATGATTATACCATCGGACCTTTTTAAATTTTATCTAGCGTTGATCAATGTTTAATCAGTTTTTTAGTTACTTCACCTTTTTCGGTGTTAATTTTCACGAAGTATACTCCTGTTTCAAGTCGATCTAAGTGAATGGTATGACCGTTTTTATCGTCCTTAATGGTTTCTGAAAATCTGCGTCCTCGAATGTCGAATACCTCAAGACCTTTGATATATGCATTTGGAGAGTGGATATTCACAATGCCATTCGTTGGGTTTGGGAATACCAGAACAGTCTGTAATGCACTTTCGTTTGGACCCAAGACCACTTCACCTTCAAACTGTAGGGTAAATCGGTTATGGAAGGTTCCTTTTTCACTAGTGAAGGCATAAGCCACATCACTTAAGTTAGTTACGGTATTTTCAAAGTGATCGATCAAATAAACCGTTGCCCCATCTAAGTTCTCACCTTCTATGTTCATAATGGAGATCTTATACTCTAATAAAGCGTCAATTTGAGTCGAGA
>JBCCIJ010000053.1:0-14394 GCA_039028295.1 Bacteroidota bacterium
AGAAAATGGCAGATTTAAAAGATTTCGCAGAACAATTAGTTAACCTAACGGTAAAAGAAGTTAACGAGTTAGCTACTATATTAAAAGATGAGTACGGTATTGAGCCTGCAGCTGCAGCTGTAGCAGTTGCTGCTGGTGGTGGTGCCGGTGGTGGAGACGCTGCTGAGGAAAAGTCTGAATTCGATGTAATTCTTACGGCTCCAGGAGGTGCTAAATTAGCAGTTGTAAAACTTGTTAAGGAATTAACCGGTGCTGGTCTTAAGGATGCTAAAGCATTAGTTGACAATGCTCCTTCTCCAATTAAGGAAGGTGTGTCTAAAGACGAAGCTGAAGCGCTTAAAGCTCAGTTAGAAGAAGCTGGAGCTGAGGTTGAGCTTAAGTAAGCTGCTCTAATCCAAACCTTACGGTTTAGGTCTTTCCCATTGACGGTAAAGACCTAAACCATTTTGTGTATATAAAGGTTACTTTTTTTTGAGTATACGCAATCACTATTTTTTTAATTAAAATTCCGTCCATAGATGTCAGCAACGCAAACTGAAAGATTGAATTTTTCCTCTGTACAAAATAAGCCGGAGTACCCGGACTTTTTGGACATCCAAGTAAAATCCTTCCAGGATTTTTTCCAATTGGAAACCAAATCAGAAGAAAGAGGGCAAGAGGGACTTTACAAGACTTTCTTGGAGAACTTCCCAATTACCGATACGCGCAACCAATTCGTTTTAGAATTTTTAGATTATTTCGTTGACCCACCTAGATATTCCATACAAGAGTGTATTGAGCGTGGTTTAACCTACAGCGTGCCATTAAAAGCACGACTAAAATTATATTGTACAGACGACGAGCACGAAGATTTCGAAACTATTGTTCAAGATGTTTACCTGGGTACAATCCCTTATATGACTCCTTCAGGTACGTTTTGCATCAATGGAGCAGAGCGAGTGGTGGTTTCTCAATTGCACCGTTCTCCAGGAGTATTCTTTGGACAGTCGTTCCACGCTAATGGAACTAAACTTTATTCGGCTCGTGTAATTCCTTTCAAAGGTTCTTGGATCGAATTTGCTACCGATATCAATAGCGTAATGTACGCTTACATTGATAGAAAGAAAAAATTACCAGTGACCACACTTTTCCGTGCCATTGGATTTGAAAGAGATAAAGATATCTTAGAGATCTTCGATTTAGCCGAAGAGGTGAAGGCGTCAAAAACTGGATTGAAAAAATACATGGGTCGCAAATTGGCCGCACGTGTTTTGAAAACCTGGCATGAAGATTTCGTGGATGAAGATACAGGAGAAGTGGTATCTATTGAGCGTAACGAAATTATCCTGGACCGTGATACCGTTCTTGAAAAAGAACACATCGAAGAGATTTTGGACTCCGGCTCCAAAACAATCTTGGTGCACAAAGAGGATAACCTCCAGGCAGATTATGCCATTATTCACAATACCTTGCAAAAGGACCCTACCAATTCTGAGAAAGAGGCGGTGGAGCATATTTATAGACAATTACGTAACGCTGAACCGCCCGATGAAGAAACAGCTCGTGGTATCATCAATAAGTTGTTTTTCTCCGATCAGAGATACAATTTGGGTGAGGTAGGACGTTACCGAATGAACAAAAAATTGCAATTGGATATCGAAATGGATAAGCAAGTGCTTACGAAAGAAGATATCATCACCATTGTAAAATATTTAATTGAGCTAATTAATTCTAAGGCCGAAATTGACGATATTGATCACCTTTCTAATCGCCGTGTGCGTACGGTGGGAGAACAATTGTCTTCTCAATTTGGAGTAGGTTTGGCGCGTATGGCACGTACCATTCGTGAGCGAATGAACGTTCGTGATAACGAGGTATTTACTCCTATTGATTTAATTAACGCGAAGACCTTGTCTTCAGTGATTAATTCTTTCTTCGGAACCAACCAGCTATCTCAATTTATGGATCAGACCAACCCACTGGCGGAGATTACGCATAAGCGTCGTCTGTCTGCATTGGGGCCTGGTGGTTTGTCAAGAGAAAGAGCAGGATTTGAAGTTCGTGATGTGCACTATACGCACTACGGAAGACTTTGCCCAATTGAAACTCCTGAAGGACCAAACATTGGTTTGATTTCGTCTCTTTCAGTATATGCCAAAGTAAATAACCTTGGTTTTATTGAAACTCCTTATAGAAAGGTGACCGATGGTAAGATCGATCTTAAGAACGAACCTACATATCTTTCAGCAGAAGAGGAAGAAGAAAAATTAATTGCTCAAGCGAACATTCCAATCAAGGAAGACGGGTCGATCAATACCGATAAGGTAATTGCCCGTATGGAAGGAGATTTCCCATTGGTGGAACCAAAAATGGTAGATTATACCGATGTTGCTCCTAACCAGATTTCTTCTATTTCAGCTTCTTTAATTCCTTTCTTGGAACATGATGACGCGAACCGTGCCTTGATGGGATCAAACATGATGCGACAAGCTGTACCTTTATTAATTGCTGATTCGCCAATTGTAGGTACTGGTTTGGAACGTCAGGTAGCTTCAGATTCGCGTGTATTGATTAATGCTGAAGGAGATGGTGTGGTTGAGTATGTAGATGCCAACGAAATCACCATCAAATACGACCGCAGTGAAGCCGAGCGTATGGTGAGCTTTGACGGTGATTCCAGAACGTATAATTTGATAAAATTCAGAAAGACAAACCAAAGTACTTCCATTAACTTGAAACCCATCGTAAGAAGAGGTGATCGAGTGAAAAAGGGACAGGTATTATGTCAAGGCTACGCTACCGAAAAAGGAGAGCTGGCATTAGGACGTAACATGAAAGTAGCCTTTATGCCTTGGAAAGGGTATAACTTTGAGGATGCCATTGTGATTTCTGAAAAAGTAGTACGACAGGATATTTTTACCTCTATTCATATTGATGAGTATTCTTTGGAAGTGAGAGATACGAAATTGGGTAATGAAGAATTGACCAATGATATCCCAAACGTTTCTGAAGAAGCCACCAAAGATTTGGATGAGCATGGAATGATCCGTATTGGTGCTGAAGTAAAACCTGGCGATATATTAATAGGTAAGATTACTCCAAAGGGAGAAAGCGATCCTACGCCAGAAGAAAAATTACTTCGTGCCATCTTTGGAGACAAAGCAGGAGATGTGAAAGATGCTTCTTTGAAAGCATCGCCATCACTTCGAGGAGTTGTAATTGATAAGAAGCTTTTTGCTCGTGCTATTAAGGACAAAAGAAAAAGAGCAAAAGATAAAGAGGATATTGCCGAACTAGAATTGAAATACGAAGCTAAATTCGAGGCATTAAAGGATGTTCTGGTAGAAAAATTATTTGTAATTGTAGGCGGTAAAACTGCCCAAGGTGTTACGAATGATTTAGGAGAAGTAGTATTCCCTAAGGGTAAAAAATATACCCTTAAGATGTTGAACTCGGTTGAGGATTATACGCACCTGGTAGGTGGTGTTTGGACAACAGACGACGATGCCAATGTGCAAGTTCGAGACTTAATGCACAACTACCGAATTAAGGAGAACGATTTACAAGGTAATTTAAGACGTGAGAAGTTTACCATCTCTGTTGGAGATGAGCTTCCTTCCGGAATCTTGAAACTTGCCAAAGTTTATATCGCTAAAAAGCGTAAGCTGAAAGTAGGAGATAAGATGGCAGGACGTCACGGTAATAAGGGTATTGTAGCTCGTATTGTTCGTGAAGAAGATATGCCATTCCTTGAAGACGGAACACCAGTAGATATCGTGTTGAACCCACTTGGAGTACCATCACGTATGAACATTGGACAAATTTATGAGACCGTTCTAGGATGGGCAGGTCAAAAATTAGGTCGCAAATATGCAACTCCAATTTTTGATGGTGCCACATTAGAGCAAATCAACGAATTAACCGATGAGGCTGGTATACCAAGATTTGGACATACCTATTTATATGACGGTGGTACAGGACAACGATTTGATCAGGCGGCAACAGTAGGAGTTATCTATATGTTGAAACTAGGTCACATGGTAGACGACAAGATGCACGCTCGTTCAATAGGACCGTACTCGTTAATTACGCAACAACCATTGGGTGGTAAAGCTCAGTTTGGTGGACAGCGTTTTGGTGAGATGGAAGTTTGGGCATTGGAAGCTTATGGTGCTTCTAGTACCTTAAGAGAAATATTGACGGTAAAATCTGATGACGTTATCGGTAGAGCTAAAACTTACGAGAGTATCGTAAAAGGAGAAGCAATGCCAGAACCAGGTCTTCCAGAATCTTTCAACGTGTTAATGCACGAATTGAAAGGTCTGGGACTGGACATTAGATTAGAAGAATAAATTTTTGAGGTGAGTTGTTGTTCTGCAGCGGCTCACCAACTTAAATTCTATTCTATTTCAAAAACAACAAAGATATTTTTTTCAGCATTATGGCAAGAAATAACAAAGAAAACACAGCTCAGAAATTCAATAAGATTTCTATTGGTTTGGCTTCACCAGAATCGATTTTGGCAGAATCTCGTGGGGAAGTTCTAAAACCAGAAACCATTAACTACCGTACACACAAACCGGAGCGTGACGGTCTTTTTTGTGAGCGTATTTTTGGACCTGTAAAGGACTACGAATGTGCCTGTGGTAAATATAAAAGAATTCGCTACAAAGGTATTGTTTGTGACCGTTGTGGTGTGGAAGTGACCGAAAAGAAAGTACGTCGTGACCGTGTGGGACACATTAATCTGGTAGTGCCCGTAGCTCATATTTGGTACTTCCGTTCATTACCAAATAAAATTGGTTACTTATTAGGTTTGCCTTCTAAGAAATTGGACATGATTATTTACTACGAAAGATACGTAGTAATTCAACCGGGTATTGCAGTGAACGAAGAAGGAGAACCATTGAAAAAGATGGACTTCCTTACCGAAGAAGAATATTTGAATATACTTGAGGCTCTTCCTCAGGAGAATCAATATTTAGAAGAAAGTGATCCCAATAAATTTATCGCGAAGATGGGAGCCGAATGTCTTATCGATCTATTGAATAGAATCGATCTGGATGGCCTTTCGTTTCAATTACGTCACAACGCGAATAACGAGACATCAAAACAACGTAAGACAGAAGCCTTAAAGAGACTTCAAGTAGTGGAAGCACTTCGTGATGCAAATAAAAATCGTGAAAACCAACCGGCTTGGATGATCATGAAAGTTGTACCCGTAATTCCACCAGAATTACGTCCTTTGGTACCGCTGGATGGAGGTCGTTTTGCTACGTCAGATCTGAACGATTTGTATCGAAGAGTAATTATTCGAAACAATCGTTTGAAGCGATTAATGGAGATCAAAGCTCCAGAAGTAATTCTGCGTAATGAAAAGCGTATGCTTCAGGAATCTGTTGATTCTCTATTCGATAATACAAGAAAATCTTCAGCAGTAAAAACGGATAGCAATCGTCCATTAAAATCACTTTCCGATAGTTTGAAGGGGAAACAAGGACGTTTCCGTCAAAACCTGTTGGGTAAACGTGTGGATTATTCGGCACGTTCGGTAATTGTAGTAGGGCCTGAATTGAAGTTATTCGAATGTGGTCTTCCGAAAGATATGGCGGCTGAACTTTACAAACCTTTCGTCATCCGTAAATTGATCGAGCGTGGTATTGTAAAAACAGTAAAGTCTGCTAAGAAGATCATAGATAAAAAAGAGCCCGTGGTTTGGGATATCCTGGAAAATGTTCTTAAAGGACATCCAGTACTCCTTAACCGTGCGCCTACGCTTCACCGTTTGGGTATACAGGCGTTCCAACCTAAGTTAATTGAGGGGAAGGCAATTCAGTTACACCCTCTGGTATGTACTGCGTTTAACGCCGATTTTGACGGGGATCAAATGGCTGTGCATTTACCGTTAGGACCAGAAGCAATTTTGGAAGCTCAATTATTAATGTTGGCTTCTCATAATATTCTGAACCCTGCGAACGGATCTCCCGTAGCAGTACCTTCTCAGGATATGGTATTGGGTCTGTATTATATGACCAAATTGAAAAAATCTACTTCCGATTACAAAGTGGTTGGGGAAGGTTTGACTTTCTATTCTCCCGAAGAGGTAGTCATTGCCTACAATGAGAAACGGGTGGAATTGAATGCAGAAATAAAAGTACGCACGGTAGATTTCAATGAAGATAAAGAGTTGACCCATCAAATTATAACGACTACAGTTGGTAGGGTGATTTTCAATGATAAGGTGCCGGAAGAGGCGGGTTATATTAACGAGGTATTGACAAAAAAATCGCTTCGTGATATTATTGGAGACATTCTCACTGTGACCTCAGTGCCAAAGACTGCTTTATTCTTAGATGAAATTAAGGATCTTGGATATAAATTTGCCTTTGAAGGTGGATTGTCCTTTAGCTTAGGGGATATCATTATTCCGCCAGAAAAACAAGGAATGATCGATACCGCCAATACCCAGGTAGACGGTATTATTGCCAACTATAATATGGGATTGATCACCAATAACGAACGTTATAATCAGGTGATTGATATTTGGACAGCTACCAATGCTGAATTGACTGAGCTATCCATGAAGCGTATTCGCGAGGATCAGCAAGGGTTTAACTCGGTATATATGATGCTTGATTCTGGTGCTCGTGGATCTAAAGAACAAATTCGTCAGTTAACAGGAATGCGTGGTTTGATGGCCAAGCCAAAAAAATCGAATTCAGGTGGAGGAGAAATTATTGAAAACCCAATTCTTTCTAACTTTAAAGAAGGACTTTCAATTTTAGAATACTTTATTTCTACACACGGTGCACGTAAGGGACTTGCAGATACGGCTTTGAAAACTGCCGATGCAGGTTACTTAACGCGTCGTTTGGTTGATGTATCGCAAGATGTGATTATTAATACTGAAGACTGTGGTACTCTTAGAGGAATTGAAGTTTCTGCACTGAAGAAGAATGAAGAGGTTGTTGAAACCTTAGGCGATAGAATTAAAGGGCGTACTTCATTAAACGATGTAGTTAACCCATTGACCAAAGAAGTTTTGGTAGGAGCTGGTGAACATATTACCAATGCAATTGCCAAAACAATCGATGAGTCTCCGGTGGAAACCATTGAAGTTCGATCTGCCTTAACTTGTACGGCTAAACGAGGAATTTGTGCACTATGCTACGGAAGAAACCTGGCGACCAATAAAATGGTTCAAAAAGGTGAAGCTGTAGGAGTTGTTGCTGCACAGTCTATTGGTGAGCCAGGTACTCAGTTAACATTACGTACTTTCCACGTGGGTGGTATTGCGGGGAACATTTCTGAAGAAAATAAGCTTGCTGTTAAGTTTGATGGTAGAGCTGAAATTGAAGATATGAAAACCGTAAAAGGTGAAGATGGTGAAGGAAATTCAGTAGATATTGTAATTTCTCGTACTTCTGAGATCAAATTAATTGACGAGAAAACAGGAATTACCCTAAGTACCAATAACATTCCTTACGGTTCATACATTTATGTGAAGGATGGTCAGAAGTTGAAGAAAGATACAGTAGTTTGTCAGTGGGATCCTTATAACGGGGTGATCATTTCTGAATTTGCCGGTAAGATCAAGTACGAGAATATCGAACAAGGTGTTACTTATCAGGTAGAGATTGATGAACAAACCGGATTCCAGGAAAAGGTAATTTCAGAATCAAGAGATAAGAAAAAGATTCCTACCCTTCAGATTTTGGACAACAAAGGAGAAATCATCAGATCGTATAACCTACCTGTTGGTGCGCATTTGATGGTGGATGACGCCGACAAGATTAAAGTAGGTAAGATCTTGGTGAAGATCCCACGTAAATCTGCAAAGTCTGGTGATATTACCGGAGGTCTGCCTCGTGTAACCGAATTATTCGAAGCGCGTAACCCATCCAATCCAGCAGTGGTTTGCGAGATTGATGGTGTCGTTTCCTTCGGAAAAATAAAGCGTGGTAACCGCGAGATCATTGTAGAGTCTAAATTAGGAGAAATCAAAAAATACTTGGTGAAACTCTCTAATCAGATCCTTGTTCAGGAGAACGATTATGTAAGAGCGGGTATGCCATTAAGTGATGGAGCCATTACTCCAGTAGATATTCTTAAAATTGAAGGCCCTTCTGCAGTTCAGCAATACTTAGTGAATGAAGTTCAGGAAGTATATCGTCTGCAAGGGGTGAAAATTAATGATAAGCATTTCGAAGTAGTGGTTCGACAAATGATGCGTAAAGTTCAAATTGTAGATCCGGGAGATACAACTTTCTTGGAAAACCAATTGGCTCACAAATACGATTTCATTGAAGAGAACGATAAGATCTTTGGAATGAAAGTGGTTGAGAATGCAGGTGATTCAGAAAACTTGAAGGAAGGACAGATTATTTCTTCTAGAGAGCTTCGCGATGAAAACTCTATTCTTAGACGAGAAGATAAGGCTTTGGCAGAGGCAAGAGAGGCAATTCCAGCAACGGCTACACCGGTCCTACAAGGTATTACCAGAGCGTCGCTGCAGACCAAGTCGTTTATCTCGGCAGCATCTTTCCAGGAAACAACTAAGGTATTGAACGAAGCTGCGGTAAGCGGTAAGGTTGATTCACTAGAAGGCCTGAAAGAAAACGTAATTGTTGGACATAGAATTCCGGCAGGAACGGGTATGCGTAACTACGAAACCATTATCGTTGGTTCGAAGGAGGAGTTGGAAGAAATGACTCGTGAGAAGCAAGAAGTGAACTATAATTAATCATTAGAATTGCGAAAGCGTTTTAATTTATTAATCATATAAAAGCGAGTCGCCCTTCATAAGGGCGATTCTGCTTTAAGACCAAATCTAAAATTTAAAACAAAGAAAATGGCAGACGAAAATAAACCCAAACAAGGACAGATTAATATTGAATTAGATGGTGATGTAGCGCAGGGAATTTATAGTAACCTGGCGATCATTAATCATTCACAAAGCGAATTTGTAATTGATTTTGTGACGATCATGCCCGGTGTTCCTAAGAGCAAGGTAAAGTCTAGAATTGTATTGACACCGCAACATGCAAAACGATTTTTAAAGGCGTTAGGCGAGAATGTAAATCGTTTCGAAAATGCACATGGTGAAATAAAAGATTATAAGCAACCGCCGTTGCCGATCAATTTTGGCCCAACTGGAGAAGCTTAGTTCAAAAAAAATGCCTTGTTAAACGAAACAAGGCATTTTTTTTATCCAAATTATCAATTTCGAAAATACCCGTTACACTTTCTCCGCGGTTTCAAATTCGCTGACGTAATGGAGCTTAATATTTGGGTATTTGGACTGCGTCATTTGTAACGTAAAAGCCGAATCGGCAAAGAATACCAATTGGCCACGTTTATCCTTAGCGAGGAATTTGGCCTTTACTCTTTTGAAATCCAAAAACTCATCACTTTTGGGATCGATCGCATCTACCCAGCATGCCTTGTGGACATTTAAGTTCTCATACTTGCATTTAGCGCCATACTCGTGCTCCAAACGATATTGAATTACTTCAAACTGCAAGGCTCCAACGGTTCCTATCACTTTTCTTCCGTTCAGTTCAAGAATAAATAATTGCGCGACTCCCTCGTCCATAAGTTGATCAATACCCTTTTCAAGCTGTTTGCTTTTCATCGGGTCTGCATTATTGATATACTTAAAATGTTCGGGAGAGAAGCTTGGAATACCTTTGTACTGCATCAATTCGCCCTCCGTAAGTGTATCGCCAATTTTGAAGCTTCCAGTGTCATGTAGGCCTACAATATCGCCAGGATAGGAGATATCGACGATTTGTTTCTTCTCAGCAAAAAAAGCATTCGGACTTGAGAATTTCATTTTTTTTCCGTTTCGAACATGTAAATAAGGAGCATTTCTCTCAAATGTTCCCGAGACAATTTTTACGAACGCTAGACGGTCGCGATGCTTTGGGTCCATGTTAGCATGTATTTTAAATACGAATCCCGAAAATTTTTCTTCATCTGGTTGTACGAGACGAGTATTACTTTCTTTCGCTCTGGGTTTGGGAGCAATGCTTACAAAACAGTCTAACAACTCTCTTACCCCAAAATTGTTTAAGGCTGAACCAAAGAAAACGGGCTGTAATGTGCCATCTAAATAATTATTTCTGTCGAATTCTGGATACACTTCATATACTAATTCCAACTCCTCCCGAAGCGTTTCGGCATGATCACTACCAATTAACTCATCCAGTTTTTCTGAAGTAACATCTTGAACTTCAACGGTTTCTTCAATGTTTTTGCGACTGTCACCACTAAAGAGATTGACGTTCTTTTCCCAGATATTGTAAATTCCTTTAAAGTCGTAACCCATCCCAATAGGGAAGGAGAGTGGAGTTACTTTGAGGTGCAATTTTTGTTCAATTTCATCGAGCAGTTCGAAGGCATCCTTTCCCTCTCTATCCAATTTATTAATGAAGACGATCATTGGAATGTTCCGCATACGGCATACTTCTACTAATTTTTCGGTCTGTTCCTCGACTCCTTTAGCGACATCAATTACAACAATAACGCTATCCACGGCGGTTAGGGTTCTGAAGGTGTCTTCGGCAAAATCCTTGTGCCCAGGGGTGTCTAAAATGTTGATTTTCACGCCTTCATATTCAAAGGCCAAAACAGAGGTGGCAACCGAAATTCCTCTTTGACGTTCAATTTCCATAAAGTCACTGGTGGCTCCCTTCTTAATTTTATTACTTTTTACAGCTCCAGCTTCCTGAATGGCACCTCCGAAAAGTAATAGTTTTTCGGTTAAGGTAGTTTTTCCGGCATCGGGATGTGAAATAATCCCAAAAGTCTTACGTCGATTTATTTCGGATTTTAATGACATTTTATCGATAAATTAGGCGGCAAATATACGGGTTTTTATCCTGAAAAAACCAGCATTACGGTTAAGCCGTAATTGTTAATTCTTACAAATAAAATCGCTTCCAATACCTCTAAAACATGACAACTACGTGTTAATACGTACATACTATTCCTACAAAAAAACATGAGAAAATTACGGTTTTTGCGTATTTCAACTAATTTTTCTGTCATTTGGGCGAATAGTTCTTTTTTGTAAGAAATGAGGATATTTTCCTACGTACATTTGGACTAGAAAAATGCAGTTGGGGCATTTTCTTCAAGTTAATTAAATTTTAAAGGCATGCGCAATACTACTCTTAAGACAATATTTTTGTTTACCACTTTGATTACCCTGTTCGGGTTTTCGGATGCATACGCACAATCTTGCAATTCAGAATTAATTGTAAGTAAAAATCGAGATGCCCGGTCGGCAAGCGAAAATGATCCAACTCAGTTTCAGTTGGAGCTTACCAATAACTCTTCGAAGACCCAAAGTTATTCTATTGAAACAAAACGATATGATGGTTCTTTTCAGGTAAGAGGTATTAGTCCCTCTACTTTGACCAGCAGTGCTCAACTGAATGTGTCTATTCTCCAAGACAGGGGCGTTGCCAATAGTCGAATTACCGTGCCAGCAAGATCGACCGTTATTTTCCAGGCAAAGGTGTCAGTTCCCAAAGGAACCCCTGTGAATAAATGGGGTGGTGTTACAGTAAATGCCGTTAGCGATGCTTGTGATGAAGGAAGAGTTTCTACACTATTGAAGCTATTCGTGGCAAACCCAACAGAAGAATAAAAAAATATAGAGGTCGTGGTGCCTCCTAAGTAAGACATAATAGGTTCATTCCTAAAATCTCATTTTATGAAAAATCAATTACCCACCCAAAGTTTAATCACCAGAAAAACACTATTCTTAATAGTGTCGTTTTTTCTGTTAGGCGTTACGTCACTTTTTGCCCAAGAGATAGTACTAGAAAAGGCGGTGACGGAAACGACGTCGTGTAATGAATTTGACGTTACTTTAACTATTACTGGAAATCCACCTCCAATTCCTCAGGAGGTTATTTTAGTTATTGACCGTTCAGGTAGTATGGGATTTGATATTCCCAACGATCCGAATGAACCGATCGATTATGCCAAAGATGCAGCAATAGATTTTGTGAATAACCTCTTTCTTGCTGGCAATAACCCAACGGGCTTAAACCGTGTTGGAATTGTTTCTTATTCAACTTCGGGAACATTGGATATCGGATTGACAAATTCTTCCGGTCAAGCTAGTATTATTGCTGCCATAAACGCATTGGTTGCTAATGGAGGTACCAACATTGCTCGAGGTATGGATGTTGCGGATGATGAGATGACCGCTAACGGAACCTTCGACTGTATTACATCAAGAAGCATCATACTGCTTACAGATGGTGTAACGAATAGAGATTTAAATGGGGACAGCTGTACTAGTTCGCCGTCGCCACCATTTCCTGCTGGAAATACCGATTGTATGAATGATGCCATTAACGAGTCTGTTGGTGCACAAACAACTACAGTAAGCGGAACGGTATATGATCAAACCATTTTCTCTGTAGGATTGTTTGGTGCCATTAGTGGTGACCAACAAGCGGCCGCAACGCATGTAATGGATGAAAGCCAAAATGGAGGGCTCTTTACTACGGAATCAGCAGCAGATTTAACGGGTATCTATAACCAGATATTAGGGCAGTTGGCCTTAGCTGCAAGAGATGGGGTGGTAACCGATGTATTAGGAACAGGATTTGCATTAGTGGCAGGATCTTTAAGTGACCCGGTAAATGCAACCTATAATAGTGGAACAAATACCATTACATGGAACGTTGGAGATATTACTGATGAAACTTTAACTCTTGACTATACAATTACGGCAGTTGGTATGCAGGGATGTGGAATTCAAAATGTTGGTTCCAGTGAAATAACTTATGTAGATGATACTTGTAATAGTGTTGTTACACCTTTTCCAAACCCAGAAGTTTGTGTGCCTTGTCCAGATATTACCGATCCTGTAATTGATCAGGTGGAATGTACGGATAGTGTGGACTATTCGGCCACTTTTACACCCGGGGACTGTAGCCCAGTTACCATAGAGTTTGAATGGGAGTTTTTCCTAAATAATGTTTCTGTTGGTACGGCTTCAGGAACATCAACAGGTGATCTTTCTGGAACTTTTGTTTATACGGGAGGTGATCCTTTTGCAGGAGATTTTAGAGCAGAACTGACTTACAATGGAATATATAGTAATGGTTGTGCCCTTCCACCAGTGGAGGTAGAGTCTGAAATTCAAGTATTCTTACCACCAGATGCTCCTATGGCTGGAGATGATCAGGCAGAATGTCTAGATACTCAAAATCCACAAACCTTAACAGCAACAGCTACCGTTCTTGGTGGGCAGAGTGTTGTTTGGTATGATGCCGCAACAGACGGAAACTTGGTACCGGACCCTTCGTGGAGTTCTATCGGATCTGTAACTTACTATGCTGAAACGGTTGATGATAGTACCAATTGTGTGAGTACAACAAGAATACCAGTCACATTAACACTTTATGACTGCGCCATTCAAATTGAAAAAACAGCTTCTCCCAATGATACACAGAATTGTAATACCATTGCTCCGGGCGAAGACATTACATATACTTTTACAGTGACCAATCAAGGTAATGTTGATATTACCAATGTTGAAGTTACTGATCCTTTAATTGATCCGGTGAACCCAATTCCAGGCCCTGCCAGTGGAGATGCTAATAATAATGGAATATTAGAAGTAGGTGAAACTTGGATTTATACTGCTGTTTATACAGTGGTTCAAGCCGATATTATAAACGGTCAAGTAGACAATACAGCTGAAGTGGATGGAACTGTAACTGGATCTTCTGCTTCCTTCGGTGTTAATGATAGCGATTCGGTAACCGTTGTTTTATGTCAGAATGCTGAAGTGTCTATCACGAAATCAAGCGATGGAGATACAGGAAACTGTAATGCTTATGAGGTTAATGATGTTGTTAATTATACCTTCACGGTTACTAATGAAGGAGATGTCGATATAACGGATGTTGTTGTAACTGATGCTAATTTGGGTGGTGCCGTTGCTGGACCAGCTAGTGGTGATACGGGTAACGATGGGGTTTTAGGAGTAGGTGAAGTATGGATTTATAATGCAACTTATAATGTAACTCAAGCTGATATTGATGCAGAAGAAATTACAAATACAGCCGATGTTAATGGAAATACAGGATTAGGAGCCGTAACCGATACAAGTAATACAGTAGTACTGGCAATTTGTACTACCAAGAGCATTGCCCTTATCAAGGTGGGTACTTATGATGGATTTGATGTTAACGGCAACTGTATCGCCGCACCCGGAGATACGATCACCTATGCCTTTACGGTGACCAATACTGGAAATGTGACTTTAACTAATGTAGTGGTTACTGACCCACTGGTAACGATGGTAGGCGGCCCGATCGCTTCCTTGGCCCCTGGCGCAGTAGACAATACGACCTTCACTGCCAGTTATGTACTTACTCAGGC
>JBCCIJ010000054.1:0-13675 GCA_039028295.1 Bacteroidota bacterium
CTGAGGGCTGCCTGTACATTCTGCGTGTTTTGAATAGTAACCTGTCCTGGCTCACTCACGAGTGCGGTTGATTTGGATTTGGACGGGTGGATTCGACCAACACCCAGGTTGCCAAAGGACTTATTCAATTCGGAAACCAATCCATCTGTTTTGCCACTAATGATAATTTCCGTGTTTTTGGCTGTATAAAAGTGGCTGTGGTGTTGAATCAGGTCTTCACGTGACATTGACCGATACATATCGGCGTGAAAATTATACTCACCATTTTAAAGTGGATAGCTATCATCTTATTTTTTCCTCTTTCGCTCATTTTTGTAGCTTATTACAATCAAAAACGAGCGAAAAAGGAATATTACAGGGCTAATAAATGAGATTATTTCGCCTAAAAATCTAAAGTAAGACCCAGTTGAAAGTTTCTACCGCGGGTTTGAAAACGATACAACTCCTCATATTCTTCATCTAAAATATTGGTCAATCCAACAAAAACGAGCACAATATCGCTTATCTGGTGACTCGCATTAAAGTTGAGCAATCCAAAACTCTTTAGGCTTATCATCTCACTTTCGAAGGTGTCTGGATTGAAAAAAGCATCCTGGCGTTCGCTGGTGTAGTTGTAGCTAGCACCCAATTGAGTCTTAGTTCCCAAAGTGTATCCTAATCTGGCATTGGCCTTATGCTCCGGAATGCGAAGGGCAAAGTTTTCGTCTGCCTGCGTGTTGGTATAGTTTGCAGAAAAAGTAACCTTCTCACCAAATTTCTTGAACAGTTCGACTTCAACTCCATTGGCTTTAAAATCTGTATTTATATTTTGATACTGAAAAATAAAATTCACCGGATCAACGGTCACAAAGTCAACAAAATTGGTCTCGTCTCTATTGAAATACACTGCACTCACCCGCAGGTCTTTACCCATGGTAAATTCTATTCCCCCTTCAATAGTAGCATTTTCTTCGGGCTGTAACTCCAAATTTCCATAGAGCGGATCGTGCAATTGAAATAAAGAAGGAGTGATGTAGGCCGTGCTATAGGAAGTAAGAAGCTTTAGGTTGCTTTTTCCGAAGTTAAATACATAAGAAGGATTCACATTGTAAACCACATGAGTTCCATAATCACTATGATTGTTTAAACGTGCTCCTGCACTCACGCTCAGTCCAAAGTCCGAAACATAACTAAGGTTGACATACGGATCTATAATGCTGAAGTTAGCCGTTTCCTCATCAACGTCCTGATCAAAAGTGTTACTTCCGAAGGGAATGGAAAAGGAATTAAATCTGCTAAAATTAGCATTTACACCGGCCAGTAAAGTGAATTGTTTGTTTACCGAATAACTTCCAAAAGCATCGAATGTACTGGACTTCGCATCAAATCGAGATGGAAACGAAGATTCAATCTCACGATCCAACCAACTGTGGCTATCATTGAGCACAAAACGACCTTTATTATACTTCCAGGTTAAGTTCCCTCCCGTTCGTTGCTGTTCACTTCGCGTTATATTTTCGGCATCGATATAGCTAAAGTCATCAAATTCAGCCGTGAAATCGTCCAATGCGAAAAAGCGACTAATGGATACCTTTTTTGAAATGTCATAGCCCAGGTTCACTTTGGTATTGAAACGATCAAAATTATCTTCAGCTAAGTTGGGCAATCCTTCTGGAGCAGCAACTGCAGAGAGCCCCTTGGAGGAACGATGTCCAAAATCTATCGCATAATTGAATGAACCCAAGCTACCATTAACATTGGCGCTATTGGTAAAGTTCTCAATATCGTTATGACCATCCCCTGACGCTCTATTGCTACCTAAAATAGTAGTAAAGGTTGCTGCAATATCTTTCGTACTCGCTTTCTTGGTTTGAATACTAATTACCGCCGTAGCGGCTCCACTTCCATATAAAACACTGGAAGCTCCTTTTACGATTTCAATACTTTCCACATTAGAAGTTGATAATAACCGCAAGTCAAAATCGTTTCCGATAGAAGAGGGATCATTTAATTGTACCCCATCTACCATCACTACTACTTGACGGTTTCTACCACCGCGTACAAAGTAGCCCAGGTTTTGCCCGGCGTTACTACGACTACCGTTGATTTCAATACCGGACACCTCATTAATGATGGTAGCGATAGACTTTCCCACGCTCTGTTGTAGGTCTTCGGAAGTAATGCTCACCACTACTTTACCACTGTTCTTACGAGCCATAGGGACTTTGGTATCAATGTATACCGAATCCAACGCCTCCACTTTTACCGTTTCTTGTGCGATTCCTGCGGAAGCAACACAAAGGCCAATAGCCCAAAATAAGTTTTTTTTCATTTTCTGAATTAAAACCGAAAAAAGATAGAAGTAATCTTTGAATGTCAACAAATCTCGAGGTCTGTGCCTAACACGATCCAACAAAATTGCAGCTGAATTCTAATTATCTTCGTAAACCTTTATCCCGAAAGTTTGACAAAATTTATGAACTGTGGCAGGTCTCCTGGCTTGTCGTTGTGCGACCTTCCCATCTCATGTGTTATCGAGACAGTGGTATGAAGAATGCACATACTTCAATACGTATTAAAGCGACTTACAGTTGCGGGAACAGCCTCGGTTTTTCACCGAATTCCCTTTTAAAAGTACCTTCCAAAATTAAAGGCACTTACCAAAATTCGATGCAAAAATAGAGTTTACCTATAGCCTCGCCAAATAAAAACTACTATTTTTGAGCATGATAAAAAATACCTTCGTCCTTATTTGTATGCTTAGTTTGCTCAGTTGTAGAACTGAAGTGAAAAAAACATCTTCCCCTTCTTCCGAAGTAGAAACTTCAAAAACCGAAGTGCTATATGCTAAAGGATTTGAAATTGAAGATTTCGAAACGCACAAAATCTTAAAAATATCCAATCCCTGGCCTGATGCCGATCAGGAGTATACCTACCTTCTCAAAAAACAAGAGATCACCATTGATGACGAAGCTAATTTTGACGCCGTCTTGCAAATTCCGCTGAAGAAGATTGTCGTGACCTCTACAACACATATACCGTCACTGGAAATGCTTGAGGTAGATAAAACGCTTATCGGGTTTCCGAATTTAGACTACATTTCTTCGGATAGAACCCGCGCTCGAATTGATCAAGGTGTAGTTCATGAATTAGGAAAGAACGAGGACATTAATATGGAGGTGCTCATTGACCTGTCCCCCGATGCTGTAGTAACTTTTGCGGTAAAAGGCGGCAATAAGAGTGCTTCAACTATGGAAAAGGCAGGTATTCCTGTGCTCTATAACAGTGATTGGACCGAGACCCATCCTTTGGGAAAGGCAGAATGGATCAAATTTTTCGGTGCGCTGTTTGATAAAGAGGAAATGGCTGGTGAACTATTTAGTCAAATAGAACTCAACTATAAGGCATCAATGGCACTGGCAGCCAAAGCCGAATCAAAACCTACGGTACTTAGCGGGGCGATGTACAAAGATATCTGGTATTTACCGCAAGGTGATAGTTGGGCGGCTCAATTTATTAAAGATGCTCATGGAAAATACCTTTGGGAGGATTCGGAAGGAACGGGGAGCATTTCTTTAAACCTGGAAAGTGTTTTGGAGCAAGGAAAAAACGCTCAATTTTGGATTGGCCCGGGGCAATTTACGAGCTATCAACAAATGATAGATACGCACGCGGTATATGGCCAGTTTGACGCCTTTCAGCATAAAAAAGTATTTAGCTTTACTACCATTAAAGGTGCTACAGGAGGTGTTTTATATTATGAACTGGCTCCCAACAGACCGGATATTGTTTTGAAAGATATCATTAAAATTCTTCATCCTGAGCTACTACCCAATCACGAACTCTATTTTTTTAGCCAACTTGATTGATGGAAACAGGACGATCCTATAAAGGTATGTTTGTTGCACTGCTATTGTTATTGGTAGCTGCCTTCGTTCTCAATCTAAGTTTAGGATCTGTTGCTATACCTTTAGATGAAATTCTTACTAGCCTAACCGGTGGTGAAGTCTCAAAATCGAGTTGGGGTTATATAGTTATGGACTACCGTTTACCCAAAGCCATTACGGCAATTTTAGTTGGTGGAGGATTGGCGGTTTCGGGCTTATTGATGCAGACCCTATTTCGAAACCCACTTGCGGGGCCCTTTGTTTTGGGATTGAGTAGTGGTGCTAGTTTGGGGGTGGCCGTATTGCTTTTAGGCGCTGGTTCGTTTGGAGGTTTTCTGGGAGGCATGCTTGCCAGTGAATGGAGTTTAGTGCTAGCATCTGCCTTGGGGAGCTTTTTGGTTTTGCTAGCGGTATTGGCCATGACTTTACGTATTAAAGACACCATGGCCATTCTTATTATCGGACTCATGTTTGGTAGCGTTACTGCTGCCGTTGTTGGTGTTTTATCATATTTCAGCAGCGCGGAAAAGTTACAGCAATATGTTTTTTGGTCCTTTGGAAGTTTGGGTAATCAATCCTGGACAGGAGTCCTTATTTTGAGTTTTTGTACCCTTCTGGGAGTCGTCATTAGCTTCCTGGCTAGTAAGTCCCTTAATGCGCTACTTCTTGGGGAAAATTATGCTAAAAGTATGGGAGTTCAAATAAAGAGAACCACCCTTATAATTATTATAATTACCAGTATATTGGCAGGTAGCATCACGGCTTTTGCCGGTCCTATAGCGTTTATTGGCCTAGCAGTACCACATATTGCCCGCCAATGGATCACTACTTCAAATCATCGTATATTAATTCCAGCCGTATTACTTTTTGGCAGTATTATTATGTTATTGTGCGATATCATTGCTCAACTGCCCCATAGTGAATACACCTTGCCGATAAATGCAATTACCTCTCTCATTGGAGCTCCTGTTGTTATTTGGTTATTGGTAAGAAAACGTAAATTGATGTTTTAATGACTTCGGAAATAAAACATACCATCCTTGAAGTAGATGACCTGTCCATTGGTTATTGGAATAAGAAGCGTAGTCTGGTCATCGCTAAGAACATTCATTTATCATTTTCTGAAGGATCACTTGTAAGTTTAGTTGGAGCCAATGGAATTGGAAAATCTACCCTTTTAAGAACTCTGGCGAATATGCAGAGATCGATTGCCGGTTCCATTCGCATTCGTGATAAGAATTTAGTGCACTTTCATTCTTTAGAGTTGGCCACTTTATTAAGCGTTGTGCTTACCGAAGCCCCTAGCTCTAAAAATCTGTCGGTTTTAGAGTTTGTTTCTTTGGGTCGGCAACCGCATACCAGTTGGATGGGACATTTAAGTGCCAACGACAAAAACAAAGTGCGCCTGGCGTTACAGCAAACGGACGTTTCGGAGTTACAACATAGAAAGTGTTTTGAGTTAAGTGATGGCCAGATGCAACGTGTAGCCATCGCAAGAGCTATTGCGCAAGATACTCCTATTATATTGTTGGATGAACCGACTACCCACTTGGACCTTTATCATAGAGCCTCCATTCTAAAACTGCTAAAAAAACTGGCTAAAGAGACCAAAAAAACGATCTTGTTCTCAACCCATGAGATTGATCTGGCCATTCAGCTTTCGGATCGAATGATTTTAATGACTGAAAAAGAGACCCTTATGAAAACTCCGGAGCAGCTCATCAAGGAGGGGCATTTTGATGCATTATTTCCGAAGGACACTTTATTTTTTGATGCTAGTTCGGGTAGGTTTACGATCAAGAGTTAGTATCTTTACTTTTTACTGAATCAAAAAATAGAGCAGCATTTTGTGGGCTGTAAATTACAAATGAGCGAACCTTTTATCATATTCTTAATTGGTAGTATTTCAGCACTCGCGGGAGCTTACGTGGGTAACTTAATTGCACGTTTAAAGGCAAAATCCGAAAGTGGGAAACTTGAAGAACGTTTACTTCAGCTAAAAGATCAGGAAGAAAAGCTCAACGAACGCTTTGAAAGCGCTTTACATGAACGAGATGAAGTTAGGAAGGAAAAGGATTTTTTAAATGAAGAACTGGTGCGTCGTAATGCGGAAAATCAAAATCTGGAAGTAAAACTCAACGAACAAAAGAACGAGCTCGAAAAAATGCAGGAAAAACTGCATAAAGAGTTTGAAAATTTAGCGAATAAAATACTGGAGACCAAATCGGAGAAATTCACAAAACAGAATGCAGAAAAATTGGATGTCATCCTAAAACCACTTCAGGAAAAAATTGAAAAATTCGAAAAGAAAGTTGAAGATACGCATAAGGAAAGTATAGACCGCCATGCTATGCTCCGCCAGCAGATCGTTGGCCTGAAAGAACTCAATGAGCAGATGAGTAAAGAGGCCGTTAATCTTACCAAGGCCCTTAAAGGTGATAGCAAATTACAAGGAAATTGGGGCGAGTTAGTTCTGGAACGCGTCCTGGAAAAAAGTGGACTCGAAAAAGACCGGGAATACGAAGTACAAAGTAGTTTTACAACAGAGGATGGAAACCGTATTCTTCCCGATGTAGTGTTGCATCTGCCGGGTGACAAGAAAATGATCATCGATTCGAAGGTATCGCTTACGGCTTATGAACGCTTCGTAAATGAAGAAGATAAAACCATCCAACAGGAACACCTTAAAGAACATATTACTTCTCTGCGTAAACATATTGAACAATTAAGCGCAAAAAATTATCAAGACATTTATACCATTGAAAGTCCGGATTTTGTACTCCTTTTTGTCCCTATTGAACCCGCCTTTGCCGTAGCAATTAATTTTGATACTGAAATTTATAACTGGGCGTTTGAGAAGAATATTGTTATTGTTACTCCCACCACGCTATTGGCGACACTTCGCACCATAGACACAATGTGGAATAATGAAAAACAGCAGCGTAACGCCTTTGAAATAGCAACTCATGCGGGCAGACTTTATGATCAGTTCGTAAACCTTACCGAAGACCTAATTAAGGTGGGGAATCAGTTGAGAACGGTACAGGGTAGCTACGATGGCACCATGAAGAAATTAACAGGACGAGGAAACTTGATCACAAAGGTTGAAGCCATTAAAAAGCTAGGGATCAAACAAAAAAAGAACCTCAACGAAAAATTAATTAAACGAGCAGAAGAAGATGAAGACTAAATTTATTGGTATTATTCCTGTACTACCCTCGGCAAATATCGATCGAGATCTGAAGTGGTATGAAGAGAAGGCGGGTTTCTCGCGAACTTTCGTTGCCGACGGTTATGCCGGCCTGGCACGAGAAAATATTCATATCCATCTTCAATGGCATGCCGATACACCGGAAGATCCTTTATTGGGAGGTTCTGTAGTAAAAATATTTGTTGAAGGAGTAGCGTCACTCTTTAATGAACTGGTTGAAAGAGAAACCGTTGCGGCAAACGCCCTTAAACGAGATACACCCTGGGGCACTCATGAGTTTGGTTTTTATGATGCCAATAAGAATGCGGTATTCTTTGTTGAAGTTATTTCTTCTTAATAAGCTCTTATAACACATAAAAAAACCGGCTCCCCACAAAAGAAAATGGTGGAGCCGGTTCTAACCAACTTAAACTTAACACTTTATCTTTTAACCAATTTTACAGTAGCTTGCAGTTCCCCTGCAGTCACTTGCATAAAATAGGTTCCTGTTGGAAGGTAGGATACGTTTAATTGTGTATAGGTTCCTTCTCCAATACCCTGCCCCAGTCTCTTTCCTGTGATATCGTATATTTCATAGGTATCAAATTGGAATAGAGAGGCAATCGTTAGTTCATCATTCACCGGGTTTGGATATAATTGAATATTACGCTCAAATTTGTCTTGAGTAGAAAGTACAGACTCCACCGTAATAGTTCCGAACATATTAGCGGGGTGCACGACACAGTCATATTCATTTACTCCCTCCACTGTAAATGTGTATGTAAACTGCGTCCCCATACCGGTTAAAATACCGCTATCAAAGGTTTCTGTGCTTCCCGCCTTAGTTGTCACACTATGGGGAACGGTATTGGACCAAGTCCAACGTACGGCATCTCCAACTGCCACAGTAAAGCTAGCATCAGCTCCGTTAACACCTTGTTCCCAATCTAGATCAAAAGTTGTTTGCGCTTGCACAACGAAGGTCGTTGCGAAGGCCAAAAATAATAAGGTAATTTTTTTCATGTTTTCTGTTTTAATGATTATTTATGTTGGTAATTTTAAAATACTCTGCTTAAATTAAATCCAAAGAAAAAGTCTCCATCTCCCCAGTCACCTTGTCCTTGAACAATATACCCTTCCTCAAACATTGCCTGTGCATTGGTAAAATGCATTTGAAATACATGTCCCCCTGTTTCCAGATCCACTCCTATAGACAGTGGGTTTCTAAAATTAGAATTACTATTTCTATTTAAGTGTATGCCGTAATCGGCATTAATGCTCCATCGGGTGGTCAACTTATACCTTCCGCCTAATCCGAGGGCAAACTGATCATTCTCTTCGTCAAAAACGGAAATCACTTCATTAACTCCGGTCTGAGTACTACGCGTGGCCAAATTTTCATGTATAAAAGTAGGCGCTGCTAGTAAAGATAGCTTTTCTGAAACCTTTCTAGAAATTATTACCTGAGAAGTATAGGTCAATCGGTCGCTAAACTCTAATTTAGGAAGTAATTCCTTATCCAAAGCCGTATTGATGGTCGCTAAATTATACCCCACAATATTGAAAGGAAAGCCTCCATCCTCTTGTCTCAACAACCTATATTTAAGGTGAAGCCCATATTTCTTTAACAAGGAACTCCTTGCAGCACCAATGTTTAGCCAATCATTAACTCCGTATATGAATTTAAGTTGGGTCACCGCATTATCCAATCCGAAAAGGTCATCGAAACCATTTTTCACAGATCCAAATCGATGGGAAACTACAAAATAAAGGTCTTTTTTACTGGCCAATTTGGTGGACTCAAAATTAACTACTTTCAGGCCTTTAAAGGCAGCAGTTACGGTATGATCAATAACCACATCGGCCTCTAACTCGTTGAGAAGATCTTCTTGCGAGAAAAGAAACATTGGAAGTAAGAAAAGTAGGAAGGTAATTTTCTTCATTCAGTATAAATTAAGGTTGACTGATCTAGTTTTACAATTTCGAATAGGTCATCATAGCCAATACAACGTCCTTTTAAATTCACTTGGTCTCCCACTGCAACACCCGTCACTGCACTTTCAAAGCTACAGTGTACTTTGTCTTCGATAGTAATGGACCTACTCTCTATTTGGGTAACAACTCCTGTCACTGTAAGTGTTTTATTCAATAGGGCATCTGCCGCATTATTTTGAAATTGTTCCTGTAGCCCGGCAGCAGTTGTTTCCATCACAGCCACCTCTTTAGTAATATCTCTATGGTCCTTGTAGAGGTACTTATATCCTGTATAAGTACCTGCTACAAGTACCAACATCACTATCAGAAAAACAATTTTCTTTTTCATAATTCTTTAATTCGACAGTGAATAAATTGCCCTAACAAAAACCTCATTGGCAATTTTATTACTTACTATTTTTGGTATTTTAATGTTAAACTTTTCCGGTTTTAACTCAAATTCTGTTTGAAGTTCAATAACCCCATTTACTTTTTTAATTTTTACTGAAGTTTCAAAAGGTTCTGTCACACCATGAATGGTCATTGTACCCTTCAGCATATATTCGGCATCATTTTCTGAAACCTCCGAAAAATTGAAGTCCTCTAGCTTCCCCTTGAAAATGGCCTTAGGGAATTGTGACGATTCTATATAATTTTCGTTGAAGTGTTCCTCCATCAACGCCACTTTAAACCGGAACCCCTTAACCAAGGCTAGAGAAGCAAATTCTCCATTATCTGTATTCAAAATGGCACTTACATTTTCATTTACAGCTTTCACCTCTTCAAATGACGGTACCGATGCTTCAAAATCGATAGTTCCAGTCTTACTACTGTATTTTTGTGCGCTACAGATCGTACTAGCAATAAGACAAATGGTCATAAAAAAAGTTAGTTTCATAGGTGTCGCTTTAATTTTCAAGTAATCCATCCTCATTCCATTGAACCATCATATCTATTGTTCCTTGCGGCAATCTGGGGCCTCCTAGTGGCATTAATCCGTTCGAGCCCTCCGCCCTACTGATCCTGTCCAACAAGCCTCGATTAAGAACCGCTTCTCGGGCATTATCGAAGGTCACCAAGGGCATAGGCGCTCCATTTTGCGGTGGATTTGAGTGACATTCGGTACAAATGTTTTCAAAAACGAACTTTATATCTTGATAGGTCACCAATTCTGGTTCAATTACTTCTGGTTCCACAACATCATCAAACGTATGAGAACTACAACTAAATAAGGTCGTTGAAAAAAACGCTATAAGCGCTAATCTTGGCCACATAGAAATTGAATTAAGTTTGGTTATCACGTTATCAAATTTGAACCACTTATCATTAAAACAGATGTCTACCAAAAAACCCTACCCGTAGGCATAAAAAAAATCCGCTACACTGTGAAAATTTGTTCACAACATAGCGGATAATGTATGGTTTGGCAGCGTACTTACTTGCTCAAATACATCTTTCTTCTAGAGTATAACTCATAGAACTGATCATCTTTTAGACTATCGATAAAAAGAATACTCTCTCCGGTGCTTTTCATTTCCGGGCCCAATTGCTTATTCACATTTGGAAATTTATTAAAGCTAAAAACGGGCTGTTTGATGGCATAACCCTCCAATTTCGGATTAAAATTGAAGTCAGTCACTTTCTTCTCTCCCAGCATCACCTTGGTGGCATAATTCACATAGGGTTCTCCATAGGCCTTAGCAATAAATGGAACCGTTCTTGATGCTCTGGGGTTGGCTTCAATAATGTATACTTTATCATCCTTGATAGCAAATTGTATATTAATAAGACCTACTGTATTCAAGGCAAGGGCAATATTCTTGGTATGATCCTTTATTTGCTGCATTACAAACTCTCCAAGGTTGAATGGAGGAAGTGTTGCATTAGAATCTCCAGAATGCACTCCACAAGGCTCAATATGCTCCATAATCCCAATGATGTATATATTCTCTCCATCGCAAATGGCGTCGGCTTCAGCTTCGATGGCGCCTTCTAGATAGTGATCCAGCAGGAGTTTATTATTTGGAATCTTCCGAAGTAAATCTACCACGTGCTCTTCCAATTCTTGTTTATTAATTACGATCTTCATCCCCTGACCTCCTAATACATATGAAGGACGAATCAATAATGGGAAATCTAATTCATCTGCCAGCGTTAAGGCCTCATCGGTAGTTTCGGCAACTCCAAACTTCGGATAAGGAATATCTATTTTCTTCAGAATAGAAGAAAAGCTTCCACGATCTTCGGCCAGGTCCAGCGCTTTAAAACTGGTTCCCATGATCTTTATGCCATAGCGCTCTAGTTTTTCAGCCAATTTTAAAGCCGTCTGCCCTCCCAGTTGCACAATAACTCCTTCTGGCTTTTCATGACGAATAATGTCGTAGATGTGTTCCCAAAAAACAGGCTCGAAGTATAGTTTATCGGCCACGTCGAAGTCGGTAGAAACGGTTTCAGGATTACAGTTGATCATGATGGTTTCATAATCGCACTCCGCTGCAGCTAATACGCCATGTACGCAGCAATAGTCAAATTCTATTCCTTGGCCAATTCGATTGGGGCCAGAACCTAAAACGATTACTTTCTTTCGGTCGGTTACTTCGCTATCATTCTCGGCATAGTACTTTCCATCAGCGGTCTCCATTTCATTTTCAAAAGTGGAATAATAATAAGGAGTCTGTGCTTTAAACTCTGCGGCGCAAGTATCCACCAATTTATAAACTCGTTGAATGTTGAACTCGTCGCGTTTATTATATACCTGACTTTCCAAACATTTAAGCATGTGTGCTATTTGGCGATCGCCGTATCCTTTTTGTTTGGCCTCCAAAAGCAATTCGCGCGGTAGTGTTTCTAACGTATAGGTAGCTATCTCCTTCTCCAACATATACAGTTCCTCATATTGTTTAAGGTACCACATATCGATCTTAGTAATTTCGTGAATACGACTCAACGGGATTCCCAATTGAATGGCGTCATAGATTACAAAAACTCGATCCCAACTGGCGTTAGTTAATTTATCAATGATCTGTTCATAATTGGTATAACTTTTACCGTCGGCTCCCAAACCGTTTCTCTTAATTTCCAGAGACTGAGTTGCTTTATGAAGTGCTTCTTGAAAGGAGCGTCCAATTCCCATTACCTCACCTACTGCCTTCATTTGAAGACCTAATGTTCGATCCGAACCTTCGAACTTGTCAAAATTCCAACGTGGAATCTTTACAATAACATAGTCCAGGGTGGGTTCAAATAAAGCCGAGGTAGATTTCGTAATTTGATTTTCCAGTTCGTCCAAATGATATCCAATAGCCAGTTTGGTCGCAATCTTAGCGATAGGATATCCAGTTGCCTTTGAAGCCAAAGCCGAAGATCGAGATACTCGAGGATTGATTTCAATCGCAATAATGTCTTCGTCATCATCGGGGCTTACTGCAAATTGAACATTACATCCTCCGGCAAAGTCACCAATACTTCGCATCATATGAATAGCCATGTCGCGCATTTTCTGAAAAGTCGTGTCGCTAAGTGTCATGGCGGGTGCTACTGTAATAGAATCTCCTGTATGGATTCCCATGGGATCCATGTTCTCTATCGTACATATAATGACCACGTTGTCGTTCGAATCTCTTAGTAGCTCTAACTCGTATTCCTTCCACCCCATCATAGCCTTATCTATCATCACCTCATGTATAGGAGAGATTTCCAGTCCTCGGGTTAATAACTCGTCGAAGTCTTCTGGCTTATAGACGATAGATGCCCCTGCACCTCCTAAGGTATAAGAAGCCCTGATCACTAAAGGAAAACCAAATTCCTGCGCTATTTCTTTTCCCTTTAGATAGGAAGTAGCAGTGGCCTGAGGCGCCATTGGAACCCCAATCTTTTCCATCAATGTTCTAAATTGCTCTCGGTCTTCGGTAATATTAATGGCGTCAATATCTACACCAATAAGTGCCACATCAAAATCTTCCCAAATCCCCTTTTCATCTGCTTCAATACAAAGATTTAGTGCGGTTTGCCCCCCCATAGTGGGTAATACCGCATCAATATTTGGATGTTCTTTCAGTATTTGTATGATAGATTTGGTGGTCAACGGCAACAAATAAATATGATCTGCCATGGCAGGATCCGTCATAATCGTTGCGGGGTTCGAATTGATCAAAATGGTTTCTATCCCATCTTCTTTTAGAGAACGTAACGATTGCGAACCTGAATAATCAAATTCACATGCTTGCCCAATAACAATGGGACCTGAACCTATAATTAAAACCGATTTTATGTTGTTGTTTTTTGGCATGAAAAAAGCACTTTTTTGATGATGTAATATTACGACGCATTAGGGTATAAAAAAAAGGTGTTGCTTATAAAAACAACACCTTTTATTTATGACTTATCAACATTATTTTTTGTGACGAGATTCAGAAGACACAGAAAGTTTCTTTCTACCTTTCGTTCTACGAGCCGCCAATACCTTGCGACCGTTTACAGAAGCCATGCGCTCTCTAAAACCGTGCTTGTTTCTTCTTTTCCTTTTTGATGGCTGAAATGTTCTTTTCATCTTAACTGTATATTATAACTTCCGAAATTTTTATATCTATAGACCTCTGCTAAAAGTCGGGTGCAAATATACAAGGAATTTTTTCTTCCGCAAGGC
>JBCCIJ010000055.1:0-12008 GCA_039028295.1 Bacteroidota bacterium
GAAATATTTTCATAATAATGTAAAACTATTACATTTTGTTCAGAATTAAAAACTATAAATAATTAATATTAAAGATTAATTATCTAAATATAACTACTGATATTGATTTAAAATTTATCATACTGTAATTTTGAACTAAATTAATCGGTATAATATCCTAACCATGAAGCAGTTCAAACCCGCAAATAACATTCAAGATTTACAGTACTTTGGTGAATTTGGAGGCGTAAATCCTTCCATATCAGACTCATCCACCTATACTTTTCTCTCGGCAAAAACCATGTTCGACACCTTCGAAGGGAACGCCGATGGCTGTTACTTATACTCCAGACATTCTGCCCCGTCCAACTTATACTTGGGAGAAGCTCTGGCCGCCATGGAAGGAACAGAAACGGCCCATGTGGCCGCCAGCGGAATGGGAGCCATAACGCCTACGATCTTACAATTTTGCGCCGCCAATGACCATATCATTTCCAGCAGAACCATTTATGGAGGCACCTATGCATTTCTAAAAAACTTCGCCACACGACTGGGAATACATACGTCCTTTATCGATATTACCAACCTGGCGGCAGTAGAGGCATCTATTACCGAAAAAACGAAGATCATATTCTGTGAATGCGTGAGCAACCCCTTGCTCGAAATAGCCGATATAAGGGGTTTAGCAGAAATTGCAAGGAAGCACGGTCTAAAATTATTAGTAGACAATACCTTTTCGCCGTTGAGTATTTCTCCAGTCAAGCTCGGCGCCGATGTGGTGATGCACAGCTTAACCAAATTTATTAACGGAAGTAGCGACACCATGGGCGGTGTTACTTGCGGTAGTCAGGAATTGATTGACACGCTTCGGAACGTAAACGATGGTGCCAGCATGTTACTAGGAGCTTCTATGGACAGTATGCGAGCTGCTTCTATATTGAAGAATATGAGAACGCTGCATATTAGAATGAAACAGCATAGCTCCAACGCCCTGTTCCTAGCTCGAAAATTTGAATCGAAGGGATTAAAAACCGTTTACCCAGGGCTATCATCTCATCCGGGCCATGAATTATACAAATCGATGATGAATGAAGAATATGGGTATGGAGGTCTGCTTACCTTAGATGTTGGGTCACTAACAAAGGCGAACGAATTAATGGAATTGATGCAAGAACGCAATTTAGGCTATCTGGCCGTAAGTTTAGGATTTTACAAGACCCTGTTTAGTGCTCCGGGAAGTTCAACATCCAGCGAAATTCCAGAAGACGAACAGGAACAAATGGGGCTTACAGATGGTTTAATTCGTTTTTCAATTGGCTTAGACAATGACATTCAACGTACTTATGAAATGATGAAACAATGTATGTTGGAAGTGGGTATTCTTGAACCAAGATATAGTCTCAATTAATAGAATAGAAAAGAAAAAAAAGCCCCTGCCGAAACAGGAGCTTAAACGTTCTTTGAAGTTCTAGCAGTTAATAGTACCTACAATATCCGTTAATTACAATCCCACATATGGGACCAGTATACGTTTGGTGGCAAAAGACGCCAGGTATTGGAAAAGGCCAAGAGGCCTCTCTACATACGGTAACTCCCCTACTGTTAATAGCTTCCATTGTTTTTTCATTCATTTCAATGTAATTGTATTCATTATTAGCTACTTCCGAAGCGGTCGTTTTAAAATATTCAACCGTATTATTTGCTTCAGGATTTGTACCATATACGGCATAATAATAATTTTTAAGCTCGTTAAAGTGTACGTCAATTTTTTTGACATTAGCTATTAAAGAATAAAACTGAGTTTCAAATCTGGTTTCTAATTTAGCATTGGAAACATGGCATAAAAAATCTTTTTTGAACGTTTTATTGAATTCAAATGTCACATTTTCAATACTTTTTTCATCACTATTGACTTCCGACGAAAAACTAAAGGCAGCAAACGAGAAGATTGCTAATCCTAATACATAAATAATTTTTTTCATAATAATGGGTTTTAGGTTTATTGAATTAAATTATGATGATAAAAACAAAATACCCACGGAAAAACCTTAAAATTTATAAGGAAAAAATATTTATTTCAACTTTAGTATTTGGAGTCTTGTAGTCACCAGGCGATGCTCCGGTTTTGTTAAACTTGTATAAGGGCGATGAACTAATTGGATCCAAGTTCCAATGCAATTGACAGGCGCAACTCTCAACAATGTACTTGCACAGGTTTCGACAATGTACTTGCACAGGTTTCGACAAAATCGTAACATTACCAATCAAATTTATTCACATGCAGGAAAACGACAATCTATCCGAACTTGAAATAGAAGACCAGAAAATCATTGAAAACGTAGAGCTGAGCATTTGGGAGGCGCTTATTCCTGTTGTGATTTTGATGGCAATGTTGGCCTATAATATCTTTTTCGTTGAAGACCAGGAATGGCTAGGCGGTTACACCAACCAATGGATTCTTTTAATGGGAGGTGCCGTTGCTGCTTTAGTAGGTTTCAGAAATAAGGTTGGCATTGGCACCATGCTTGTTGAAGTTTGGGAGAATCTAAAAAGTATTTTTGTTCCGGTGATGATATTATTGCTGGTGGGAGCTTTGGCCGGCACGTGGCTGGTAAGCGGGGTTATTCCTGCCATGGTTTATTACGGCCTTCAGGTACTAAGCCCCGAAATATTCCTTCCGGCTTCGGTGATAATAGCCGCCATTATTTCTATTGCTACCGGAAGCTCCTGGACCACCTCTGCAACCGTTGGTATTGCTCTTATTGGTATTGGTTCTGCCTTAGGCATTCATGGAGGAATGATTGCAGGTGCGGTGATTTCCGGTGCTTATTTCGGAGATAAAATGTCTCCTTTAAGTGATACTACCAATTTGGCTCCGGCCATGGCGGGTACCGATCTATTTACCCACATACGCTATATGGCTTGGACTACGGTCCCAACCATTATTATTACCTTAATTGTCTTCGGAATTATTAGCACCAGTATTGATACCGCCGGTGAGGCAAATATTAGTGGATTGCTTACAAGTATTGATGCCACCTTTGATACAACGCCTTGGTTATTTGTAGTGCCACTCATTGTTATTGCTCTCATTTTAATGAAAACAAAACCCCTCATTGCACTCAGTGCCGGAGTTATTGCAGCAGCAGTTTTTGCCTTTATTTTTCAGCCTGAGATATTGGAAAACTTATCAACGTCCAAACTAACCGCTGTGATCACGTCCATATTTACCAGTACCGCTATTATCACTGACAATGAAACCTTAAACGGGCTTTTCTCCTCGGGTGGAATGCAAGGAATGGGATGGACCATATTCCTGATCATTTGCGCAATGGTATTTGGCGGGGTTATGGATGCCATTGGTGCTCTTGCGAGAATAACTCGAGTATTATTGAAATTAGCAAGCAGTATTTTTGGCCTCTTTGCGAGTACGGTGATTAGCTGTTTGGGACTCAATTTTGTTGCATCCGATCAGTATTTGGCCATTGTAATTCCAGGTAAGATGTTCAAACAGGCCTATGAAGACCGAGGATTGGCACCTCAAAATTTGTCCAGAACCTTAGAGGACGGCGGTACGGTTACTTCGGTTTTAATTCCATGGAATACCTGCGGCGCCTACCAAAGCGGGGTTTTGGGAGTGGGTGTGGCCGAGTATTTCTTCTATGCGATCTTCAACTGGTTAAGCCCGTTTATGACGCTTATCTTTGCCGGATTCAGAATAAAGATAAAAATGCTCATGGCCCCAAAAGGGGTTGAAGTTAAGGCATAAATGATTTGCTGTTCTAAATTATTTGCCACTCAAAATTCTAATTCGTTTTACTGAAGAAAATGTGCCTTGCTTTTAGTTAAATATTGGCTGAAAACTAAACAGGATTGCGTACTTTTATAGTCAATTTTTTAAATACCATTCTATGGCATCTATAACACTTGGTGGGAACCCTGCAGAAACAAATGGAAATCTTCCTGCCCTAGGTAGCACCGCAGCTAATTTTACACTTACAGCAACCGACCTATCCCCAAAATCATTGAGTGATTATGACGGAATGCGTAAAATACTAAACATATTTCCCAGTGTTGATACTGGTGTTTGTTCGGCTTCTGCCCGTAAATTCAACGAAGAAGCTTCCCATTTAAACAATACTAAAGTACTTTGTATATCTAGAGATCTACCCTTTGCGCAAGCCCGCTTTTGTGCAGCAGAAGGCATTGAAAATGTGGAAATGCTGAGTGATTTTAAAGATGGTAGTTTTGGAAGAGATTACGGATTGGAAATCACAAAAAGTGCTTTTACCGGCTTGCACGCTCGCGTAGTCATTGTATTGGATGAAAACAATCAAGTTCTTTATACCGAACAAGTGCCGGAGATCGGTCAGGCTCCTAATTATGAGGCAGCCTTGGCAGCCGTAAAATAGGATCTACCAATATACTCTTACCAGAAAATTGGGTGTAAATCCCAAAGAAAATTTATCGACAACACTTACAGGGTCGTTCAAATTATTATTTCCTGAATATTCTCTACTCAGTTGATTATTTTGATCGTAGACATTTCGTATAGAGAAGCCTATCTTCCCTTTGAGCTTATTTTCTTCTGAAAAGTGAAAGTCATAGGTCGTTGAGAGGTCCAAGCGATGATAGCCGGGTAATCTTTCCGTATTTATTTTTTGAAAAAAAAGTGTGCCGTCGGTATTCATAAGGGCTTCTGTAAAGGGCTTCCCAGACCTCCAATTCCATCCTAAAGCCACTTGAAAACCCTTCTTCTTATAAGCAGCTGAAGCGGTAAAGGCATGCTTAATATTGTTACTTGAGGTAAAATAGGCCTCATTGTTGAGCCCGTCATATCTATTCTCTACCCTATTGAAGGAGTAACTACACCAAGTGTTAAAAAAATGAAAATCCTTCTTTATGTATAAATCGGCCCCAAGCACTCGCTGCTCTCCAATGTGAAATTGACTGTCCAACGGGTTTAAAAAGCCCAATGACAGGGCCGTGATCCCGTTTATTTTCTTATAATAATAATCGGTATCCAAACTCCATCCATTTTCGGTATAAATAAGGCCCATTGATAGCTGTTTACTATTTATTATTGGAAAGGTTTTACCATCTGCAAGTCGCCATAGTTTGTTTTCTAGCGAAAGGTCGCTAAAGACCGTTTCATCAATTTCGCTTATAATCTGGTTTTTAATTTCCGCGGAAACCTGAAGTTTCAGATTTTTTGCAATGTTTTTATAAATGAATATTCTTGGCTCCAACCGCACCGCCTCCAGGCCGTGAAAATAGGTCGCACGTACGCCAGCATTAAAGTCGAATATCCTGGGGTTCCTATAAGAGAAATTGCTAAATAGGGCATGAGTTCTCTCCACAGTCCTGTCACTATCCAGTATGAATGACAACTCGGCCATTTCCAAAAATGCAAAGCTCACGTCTTTTAAAGAATATTGATACCCAAAAGTTAACTCGTTATTATCTTTGGTCTCCATGGATACTTCCGAAGTAATTCCGGAATCTAAAATTACATTCCGTTTTCGGAAATCTGAAGTCTGCGCTAAACTATCCTGTTCAACAAAAGTGTAGTCAAATTTGTATTTTGATAAAGAGACTTGTGTTTGCTGCGTAACTTTATCGCTCCAAAGAATCTCCCAAAGTCCGCTATAACCTTCGTTCTGAATATCTAATATATCATTGAAAGATGAATTCCTTTCTTTGTCAGTGACGAGATAATCCAACGCATTGTCTATTTGAATTGTGCTGAAATACAGCCTGTTTTTGCCATCGAATTTATAATTTAACTGAAGATTATAATCCAAAAAATAGAACTCATTCTGTGAGTTTTCCGCATTCCTAATTTTAGTGGACTGAAAAACTTTATCAGCAAGTTTATTGAAAGTGAACGATTCATAAACCTCATCGTAGCTACGTCTAACGGCACCATAAAGACTTAACTTATCGGCAATCAGCGGAACCTGCACGTGGGCGTCTGCACTAATTCCGTTCACACCAACACCGGCCGAAAATAGATCGTTTATTTCCTTTTTAGAAGTAATTGAGATAACGCTCGAAATGCGCTCGCCATAGCGCGGGTGTGTCCCTTTATTGCTGAAACTAACCTTTTCAACACTATTCGGATTGAAGGCAGAGATCATCCCAAACAAGTGCCCCTTGTGATAAATATTAATCCCATCCCATAAAATTCGATTTTGATCAGCTCTTCCTCCCCTAACGATGAGACCAGTGGCCGTTTCATTGGGACTAATCACCCCGGGAAGTTGTTGTAGACTTTCCAAAATATCCGCCTCCGTAAGTCCGGGCAGCACCTCCAGTTCCAATGGGCTTAAATTGAAGCTTCCATTTTTGGTTTTACTAATCCCTGAAGTTAGGTAACCAGTGACGATAACATCATCAAGCATTTGTGTGGCTTCCAACGAAGGACTTTCCGAACGTACATAGATGTACCGATCATCAATACGTTGGAATAGAAGGCCGGTAATGCTATTTATTTCTTGAAGTGTTTTGGACAGCGTTCGACGCTCTTCTTGTAAAGAAACCCTTTTATTGGTAAGTAAAGCATCTTTATATGAAAACCGAACATCGAACTTCATTTCCAGAACCTCCAGAGCTTCTGAAATGAGAACGTCTTCAAATTGAATTGCAAAAGCAGCCTCTTCTTGTGAAGACGCTGCAATGGGAAGGAATAATATGGCAATCCAAATAAAGTATTTCTTTTTCATTCATATGGACTAAGCACAAGAACATTTCCGTTCTCTCTGCTATATTGTATGCGCATGGTTTTAAATACTGCCGCTAAAGCGACTTTTACATTTTCATGACCGAAACTTCCGGTGAACAGGGCACTTTCATCAATTTTAGTGGTATCGAATTCTAAGTGATATTGTCGTTCCAATGCATCGATCACATAAAGTAGAGGTACACTTTTAAAACTACTTTCCCCGCGCAACCAATCCGGCGATTCACCAAGAGCAACAGAGTTTTCATCCACCCTTCCTTTTGTTTTTCGAAGGGTCATATTGGGCCCAAGAACTGTCGAATCTTCAGCAAATAATACCTCAACCCGACCCTCATAACACATCACTTCGAAATAATCATCTGCCGCATTAACACTGAAAGAAGTTCCCAGTACAGCCACGGTGCCGTTCTCTGTTATGACGCTAAATCTACTTCCTTTTTCAACCTTAAAAAAGGCCTCTCCTTTCAAGCGAACTTCTCGCTTCAATTCCCAATTTCGGTTATTATAGTCCAGTGCTGACTTGGCGTTCAATACTACACGTGATCCGTCCAAAAGCGTAAGTTCCTTTTGCTCGGCATAAGAGGTTTCGGTTTTCAATTGATCATTTCCGAAGAATTTATATCCCGCAAAAACTAATAAAAAAGAAGCAGCTATGGGAAGTGCCCATCGTAATGTTCTCTTAATTCCAATTTTTCTCGTACTCCTTGCCTGTATCTTTCGTTGAATATGGGAGAAAGTATGGGTGGTGTCCATCTGCTCGAGATCTCCCAACACATTCGTCCCTTTTTGAAGTTTTTTATACAACAAAAAATCTTCGGTTCCGACCCGGTTTTTCAAATCTTCATCGCTTAAATTTCCCGCAAGCCATTGGGCAAGGAAATCATCCTGTTCGTTATGTATGTTAGACTTTTCCATTTTTATACAGTAGTAGGACAATTCAAACCAAAAAAACCCTACTCATTTTACTACTTAGTTATAAAAGACTCCGCGCTGACCTATTTTCTATACCGAGCCAATTTTTTCTTTCATGGTTTTGAGAGCGTGGTGCATTCGCTTTTCCACTGCTTTGACAGAAATTCCTAATAACTCGCTAATCTCTTTGTATTTGCGTTTCTCTATTCTGTTTAGTAAAAAAACGTCTCGCTGATGATGTGGCAAAAGGGCAATTGTCTGCTCAATTTTTTCTAAAAATTCTTTCTCGATGAGCAGAAACTCCGGTGATTCAATAGTACGGTCCGTTGTCGGCTTTTTTCGATGCGTTCGAACCACTTTTGTATGCTTAACCGAATTTAGAAATAAATTATTAGCCACGGCAAACAGGTAAGACTGTACTTTGGAATAGGTTACATTATCGCAATTTTCCCATAATTTCACGAAAGTATCCTGCAAAATGTCCTCGGTAAAATGGGGATCTTGCGTTTTAAAAAAAATAAACCTACGCAACGGTTTTGAGTGTTTCTTGAAAATAGCTTCAAAAACTGCAGGTTTACATATTCTTTCCGGATCTTCGTTCATAGTGCTTTGTAATTGCCCCAAATATCGAGTTCAAAGCTATGTAAAAAATAAATTTATTTGTCGGTAGGGTTTTTTACATTTGGGTTGTCTTACCTAAGATTAATCACTCAGCATGCGCTATTCACTAATCTTAAACTACTGAAAATGAAAAAACTAAAAATATTCATTTCTATTTTTATTATAGCCCTAGCCTTTGCGTCATGTACCGATGACAATAACAATATAGACACCGGCCCTCAAATTGAGGAAAGTGCCTCCATGCAAAATGTGGTTACTCGACTCCAAACTTTTGTAACAGAAGATGGAACCCTTATTGCCAGCCAAAATCCAAGCGGCAATATTATCTTCGACTTTTGTTTCGACTTTGTTTACCCCATAAACTTAATCTATAATAACGGCACGGTGGTGACCGTAAATAGCTTTCAAGAACTTATCGAGGTGATTATCAATTCCACTAACGAGCTGTATATTGTGGGCATTGAGTATCCTTTCCAAGTGGAGGTCTATAATCCTGCTACTAATGAGATAGAAATTGTTACCATAAACAATGAAACCGAATTTATTGCACTTTTGGAAAGTTGCGATTTCTCAGATTGCGATTGTCCCTTAGATGAAGATCCCGTTTGTGTAGAAATACAAACAGGTGGCGGCACCGAGATCATTACGTTTATAAATGCCTGTTTTGCTGAATGCGAAGGATTTACGCCTAACGATTTTGTCCCATGTGAAAACGACTGTGATTGCCCTACCGATTATGAACCCGTATGTGTAGAAGGTAATAACGGTGATATTATTGAATTTGACAACGAGTGCTTAGCCCTTTGCGAAGGATTTACACCCAACGATTTTGTCCCCTGTGAAAACGACTGTGATTGCCCTACCGATTATGAACCCGTATGTGTGGAAGGCAATAATGGTGATATTATTGAATTTGACAACGAGTGCTTAGCCCTTTGCGAAGGATTTACACCTAACGATTTTGTGGACTGTCCAGGCGAAGAGTGCGAGATTTCAAACCTCCAAGTAATTGTGGGCGAGTGCAATCAAAATGGAACCTACTCCATCACTATTGACTTTGAACACCAAAACGCCGGAAATGATTTCTTTGATGTGTTTATAAGAAACAATGAATTTATTGGCTTCTTTGCTTTGGCCGATCTACCAGTAACCATTAATGACTTTGAACTAAGTGGTTTGAATGAAGATTATCTGAAAGTGTGTATCAATGACAATTCAGATTGCTGTCAGGAAACCGAATGGACTCCGCCCAATTGTGATCCCGGAGATTGCGATTGCCCCGGTGATTACGATCCGGTTTGCGTTGAAATTGGAAACACTATTATTACCTACTTCAATGCCTGTTATGCTGAATGTGATGGGTTCACACAAGCAGATTGGTTCTCTTGCCCTGGAGAATGTAGTAATTGCATCAACGATATTTACGACCCTGTTTGTGTTGAAATTGATGGTGTGATAGTAACCATGTACAACGAATGTTTCTTGTTTTGTAATGGGTTTACGCCCAATAACGTTGTCGATTGTAATTAGCGCTTAGTTATAACAGTAAACTAAGTTATTTGTTAAGTTTGAAAGCGACCGCTAGTTCTAGTGGTCGCTTTTTTTTATGAAAACTTAGGGAATTAATTTCCCGTAAATAGTGGTAACTTTAACGCTTAAATCTGGACAACGTCAATGACAAAAAAAGATTCATTCCTCTTAAAGCGAATTAAAGGTTGTGGTTATGCCATTAAAGGGGCATGGATGCTAATAAAAAACGAACCCAGTATCCAGGTACAAACGGTAATTGCTATTGGGGTGACAATGGCGGGCTTCTATTTCGACATTTCTTCTACCGAATGGGTATTGCAAATTTTGGCTATCGCTTTAGTGATGAGCGTAGAAGGCCTCAACACCGCCGCCGAAGAAATAGCCAATTTTGTCCATCCCAATTTTCATGATAAGATAGGGTATATCAAAGACGTGGCTGCAGGTGCCGTTTTTTTTGCTGCTATCGCGGCTGTGGTAATTGCTTGTATTATTTATATTCCGAAGTTTTAAGTTCTACCCCTCAGTCCTTTACCATACCAATCTTTCTTTAAAAACCACCCATTTGGGTGATTGACAGCTAATTAACTCTTTGGTAATTTTACAAATAAGAAAAATAACCCTAAATTAGTTATTCAATAACCTCACCAAACACATTCATTATGAGACGATTATCCATGTGTTTGTTAGTGATGCTCTTAACGTTTTCACTACAAGCTCAAAATGAGTCTTCCCCTGCTCCCATTATCTTTATTTACGATGCCAGTGGCTCCATGTGGGGGCAAATGGACGGAAAAGCCAAGGTAGAGATTGCTACTTCTGTGCTGTCCACATCGATCAACAATCTTCCTGAAAATCAGTCCATCGGGCTCGTGGCCTATGGTCACCGTAAAAAAGGAGACTGCAAGGACGTTGAAACCTTAGTGACTATGGACAACAACTCTAAGGGCCAAATTACTTCAGCATTAAAAAATATAAAACCACTGGGTAAAACACCTCTGGCTTATTCAGCATCACTTGTGATCGACCAGCTCCGAAAATCCAAAGAACGCGCTACCATAATATTAATTACGGACGGTATTGAATCCTGTGACGGCAATATTTGTGACGTGGTAGAAACGGCCAAAGCGGAAGGAATCGACTTTAAACTGCATATTGTAGGATTTGGTTTAAAAGAAGGGGAAACAAAACAACTTCAATGTGCTGCAAATGCCGGTGATGGTAACTATTATGATGCGGCCAACGCCAATGGGTTGAGCGATGTTCTTAATGAGGTCACACAGCAAACTATCGATAAACCTGAAGGTAACGTGACGGTATATGCCATCAAAAATGGGATTGCCATCGACGCATGGGTTAAGGCCTACGACATCATTTCAAAACGTAAACCTATTGCCATTAGAACCTATGCAGACACGGCCTCATTCTACCTCCCACCCAGCACATATAACTTCGAGGTAGCTCCATTGGAAGGAAGTGATGTAAATTCAGTAACGGTCACGGATATTAAAAGTTTTGATGACCAAATCGTGCATAAAACCATTAGTTTCGACGGAGGAAAAATTGCACTCACGACAACGAATAACAATGCGAATTGGGACTGTATTGTAAAAGTGATGGACAGCAATGGCAAATTAGCAGCAAGCTTAAGAACCTACAATGGGCCAAAAGAAACAGAAGTTAATCCTGGGACCTATAGCATAAAAATTCAGGCTTTAGGTAGCATGAAAGGATTGGATACCCATACCGTAATATCTAACGTAAAAGTAATAGCGGGAGAAACTGTAGAAAGAACCTTTAATTTCGTGTCGGGCACTATCTTTATAGAAACCATTATAGGGGGCACATCAGTGGATAGCATTGTGACAATTAGCGAAGCCAATTCTGGTAAAAATGTAGCGTCAGGACGTACATATAACAGAGGAAAAGAATTTTTACTGAATCCGGGAAACTATGAAATTAAGGTAAAACCTCTGGGAGAACATAAAAATTTTGCTGCCCAGGAATTCCCGGTCGCAATAAAACCGGGGGAATCAATCACTAAAACAGTCCAATACTGATGAAAAAACTACTTAAACCAGCCAGTATTGCCTTTTATTTTTTGCTAGCGATTGTTTTCTTTTTCTTCGGAATGTATCTCGCTAAAATTACCGGTGCTGCCAAAGGTCAGGGACTCGCAGGAGGTGCTATTGTATTTGGATGGGGCGTCTTGTTTGGCGGAATTGCA
>JBCCIJ010000056.1:0-11019 GCA_039028295.1 Bacteroidota bacterium
AAAATTATTTTAGCTTCAATAATAAATCAACAAGAAGAAAATTTATATGACAATTTTCGTAAAAAGAATAAAGTTTTAAATAGACTCAATACTTATCAAAACGATAAAAACAAATTCTTAAATACTTATGTGTTTTCTTATATAAGTGAAGAGAATTATGCGATTAGAAATGACGATACGATTCTACAAATACCATACTTACATCTTTATAACAAAGAATTTTTCTATCCAGAATATGGAAATTCAGATTTCAAAATTCCTGAGGAATATCGGGTCGAGCATTCCAAAATAATAGAAGCTTGTAAATTATTTTCAGAATCGTTTATTTGTACACTTCAGAAGAAACAGCTGAGTCCTTCAAAGCTTATGAAGGAAAGTAAATTTAAACTCGATAGTATTTTTGATCGTCCAGATATATCGAAACTATTAAACGAAAAATGGGTTCGGCGCTTAGTAAGGCTTATGACAAATCCAAATGACCAACAAATAAAAGAGCATTTTTTATATTATATAATAGAGGGTGACAGTCACGGTTTCCCTGATGGAACGAGCGGTGGATATATAAAAAATTCTTTTTTAAAATCATATAAGACTGACATTGATATTATAACTGAAGGCCAATTCTACAATAGCTTTTTAGGTAGTAAAAACATTAAAGAATTTAGAGGGTTTCTAGAAAATGACCTAACCAAAGCTTTCGAAAAATTGAAAAACTTTAAATCAATCGAAAAAAAAATGTCGACCAGTATAATTGGTGTTAAGTTAGAATTCAATTATATTTTTTTGTTATCAGGCTTAGTCCTTTTTTTCTTTAATACTCTTTTTTATTTATATCGTAATATTGAGTCTGATAAAATATCAGAAGGAATTATTCAAGAACAATTTTTATTTCCTAGCTTTTCGATAAAAGGATCTCCTTTTTCAAATCCTATATCTAAAACTGATTCGAACTCCATACTAAACTATTATTTTACTAATACCACTTGGTTAATATTTCTTTTACTACCGATAATTATATTATTTATCGGTTATATCTTTCGATACGATCTATCAAATGCATTTTCGAGAGAAATTAATGCAGATAATTTAATGTATGATAAAAGTTCTGACATCATATCATTTTTTGCCGATTTAGTTAATTTAATCGCCCTTTTATATTCAGTTTGGATAGTCATCCGACTTACACCATTTATTGAGAATCCAGGAAGCTTTAATAAATTTAATTTTAACTGGCATCACATGCTGTTTTTAATTATACTATTCGCTATACTTTCGTATTTTAATATTCTCCCTTCATACCATTATTATAGTAGTTATTATGGTTTAGATATTATCGCAATTCTTGCAAATTTTATATATCTTATTCAAATACTTAGTTGGTTTTATTTTGTATACTTTTCGATAAAAAATTATTCTCTTTTGGGCGGAATTATTTCAATTATCGCAATAATCATAAATCTAGACCTATTGTTTGGGTAAGTGCACTGTTAACGGTTTACAACAACGTATATAACACATTGCCAAAAATTGGCTAAATTTAAAATCTCCCCAACAAATAAAACTCAGTCACAACTGATAAATATGAACTAAATAATTTGGCAACGTGCCATATACAATACCGTTAGGTGCAAGTCTGAACGTCAAGCAATATTAAAAACAATCTATTGAAATCATTACCTAAAATCGTCAAATATCCTGTGAAGATGGACCATCCTAACGCAGATATCGAAATATATACTGGCGAATTCACATTAGAATCAGATAAGTACAAAATTAAAATCAATGGTGAACTTAAATTTAAATGGTTACCATCAATAGGTGCAACTTTTACAGGGACTGTTCAAAGTGGTGCAGAAAAACTTTTAAAAGATGATTTAGACTCTAATTATCGATTGATCATCAATGAAATCGATATGGGGGATTGTTTTATAGTAAATCTAGCATTTACTGATGAACGAGAACACCCAAAAGTCAAAGGTATATTTACGAAACATTTTACTTTCGGAGACCATTCAATTCCAGTGGAAAGCATAAGTTTTGCGATTCCTAATTTAATTAGTTTCAGAGGTGCAACAGTTGCAACTAAAGATGATGGACTGTCATTTGCAAACGTTCGGACAACATTTGAAAATAAGGATTTTATAATTATACTTGACAAAAGTCCAGATTATATTAAGAGAAGAGAAAAACTTTATGATGAAGGAGGCTATTTTTTATTCTATGCTGGTAGTTTAGCAAAGAGAGAAGGCAATTTAAATTTAACAGAAAGTCGAGAGCTCTTTTTTTGCTTTGATATTTTCTTAACCTTTTTACAAGGGCAAAGGGCAAAAACTGTTTTTCATTCTGGTTTATTCGAAGATGAAAGGGCATGGACCGATTATTCAAATTATAGAATACAAAGTTTTAAATCAACTTTTAGTTGGACACTTTATCACTCAAGTGATGGTTTAAGTGACCTTTTCAATAACTTCTATTCACTTTGGAAAGGGAGTTCACAAGGCAAAGACTTTCTAATATCAGTAGTCCATTGGTATATTGAAGCAAATAACAATTCGGGTTATACAGAAGGATCAATTATTTTATCCCAGGTGGCGTTAGAATTATTATATAACTGGTTGGTAGTAGAGAAATATGGTCTACTTCATGGAAAAGATGCGGCAAGTATCAGTGCTTCAAATAAAATTAGATTACTTCTTTCAAAATTAGATATAAGTACAAAGGTTCCTCATGATTTTATACATTTAAAGAGGTTTGTAGATTCTGAAGCAGATTTAACTGATGCGCCAGATTGTATAACCACAATTAGAAATGCACTTGTGCATTCACAAATTGAAAAGCGAGAGAAAATTTTAAAAATCTCCTTAGATATAAAGCTGGAAGCTCTTCAAGTTAGCCTATGGTATATTGAATTATCGCTATTATACATTTTAGGTTATGAAGGAAAATATTCAAATCGTTGCATCAAAAAACCATTTCCAATGGATAGAGAAATGCTTGTCCCATGGATGAATGGACGTGAAGTTACCAGAACCTAACAACATATATAGCTCATTGCCAGATTTTGGCTAACTTTAAAATCTCCCCACCAAACAAAACTCAGTCTCGGCTGAAAAATATTAACATTAAAACAGCAATGTGCCATATATAATACTGTTGTATATAATTATAAAACAAAGGCCTCACTATTGAAATTAATCATATTAGATTCAAATATAATCAGAAGTGACTTCCAGATGAAGTCAAATAATTTTCAATTATTATTTGATTTCGCGGAGAAAACAAACTCTGTTATAGCTATCCCAAGAATCGTGTTCGAAGAACTAACATCACAATATGAAAAGGAGCTGAATTTTCGTTTGAGTCAAATAAACAAAGCTCAGAATGATTTGGGTAATTTAGTTATTGATAAAGTAGGGTTATCAGATTTTAAGATTGATAAAGCTGACCAATTAAGGAAATACAAAGACTTCCTCAACGGATTTTTAGAAATACCTTATTATGACAATTTCCTAAGAGAGGCAGTTAAGCGTCAGATTAATAGAGTTAAACCTGCTTCGAGAAAAGGAGAGGAATTTCGGGATACAATACTATGGTTATCGATTCTTGCACACATGTCGAAAAGCAATTCGATTGATGGAGTATTCATCACCAATAATCTTAAAGATTTTGCAGATGAAAGTAAATCTGATTTTCATGAGGATCTTAGAGTAGAATTGGAACAAAAGAACTTCAAACTTAAGTTCTATAAAAGCCTAAAAGATTTCAATATGGAAAACACGATTGAAATCGGATTCATCACGAAAGATTGGTTAAACAGCAAAATTGACTGGGAAAAGTTCGAAAGTCAGAGTGAATTTATGGTCCAAGCTATAGCAACCGAACTCTTTTTTGAATACTTTTATAGAAATGTATCTCAAAAAGAGACTCTGGAATATTGGGAAATAAAAGAATCGAATATAATTAAAGACATCAACGAATTCAGTGTTTATAGCTGGAGTAACAATGAGAATTATAGAACTACAGTGGATTTAATAGGACTGGTGAACATAGACTTCATTACTTCAAGGAATAAGCGTTTTTCAAATCAAGTAAAGTTCTACTTCACAATTTACGTAGCGAATAATCAGACTGAAATCACTGAATACGATTACAACTTTCATCCTGAGGAGGTAACGATAGCTTTGTAACTACCTACAACAATGTATAACCCATTGCCAAAATTTGGCTAATTTTAAAATCTCCCCACCAAACAAAAATCAGTCTCGACTGAAAAATATGAACATGTGAATTGGCAATAAACCATACACAAAACCGTTCGCATTAACTTTAACCCTAACCGTCAAAGCCCTCATCCCACAAAACCAAAAACCCCCGAGAATTTCTTCTCGGGGGTTTTGTTTGTAGCGAGAGGGGGGCACGATCCCCCGACCTCCGGGTTATGAATCCGACGCTCTAACCAACTGAGCTACCTCGCCGTAATAGTTTTGGGTCTTCACCCGCCGAAGCACAACAAAAGTTGCTGCGAAGGCGGGTGCAAAGATAACAACAAAATAAAGCTGGGCAAACACTCTATCCTTTTTTTTGAACTAAAATAGCGCATGCAAAAAAAGTTGAAAAATAATACGTCTTTCTTTTTAAGTATAGAATTAATATCTATATTGGTCAAAAGCTAACCAAACCGCCAAATGGAAGACAAAATAAAATATGAGATGGAGTTTCCTATCCAAGCATCTCCTTCGCTTTTATATCAATACATTTCTACGCCGTCCGGCATGAGCGAATGGTATGCCGATAACGTGAATTCCAGAGGTGAGTTTTTTACCTTTATCTGGGAAGGAAGCGAAGAACGCGCCAAACTTCTGGGAAAAAAGAATCAGGAACGCATTAAGTTTCGCTGGGAAGATGATGAAGACACCGACTACTATTTTGAACTTCGTATTCAGGTAGATGAAATTACCAAAGATGTTTCTTTAATGGTAACCGATTATGCCGAAGAAGATGAGGTAGAAGAGGGGAAAATGCTTTGGGAGAATATGATATCCAACTTAAAACATATCCTGGGATCCACGTGATGCCATAAAATTGACAATCTCATTCGTGAAAGCTTCCATAAAGTTATTACACAGAAGAGGAAAAAAGTATCTTTGCGCCGTCTTTTACACTAGACGGCTTTTTTATGATCAATAAAAACGGAATATTAGTAGCTACTGAAGAAGCGACCCTGGAAGCCCAAAACCGAGGCTTACACTACGGAGACGCCGTATTCGAAACCATCAAAGTTTCTGCCGGAAAGGTCTTTTTCTGGGAAGATCATTACTTCAGACTCATGGCTTCCATGCGTATTTTGCGAATGGAAATTCCCATGACCTTCACCCCGGAGTTCTTAGAAGAAGAAATCTTGAAAACTCTGGAAGCGCATCCCCAGAAAGCCAGTGCGTATCGCATTAAATTATTGGTTTGGCGCAGTTGGGGTGGAAAGTACACACCAACGGCAAAGGAGGTGGAGTACGTTATATATTCCGAAGCACTGGACGAGCCCTTTTATATCTTGAATGAAGCTTCCTATGAGGTTGAATTGTTCAAAGACCACTATGTGAACTCCGGTCTGTTGTCCACCCTTAAGACCAACAATAAAGCATTGAACGTGCTCGGAAGTATTTTTGCTGAAGAAAACGACTATCAGAATTGCTTGTTGTTGAATGAGAACAAACAAGTAGTGGAAGCCCTTAACGGGAATCTATTTTTGGTAAGTGGATATAAAATTAAAACCCCTCCATTGGCAGATGGTTGCCTGAATGGAATTCTTCGGAAACAACTCATCGCCATATTGGCGCAATTACCGGACTATCTCCTGGAAGAAACGTCCATTTCTCCTTTTGAGCTTCAGAAGGCGGACGAACTGTTTATTACCAACACCATCGTAGGAATACAACCTATATCAAAATATAGAAAAAAGGAATACACTACTACTGTAGCGAAGGAATTGCTGGCAAAACTAAATGTAAAAGCTCGTTTGGGTTAGTTGAAAGTAGGATTTTCCGGAGCGTTGGACCAAATGAGATAATCACCACCTAATTCGATCATTTTTTCCTTCCAGAAATTTTCACAGCACTGACCAATAATGCTATTCTCTGCCTCATTGGATGTGACCACCCAACTGCTCTCCTCCAATTCATTGTCCAATTGAGCACTGGTCCATCCCGAATACCCTAAGAAAAATTGAATTTGACCTTCCTCAAAGGTGTCGTTTTCTAACATACCCAGAATCGTGCTGAAATCTCCACCCCAATAAATACCATTTGAGATCTCAATACTGTCCGGAATGAGTTCAGGCACTTTATGAATGAAATACAGATTGTCTTGTTCAACGGGTCCGCCGTTATAGACTTTTAAGTCAGAATTTACCTCAGGCAGAAAATCCTTTAAGCGATATTCCAGAGGTTTATTGAGAATAAAACCAACAGATCCGTTGGCGTTGTGCTCGGCCAATAAAACCACAGACCTATTAAAAGAGACGTCTCCAATAATGGATGGTTCGGCTACAAGCAGCACTCCCTTGGTTGGCTTTATGGTAATCATTTGGCTGAGATTTGCTAACTAAATCTAAGCAATAATTTTATCATATCCAATAGTTTTACCTATTTCAGAATTTAGGGATAAAAAAAAGCCCCACCAAAATTGGTAGAGCCTTACTCTTGGGAGAGATTTAATACGGTTTAGTTTACGCTACCTGATAAATCTGATCCAGCTTTGAACTTAACAACATTCTTAGCGGCAATCTGGATGGTTTTACCAGTTTGTGGGTTTCTTCCTTCTCTTGCAGCTCTTTTAGAAACTGACCAAGATCCAAAACCAACTAAAGAAACTCTGTTTCCTTTTTTAAGTGACCCTTCTACATTTCCTAAGAAAGACTCCAATGCTTTTTTTGCAGCAGCTTTAGTGATTCCACTATCTTCTGCCATTCCGTCGATTAAATCTGATTTGTTCATAGTTTATTACTTTTTAAAATTAAATTGTTGGTTAAACTTTTAAATAATTGCTCTACAAATTTAATCGGATTATCCATTCACGCAAGTAATGACGGGCTAAATCCCCGTTTTTGTTGATAACTTGGGGGCTTTGTTAATAAAGGAGCTGCTTTTTTTTGTTCAATTGAAGAATTCAGTCATATCAAGGGTTTACACGAATTTGGCATCCATGTCGAAATTATAACCATTTAGTAGTGCAGCCAGCTCCATTTTTCGTTTTCCCGGAAGCTGCATGACCTTAATATATAGGTAACCATCTTGTACAGCAACCTTTAGCTCTTTTTTAGTAGCAATTAACTGTCCATGGCATTCATCGTGGGTGGCTCTTTCCATCCTGCATTCAAAAATTTTGACCTTCACTTCTTCTCCATGGTTTTGAAGTTGAGTCCAGGCCGTGGGGTAAGGATGCAGTCCGCGAATGAATGCGTCAATGCGCTCCATGGGAAGTGACCAATCTATACGTGTATTGTCGGAAGTAAGTTTTGGCGCCTCTTTAAAAACATCGGTTTTGGATTGGGCGGCTGGCTTTGCCTCATCTTTTGCAATGAGGTCTACAGTTTTCAATACCAATTGGCCTCCTAACTCCATTAATTTATCATGAAGACTACCCGCCGTTTCATTAGGAGTGAGTTTTATTTTTTCTGAAGCGATAATGGCCCCGGTATCAATTTTTTCATCAATAAAGAAAGTGGTAACTCCCGTCTCTTTCTCGCCATTGATCACTGCCCAGTTAATGGGAGCAGCACCTCGATATTGAGGTAGGAGAGAGGCGTGTAAGTTGAAGGTGCCATATTCGGGCATAGACCAAACCACTTTAGGAAGCATCCGAAAGGCCACGACTATTTGAAGATTGGCCTGAAGGTGAGCTACTTCATCCAGAAATTCCTCGTTCTTTAAATTGGTTGGCTGCAACAGTGTCAAACCCTGAGATACCGCATATTGCTTTACGGCAGACTCATGTAATTTTCGTCCACGTCCTGCTGGTTTATCCGGAGCGGTGATCACACCAACGATATGGGCACCGCTTTCTACTAATTTTTGTAAAATACCCACCGCAAAAAAAGGTGTTCCCATAAAAAGGATTCGGAGGTCTCTCATATCTTTTTCTTTGTTTTATTATTGGTCCGGGAACCAGTCATTTAGAGGTAGCTTTTATACCATATTGATTGGTGACATTAAGTTCAATACGCTCTGCATCCAGCAGTAATTTCAATACCTTCAAAACAGTTGGCTCGGCAAAATTAAGCTTTTCAATGATGCTTCTCGAATCCTGAGGAGACTCTTTGAGTATGCCCATTATTTTTTCTGAAATATCCTCAAGGGAGACCTCGGAATTCGAGTTGGAAGAACCCATACAGTAAGAGCAAATACCACAGGGAGTCTCATTGGTCTCGCCAAAGTATCGCACCAAAAATAGCTGATTACAGCTTGAATTATTTTCAATATACGACAACACTGACGCCACTTGCTTCTTTTTTCTCTCCTTTATTTCCTCGATGTCTCTACTCAAGGGATTGATCGTTTTGTCATCTTCTCTGGGCACTAAAAAAGTAATGGACGCATCGGTTTGAATGTGTTTTAATTGAAGCAGATCCTGTTGTTCCATTTCCTTTAAAACCCCGACAATTTTTTCCACGCTCATTCCCATTTTGCGACTCACAAGACCCAAATTAATGGCATTGGCCGTATCAAAAATTCCACCGTACATCCTTAAAATGGTTTTCCCAACCACTGAGAAAGAAACATTCCGCTCAAACTCTTTTAATAGCTCCTTGGAAGGTACCAGGAATTGTAGCATGGATTTTCTTCCAAATTCCTTAGACAATTCAATAACGCCTAGTCGGTCTAGGGTGTTTAAACCGTTAAAGGTTCGGAGGGTGTTGCGTTGATAGGTTTGGCAAAATTCAGTAAAATTAAAACTGTGGTTGGTAAATTCACCTTCGCCATAGGACACTTGAAAGTAGTTGTACAGGTTCCTGAGCAGCTTTTTTACATCTTTGGTGGACGGTAATGCATCCACAAACTGATGTCGCACAATACGTTTATCGTCCTCATGGTATAAAATTATGGCTGTCGCTGTTTCCCCATCGCGACCGGCTCGTCCTGCTTCCTGAAAATAACTCTCCAAACTTTCCGGCAGTTGTATGTGAATTACAAATCGAACCTTGGCGTGATCAATACCCATCCCAAAAGCGGTAGTGGCCACCACTGTAGAGAGTTGTTCGTTTTTCCAGCTTTCCAGCCTTTTTTTCTTTTCTTCGGAAGAGATTCCGCCATGGAAAAAAGTGCTGGAAACACCAATATTGTTAAGGTGATTGCTTACTTCTTCGGCATGACTTCGGCTCCGAACATAGACAATGGCCGATCCATCATTGCGCTTTAAGAGTTGTTCAATTCGATATATTTTATCATTTTCCTTTTTGATCTGATAAGAGAGGTTATTCCTAACAAATGAATTTTTAAATACTTGTGGTGATTTCAGTTGTAATTGGTCAATAGTATCTTTTAAAACGTCAGATGTTGCCGTTGCCGTGAGGGCGATCGTAGGTATGCCGGGATGTAATTCTTTTACCATATGAATATGCTTATAAGCCGGTCTAAAGTCGTTTCCCCACTGCGAAATGCAATGCGCTTCGTCCACAGCAATAAGGTTTACATTCATTCTTTTGATGCTATTTTGAACGATCTCTTGTTGCAATCGTTCAGGCGAAAGGTATAAGAACTTGTAGTTTCCATAAGTGGCGTTATCTAAAAGACCGTTAAGTTCATTAAATGGGATGCCTCCCGTGATGGCTAGTGCTTTGATCCCTTTCTCTTTTAAGGCAGTTACCTGATCGTTCATGAGTGCGACCAATGGAGAAATAACAATACAGATCCCTTCCGCCATAAGAGCGGGTATCTGAAAACACAGCGATTTTCCTCCTCCTGTGGGAAGGAGCGCTACGGTATCATGACCTGATAACACGCTTTCTATGATGTCCTCCTGCCCGGGCCGGAAGGAATTGTGCCCCCAATATTGATGTAATATGTGGCGCGGGCTACTCAAACGCTTCAGCCAATTTGTTTAATATAAATTGAACCCTTTCGGCAATAGTGGCCTTTGGCACTTCAATGGGAACGTTGCCAAAGTGGGTATAGCGCTCTACTAAGCATTCGTTAAGTTGAACCAATTCTTCATAGCTTTCATAACGTTCCCCATCCAGGGCAAATATGGTTTCCCAGGGGGGGAGAATAAATACCATATCGTAGGTCATTGCTTCGCAGGCTTCTGTGAATGAGGTGTCGTAGCTTTGATCAAAAAAGTCCATATATGCCAAAACATCGGGTAGTCCACGGTCAAAGAAAATATAATTGGTATCTAATAGCTTAGATTCCTGATATTGTTTGGAGCGACCAGCCATGAGTCGCTTATTAAATAACAAGGAGTCGTCTGCAAAAACAATGGGGTTGGATGTTAGGTTTTCGGCGGCCTTGTTTTCGGTTTCCTCTATAGTAAACTCTCGTATTACTTCAGGAAAGCATATATAATCCAGAGATTTTAGGGACTCAATAAGTGAGGTTTTACCAACAGAAGGGCCTCCGGTAATTACAATTCTCTTTGTTTTCAAATGTCACGAGTTAAGAAGTTCATGAATAAAGGATCTCATAGGATGATCACTGCAAATATCGGAACTATTTATTGATACTGAAAAATGTATCTTTGCCAATATTTTTCAGCAAAAAAAATGGAAGAACAACAAAAATCGGATGCCTTTTACAAGCGTCTACGGGAACAATTGGAAGAAGATACTACCTGGCCCAGTGAATATTTGTACAAATTTATTATCCCAGCCTCCTTGGAGAAATTGGCCGAAATAGAGGCCATATTTGACGGTTCTGGTGCGAATATCCAAACAAGAGATTCGGCGAAAGGTACTTACACCAGCATTTCCGTAAAGTTACATATGGAATCTGCGGACGCTGTAATTGAAAAATATTTGGAAGTTTCAAA
>JBCCIJ010000057.1:0-10703 GCA_039028295.1 Bacteroidota bacterium
ATGATGAATCCCGTAAACCAGGACAACGTATACAGAAACTCCAATTGCGGAACCCAATATCCAACTAAGGCCAAAAATATTCCTGCGAAAAGAGCGATCATTGCCGCTTTGTTGAATCCTGTTTTTTTATAAGAATAAATTCCACTTTCATTGTATAATTCGGCCAGGACCAGTTTCTTTTTTCGAACAAAATAATAGTCGGCGATCAAGATTCCCAGCACTGGGCCCAATAAGCCGCTAACAAAAATTAGAAACCCTGAAATTTCATTTAATAACCACCAGGGCGCGATTAAGATTCCAATAATTCCAGTGATAATACCTCCTGTTCGAAAGCTGATCTTTTTAGGCCATAAATTTGAAAAGGCATTTGACGGAGCAATAACATTGGCTGCTATATTAGTGCTCAATGTGGCTATTAACATAAACACCTGAGCGATAATCACTACGGTTGGATTTTTGAATTTTGAAATGAGTGTTACCGGGTCCCAAGGGGCATCATTGGCAATTAAGACGTCTTTGAAATTAATAACGGCTGCACAAGTAACAAATATCCCAACGAACGAATACAACATCATTGTGGTTGGCAGGCCTACAAATTGACCCACAATTTGATCTTTTTGAGTGGAAGCGTAGCGGGTGATATCGGCAATACTTATAGACATGGTTGCCCAAAACCCCACCATTGCTGTTAACCAGAGGAGGTAATTCCAAAATTTATTATTTGATGCCGTTTTAGCTTGAACGACCTCAGCACTAACAACGCTGGAGACCACTTCGTTTCCTTCATCTGTGTTTCTGAATTGTATCTGCAAGGTCGATTCTCCCGACTTCAATAATTGAATTTGGGCGGGATCCGAAATTGCGATAGGCTCCTCTGTAAAAGATTCCCAGACATTATTTGTTTCTGAAACAATCCTGTAATCATTCACTTTAAGATGGCCTTCCTTGTCACGAAGGGAGGTTAAATTCAGAAATAGAACATCGTCTTTCTCCGAAATAACTGCGCTGGTCTGTTCCAATTGCTGGCTCTGTTCCAATACAATTGAAAAGCCGTCCGCCTTCGCATAACTCCAGTATATCAAAGCCAATCCCATTGCAATGAGAATTGGGGCCGAATAAGTTTCCAACCATTTGATACTTTCCGTTCCCTTCCAGATAAAATAAATATTGATGATCCAAAAGATGGCAAATCCCACAAATTTTCCAAAGGACAGCCCTAGTTCTCCTTGGGTGCCCATAAAAGCATGAAAAATAGCATAGATGGCAAGTCCTCCAATCCAGGTTTGAACTCCAAACCAACCGCAGGCAATAACTCCTCTAGCGACAGATGCGAGATGCACTCCTTTGGTACCAAAAGCCGCTCGACCAATCACAGGAAACGGAATTCCATATTTTACACCAGCATGACCGTTGAGGACCATAGGGATAGTAATTATTAAATTGGCCAATCCAATAATGATGAGTGCTTCATACCAATTTAATCCAGTCTTGATCATATAGGAGGCCAGCAAGTAGGTTGGAATGCATACGGCCATACCCACCCATATGGCAGCTAAGTGCCATCTACTCCAGGTTCTCATAGCTTTTGGAACCGGAGCCAGGTCATCACTATATAATGATGACCGGGATACGTCTTCTTGCAATTCAACAATGTCTTTACTCATAGATTTAATGACAATATTTATCGGCAATAGCAATGGCTTTGGAGATAATGTCCAGGCCTTCGTCTACTTCATCTTTACTTATAATTAACGGTGGCGTCACAAAGATCCAATTCCAGCGCACAAAGGTGAACATGCCTAATTCTCTGATCTTTGCTACTATTTGGTTCGTAATGTCCATGTCCTTGGGTTTAGCATTCCAAGGGGTTATGGGCTCCTTCGTATCTTTATTTTTAACCAGTTCGATGCAACCTAACAAGCCAGTATTCCGAAAATCACCAATGGATGGATGTTTGGCCTTTAATTTTTCGACTTCTCCATCGATGTAAGCTCCGGTTTTTTCGGCTTTAGCCACCAAACCATCTTCTTCGATGATTCGAATGTTCTCCAGGGCCGCAGCGCATAAGGTTGGATGAGCGGAATAGGTTAAACCAATTACCATAGGTCTATCGTTAAAATATTTGGCAATGGTATCGGTAACCACTGTCGCTCCAAGCGGCAAATATCCTGAAGTCAATCCTTTTGCGAGGCACATAATATCCGGGACCACGTTATGATGATCTACTCCAAACATTTTTCCAGTTCTTCCAAAGCCACTCATAACTTCATCTACGATCATCAAAATGCCATACTTATCGCATAGTTCCCGTACATATTTCAAATACAAGGGAGGATATTTAATACAGCCGGAAGAACCCGATTCTCCCTCGAATAGAATTGCTGCAATACTATCGGGGTTTTCAAATTGAATTACTCGTTCAAGATGAGCCAATGCACGTACCCCACATTCTTCAATTGAATTAGAATTCCAAGGGCATCGATAGGCGTATGGGTTTTCAACATGCACAATGTTGGGCATGGCCTGATCGTCTACTGCAAATCTTCTAGGGTCCCCGCTGGCAGAGATCGCGCCATAAGTCGCACCGTGGTAAGCTCGGTAATGCGTGATTATTTTATGTCGTCCCGTATAAATTCGGGCCAATTTTATTGCATTTTCAATAGCTTCAGCTCCTCCCAGAGTGAAAAATGATTTGCTGAGATTGCCTGGCGTAATTTCGGCTATTTTCTTGCCTAATTTTCCTCGTACGTCGGTAGCCATACCCGGATATACAAAACTCACTTCCTCCATCTGTCGGGCAACTGCATCTGTAATTCGTTGATCTCCATGGCCAATATTTACATTCATTTGCTGCGATGCAAAGTCGAGGTATTTTTTGCCGTCCCTGTCAAAGACATACGAACCTTTGGCGTGTGATGCGTTTATTGGGTTCAAATTTCCCTGTTTGACCCATGAAAATAGGGTGTAGTCGAGATTGTTTTTGACAATTTGTTGATTATTCATTTAAATAGGTTTACACGTTAACATCAAAATTTAGAAGGGTTTAATGATTGTATCAGAATAATTAACTCATCCAATTAGTTTTTGCTTCGGGATTCCATTTGATGGTGGTCTTTTTATTCTGAGTCCAAAACTCGATCGAGCTGCGACCTGTTATGTCGCCAACACCAAATTTTGATTCATTCCATCCTCCAAATGAAAATGGTTCGCGTGGTACAGGGACACCAATATTGACCCCAATCATTCCAGCACTTGCTCGCTCCATTACTTCCTTGGCCAATCCACCGCTCTGTGTAAATACGGCGGCTGAATTTCCGTAATTAGACCCATTTTCTATTTCGATAGCTTGGTTGAGATCTTTGGCTCTAATTATTGAGATTACCGGGCCGAATATTTCCTCTCTCGCGACCGACATATTGGGAGTTACATGGTCGATAATGGTTGGAGCAACATAAAACCCGCCTTCTTTTCCTTTGACGGTAGCGTTTCTTCCGTCTACCAATATGCTGGCTCCATTAGCTTCTGCTTCGGCAATGTATCCTTCAATTCGTTCTTTCGCCTGAGCGCTGATCACGGATCCCAAATTTTCTCCAGGGATAATTCTTTTTGCCTCAACCACCATTTTGTCAATAATATGCTGCACTTTATCAACACCCACCATTACTGAAGCTGCCATACAACGTTGGCCTGCACAACCGGTCATGGAAGCGACCACATTGGAGGCGGTCATTTCGGGGTTGGCATCGGGTAAAACGATGAGGTGATTTTTTGCACCTCCTAAGGCAACACATCGTTTTAAGCTCCCAGTAGCTCTCTTATATACAATTTTAGCCACTCTGGTTGAACCCACAAACGAGATGGCCTGGATAACCGGATGATCACAAATAGCTTCAACTACTTCCTTCCCGCCGTTAACGATATTAAAAACACCATCGGGCAGTCCGGCTTCCTTTAATAGTTGGGCCATACGCACGGTACTGAGGGGAACCAATTCAGAAGGTTTCATGACCATTGTGTTTCCTAATACGAGGGCATTTGGAAGCGTCCAGTGCGGCACCATATTTGGGAAATTAAAAGGAGTAATTGAGGCTACAACACCGAGAGGTTTGTGTTCTATTCTACATTCAACTCCCTTGCTCACTTCCTGTACTTCATCTACAATTATCTGAGGAATAGAAACTGCAAATTCACATAATTCAATACTTTTTTCTACTTCGGCCTTCGCCTCGCTATAGGTTTTCCCGTTTTCAAGATGGACCAAATGAGTCAATTCATCCAGATGCTTTTCCAGCAGCGTTCTATATTTAAAAAACACCTGAACTCGTTCTTTAAAGGTCAATGCAGACCAAGCTGGATAGGCATTTTGTGCGGCCTTTACCGCTCTATCCAGATCCTGAGTTGTGGACATAGGTAAATTGGAGATTACGCTACCGTCCAAAGGACTTATGACATCCATGGATTCTTGAACCTTTCTGTCAAATTCGCCATTGATATAATTTTTTACGCTGGGTTGTTTGGCTGTTGTTTCCATACTATGCGGTCATTAAAAATGTGTTATCCTAAGTTAACAGAAATAGAAAATTCTTGAAAAGTGTTCTGTTTCAGACTAGTTAAAGTATAAATTTAAGTCTAATTTCAGCTATTGTAAGGCAATAAATGTTAAAATGAGCTTTAGGAATTGTAACCAGGAGATGGTCAGAAAGGTGTTTTAATAAATTTGGAAGAGTGCGGTTAATTGGACGTCGGGGATAGAAATTAATGAAATAGCTTAAGAAGTTATTTAGGAGTAAACTGTCAATGGAAGGTGGTCTTAGGGTATAATTTTCCAGACCCGTATATCCTATTCTGAGCTCACCCTTTATGAACACTTTTTGTCTTTAAAAAGATGATTTCCACTTGTTAATCGTTGGTATTGAACTTCAGCGCGCGGTGATAGAAAATAGCGAAGTCGCAAAAAGAGGTTTAGCAACTTCGCTATAACTAATTATTCACATTCGGATACCGAATAGATGACGGATTGTAAAGTACAAGGATTTACAAGGCATTTATAACATTTCAGTGCTGCAAATCCATCCTTGCCTTATTAGTCTCATTCGTTCATGTCGATTTTTGCGAAATAGAGTTGGGGTTTTCCATCTCTATGATCTACCCATAGTACTCTAAAATTTCCTTTATCTGTTGCGCATAGACCGAAGTAATCACCACCTACAGGCCATCTTTTGTCTACCATGCCGTTTTTAGTTTCATCAGGGAATGAAGGCTTAGAGCTAATTTTTATTGGTTTTTGAAATGTTTTACCTTCATCATTGGAGAAAGAAAAATATAAATTATGACCATTTTCGTTGTCGTTTATACCTCTTCTATCGAACCATAAAACGGCGATAACTCCATCATTATTGATTGCCATTTGCGCTCCCCTAATATAGGGCAGGCCGCCCATATATTGGTCTATATCTACTTTATCGTTCCATGTATATCCATAATCGTTAGAGGTCCGCAATGTAAACCCCTTATATTCTTTGAACTTTCCTTTAGAGGACAAATAATATAATTTTTGAGCGCTGGTGTCGACCTGAGGAGATAATGCAATATATGGGAAGGAACCAGCATCTTCACCTAAAAATATATTTTCAGTAATTGTTCTACCCAGATCATTAGATTTTGCCATCCAATTTCGACGAGTTTGTAGCCTTTTATAATTTGCCATATAGTCGATATATGGGATGAGCAAGTCCCCTTGATCGTTAATTACAGGGGTGCTGTTGTTTTGATCAACATTACTCATGGCATGCCAGTTGGAATACCTTAAAGAACCATCTGAAGCTAGTCGAGTAATGGATATTCCCGTAATTGACTTACCATCGGAGTTTTGATTGAACTTGGAAGAACAAATAATAAAATCTTGAGATTTAGGGTCTATTACGATACTTTGCCTGTCATGTGCAAAGCCCAAATTCAAATAATTATCGTCCCAGGTTTTACCTCCATCGTTCGACACAAAACACAACAAATATGTAGATCGTTTGTTCACCATTCTGTTTAGTGAAGTCAATATTAAAGTTCCTTTCTTATTCATTGACAGCCAGGGATCGGCACCTAAAGTAATGTTATGATCGAAATGTTTTTCATTCCATGATTTACCCTCATCCCACGACTGCAAAACAACTATGTGAGATTTGGGAGGACTTCCTTCTTCCCATTTTGTGGTTAATATTGATGCTCCAATAAAATGGTTAGGATCATTTGGGTCAATCACCAAATGAGGCTCACTAAGCGGATATTCAATTCCACCGCTTACTAATTTTTCTTCTACTACCTCAAAATTTTGCGAGCAAGAAAGTGAGGTATAGCATAAGAGACCGAGTAATAGGATGTTTTTCATCTTAGCAAGTACTTTTTCATACGAATTCATGATTAAGAATCGTGAATTTATGTTCAAGCGTGCACACCATTTTTTATGGTATCACTTACTCTTTTTAAGAGAAAAGATTTCATTTACTTCTGCTACAGATGAATTACCCAAGAATTGATCTGAATTCTTAGAAATTAACCTCCCGGACATGGCGCTCTTTTTAGGTTTTCCGATCAATTCGTATTGCCTGTTTTCGACTTTGAATTTAATATGCAGTTCTTCAGATTGGCATATTTCAATTTCAGTGTCAATGGTCTTATTGCTTACGGAAGGAATGGCTAATTGAGCTTTTAATTCTTTATTTTCTTCACTTAAATTAAGTTCAAGAGCTCTGAGTTCACCTTGAAAGGTCAAATTCCCTTTCCACTTGCCAACTACCATGGATTGGTCCAATGGTTCTGGTATTGGACACGATTGCGCGGTGGTCAAGGAGGTCGTTAATAATATCCCGATAAAAAGCGATTTTAAAATTAAATTTTTCATTGTGATTTGTTTTAAATTAAACTTGATTCAAAGAAACCAAATGATGTATTCGAGTTGGGATAATCAAAAATTAACGTTGTATAATGAGAAGTTAAAAGAGTTATTGAAAAGTTAAGAATTGACTTTCTAATGCGCTTTTAGTTAAATTAGTTGTTAATGACCCGCAAAATAAACCCAATATCGATGATAGTGGTTGTAATGCTTATTTCATTAATAGGCTTGGCTATAATGCAATTAGGATGGCTTAATAAAGCTATTGAAACCAACAGGCAATTATTTAAACAGAAAATCGATTTGGTGGCCCAAAGGGCTGGTGATATCTACAGAAATGACACAGAGATTCCTTCTTTAGTTCACACGGCAATTGTCAACAATTCTTCCACCGAAATGATAGATAGGGAATTGAATAAAATTATCGACCTTTCCTTTAGAGAATTCAATATAAATCTCGATTACGATTTTGGAATCTACAAGCATCAGGAAAACAATCGCTCCAGACAAATTCTTGTCGCTGGAAATGTTGACATAGATAAGTCCCCTAGTTTTTCCTGTATTCAAAATGTAAATGAGGAATATGGTTGGGCCTCGCTAACATGTAATCAGGGTTACGGAAGGGATAATGCATACCATTTAGCGATTTTTCCATCTTATAATGACTTTATAATAAATGAAGTAAAAGGAACACTTTTTACGACAATATTATTTATTCTATTTATTTTATTTGGGTTTTATTACATGCTAAGAATAATTAATAAGCAGAAAAAAATATCGGAAATAAAGAACGATTTCATTAATAATCTATCCCATGAATTTAAGACTCCCATATTTTCAATAAGTCTTGCATCCAAAGCATTGCGTAAATCAAGATCAACTACGGAATCTGAAAATTTCGAATCTTATATAGATGTCATCGATAGCGAAGGTTTACGCTTAAAAAATCAAGTAGATAAAATCCTGCAGTTATCACTACTAGATTCGGAAAAATTTTATTTAAATAAGAAAGAAGTCAATATACATGAACAACTGAAAAGTATCTCAGATAATTTCAAACTCATATTAAAAGAAAAAAATGGTCGAGTAGAATTTGACTTTAAGGCGACGAATTCTATTATTCAAGCCGATGAAGTTCATTTAAAAAATGTATGGTATAACTTGATCGACAATGCCATAAAGTATAATGATAGAAGCCCGAAGGTAGTCATAAAGACCTTAGACTCGAATGAGGATACGATCGAGGTGGTCTTTGAAGACAATGGTATTGGAATGAGTGCCAAACAATGCGAACTGATTTTTGATAAATTCTATCGGATACCTACGGGAAACATTCATAAAGCCGACGGATTTGGTGTTGGTCTGAGTTACGTTAAAGGGATCATTGAAAGGCATAAAGGAAAGATCATGGTGTCAAGTGAAAAGAATAAAGGAAGTGTGTTTAAAATTATACTACCAGGAAAATGACAACAAAAGCCAAAATATTAATTGCTGAAGATGATAAAAACTTGGGGTACGTTCTTTCGGAATACTTAAAAATGCACCATTTCGAAGTCCACCTCACCAGGAATGGAGTTGAAGCGTTAAACTTGTATCACAAACATGACTTTGACCTAGGCATTTTTGACATAATGATGCCAGAAATGGATGGTTTTACGTTAGCTAAAAAAATTAGAGAAGTAAATGCGGACCTGCCTTTTATTTTTTTGACAGCGAAGGCTCTGATGATTGATAAATTGAAAGGATTTAATATTGGAGCCGATGATTATGTTGTAAAACCTGTTGATGAAGAGGAACTGATCGCGCGAATTAAGGCGATACTAAAACGATCAAATAGCAACGCGACTGCGGCATCCAATCATAAGTTTGAAATTGGAAAGTATCATTTCGACTTTAAAAATCAAAAGCTAATTATCGACAAAGAACAGAGAATTCTAACTTTTAAGGAAGCTGAAATACTAAAGGCATTGTGTGAGTCAAAAGGACAAATTTTAGATCGAAAAACAATCCTAAAAAGATTGTGGGGAGGAAGCGATTATTTTAACAGAAAGAGCATGGATGTTTTTATTTATAAGCTTCGTAAATATTTATCCAAAGATTCTAAAGTGAAAATAATAAATGTACATGGTAAAGGATTTATTTTAGAGGTTTCTGTTTAGATGAATAACTGCAATAATTTGCACATTACCGGATGGCTCATGGAACATTTTTAGAAAAGGTGCCAAGCTGGCCAGGAGGACCAAAAGGCAATTTACCTCCTAAGGGATGCTTAACTTTATATCAAAATATGCTTAAATTACTTCGCTTAACCTATGTCCTATAGCATATTTTTTGAATACTTAATGGGATTTATTATTTTCTATTTTATTATAACCATAGACATCATATAAGAATCATCAATTCATTTATCTTTTTCAGTTGGAATTAGATCAGATGGAAATGAATTAATTTAATTCGGAACGAAAACACAGAGATGAAGAAAGCTTATTTGATATGACCTGGTTGTAGCGATTAATTTTTACAAGTCGTGACAAATGGAACGAATAATACAAATAATTGGGGCGAATGCCAGCTTTTTTGAACAATATGGAAATTATATTTTAATTCCACTGTTCCTATTGATTTTCATACTGGATTGGAAGGTTTTGAAATCAAATTTTTCCAAACCTCTACAAAAGATATTCCGAACCCTTTTGATCATTTCTGCATTTGTTTTAGGCGGTTTGATCTATACAATAAACTTTCCTCTTAAGCCCATGATCAAAACGCTATCAAAAGTGGATAATGCTATTGGAACAGAAATGGTTCATTTTGAGTATTTAAATATTGCTAAGGATGAGGTCGAAACGCTTAATGATCATAAGGACAAAATTGTGCTATTAAATTTTTGGGGGACCTATTGCCCTCCCTGCATTAAAGAATTTCCCGATTTGAAAAAGCTAGAGGCTAAATTTCCTGAAGATTTGGTTGTCATTGCCATTAGCGATGAAAGCCCGGAAAAGATCAAACGATTTGTTTCAAGGACAGAAAGTCCTTCTATTATTGGTTGGAAAAGAAATTATGATTGGATTAATCCTGAAAAATTCCTCCCGCTTTCCATTATTATAGACAAAGGGGAAGTGAAAAAAAGATTTTTCGGCAGAAAGACGTATGAAGAATTTCTGAAAATTATTGGACAGATCAATGAGGAACGATAGTTCTTCGTGATAAGCGTATTTCAACGAAGCACAGGTGTTAAGTGCAAGAGTAATTTATAGTTGAAACTTTCTAGGTCAATTAAAAACAAATGACCTCCGTTTATTGCTTTAAATATCATTGAGCAATGAATACATATCAATAAATCGATACTTCGTAGCATATTTACTACCCGGAATGAGGTTTATGGTAACTTCAGCCAACGTTTAACCATAAAATTTCAAAAATGACAGAACTCGCGAAAGAAGAATCAATTACAATTGTTGGTGGTGCAAGTCCTTGGTTAGAAAACTCCTAATCATAGTGTACTTCGGAATCATATCAGAGACCAATAGTAAATGAACCTTTTCTATTAGCGATTTCAAATAGGAATGATACATTCGTGTCCCTGAATATTCTTTTGGTTTTCTGAAGGTGTGTTGCCCATCTAATCAATAAACTTAACTCCTAAATATTATAATAATGAAAGAACTAACGAAAGCAGAAGCGCATACTATAGTTGGCGGTGCTAACCCTTGTTATAGGCTGGGAAGCCTGTCAGCAATCAGTGAGTGGTTGAGCTATGTAAAACATATTACATATACAGCTAATGTCAACTAGTGAAACATATCACATAAACATA
>JBCCIJ010000058.1:0-10618 GCA_039028295.1 Bacteroidota bacterium
ATAAAATAAATACTTCTTTATGAAATGGTACAACTATTTGGCCGCCTTTTTCGCCGGGTTATTTCTGGCAAACTTTATCCCACATTTTATCCAGGGAATCACAGGAGTTTCTTTTCCCACGCCCTTTTCAGACCCTCCGGGAAAGGGTTTATCCCCAGCCTATGTTAATCTGTTGTGGGCCTTTTTTAATCTAACGGCCGGGTATTTTCTTCTAAAGGCGGGAAAAATATCCCGGGCTAACAAACCCGCGATCGTGGTCTGTATTCTAGGCTTTATCATTATGAGTTTTCTATTAAGCTATGGATTTTCACATCGATGAATAAACCTGTCCATTTTTGGAATCGATTAAAACTTTATCCTGAATAAGAATCAAAAAAATAAAGGCATGAGTAACGTTATACAACATAAATACGGACTTCAGGCAAAACTAAGATCCAAGAAAGGCAAAAGTGAGCAGCTCTCATCAATTTTACTACGGGCTTCTGAGTTGTTGTCTGAGGCAAAGGGATGTGTTATATATTTGGTAAGCATCAATCAAAGCGATGAGAATGATGTTCGGGTCATTGAAGTATGGGAAACACAGGAAGATCACGATGATTCCCTGAAAGATCCTAAGGTAAAAGCATTGATCGGAATGGCAATCCCTTTGTTGGATGGTATGGTCAATGAAAGAATTGAACTGAATATCATTGGTGGAAAAGGAATCATTTAGAAAAATAAAAATGAGGAAAGTAGAAGTAGCTATTGCAATTAAATCAAGTCCCGAACAGATTATCTCGGCCTTTACCGATCAAAAAATGCTCCAAGCATGGTGGGATGTTGAGCAATCCCTTGTTGAAAAAAGAATTGGCGGGTTCTACACATTGACATGGAATGTTAGTGATAAGGGTTTTGGGTATGTTTCGACAGGGCTTGTGAAAGCGTATCAACCCAATAAATTACTAATTGTGGACAATCTTATTTACCTTAATCCAGAAAAGCCCTTTCTGGGGCCCTTAACGCTCCATATTGAAGTTGAAGCTAGTGAGGACACTACTCAGCTCTATCTTAAACAAGAAGGCTACCAAAGTGGTGAGGACTGGGATTGGTATTACGAAGCAGTTACCAAAGCTTGGCCCATTGTTTTGGAAAGCTTGAAAGACTATCTTGAAAATTAGAGGTCACTGCCGTCATGAACCCGCCACGGCTCGTTCCCCATTTATTTAACAAAATATTATTCTTTGTGCCTTTAAACCTTCCTTATCTTCTTAGGTCATAGCATTGTTAACCCTAAAAAATAAAACAAATGAAAAAAGCAATGATGATCTTTTTATTAGCCTTTGTAGCAACCATTTATGCGCAGCCTCCAGGTCATAAAAAAGATGGCCCCCGAAATGAAATGCATCAAAAAATGCAAGAATTAACGCCCCAGCAGCGCGCCGAATTAAAGACCAAACGCATGACCCTTGATCTTGATCTCAGCCCATCACAACAATCGGAAATACTACAATTAAATTTGGATCTGGCAACCCAAATGGAAAAAAGAAAGGCCGAAAGGAAGAAACAAGGAGAAATATCGGCTAACGAAATGTTTGAACGTACCTCTAAGATGTTGGATGTTAAGATAGCGACCAAAAAGAAGCTAAAATCTATATTAACGGAAGCTCAATTTGAAAAATTTGAAAAATCTCATGTGCAAAGAAAAAAGCAGATGAAACGTCAGTACGGAAGAAAAAAACGTTAATTTCTTTTTTGGCCCAGTTCTTGGTTCATTATTCCTAAAATGGTTACATTAGTGATCTTAAAATAATTCAATATCATGAAAAATATTTTTAAAGCAATCGCGGTTTCCTTTGTAATGCTAATAGGAATGGGCACTATGAATGCGCAGGGCCTTAAACAAAATAAAAATAAACCTGAAGTAATTGCTAAAGCAGAAACAGCGGAACTTAGTAAAGAGTTATCGCTTAACGGTGATCAGCAGCGCGCTGTTTTTAGAGCTTTGGTAAGCAAAGAGGCAAACTATAAAAAGCAGGTAAATGGTAAGGATATGAGAAATGCTGCAGTGAGAGCTAGCAAGCAAAAAATTGATCAAACCTTAGAAGCTGCTATGAAGAAAACGCTAACAGCGGACCAGTATAACAAATGGTTGGCAATGCGAGAACAATAACCGTATAATACTGCAATAAAAAAAGCCCCAGATCTGGGGTTTTTTTTATGATAAATTTTTAGAAACGCGACGACAAGCCTCTAAGGTGAAGTCAAGATCTTCATAAGAAAGTGCGTCACAAATGAACCAGGTTTCATAAGCGCTTGGCGCAATATAAACTCCTTCGTTCAACATGCCATGAAAAAAAGTTTTGAAAGACTCTCCCTGCGCTGCAATCGAGGCAGATGCAAAATCCACTACGGGAGTTTCCGAAAAATGAATGGATATCATTGAGCCCAACCTATTAATGGTATGAGGCACACTGTTCTCCTTCAAAACTTCATCAAAACCCTTATGCAAATAGGCTGTTTTTTCATTTATAGACTGGAAAATCTCGGAATTCTCATTAAGTTCGGTGAGCATTGCTAATCCCGCTGCCATAGCCAAAGGGTTCCCACTAAGCGTCCCTGCCTGATAAACGGGCCCTTGTGGAGCCAAATGGTTCATAATTTCTTCTCTAGCGGCAAAGGCCCCAACTGGAAGCCCACCGCCTATTACCTTTCCGAAAGTAACAATGTCTGCTGTAACTCTCCTCAACTCCTGAACACCGCCTTTAGCCAGGCGAAAACCTGTCATTACTTCGTCAAATATGAGTAGAATATTATGGGTGTCGCAAAGGCTTCGCAGTCCTTCCAAAAAACCTCTTTTCGGAGGAATGCAACCCATATTTCCAGCCACAGGTTCCAGAATGATGCATGCAACTTCATCCTGATGCTGAGAAATAATTTCAGCAACATGTTCCAAATTATTGTACTGAGCCAGTAAAGTGTCCTTAGCGGTTCCCGGAGTAACTCCCGGGCTATTTGGTGTGCCGAAGGTAATGGCTCCACTGCCGGCTTGTATTAAAAATGAATCGCTATGACCATGATAACAGCCAGCAAATTTGATGATCTTATCCCTTCCCGTAAAGCCTCGGGCCAGACGTACCGCACTCATACAAGCCTCTGTTCCACTATTGACGAAGCGAATTTTATCAATGTTAGGCACCATGGAAACGGCAAGGGCGGCTATTTCGGTTTCAATTTCGGTGGGCGTACCAAAGGAAGTTCCTTTTTTTGCTTTCGAGATAATGGCCTCTATCACCTTCGGGTGGGCGTGTCCTAATATCATAGGGCCCCAGGAATTAATATAATCGATCAGACGATTTCCATCTGCATCAAATAAGTATGGGCCATTTGCTTTCTCCACAAAAATAGGATGACCGCCAACGGCTTTAAACGCCCTAACCGGTGAATTAACACCTCCAGGAATTACTTTTTGCGCTTCGGTGAATAAAGCACTACTTCTTTTATAGATCATACGGAAAATTAACGTCCTTTTGCTGGGTGCAAATATAATACTTGTCCAACAGAAATGGTGTTCGAATCTAATCCGTTATACTCTTTTAGCGTCTCAACCGTCATATTGAACCGACGTGAAATACTATATAGGGTCTCTCCCTTTTGAACCGTATAGGTACTTATTTTAGACTCATCCAGTTTGGTCATTACCGCCTTACCTCCTAAAACCTGATCATCGTATTGCGTAAGATCATAGCGCTCGATAATATCTATGAGTTTTGCCGGATACCTTGGGTCAGTAGCATAACCTGCCTTTTTAAGACCCTTCGCCCAACCCTTATAATCTCTTTTCTTCAGTTTAAAAAGATCTTGATAACGGGTTCTTTGCGAGAGAAACAAAGAATGATCCCGAAATGAATATCTGGGGTTCTTGTATTTTCGAAAACACTCGCCTTTTTCATCGTCGTCATGATATACCCGCTCACCTGTCCAACTGGAATGACATTTAATTCCGAAGTGATTGTTCGCTTTTTTCGTTAGGGTACCTCTCCCGGCACCGCTTTCAAGAATTCCTTGAGCTAAAGTAATACTGGCCGGAATGCCGTACTGCAACATTTCTTCCTTGGCAATTGCACTGTAATTGTTGATATAAGCCGAAACGACCTCAGCATAGGTCGCATTCTTTGGTGGAGGCTTGATCTTTGTTTCGGTTTTAATCTCTTTCCCAATTACTTCATCTCTTTTATCCTCAATAACCACCTTTTCTGTTTTGGTTTTTGATTTTGAAGAGACCACTCTTTTTTTCGATTTACAACTTTGAAAAGAAAGTGCAAGCATTAGAATAAATAAAATAGGTTTGATATTCATTTTATAAGATTTGAGGTAGTTGCTTCTTTTTCAATTTTAAATTCATGCCGGCAATTCCTTGTAAACCCCCAGTATGAATGGCTAAAATACGGCTATTTTCTTTGAATTTTTTATTTTTCACTCCATCTAAAATACCGAATAACATCTTGCCCACATAAATAGGATCCAACGGAATATTTGTTTTTTGCTTAAAGTCATTGATAAAACGCACTAAATTGGCATCTATTTTAGCGTAACCCCCAAAACAATAATCATCGATCAATTCAAAATTGGTCTTCGAAGTGTATTTTTTTACTTCGGAATTCTGAAATGTTCCTTTAAGGGCCGAATAACCAAGCACCGTTTGATGGCTTGCCGAGGCCTTTACCAAACCCGCCAGGGTACCTCCTGTTCCAACCGGTGTGCATATATAATCGAAACTCCTGGTTCTTTCCGAAAGGATCTCTTCGCATCCTTGAACCGCCAAAGACTGTGTTCCTCCTTCCGGAATAAGATAAAAATCGCCAAATTGCTGGTGTAAATTTTCAATAAACGCAGGCTCGGTTTTCAATTGATAGTCCTTTCTACTTATAAAATGTAACTTCATGTCACATTTCTTAGCAAATTGCAAAGTGGGATTTTGGTCCATTTTTACCTCTACTTCTTCCCCTCGGATAACACCAATGGTAGCAAAGCCCATCTTCTTACCGGCAGCAGCTACCGCAGCAATATGATTAGAATAGGCTCCTCCAAAGGTGAGCAAGGTGGTTTTTCCTAAGGTCTGGGCATCCCTAATGGTATACTTTAGTTTTCTGAACTTATTCCCGGAAACAAATGGATGTATTTGATCTTCTCTCAATATAGACAGGGAATAGGAGCCCAACGATATAATTTTGGGATCAATTTGCGCGATTTCAGGTATATCTCTTTGAAAAAACAATAATTATTCTTTAAAGTTGAGTTCGATAGAATAGGTCCAAATATGCTACCTAAAAAAACAAAAGGAGCTCGATAGTCGTCTTTTCATCTATCTTTTCTCAGTGTATTATTTGCAAAGGTTATGTTCTTCAAAATTATTGAAAATATAACTTTCGGCAACGCAGTATATGCTAAGATATGGTTTGCGGAAATATCAAGTTATTAAATAAATAGAGTAAATGATAGCCTAATTGAGTGGACGCTTCCTTTTCGAACGAGGAGCCCACCATGAAATGACTCAAACCTCTCAATATTAGCTAGAACCAAATTAAAATTGGAACTATTGAAGCAGTCGAAAGGGTATATCCTAGTCGCTTTTTTTCAATAATGAAGGTTTTATCCTACAAAAATTAATGGAATTATCGATTAAAATCAATAAAATATCGATTAAGTGCACATATTTTGATTACTTTCCACCTGACCTTCTACAGAAATATCTATTTATCTGATTTTAAGGTATTTACGACTAAATATAGTCCTGTTTTGAACATACAATATGCAGGATTTTTAATGAATTATACCGAAAAACGTAGTTAAACGGTTCAATTTTATCGACAAAAAGCGAAAATATTACGATTAATTTCTATATTGCGTTAAGATTTTTAAATCTATAGCCCAGATTTAACCAAATTATTGATCTATTATGTTTTTAACCTACACAACTAAGGATAAAGGACTTTTCCTTGCCTTTCTAATGCTAATTTCGACTTGCATTGCTCAAGTAGGAATTAACACGACAACGCCCACAGGCGCCTTGGATGTAAATAGTACAACCCAGGGATTAATCTTACCCAGAGTAGCCTTAACTTCTACTACCAGTCAGTCACCGGTAGTGAATCCCAAATCGGGAGTCACTGCAATTCCAATTGGAACAACAGTGTATAACTACGTGACCACTTCAACTGGAACTAATGATGTATCACCGGGAATGTATTCTTGGGATGGCACAAAATGGAACATTGAGTTTGCCCGGCATCAATCTCGTTTATACGAGCAATCATCATTGAATATTCGACCGAGATCGAATGCTGGATTTCAAAACATTACTGGCTTGAGCAACCTTTCCTTCCTTCCCACCTACACAGGTAAATATAGGATAAAAGTGGATGTAAACTATGGAGGCGCTAGCGCACGAGTACCTAACGGAAGTTCAGATGGAAATCTTAATATAGCGCGTGCTTCGGGAACCTTCCGATTCACATTTGATGGAACAGACTATGATATTCCGGCACATGCTTTTTCCACGGCTTATAATTCTTCTGTAGGTGCTACGAACTATTTCGCTATTTGGCAAGAATATTCGATCATTCTATATGTAGATATGGTTGCGAGTGTTTCGGCTTCCTTTAATCTATCCTTTGATCAAGATACGTTGCCGGATTTTATTAATAACGGTAATAGTAGTTCGGGAAGAGGCCATATTGGATTTGATATTCCGTGTACCGTAGAATTTGTATATGTTGGAGACTAAAAAACTAATAAAGATGAAAGCTGTAATCAAAAATAAACACTTAGCCTTTGGATTGTTCCTGTTTTTTGCTTCCTATATTTCATGGGGCCAGGTAGGAATAGGTCAAAGCTCGCCAAAAGGAATTCTAGATATTAATTCTTCCACTATGGGTGTGATCTTTCCGGTCGTTGCCTTAGTCAATGCCAACACACAAACAGTGGTCAACCCTAATGGGGTTAACATTGTCGCAGGCACCACCGTTTACAATACCACTACTACCAGTGCAGGAGCGGATAGCCTATACCCCGGAATCTTCTTTTGGACCGGTTCTAAATGGCAATCGCAGCGTGAGCGTAAGGATAACAAATTGTTCCTACAAGATACCGATGTTCGAACCGGGTCTGACGACGCGACTTATGGTACATCCGGAGACCAAAGCATCAATTTTGACAGTAATAGTTTTACTCCCATTTATTCAGGTAAGTATGCCGTTCATTTAACAGTACACTATGGTGGTGGGAACGTAAACGCACCTACAGGCTCTCAATATGTGAATATGGCAAAACAGGAAGGTGTGTTTGAATTCACCTTTAATGGTACTACCCATTCCTTTTCACTCAGCACTTATTCGGCTTATAATAATGATTCGGCATTCAACGGAGGATCCGTTCGTTTGTCGACCAACATTTTTAATCAAATTTCCGAAGATTATGAAGAAACCTTAACTGCTGGCACCAATTATCCTTTTACATTAACATTTAACCAGGCAACTGCTCCTGGTTTTGAAGCCGATGGAGACGAGATCGTCGCTCCTCCAGAAGATGGCCGTGGTTATATTACCATTAGTGACTCAGTAAGATGCTACATAGAAATTAACTATGTGTACCAATAAAAACCTCTATATAAAATTACAGTTATGAAACTATTCAATTTAAAATATGTGTTCTTTAGCTTAATTGCTGGTTTAGCATTTCATGCTTCTATACAAGCCCAGGTAGGTATAGGAACCGTTGAACCCGAAGGTATTTTAGATGTAGAAAGCTCAACACAAGGGATTGTGTTCCCTAGAGTCGTGCTAACCAGTACCGTTGTGGAGGCTCCTGTTGTAAACCCAAACGGTGTAAGCCTTGTGGCAGGTACCACTGTTTATAATACTACAGCTTCAAATAACGGATCCAACGATGTTTACCCCGGTATTTATTCTTGGAATGGCTCACGATGGACCCCGCAGTTTATTCTGGAAGAGTACGAAAAATTTGAACAAACGGGTGGATGTATGCGAACCACCGTTCGAGAGAGCTATTCAAATCCGAATCCCTTAGATGATGATAATATTCCGGGCTTAACGGCTCAGGTTTTTACGCCAACTTATACGGGTACCTATCGAATTGAAGTTAAAGTCAATTTTGCTTCTGGTGCCATTGACGATTTTACCTCACAGGATTTAATTTCATTGGCAACCATGGAAGGCGCATTTTTCTTTAAATTGCAGGGAACAGGGGTAGATATTAATCCTGACCCGGTATTATACGACTATTCCGAAGGATGGCTATATTGTCATTCATACGGGACGCACAACAGTGTAGAATCTCCTGCCTTAGAGGACAATAGAGTTCCCCATTTTGCATCGCTTGTGTTTTATGAAGACCTGGCGGCTGGTGACAACTATACATTTACCTTAAGTAACTGCATTAACACTGGTGACGCCTATTTTGTAAACAATGGAGATAGTGGGACCGGACAAGGTTATATCGGTTGTGATATTCCATGCACTGTAGAATTTACATTCCTAAAAGAGTAAAAAATAAAATAAAAAATTAACCACACACTATTATGATGAAAAAAATATTCTCGCTCCTGCTACTGTTTACTGGAACCCTCACATTTGCTCAATCGCCATGTACAGGTGGTATAGCTGCAGGAACATATCCATGTGACGGAATTACATTACAATCCTATATCTCTGCAGCCACCATGGGAGGTGGTGAAGGACAAGATTCCTGGGGTTGGACGGACCCTCTCGATGGAAAAGAATACGCCATTGTAGCGCTCGACAACGGTACTGCCTTTGTTGATATCACAAACCCAACAAGCCCTATATATCTTGGACGACTAGACTCTCATACCGGAACCAGCCTTTGGAGAGATGTAAAGGTATATAACAACTACGCTTACATCGTTAGTGATTCCAACGGAAACCATGGAATGCAAATATTCGATCTAACAAAACTGCGCAACGTTGTTGGTCCTCCTGTAACATTTACCAGAGACGGTCGGGAAACTTGGGGAACGAATGGTAGTAATAGAGGCCGCGCTCATAACATTGTGATTAATGAAGATACTGGCCACGCCTATGTAACAGGTGTTAGCCCCTATATTAGTGGTGGTGTAGTCGTGTTCGACCTTTCAGTGGATCCGGAAAATCCAACTATAGAAGCAACTTACTCAGGTTCTGGATACTGTCATGATGCACAGGTTATTACTTATAATGGACCAGATCCTGACTATCAGGGCGAAGAAATCATGATCGGTAGTTTTAGCACTTCCGATTTTGTGAGAATATTACAGGTGAACACCAATGCCACTAATGGTGATGTTACCTTTACTCCTATTAGTAATATTGACTATACCAACAAACATTATACGCATCAGGGATGGTTTACAGAAGACCAACGCTTTTTCATTGTTGGAGACGAATTGGATGAAAACAACACAGGTATCGATACCAGAACTTTGGTTTTTGATCTGCAAGATCTGGATAATCCTGTTTTACACTATACCTATACAGGACCCACTGCGGCCATAGATCATAATGGGTATGTAAGAGGAAATCGTTTTTATCTGGCCAATTATGCGGCCGGAATGAGAATCTTGAATATTGATGGACTTTATGACGGAACTCCGAGCATGTCAGAGATCAATTATTTTGATACCTTCCCTGCGAGTAATGCTGCAGGATTTAATGGCACCTGGAATGTTTACCCATTCTTTGAAAGTGGTAATCTGGTAGTTACTGGTTTTGGAGCCGAATTGACCAGTGGTGATGGAGGATTATTTGTATTGAAAGACCCACTGTATGACAACGTAGCCCCGACGATGGTTTGTCAACCCTATACAGCAACATTGAACAAAGATACAGGAACAGTAACCATAGATGCGTCTGATGTTGATGGTGGTACAACAGATAACTTTCCAATCATAGCTGCTAACCTTACATTGACTGGTCAAACCACTTTTACTTGTGATGACATAGGAGACCACAATGTAACTTTAAACTATGTAGATGATTATGGAAACTCAGGATCTTGTGTAGCCGTAGTTACTGTAGAAGCCGAAACTACCGAATACTCAGGTAGTGGAACCTGGTCCAACGGAACTCCTAATATAGGATCCAACGCAAAGATCGCGGCAGATTATACTACCTCAGCGGAAGGAAGTTTTAGTGCTTGTACCTGTGAGGTAGATGCCACAAGAACGCTCACAGTTTCTGCAGACGACCATATTGAAATTGAAGACGATATTACCGTAAACGGAACCTTAATTGTTGAACATACTGGAAACGTGGTGCAAGAAAATGATGGTGCTCAAGTGATCAACAATGGAACCATTAACGTACTTCAGACCACCCCCAACTTGGCCTCTAGAGACTTTATGATCTTAGGAAGCCCTATGACGGGTGAGACCCGTGGAAGTGTTTGGGCATCGGCCTTTTTGGTATTGGATGCCACGACCTCTAATTTTGTTCCCCACCCACAAGTGGCTATCGATTTCCCTGGAGCGGAGAACTTTGCCGATGACAACAATGACTTCTGGCAGCTTTATGCCAACCCTCAACCTGTTGCTCCGGGAGAAGGTTATTTGGTACGCCCACAGGCG
>JBCCIJ010000059.1:0-10356 GCA_039028295.1 Bacteroidota bacterium
AAATATTTAAAAATTATTTATTGATTTATGTAATTTTATATCTATTTTTCAATGAATACCAAATTTTAGTGCATTATATTTTGAATTATTCAATTTTGAGTGCAGATAGTTATCAAATTGACAATTTATTTCTGTCCAAATCGTCGTCTGAAGTAAGATCGATCCCTTATATCCATCATTGGTTTTTCATAAAGACGATATAAGAAATAGGAAAGTAATAGCGTGACGGTCAAATATCCAAGGACATACCCTGCTTTTTGGATAGCACTAAGTGTTTCCGAAGAAGAAAAATAACGCATCATTTGTAGTACAATCGAATAATGTAATAAATACATAGAATACGAGATAATGCTCACAAAAGTGATGGGTTTCAATATGAAATTGGATGCTCGTTTTAAGCGCGAAAAGAAGGGCAATGACATTGCAATGGACAGTGAACAGAGCGGTAAGTAAAGTACGTTAAAAAAGAAAGGGTAATCTTGGGTACCCCATCCTGCCGCTCCAATAAAGCCATGCATCCCAACAAACAGGAGTACCCCACAAAATAGAAATAACAGGGTTTGTTTCTTCCAAAATTCGGGATATACCAAAGCCAAATAGGCCGCCAAAACCCCATAGTAAATAGCGTCTATTCGATAGATAACTACGGCCTTAAGGTTAATGTTCCAAAATTCTAAGGAGTTTGCGCCCGTTTGGTGATTGTACCATACTTTGGTCAAAGTGAAGAACAATAGGATTCCCAGGGTGATCCATAAGAACAATTTTCTCCTGGAAACCTTAAACTTCGGTAGCAGCACCAAATAAAACAGCAGCGGGCCTAAAATATAAGCGAACTCCTCGACGGGCAAGCTCCACGATTCAGTAAAGAAAATATCCATTCCGAAGTGAAAATTTTGAACAAAACCGAAATAATTGGGTAGTGTTTCCGGAAGATTTCTGCCTAAAAAAAGGACTAAGGCAATATTTAATAAAAGTACGAGATAATAGTTGGGCAAGGTTCTAAACCAGCGCCTTATTAAAAAGTAAGTCAGATGCCTGGTTTGGAATTGCTCGTTGGTAAAAATATGAAAAAGGATACGACCTATTAAAAAGCCACTAAGCACAAAGAAGATCTCAACTCCCATGACGCCGCATAATCGAAGTAGTGCAATCAAAGAGCCTTCTAATTCGGGAAATACCCAGAGCACATGCGAACCAACTACAAATAGAATGGCAGCCGCGCGCATGAGGTCCAATCCAAAAATTCGTTGTTTATAGTCGATCTGCAAGAAGCCTAGTTTCTAATTGAAACGAAGGTACTAAAAGTGTGGCTAATTTTCTTTCCTAAAATATATACGCAATAAAACAGCGATGATCACCGCGATGGCCGTTAACTCTAACAGTGCGCCAATGGCTAGAAGAAGTCCGCCATTGATAGGCCCGAGCGACCAATGAAGTATTTTAAAAAGTCCTCCAAGAATACTGAAGGAGGTTCCTACTAAAAAGATAATGATGGGTATGATAAATGGTTTGAGTTTCACTAAAACAAACTTGTTATAATTTCTTCGATGCTCAAACCTTCGGCTTCCGCCTTATAATTTTTGATCAATCGATGACGTAGAATACCAATGGCTACCTTTTGAACGTCCTCAATATCCGGAGAGAATTTTCCTTGCAAAGCTGCGTATGCTTTAGCGCCAAGAATCAAGTTTTGCGAAGCCCTTGGTCCAGCTCCCCAATCGATGTAGTTTTTAATCATTTCGGTGGCCGCCTGACTCTTTGGTCTAGTTTTACCCACTAATGTAACGGCATATTCAATCACGTTATCGGCAACCGGAATGCGACGAATAAGGCTTTGAAAATTGATAATTTCCTGAGCTGAAAACAAGGCATTTACCGACTGCTGCTCACCAGAAGTAGTTGTTTTCACTACCTCCACTTCTTCTGAAAAAGATGGGTAATCCAGGTTGATCGCAAACATAAATCTGTCCAATTGCGCTTCCGGTAAAGGATAGGTACCTTCTTGTTCGATGGGGTTTTGAGTTGCCAAAACAAAATACGGTAAATCCAATTTGTAATGATGTCCTGCAACGGTAACCGCTCTTTCCTGCATGGCCTCTAGCAAAGCCGCCTGAGTCTTTGGGGGCGTTCTATTGATCTCATCGGCCAAAATAATATTGGCAAAAATGGGTCCTTTGATGAACTTAAATTCTCGATTACTATCTAGTATTTCTGACCCTAAGATGTCACTCGGCATTAAATCGGGCGTAAACTGTATTCTTTTAAACTGGAGACCTAAGCTTTGGGCTACGGTATTTACCAAAAGCGTTTTTGCCAAGCCAGGTACTCCAATAAGCAGGGCATGCCCTCCTGAGAAGACAGACAATAACACCTGTTCAACTACTTCATCTTGGCCAACTATTACTTTCCTTATTTCTTGTCGTAAAGCATTGTATTTGGAAACCAATTGTTCCACAGCAGTTACATCTGACATAAGCTTGGGTCGTGTTATTAATTTTTAATCCAATTACTTGAGAATTCGCAATCGTAGTAGTCTCGGTTCACATTTACGTACGTATCCTGTATTTTCTTGTTTTGCCACTTTTCAATGACTCGTATTTGTTTTTGTTTTAGCGCCAAATCCTTGATTTTCTCATAATCTTTTTGGAAATCGGCCGGATGTTCTTTGTATTTTTTTGTAACGGTAAGTATTTTAAAAGCACTGCGTCCGGTTCGATCTCTATCGGTATACACTTTGGAAACTTCGTTTTCTTCTAAGTTATAAACCTGAGCACTAAGTGTAGGCTCCATTTTGGTGAGATCAAATCTAGTATCGAAGGAAACCGGGTTCACTAATTGTCCTCCATTATTACGCGTTTCTTTTTCATCAGAATATTTACGAGCTGCCGTAGCAAATTCGATATTACCTTTAATAATCTCTGAACGAATGGTATCGATCTTAGCCTTCGCTTCGTCGATAGTGGCTTGAGAAACATCGGGAAAAATAATAATGTGTCGTACATCAAGTTCTTGACCCCTCACCTTATCGACCGTTAGTAAATGCCAGCCGAATTCTGTTTCAAAAGGTTCGCTAACTTCCCCTTCTAACAATGAGAATGCGACATCTTTAAACTCTTTTGCCATGGGCGAATTCTTTCTTACTCCTTCTATTAACCCCCCTTTTTTGGCAGAACCGTCTTTAGAATAAAGCACAGCCTTGGTTGCAAAGCTTGATCCATTCTCAAGTATATCGGTACGAAATTCGTTCAATCTATCAATAGCATCTTGCACGGCTTCTTCTGTTACTTTTGGTTCAACCACTATTTGCGCCACTTCCACTTCGGCACTAAAAAACGGTCGATCATCCTCTGGAATCGAAAAGAAAAACTCGCGTACTTCTTCGGGAGTTACCTCCACATCCTTTACCACCTCTCGCTGCATTTCTCCGGCTAACATAAGTGTTTTATTGGTGGCAAAAAGCTCTTGTCGTAATTCGGCCAGGCTGTTCTTTTTATAGAACTTGGCTGCTTTCTCCTCGTCTCCTCCAAACTCTCCTATAATGTATTGCATTTGTTGATCCAGACGTTGGGAAATTTCGGCATCGCTAACGACCAAACTATCTTGTTCGGCATGATGTGCATATAATTTGTCTTCCATTAGTTTACCCAACAATTGGCAACGAGTCACTCCTTCAATAGAAATTCCTTGTTGTCTCAACTCTACGTAACTTTTGTCGATATCGCTATCCAGTACTACATAATCTCCTATCACTGCAGACACCCCTTCCGCTTTAAACCGTTTAAAGGTCTTTACAGTGTCCTTTTTAAGCATTGACTCATCAACTTCGTCTTTTATTACATTAGTGCTGTCAATAACTACCTGAGCATGGACGCCAGAAATGGCAAGTAATAATAATAGAGTGAGTAATTTATTGCTTCGTGAAGGTCTCAAATTTTTTATCCTTAATCGCATCTTTTGTTATGTCCTTTTCTAATTTCTTTATGAGTTCCAATTTTCTTTTATTCAAGATGATCTGTTCGATGGTTGGCCCTACGAAAGATAGCGGGGCTGTGTCATTTCGATTCAGTATATCCTCAATTTTCACCAAATATACTCCTAATGAGTCTTGTAATTGTGTAAAATTTGATTTTTTTAACACTTGGTTTTCCGAGTGTTGGATCGCCGGAACATTTTGAATTAAATTTTCCTTTTTCACCCAGGTAGAATCGTTAAAGTTATAAGAATGAAATTGGATACTTAACTCTTCCAACTCCAATTTATCACTTTCATCGAAACGTCTCAGTTTTTCCTGAATATCATTTACATCTCCAAAGTTTGGGGCCACCCGTATATATCGCACTTTGATTAATTGGTCGTTGAGCTTAAAGTTTTCCTTGTTCGCATCATAATAAAGCTCCATTTCTTGTTGGGTAATGGTGCTATCCAACTGTACCGATACAATTCCACTTTTATAGGCCTCGGTATACAAATCTATACGATATTGATCTACCAATTTATCATAACCATCCAACTCTTTATCTGTCAAATTGATCTTGGCCTGATCGATCATTAACTGCTGCGTAGCCCAACGATTAATGTAATTATTTACACGTAAAACACTGTCTTCCTTTGAGATCGCATCGAAAACCAGGTTCGCAACATCTTCTTCATATAAATAGGTGTCATTAACTCGGGCAATAGGGACACGTGGATCTTCTTGCTTAAAGTAGTCGCAAGAAGCAAGCCATAATAATGATAATACGATAAACGGGGAAAATTTATGCATTAAGATTTCAATTCCTTTTTGAGCTTTTTTAGTGTTTTTTGATTAACCTCTACTTTGTATTTTGCTTTAAGCATATCCATCCATGTTTTCTCTACGTAGGTCTGGTAATCGCTAAGGACTCTTCCTTTTATTTCGTCGAATTCCTTGGGTCCGGCAGGAAGTATTTCGTCTACCTTCACTATTATAAACGAATCATTTTCGGTATATATTTTCGAAACACCCATTTGAGGGCTAAAACCTGAAGGCAATTCTCTCTCATCGATTTCAAAAATTCCTTTGGTGAGCAGGACATTTACTTTTTTGTTGGCGTTCAATTGCGTTTTGATCTCTTCCCCTGTTTTACCTTGCTTTAGAAGGGCTTCCACCTGTTTGCTTATTTCAGATTTGGAAGTTCCAATGATCTCTGCATTAACACGCTGCTTCCATTGGTATTTCCCTCTATTTTCTTCAAAATATTTTTGCTGTCCCAGTGTATCTTTTTTCGCCTTGTTCCAAACATTTTTTTTCATAACATCGAAAATGAGAAGGCCATCTTGATATTCACTAATGATGCCTGCATATTCTTCATTCTCTAATTGTAATCTATCTTTAAAATATGTTTTCAAGGCCAGGGTCTCAAATTCGTCATAATAGTCCGCCAAAAGCTTAACGAAACTTTTATATGGTTTACTTGTCTTTTGTCTGGCGGCAACGTATTGCGCAAAGTCATTAAAGGATATCTCACGATCTCCAATGGTGAACATTCTACTGTTTTCTGCACTGGGAATGGTATCATAATCCCAGGTTCGCAAAAGAACTTTCTCAGGCAAATAAGTATCAAAGAAGGGAGAATAGCCTTCACCCTTAATAAATCCATACTTTTCCTTAATCTTCTTGTTCACTGCATTGGTGACGATCTTTGAGCGACTTCCTTCCTTAACTCGACGCTCTAGCACTTCTTTCCTTTCTTCGAAGGTAGGTGACGGATGTTTCTCTTCCAGTCGAATAATATGCCAACCAAAATCGGATTGGACCGGTTCTGTTATATCACCGGGGTTTTCAATATTGTAAGCTGCCTCTTCAAAGCTTTCCGATCGCAGATCTCCTTTGCTAAACCTACGCAGCTTCCCTCCATTTTTTCCTGAATTTTTATCATCAGAATATTGTTTGGCCAAATTCTCGAAAGAGTCTCCCTGTTGCAACAAGGCATAAATTTCTTGAATTCGCTCCTTCGGTGTATAACTTTTCGTGGTATCTCTGGTGGATATCATAATATGAGACACCGTTATCTCACTGGCCTTTGCTCTTCGGTCATGCACCTTGATGATGTGATATCCAAATTGGGTTCGAACAATTTCCGATATTTTTCCTACTTCAGTGTTGTAAGCAGCCGTTTCAAACGGGTACACCAGAGAAAAGGCCGTAAAATACCCCAAATCCCCTGCCCTCTCTTCGGCGTTAGGCTCTTCCGAGTTCTTCTTGGCCAAAGCGGTAAAATCCTCTCCTTTGATAGCGCGATCTCTTATGGCCTTTATTTTATTATAAGCAGCCAAGGTATCCTGAGGAACGGCATCATAGTTCACCATGATCAGGATATGAGAGGCCTTTACTTCATCTAAGCCTCTGTCATAGGCTTCGCGAGCCAATTCGGAAGTTACTTTGTTTTCGAATATATAATTTCTTGAAAGTTGCTCTTGATACTTGGCAAAATCCTCCTTATAGTTTTTGGTGTTATGAAAGTCTTGATCGTAGGCCTCTGCCACCTTCAATTTGTAATCTATGAATAACTGCAAATAACCCTCCACACTCTTTTGAGATTCTTCCTGAACAAGATCTAAGTTCTTTTTGTAAACTCTTTTGAACTCATTTGCCAAAATCACATTATCGTCTATGGTCAAAAGAATGTCTTTTTTCTGTTGAGCTGAGGCAGAAATAGCAACAAAAAATAGGGTAAATGATAGGATAAAAAATTTGTTCATAATCAAAGTCAGATAAGTTTAACTTAAGCGAAGCAAAAATATAAAAAACTCGGGTTTTCACAAGTGAGTTAACACAACGTTATCAAACTTTTTATCGTAGGGTGCATCTCCCGAAAATTGTGTAAATTAGGGCTTGAAAATTTTAAATCTGTACTATGAAATATACCTCCGAAATTATTATCAACCTCCCTCGGGAGGAGGTAATCCGTAAACTGGACAATGCAGAAAATATGAAACACTGGCAAAGAGGTCTTGTTAGTTTTAAGCAATTGGAGGGCACTCCCGGTGAAGATAATGCCAAAATGGAGTTAGCCTACAAAATGGGCAAAAGAGATTTAGTTTTGGTCGAAACCATTGTCAAAAATAGATTCCCAGAGGAGTTTCATGCCAATTATGACACCAAAGGCGTCCATAACGCTCAGCGCAATTTCTTCCATGAAATTGAACCCAATAAAACGAAATGGGTAAGTGAAAGCGAATTTCAATTTGCTGGCTTTGGAATGAAGGTCATGGGTTTTCTAATGCCGGGAGCCTTTAAAAAACAGTCCTTAAAGTACCTAACCGACTTTAAACATTTTGCTGAAAACGGAACCTCAGTTTCGGAACAATAAATGGAACGTATCAAACTAATTTGGGATTTTAGAGGCCCGAACGCCGCTCCCATTGCACAACATCATGCGATTCACCTAAAAGAGTTTTCCGATGCCGAAGGATTACAACACACACTCTGCCAGGTAGAGAAAATCTCTGAAATGCATCATATTGCATACCTCGTAGTGGAAAAATCGATGATGAATGAATTACGCGAACGACTAAAACCCAATCGTGGACAACTTTATAACCCTTAATTTAAAATACTCTTTATTTTCTAAAAACTAAACTAACCGATTAACTAACTACAACATGATTCCTTTTTTTATCAACAAGTTTGAATACAATTATCATTGTAACGGCCAAATAATTGACCAAATAGAACGATCCCCTTCTTCCTATGTTGAAAGAGTGCAACGTTTAATTGGCCATACTCTAAACGCCCAAAACATTTGGAACTATCGTATTTTAGGACAACCCCCCACTCAGATGGTTTGGGATACCTTTGGTATAGAACGGCTTCATTTTTTGAACGAAGAGAACCACGAATTGAGCATTGATATCGTTAAAAATACTCCGCTAAGCCATATTATTAGCTACGCCGATAGCAAAGGCGATACTTATTCCAATTCAGTAGAAAACATATTATTTCATATCATTAATCACAGTTCATATCATCGAGGTCAATTAGTTACCACTTTGAAGCAAAACAGAGTGGTTCCAATAAGCACCGACTATATTTTGTATAAAAAAAGTTGAGTTAACATATTGATAAAATCTTTCAGAAACCGTAAATTTTATAGTAATATTGCCCGACCAATAAAACCCTACGATTATGAAGTTATTGAAATTTACTTTTTTATTTTTATGTGTCACCGGATTTGCCCAGACCAAGGTGGGTACCATAGATGTGGATTTTGTGATTAGCAAAATGCCAGAACTTACGGGTGTGCAAAAACAGGTTAAGGAATATGGTGATGGATTAGATGCCGACTTACAAAAAAAATTAGCGGCCTATCAAGAAGCCATTAAATCGTATACAGCAGCAGAGGCAAGTCTCACAATTAATCAGAAAAAAACGCAACAAGATTCGATTTTGAGTATGGAATCTGATATTCAGAAGTTTCAACAAAACGGAAATCAACTCATTGTTCTCAAACAGGAAGAATACCTAAAGCCCTTGTATGAAAAGGTAGGGATTGCCCTTGAGAAAGTGGCAAAAGCCGGAGCTTATACCCAGGTATTTACTCGAAATAACGATGTGGTGTACGTGGACAATCGTTTTGACCTAACACTTGCTGTGCTTGCAGAACTAGGTATTGAGATTAAACAAGAAGAATAATTTTTTCTTTGGTTCAAAATAAAAAAGGGCTTCCATATTGGAGGCCCTTTTTTATAACGGTTGCTTCAATTCATTTATCTTGAATAATTAGGAGCTTCTTTGGTAATCGTCACATCATGAGGATGGCTTTCATTGATCCCCGAAGCTGTAATTTTTATAAAACGTCCCGTTTCTTTTAAAGTCGCTATGTCCTTGGCGCCACAGTAGCCCATACCAGCTCTAAGGCCTCCAATAAACTGAGTCATACTTTCTAAAAGTTCGCCTTTGTAATTTACACGCCCAACGATCCCTTCTGGAACCAGTTTTTTAATATCATCTTCAACGTCTTGAAAATAACGGTCCTTGGATCCTTTTTTCATGGCTTCTACAGAACCCATTCCGCGGTAGGATTTAAACTTTCTTCCTTCATAAATGATGGTTTCTCCGGGAGATTCTTTAGTACCTGCTAACAAGGAACCAAGCATCACACTATCCGCTCCGGCCGCAATTGCTTTCGGAATATCGCCGGTATAGCGTATACCACCATCTGCAATCACGGGAACACCACTTCCTTTAATGGCAGCGGCCACCTCTAAAACGGCAGAAAATTGAGGAAACCCAACACCTGCAACCACTCGGGTAGTACAAATGGAGCCGGGACCAATACCTACTTTAACGGCATCGGCTCCCGCTTCTACCAAGTATTTTGCGGCTTCAGCGGTGGCAATATTACCAACGACTACATCCAATTCGGGAAATTTGTCTTTCACTTCCTTCAGAACGGCCACCACTCCTTTGGTGTGTCCGTGAGCCGTATCGATAATTACTGCATCAACCTGGGCGCCTACTAAAGCTTCGGCCCGATCAACGGCATCGCCCGTAACGCCTAAGGCCGCCGCAACACGAAGCCTTCCATATTGGTCTTTGTTAGCAGTTGGTTTTTGGGTAAGTTTGGTAATATCACGAAACGTAATTAAACCTAACAACATGCCATGATCATTGACCACGGGTAGTTTTTCAATTTTATTTTGCTGAAGAATAATTTCCGCATCTTTAAGGGAAGTTCCTTCTCCAACCGTCACCAAATTGGTTGCGGTCATTACCTCGCTCAATGGTCGTTCATAATTCTTTTCAAATCGGAGATCACGATTGGTCACTATACCTATTAATTTCCCTTCGTCATTGGTGATTGGAATCCCTCCAATACTATACTCTCGCATGGTGTTTTGTGCATCACCAACTGTCGCATCCTTTTTAAGGGTAACCGGGTCTTGGATCATTCCACTTTCCGCTCGTTTTACTTTACGCACCTCGGCGGCCTGCTCCTCAATGGTCATGTTTTTATGTAATACTCCAATACCTCCCTCCCTGGCTATTGCTATAGCCATGGCACTTTCGGTGACGGTATCCATCGCAGCAGAGGCAATAGGTACATTCAATGTTATATTACGAGTAAATTGGGTCTTGATGGAAACCTCTCTTGGTAAAACTTCAGAATAGGCAGGCACTAAAAGTACGTCGTCATAAGTAAGGCCTTCTCCTAGGATTTTGTTTTCGTGTGCGGTCATGCAATCAAATTTTAATTCCGAAGTACCGGAAGTGGATACTATTTAATTGCATGCAAATGTAACATTAAAGTACGAGAATACCTTATGAAACTTAAAATTTACAACTTAAGTTCGAATCGTAAGAGATATTATTATTGTTATTATTTTTATTTA
>JBCCIJ010000060.1:0-10247 GCA_039028295.1 Bacteroidota bacterium
AATAAGAATAAAACATGAAAAAGATACTTTTACTTTTTGTTAGTAGCTTGGCACTTGTAGCCTGCAGCAATGACGATGACACGGAAGTGATCCCAGAAGAAAATAATGAAATTATTGCTCCCGCGTCTTACACGTTTACCAGAAACGGAGAAAGCACAGTGAGTTTTTCAGGACAGACCACCAGAATCTTAATGAGTGAAGAGATTATCGATGCCATGAAGGATTTTGACAACGCCACAGTTGAATCTTTATTGAACATGTTCGCCAATGAAAATGAGCCTTTCTCTGATCCAGATTTAAACGCTTCTTCAAAAAGTGTTAAGAGTAAAACCGCAGCGTCTAAAGATTATTTTGGTAATAATGCAACCCAGGCAGCTGCTATTAAGGCTGAATTTGAGGCGTTTTTGAATGATCAGGTGGTGGAGGTGTTTCCTGCCAGAGATGAGGAAGCGCAACCTGGTGTAGCGGGTCAGATTGCCGATGGCAGCAGTACGCGATATGTAAATGCCAAAGGGCTGGAATATAATCAAGCATTTAACAAAGGGCTTATTGGTGCATTGATGTTGGATCAAGCCCTGAATAATTACTTAAGCACTTCCATTTTGGATGAAGGAAGTAATGTAGATGAAAATGATAATGATACCACTGCCGAGGATAAGCCATATACTACTATGGAGCATAAATGGGACGAAGCATACGGTTATCTTTATGGTACTTCGGCCAATACTGCCAATCCAAATCCTACCATTGGTCAAGATGATAGCTTCCTAAATAAATATATTGGAAGAGTTGAAGGAGATGACGATTTTACAGGAATCGCAGATGATATTTTCGACGCCTTTAAACTTGGGAGAGCCGCCATCGTTGGAAAAGACTATACGTTAAGAGACGAGCAGGCGGAAATACTTAGAGAAAAACTTTCTCAAGTTATTGGAGTACGAGCCGTTTATTATCTGCAACAAGGTAGAAATGCTATAGACCAAACCAATCCGGAATATGGTTCTGCTTTTCATGACCTATCAGAAGGATATGGTTTTATTTATAGCCTACAATTTACGCGAAAGCCTGGCACTAGCGCACCTTATTTTACAAGGTCGGAAGTACAAGGATTTATAGATCAGCTAAGTGCGGGTAATGGTTTTTGGGATGTAACTCCAGCAACGCTTGATGCCATATCCATCGCTATTGCGGATAGATTTACTTTTACAGTAAATCAAGCAAAAGAATAATTTTAATAGTTAATTGTTCGCTATTTATAATTTGTTTTAGTCGTTAAAGTTATTTTTAACTGCAAGGGGAGTTGTTTAAGCGACTTCCCTTTGTACATAAATAGAAATACCATGAAAAAGATTATTGGATTATTGTCGATCACCCTAACACTAATTGCTATTGGATGTAGTTCTGATGACGGAGGAACAACTCCACCTGAAGAAGAGATTAACTTTGATCGCGCTCCATTGTTAATTAATTGGGCGGATAATATTATCATTCCCGGCTATGTGGATTTTTCCGACCATGTTAGTAGTTTGAGTCAATCCGTTTCTGCATTTAACAACACCCCTACAGTTGACAACTTAAACGCACTCCGAACTTCCTGGTTAGAAGCTTATACGACCTGGCAGCGAATTTCTATGTTTGAATCTGGTCCTGCGGAAGTGGTTGGTCTTCGCCTTAATGTGAATATATATCCAACCAATGTGGGGCTCATTGAGGACAATATCGCAAGTGGATCTTATAATTTGGATCTTCCTTCCAATAGAGCGGCGAAAGGTTTCCCGGCTTTGGATTATCTTTTATATGGTTTAGGAGATAACGAAGAGGCTATCGTAGCTAAGTATGTTAACAATGAAGGAGAGGTATATCGCAATTATCTTGTGGCTCTGGTTAATGATATGGAGTCACTCACCAATCAAGTAAAAAATGAATGGCAGAATGGTTACAGAGATACTTTTGTGGCAAACGCAGGTTCATCTGCAACGGCATCGGTGGATAAATTAGTGAACGATTATATTTTTTATTTTGAAAAACACTTAAGAGCTGGAAAAATGGGTATACCATTAGGGGTGTTTTCAGGTAATGTATTGCCAGAAAACATCGAGGCCGTATATAATGGAGCCATTTCTAAGCAACTTTTCATAGAAGGATTAAATGCGTTTCAGGACTTTTTTAATGGAAAGTCCTATACAACTGGATTAGAAGGCGCAAGCTTAAAAACGTATCTTAACGCCTTGAATACGGTCAAAGATGGTACTAATTTGAGTGTGGTTTTAAACAATCAAATTAATACGGCACGGTCTAGTGTTCAGGGATTACAGTCCTTTAAGTTAGAATTGGAGAACATACCGCCCACTCAAATGCTTCTGGCTTATGATGAAGTCCAAAAAATAGTGCCTCTTCTGAAAGTTGATATGGTGAGCGCCATGAGTATTAGTATCGATTTCGTTGATGCCGATGGGGACTAATAAACTATGAGAAAACTATTTCGTTCATATGTAAACCAAAATACAGAGGCCGCTCCTTTAGCGGTCTTTCGTATTTTTTTCGGTTTATTAATGTTCGTTAGTATAATGCGTTTTTGGTACCATGGTTGGATTGAAACACTTTATTTAGAGCCCATATTTCATTTTTCTTACTTCGGATTTGAATGGGTGAAGCCCATAGGTTCTGCTACTTATTTCATATTTATTTTGTGTGCCATCAGTAGCCTTTTGGTCATGGTGGGATACAAGTATCGGTGGGCGATGCTCTTGTTCTTTTTGAGTTTTACATATATTGAACTAATGGATAAGACAACCTACCTAAATCATTACTATTTTATTAGCGTTCTTTCCTTTATTCTACTCTTTCTTCCTGCCAATAAATATTTTTCTCTTGATGTTCTTATAAACCAACGAAAGGTAGTAGCCGACTTTGGTAGTTATGAGGTCCCTAAATGGACCATAGATTGTCTAAAGTTGTTTTTGGCAATTGTTTATGTTTATGCAGGTTTGGCCAAATTAAATAGCGATTGGTTACTGGAAGCCTTACCCTTAAAAATTTGGCTGCCTTCTAAATTTGAAATACCTATCATTGGCGGGCTCTTAGGAGAGCCTTGGGTGCACTATGCTTTTAGTTGGTTTGGTGCTGCATACGATCTTTTTATTCCTTTGTTACTATTTTGGAAACCGACCCGATGGTTCGCATTTATTTTGGTTGTTATATTTCATTTATTAACACGAGTGCTTTTTCCAATTGGTATGTTTCCATATATCATGATTGTTGCCACTCTTATATTTTTCGATGCGAAATTTCATTTAAAAATATGTCGATTAATTGCAAAGCTTGTCAGATATCCAAGTGCCATTTTAAGAAAGGAGCCAATTGTTTCTTCTAAAAAAATGAAAAACATACCTAAATTTTCTTTGGTGGTTGTGTCACTGGTTTTAATAGTTCAACTTCTTTTCCCTTGGCGACATCTACTATATCCTGGTGAATTATTTTGGACCGAACAGGGTTACCGATTTTCTTGGCGAGTCATGTTAATGGAAAAAACGGGCTACGCGCAATTTAAAATTGTAGATGGTAATACTGGAAAATGGTTCTATGTGGATAACAGCGATTTTCTTACACCATTCCAGGAAAAACAAATGAGCTTCCAACCCGACTTCATTCTGGAATATGCTCATTATCTTTGCCGCCATTTCGAGCGTCAAGGACATCAGGAGGTAGCCGTATATGGAGAAGTGCAAGTGTCATTGAATGGCAGACTTAGTACACCATTTGTAGATTCAACTATAAATTTGGCGCAGGAGAAAGAATCGTTTAAACATAAAACCTGGATTTTACCATTTAAAGATGAAATTAAAGGCCTTTAGTATTTTATTTTTACTCATCTCAAGTACAACGTTTGCTCAGTATTCTGTAAGTGGCGTTATTACTAATGTTGATAATGTTCCTTTGTCGGATATAGAAATTTACATCGAAGAATTAGGAAAGTCCTCCATCACCAATACTTTAGGGGAGTATCAATTCGATTTGGTTCCATCAGGTTCATATGAGTTAGTCGCATTTGGGTTCAATTATGAATTAAATCAACAAACCATTACTGTTCAAGAAGACCTAGTGCTTCGGGTTACCTTGGATCCACTTTCTGAACAACTCTCCGAGGTGATCATTTCTCAAAGAAGAGAACGTATTTTTGCGCTTCGCTCGCTGAAAAAGGTAGAAGGAACGGCCATTTATGCAGGCAAAAAAACCGAAGTCGTATTGCTGGATGGAATCAACGGTAATTTAGCCGCCAATGCTCCTAGACAAATTTATAGTCAGGTTGTTGGGCTTAATATTTACGAAAATGGTGATGCGGGAATTCAATTGAATATTGGTGGAAGAGGCTTGGACCCTAATCGATCTGCCAATTTTAATATTCGGCAGAACAACTACGACATTAGTGCGGATGTTTTGGGCTACCCCGAAAGTTACTATACTCCTCCCGCAGAAGCCTTGTCGGAAATACAGGTTATTAGGGGAGCAGCTTCTCTTCAATATGGGACACAATTTGGGGGGCTGATAAATTTCAAATTCAAAAAACCGAATCCAAACAAGCCCATAGAGTGGATTTCAAGACAAACGGCGGGTTCGTACGGTTTACTCACCTCCTATAACAGTTTAAGTGGAACCTATGGAAAGTTTAGTTACTTCACATATTTTAACTACAAACAGGGGGATGGATGGAGACCCAATTCCGAATTCAACGGAAGGAATTTTCATGCTCATCTAGGTTATCAGTTAACACCGTCAACAAAAATATCCGGAGAAATATCATTTTTTAACTACTTGTCCAAACAGGCGGGAGGACTTACAGATGCACAGTTTATCGAAAACCCAAATTTTAGTAATCGAACAAGGAACTGGTTTGATGTAGATTGGACGGTTTATTCGGTACGAGTAGATCAGGAATTTTCTAAGAACACTAAGGGAAGTTTTCAATTATTTGGATTGAATGCCACACGAAGTGCATTAGGTTTTAGAACGAACAGGGTCTCACAACCGGATGATACTGAAGGTCCGCGGGAATTACTTTTAGACGACTTCAACAATTGGGGTGCTGAAGCGCGTATACTAACTCGTTACCAGCTGTTTCAGAAAAACGCAGTGCTATTATTAGGATCTAAATACTATAGGGCGGATAATAATCAACAACAAGGACCCGGTTCCAATGGTGTCACTCCGGATTTCCGTTTTGGTACTGAAGACTTTCCTGCTTTTGAACGACAATCTACCTTCAACTTTCCTAACCAGAACCTGGCTGTTTTTGGAGAAAATATTTGGGAGTTGAGCCCTAGATTCTCGGTTACCCCAGGATTTAGATGGGAATATATTAAAACGGAAAGCGAAGGAAGTTTTAAGAATATAGTTTTGGATTTGGCAGGCAATGTCATTTTAGACGAAACCGTCCAAGATGATCGAAGCTTTGAACGAAATTTTGTTTTATTAGGGTTGGGGTCTGCCTATAAGTTTGAAAACGGATTGGAGTTATATGCTAATGTGAGCCAAAACTATCGTTCGGTTACTTTTAGTGACATTCGTGTGGTCAACCCATCATTTGTTATTGATGAGAATATTTCAGATGAAGAAGGGTTTACAGCTGATATTGGCTTAAGAGGTAGGGTAAATAATAGCTTTTCCATCGATGCCAGTATTTTTGGTTTACAATATAACGACCGATTAGGTGAAGTACTTTTTGTTGACGCAGATAATAGTGTGAAGCGTCGCCGCGGGAATATTGGAGATGCCTTTATTTACGGTCTAGAACTTTTTGGCGACTGGAATTTGGCAAGTACATTGCAACTGGATCGTGAAAAATATCGACTCAATGTTTTCGTCAACACCGCTTTTACTCAATCTGAGTATTTACGGTCAGAATCTGTGGGGGTTGAAGGGAACAAAGTGGAATTTATACCAGATGTTAATCTGAAAACGGGTTTAAAGTTTGGTTGGGATGACTTCTCTTTTGGTTTACAATACTCTTTCTTAAGTGAACAATTCACCGATGCAACTAATGCAGAACAAGATGTTAATGACAACCAAAGAGGAATTGAAGGGGCAATACCTTCTTATGGTATCTTAGATTTTTCTGCGGCCTATCAATACAAACGCTGGCGATTGGAAGCTGGAGTAAACAATCTATTGGACGAATCTTATTTTACGCGGAGAGCTACAGGATATCCCGGACCGGGCATTATTCCTGCAGAGCCAATTTCAGTGTATACGACACTTCAGTTTAAGTTATAATGTTTCAGTAAGCAGAAAGGAAGGATGTTATGTATTATGAGTCACCGTCATTATCGTTGAAGGTAACCACAATATTGGCGGCACTAGAAAGATCTACTTTATATAAACGAATGAGATTCATGACTTGATCTCTTAACTCCTCAACATTGAGACGCTGATTTATAATAGCTGTTCTCAATGGTCCTTGAATAGCGTTGAATGAGGATCTTGTAGTTTGAAACGCTTCTCTTATTTCAGTGTCCAAAGTTTGTTGATCGAGTACATCAATCAAGTAATCGCTCATGGTAAACTGATTGGTTCCATTTCCTGCATATTCTTGCCACAAGATATCAAGGTTTTCTGACAAGGCATTAAGGGATTCTTCACTGTAAAAGGCTTCCAACAGCTCTTCTTGGTAAGGGTTTGAATTTAAAGCTTTATCCAATTTACGGATTTTCATGGTCTCTAGAAGCGCAATATACCCATTGACCAATTGATTGTGACTTCCTGCAACCCCTGAGCCCAGGTTTTGTTTGAATTCATTTTCACGTCCTGTCCAGATGGTCTTGAGATCAACGGCTCGATTTTTTAAATTTTCAACAAGAGCCGCAAGATATTCTCCGCGTCTTACTGCAAAATCGCCAGAAGTAAAGGATTTTATCGTCTCACTTTCAGAGCCTGCAAACAAGAGATATTCTATGGCAGCATATCCCTTGGACGAGGTTCCAATAGCATTTATAAAATCATCATCGATAGTTGCTGTTCCTTGAATATTGTCTTCAATAAAAGTTATTTCTGCCGGCCAGCGATGTATGGCACCATGAGCAAAGGTGATTTGTACGGTTCCAATTTTGTAGCATTCAATAGCTTTGAAAACGGAAAAACCAGATTTCCAGCTATTCTTTAGATCTTGTAAGCTAGTCATGCTTGGGTTCGACAGGAAGGTGTTGGTTGCTTCTACTAACGCATCCGCCCTTTCAATATGACTATTTTGTAGGGGGATAATATTTAGGTCGAATACACTTTCTAATTGCAAACTTCTTCCTTCTTCAATAGATATTCCTTGTGTGTTTTCATCGTCTGATTTATTACAACTTTGAAATGCAGCCATAGCTAAGACAAGAATAAACGAGGCAAGATATAAGGCGTTGTATTTTTTCATGTTACAAGGAATTTAAAAACTCAATAATTTTACTTCTCTCTATGGCGGTGAGTTGCATAAAGGCTAATTTGCTATTTTCTGCTTCACCTCCATGCCATAGAATGGCTTCTTCGAAGTTTCTAGCTCGACCATCATGGAGCAGGTTGGTGTGATCATTGACCACATCAAACAAACCAATGCCCCAGAGTGGTGGTGTTCTCCATTCTCTGCCGTTAGCATCGAATTCTGGTGCCCCGTCGGCGAGTTCGGGTCCCATGTCATGCAATAATAAATCTGTATAGGGTCGAATGGTTTGATTTGCTAATACATCAATAGGATGTGCTCCAGTTTCAAGCTTCGGTATATGACAGGCTGCGCAGTTAATTTGATTAAAAAGAGCCTTACCTTCTAGTACATTTGGATCATCAAAGTTACGCCGTGCTGGAACTGCAAGTGTTGAGGCATAGAATGTGACGTTGCTTAAATTTTCATCAGGAATTTCTGGAGTTCCTCCATTGGGAATTTCATTACAATTAATTTGAGGAGGGCAAAATTCATCTGGAAATAAATTACTGGTAATACCAAGATCTCCAGAAAAAGCACCTGCCACTTGTTGGTTAACGTTTGGCATATTTGCTTTCCAACCAAATCGCCCCAATGTTAGGGAACCGGTGGCAACATTATAAACATAATTTGGTTTTCCTGAAATCCCATCACCATTAGCATCGGATGGGTCGGATAACATTAAAATGGTTGCTTCCGGGATAGCCTCTAATAAACCCAATCCACTCATGTGGTTGGCAACTCTGGGTGAAATTAAAGTAGAGGCAGCGATGGGACCATAAGCAAGGTCTAAAACGTCGTAATCAGGTTTTTGTAAAATCACTTTATTGCCGTCGGGATAGGTAACGGTGATAGCGGTATATGAAATTTTCATTTCACCTTCTGCTTCAATACCTAAAATGGCATTATCCTGTAATTGATTGCCATAAACCGGATCAGGAATAGCATAACCAAATTCATCTATCGCTAATGACGAAAATCGCAACAATAAACCGCTTGATCGTTCTCCTTGATTTAATGGAGGTCTTCCTCGACCATCTTTAAAGTGGCACCCTGAACATGACCGAGCATTGAAAAATGGTCCCAGCCCATCTCGACCAGTAGTGGAGGAAGGTGCCGTAACCCAACTCTGGTTAAAAAGAGAATTTCCCACACCAAATCTTAATCTGTCATCAAAACTCAGTTCAGGTGCTGCAAAACCGAACGCCTCTGCGGAGAAATTAAAACTGGTGACATCTCCTCCCGAGAATTCCTCATTTTCTTCAGCCATTAAAGGAACATACGAATCATCGTCACTAGAGCATCCCATCCAGGCAAGGGAAGCCGCTAGAATCAAATAGGACAATGCACGCATTTTCATAGGATAATTTTCTTTCTTTTGTAAAAGTAGTAAACACGGTCATACCTATAATGACCGTGTCCCTATATTTTTCAAATATTATTATATTGGAGGAATTGACTAGTTGAGTCCTAAAACAGGTCTCGCCTCCAACAATTTATCGCCAAATGCAACTAATGCCTGAACGGCTTGAAGGACCTTCATTCCTTCCGAAGTTGAGTCCCCGCCAGAAATAGCTCTGTCAAAAGGAATTCCCGTGGCATTAACCGTGGTGCTTGCGTTCGATAGAAGTGTGCTCAGTTCAGCAGCAAGGCTTGCATCAGCTTCCTGTATAAGATCTTGCAAAGAATTACCGCTTATCGAACCATAGGTGCCTCTATAAACGTTAACAACACCATTCCAATTTAAGCGAATATCTCTATGCGTATTATCGCTAAAGCAAGAGTGTTCGTCTTCTTGATTTTGTTCTTCCAAAGCTACTGCCATACGCTCAATAGCAAGTTCACTTCTCGACAATTCTGCGATACTACTTAGCATATTGTCAATGGCCGTATTGGAATTCAAAGCGAGAAAGGTATTCTTATAGCTACCTGACCATTCATCTACCATTACTTGTAAGTGTTCGATGATTAATTCAGCACAAACTGCAATATAAACTCTTCTACGGTCTTGATTTTGGGCAGTTCCACCGTCTACAAAATCAGTATAAGGTCTAAGACCAGCCTGATTAGAGTTAGGATCTGTTAGGTCTTGTCCCCACAATAGGAACTCAATAGCATGGTATCCAATGGTTACGTTTTCGTCTCCATCCACACCGTTTTGTGTAATTAAATTTGCTTTGTTAATCTCAAAGGAGGTATCATTTATGAACCCTGAACCTTCATCGCCATCCACGTAGTCAATGTAGGCCTCATCCAGTGGCCATGAATTTAACCAACCCTCGATATCTTCTGTATCCCCTGAGTCAATAGGCCCGTTTGCAAAACGAAACGCTTCAGATGGTCCATAGCTTTCTCGAGAATTTAGCCAAGCCGTTTTAGCAGCTTGAAAATTGGTTTCGGTGGGATCCGCTACAAAGGCGTCAATTGCAGCTTTTAGGAGCTGAGCATCGGCCAGAGCATCTTGATAGTTGGTTAGAACAATATTGGCATAGTTAGCAGCTACCGTGGTTCTATCTATTAAATCGGGTGTTGGAGTTGTTGTTTCATCATCATTTGAGCAAGACCAGAAGGTCACTAAACTGAAAATTGATAGGTAAAAGATAAAGTTGGATTTCATAGTATTTTGTTTTTAATCGGCACAAATGTAATTTTTATTTAGAATAAATAAAAATAATGAGAGTGTGGCAGCGCGAAAACCACCACCTTGCTGGGACGGCTAGGCTGTTTCGACTTTTGCGCGATTTTTTGTCACGTAGATCTACGTGACCGTACATGTCGTGTCCACATGGCCATG
>JBCCIJ010000061.1:0-10227 GCA_039028295.1 Bacteroidota bacterium
CTTTGATTTATAAAATATAAAAATAAAGTAAAGCATGGTTCTATGAAATTGAGAGTTTTCACTGTTATTGCCATAATTGCTTCAACATTTATTTTATTATTTTCTTCGGAAGTGGATGTACCCAATTCGGGCATTTCTGAGGTAACACAGAAGGAGCTCAATCGACAATATCCGGGTGAATATTTTTATAATCAGCGGGCTTATCCCAATAATTATATCAATGAAGAGGCCATCAAAAAAGCCGAAATTCAGGCAAAAGATATTCTTTCAAGCCGAAACGAAAGTGGTGGTGCCTGGGAATTTATCGGCCCGTTAAATACTGGAGGGCGTATTACCGACATTGTAATCTCTCCAGACGATGATGACATTTTTTACGTGGGCACGGCCTCGGGCGGGATTTTTAAGACCGTCGATCGTGGCAGCTCATGGACTCCCGTTTTTGACGACATTGCAAAAGCTTCCATCGGTGATTTGGCTATAGCTCCCTCCAATAGTCAAATTATTTATGCTGGTACTGGTGAAGCCAATGCAAGCTCAAATACGGGAGCTTTTTTTGGAGATGGAATATATCGCTCCAGTGATGCGGGCTCCACTTGGAACTCCATTGGTTTGGAAGAATCACATCATATTGGACGTATTGTTGTGGACCCAACGGATGAAGACCGAGTCTTTGTCGCAGCCACGGGAAAATTATACGGTTATAATAGTGAACGTGGAGTTTATAGAACCGTAGATGCTGGAAATACCTGGGATCAAGTACTGTTTGAAACCGATTCGACTGCGGCCATTGATATTGCTATCAACACCCAAAACCCGGACATTCTTTTCGCCGCAATGTGGGAAAGGAGCCGGAAACCATGGCAACGTAGTTATGCTGGAGTTACTTCGGGAGTACACCGCTCATTAGACGGAGGCGATACCTGGACCGAATTGGGTGCGGCCAACGGACTTCCGGCACCAAGCACTCAAACGGGACGCATTAGCATTGCCATTTCAGAATCTGACCCTTCTACCATTTATGCCAGGTATACGACCAATCCTATTACCAATGTTTTTAATGGGCTATATAAATCTACAGACAATGGAGACAATTGGACTTTGGTCACGCTCAATGAAATTAGCTTTATAGACGCCACTTTTGGGTGGTTCTTCGGAAATATTCGCATTCATCCCACCAATCCACAGCAGGTCTATGTTCTCGGACAGGTCCTTTATAGAACCAATAATAGCGGTGGTGACTGGTCCGAAATAAATGGAATGCATGTGGATCATCACGCCATGGCAATTTCTCGCAATAATACCAATATGATTCTGGCTGGAAATGACGGCGGTCTCTATATTTCGGAAAATGGAGGTGACTCCTTTGACAAGTTTACCAATCTACCACTTACTCAATTTTATAATATTGAAGTAGATAATTTACAACCTGAACGGCTTTACGGAGGAACCCAGGACAATAATACCATTAGAACACTCACAGGCGGAGCCAATGATTGGAATGCCATTATTGGCGGAGACGGGTTCCATGTACTAGTGGATCCAACCGATAATGATTTTGTCTACGGAGAATCTCAATTTGGAAACCTGCGTCGTTCTACAGATGGTGGTTTCACCTTTCAAAATGGAACTAATGGAATAAGCGGAGGAGACCGCAACAACTGGAATACACCAGTTGCATTGTCCCCTTTCAATTCTGAAATTATGTACTACGGAACCAACCGTCTCTATACCTCTAACAGAGCGGTAAGTTGGTCCGTGATTAGTCCTGATCTAACCGACGGGCAACATCCTAGCGGCTCCGGGAGCTATGGAACGCTTACCGCTATTTCCTCCTCCTCTTATAATTTGAATACTATTTATGTAGGTAGTGACGATGGAAACGTTAACGTCACTTTTGACGGGGGAATCACCTGGGAAAATATTAGCGATGGACTTCCTAAACGATATATTACGTCACTGGCCGTGTCACCCGATGATGATCTCATTGCTTATGTAACACTTTCCGGTTATACCACGCTGGATTATACACCTCATGTTTTTAAAACCGAAGACGGCGGACAAACCTGGGAAGATATATCCGGAAATTTACCGAGCATACCTGTCAACGATCTTGTTTTGCATCCATCCCATGATCTGTTGTTTGCCGCCACCGACCTAAATGTCTGGTATTCTCAAAACGATGGAGGCAGCTGGACGATCTTAGGTGATAACCTGCCGCTTACCCTTACCAGAGACATCAAAATTCATACACCCAGTAATACCCTGTATGCCGGCACTTATGGGCGCTCGATGTACCGTTACGATCTTGACACTTTGATCTTAAGCTCCGCCGATTTCAATTCCGAAGAAATTAAATTGAACCTATACCCCAACCCTGCCACCAGCGAAATCACCTTGCAACATCGCATGGTGGGACAAGGATCCATAGGGTTGTTTGATGTAATGGGCAAGCAAATAAACTCCATTTTTAGCGGTGATCTAGGCACTATTTCAACCACAACATTTTCAGTAACGCACCTACCTTCGGGAATCTATTTTGTAAAGATAGGTACAGCAAATGGTACACATACTAAAAAATTGATTATTCAGTAAAACATTGAAAACTAAAATCGACCTCGAAAACTGGAATCGCAAAGAACATTTCGAATTCTTTAGCCAATTTGATGAACCCTTTCACAGTGTCACCGTCCAGATGGATTGCACAAACACCTATAATGAAAGTAAAGAAAATGGCACTTCCTTTTTTCTGAATTACTTACATAGATCGCTAGTTGCAGCTAATAGTGTAAGAGCGTTTCGATTACGAATCATTGATGGCGATGTGTTTGAATTTGATCACATTAATGCCTCTCCAACGATCGGCCGAACCGATGGCACTTTTGGGTTTTCCTATATGGATTATCACGCCGATTTCAACGTTTTCCTGCCGCATGCCTTAAAAGTAACCGAAAAAATACGCCAAAGTGCGGGGCTTGGGCCAGCTGCAGCCATGGAGAATGTAATTCATTATTCATCCCTTCCTTGGTTAAAGTTTACCGCCTTATCGCATGCGCGGAGCTATTCCTATCCCGATAGTGCTCCTAAAATTTCTTTTGGTAAAATGACAGAAAAAAATGGTCGAAAAACAATGCCTATGTCTGTGCATGTGCATCATGGCCTGGTAGATGGTAGCGACGTTGGACTTTATGTAAAAAAATTTCAAGAACTTTTATAGTAACTCCAACATTTCGGTAGACGTTGAGAGCAATCGGAAGTTATCGTGAATAACGGGATTTTTAACTTCTTCATGCGCCCAGGTAGTATGAAACGGAATATGGAAACCATGCCCGCCGATAGCCAAAACAGGAAGGATATCACTCTTAACTGAATTACCCACCATTAAAAACTCGTCCACATCAATATCTAAATGATTAACCAACTTCTGATATTGCTTTTCGGTCTTATCCGATACAATTTCAATGTGATGAAAATAGGGTTCCAGCCCAGAGTTAATAAGCTTTCGTTCCTGATCCAAAAGATCACCCTTAGTTGCCATGACCAATCTGTATTTTTTAGACAGCGCCGCTAGAGTATGTTCGATACCATCAATAAGTACAACTGGAGCTTCCAACATCTTCTTGCCATTAGCAATTAGTTTCTCTATGACTTCTATGGGCACTTTACCATTTGAGAATTCAATGGCCGCTTCAATTAAAGAAAGCGTAAAGGGCTTAATCCCGTAGCCATAAAGCGGCAGATTCTTCATTTCCATTTCAAAAAGCATCGTATTGCATTGCTCTTTGGTAAGAAAATCTTGCATAAGCACACAAAAAGCAGCTTCAGCATCACGAAAAAGTGTTTCGTTCACCCAAAGTGTATCATCCGCATCAAAGGCAATAGCCTTAATTTTTGAAAGTGGCATAGGCGGTTATTAGCGAATCAATTTTTTGTACTTAATACGCTTTGGCATAAGGTCACCGCCTAAACGCTGTTTTTTATTCTCTTCGTAGTCACTAAATCCTCCTTCAAAGAAATATACCTGACTGTCGCCTTCAAAAGCTAAGATGTGGGTGCAAATTCTATCTAAAAACCACCGGTCGTGGCTAATTACCACAGCACAGCCCGCAAAGTTCTCCAGACCTTCTTCCAAAGCTCGAAGGGTGTTTACGTCCAGGTCGTTTGTGGGTTCATCTAAAAGCAACACATTGCCCTCTTCCTTTAATGTCATGGCCAAATGCAAACGGTTTCGTTCCCCACCAGACAGCATGGCTACTTTTTTGTTTTGTTCACTTCCGCTAAAATTGAAGCGGCTTAAGTAGGCTCTGGAATTAACCTGCTTCCCTCCCATCATTACCAGGTCCTGCTCATCACTGAAGTTTTGCCAAATGGTCTTTTCTGGGTCTATGTTCGAGTGAGCCTGATCTACATAGGCCACCTGAGCCGTTTCTCCGATCTTAAACTCTCCTTTATCTGGAGTTTCCTCTCCCATGATCATTCGGAAAATGGTCGTTTTACCTGCGCCGTTGGGACCAATAACTCCTACGATCCCAGCCTGTGGTAAATTAAAGTTAAGGTCTTCATATAATAATTTATCATCATAACCTTTGCTCACGCCAATGGCTTCAATAACGTTTGTTCCCAGACGAGCACCGTTAGGAATGTATATTTCCAGTTTTTCGTCCAGCTGTTTCTGATCCTGGCTCATTAATTTATCATAATTCTTCAAACGAGCTTTCTGCTTGGTTTGACGGCCTTTCGCACCCTGTCGTACCCATTCCAGTTCTCGCTCCAGCGTTTTTTGGCGTTTGGACGCCGTTTTGCTTTCCTGAGCCAATCGCTTAGATTTCTGATCCAACCAGGACGAATAATTTCCTTTCCATGGAATTCCTTCACCGCGATCCAATTCCAAAATCCAACCCGCTACATTGTCCAAAAAGTATCTATCGTGGGTCACCGCAATTACAGTTCCTTTATATTGTGCCAAGTGATGCTCTAACCAATGAACACTCTCGGCATCCAAATGGTTGGTAGGCTCATCCAGTAATAACACATCCGGCTCTTGTAACAAGAGACGGCATAAGGCAACACGGCGACGTTCCCCTCCGGAAAGTACGCCAATTTTCTTATCGCCATCTGGAGTGCGAAGTGCATCCATAGCAATCTCCAATTTGGTGTCGAGTTCCCAGGCATTGGCGGCATCGATCTCATCTTGCAGCTTCGCTTGGCGTTCCATCAGTTTTTCCATCTTATCGGCATCGCTGTAAACTTCCTCCAAGCCAAACATATCGTTAATTTTGTTGTATTCATCCAGAATGGCAACCGTTTCGGCCGCACCTTCGCGCACAACCTCCATCACTGTTTTGGATTCATCCAATTTCGGTTCCTGCTCCAGAAGCCCTACCGTATAGCCAGGGGCAAATACGATATCGCCCAGATAGTTTTTTTCCACCCCTGCGATAATCTTCATGAGCGTGGACTTACCACTACCGTTTAAACCCAGAATTCCAATTTTGGCTCCGTAGAAAAAACTGAGGTAAATATTTTTTAGAACTGGAGTTTGAGCGTTTTGAAAGGTTTTGGTCAAACCCGACATGGAAAAAATTACTTTCTTATCGTCAGACATTTTTTTGGTTGATTTGTCGATCTATACGATCTGTTGTTGGTCAAATTATTTATAAAAGTATGCTTTCGATGGAAGATTACACTCTTCCTTTGAGCGCGTTGAAAACCCAGGCAATGGCAAAAAAACCAATACCTACGGCCGCAAAGCCCCAACCAGCTACATCGTCATACTTAAAAGCTCCTAGTGCAATTAGCCCGCAGCCCACAAAAATCATAATAAAGGTGGCCCAAGCTAATACCGTATTCTTATTCATCATATTCTTAAATTTTGGCGTCCCTCTCTTTCGCTCTTCATACCTCAGAGCCAAAGAGAGACCGGGCTTTCCGCTGTATCCTCCTTGGCTGCTTTTGGCAGCAAAGAAGGGATGCCGCATCAATCCCTCACGCAGTTTAGATTCAATATACCTCAGTAAGCGGGAGGCAAAGGCAAATATCGGACTTTTCTATAAAAAAAGCAGCCCGTTGGCTGCTTAATTCTAGGCGGGAAGAAATCCCATTTTCCCTTGCTGATAATCGCGAAGGGCTTCCATGATTTCAGTTTGGTTATTCATCACATACGGTCCCCAGCTTGCTACTTCTTCATGAAAAGGCTCTCCAGATAAAAGCAACAACTTACTACTTTGGTTCCCGGATAGCGAAAAACCTTCACCGTCTTGTTCGAACCAAACCAATTGGTCCTCATTGTATTTTAAAGCTACCGAACCATTGATCATCACGTCTCCCTTCAGCAAATAAAGTAAAGATTGATGTGTGTTTGGGATATCGATCTCCGTAGTTCCTTCTGCTTCTATATCGATCATAAAAGCATTCACCGGTGTTTGTGTGGCGATCCGTCCATAGGTTCCATTCAATTCACCTGCGATTATTTGAGTTCGAACCTTTCCATCTTCCGATGTCACCACACGAAAATCCTCGTTGGCTACATGCTGATAATTGGCAGGGATCATTTTCTTTTCGGCCGGCAAATTGAGCCATAACTGTATTCCCTCCAGGTTTCCTCCTCGCTTCACGAACTCCTTCGTAGGGCCTTCGGCATGAATAATCCCTCGACCAGCGGTGGTCCATTGCACGTCGCCCGATTTTACAACACTCTCATTACCCAGCGAATCGCGATGCAATTGCTCTCCATCAATTAAAAAGGTGATAGGCTCAAAGCCTCGATGTGGATGAGGGCCCAGATCGAAGGGGTTATTTAATTCATTGATTGGGTAGGGACCGTAATGGTGCAATAGCACGAAGGGGTCTATTAAGTCAATTTCATTGGTGGGTACGGGCTGTCTCAATTTAATGGGGCCCATATTCACAAAATCACTTCTACCTACTTTTTTTATTCCATTTAGTTTCATTTTACTTTCCTTTCTTCTTTATCTAATTTTATCTAATAAATCACTTAAGGTTTTTGCTTCTTTCAAATTCAGATTACTCAAAATATCCTCCCTGTAACTGGCGTCAATCTCCTTCAAAAGGCTTAAACCTTGTTTTTTAATTGCAATCTGCACCACCCGCCGATCATTGGCATAGGCTACACGTTCAATTAAATCTTTCGCACAGAGCTTATCCATTAAGCGTGTTGCGTTGGGGGCTCTTTCCAGCATTCTATCCTTAATGGTTTGTACGGTAATGGCCTTTCCAGCACCTCGAAGTATCCGTAAGATATTGTACTGCTGTGGTGACAAACCATATTCTTTAAAAAAAGGTGTTCTGCTTACTACTAATCCAATTGGCTGTATAGATGATATTTAGCAAGGCTTTCACCTTATCATTCGGAAAAGTGGTATTGATGTCCTTCGAAAGATCTCCCATAGTTCTTGTTTAAATAGCCGCTGTTAAGGTCGCGATGGCCGTATTCAACTGAATGTTTAAATCGGAATCCGTTATTCCCACTTCAGAAAAATTGCTTCCAAAGCTCGGCAGCGAAAAAGTAGCTACTACATTCCCTCCAAGATGTTTAAAACCATTGGCGGCCGTATTCAACACTGACGCACCTCCTCTTCCACCTGGTGAAGTCGCCATAAGCAACATGGGAACATCGCTCCAGAGCTTATTGTCGATACGCGACATCCAGTCATAGGCATTTTTAAATACAGCGGCATAGGAACCATTGTGTTCGGCCAGCGATAATACAATACCCTCCGAATTTTTTATGAGATCCAATAACCGATGTGCGTTGTCTGGGATACCATGTTCGTTTTCCAGATCAATTCCATACATAGGTAATTCAAAATCGTTCAAATCGATAACCGTTGTTTCGGCACCTTCTATTTGATGGGCCGCATAGGTTGCTAAACGCTTGTTTATTGAGTTTTTACTATTACTTCCTGCAAAGGCTAAAATATTTTTCATTGTTTTTGTTTGAATTAGAGTACAAAGCTACAACAAATAATTTTATTTTCCTAGGAAAATAATTCCATGGCATATTTTTGAAGAATAGCGAGCTTCCACCCTTTCAAATAGATAGAGATTTTGTACTTTTGGGCAAATTGATTGCTTCATGGATATCGACTTCAACAAAAACGAAGACCACAATAAACTCCTCCTTTCAGAATTACGCCGTAAACTCTCAAAAGTTAAACTGGGAGGTGGCGAAAAACGTATCGAAAAACATCATGCCAAAGGAAAGATGACGGCCAGAGAACGGATCGATTACTTACTGGACCCCAAGAAACCACGTATTGAAATAGGTGCTTTTGCCGGAGAAGGTATGTATGAGGAACACGGAGGCTGCCCTAGCGGTGGTGTTGTAATAAAGATAGGTTATGTACAAGGAAAGCAATGTATTGTGGTGGCGAACGATGCCACGGTAAAAGCTGGAGCATGGTTTCCCATTACGGGAAAGAAGAACCTCCGCGCTCAGGAAATCGCAATGGAGAACAAACTGCCTATTATTTATTTGGTAGATAGCGCTGGTGTTTATCTCCCCATGCAGGACGAAATATTTCCGGATAAGGAGCATTTCGGACGTATTTTCAGAAATAACGCGGTGATGAGCAGTATGGGAATCACTCAAATTGCTGCCGTTATGGGCAGTTGTGTGGCAGGGGGCGCCTACCTTCCCATCATGAGTGACGAAGCCTTGATTGTGGATAAAACAGGAAGTATCTTTTTGGCAGGCAGCTATTTGGTCAAAGCGGCTATTGGTGAAAGCATTGATAATGAAACTTTGGGTGGAGCAACGACGCACTGTGAAATAAGCGGTGTTACCGATTATAAGGCCAAGGACGATAAGGACGCTTTGGACACCATTAAAAATATTGTTTCCAAAATTGGAGACTATACCCCTGCCGGATACAACCGTATTACACCCGAATTACCCATTGAAAAGCAAGAGGATATTTATGGAATACTTCCCAAATCCAGAGCGGATCAATATGACATGCTTGAGATTATCAAACGCTTGGTGGATTTGGGTGACTTTGAAGAATATAAAGAAGGTTATGGTCAAACCATCCTCACGGGCTATGCGCGCATAGATGGCTGGGCTGTTGGTATTGTGGCCAATCAGCGAAAATTGGTAAAGACCAAAAAAGGTGAAATGCAATTTGGCGGAGTGATCTATAGCGATAGCGCCGATAAGGCCACTCGATTTATTGCCAATTGCAATCAGAAGAAAATTCCTTTGGTGTTTTTACAAGATGTGACTGGTTTTATGGTGGGAAGTAAAAGCGAACATGGTGGGATTATTAAAGACGGCGCCAAGATGGTGAATGCGGTAAGCAATAGTGTGGTGCCTAAATTCACTATTGTTATTGGTAACTCCTACGGAGCGGGTAATTACGCCATGTGCGGCAAAGCCTATGATCCTAGATTGATTACGGCCTGGCCCAGTGCAAATCTGGCCGTGATGAGTGGTAATAGTGCTGCCAAAGTGTTATTGCAAATAGAAACGGCTTCGTTAAAAAAGCAAGGGAAAAATATTTCCGAAGAAGAAGAAAAAGAGCTGTATGATAAAATTAAGGCGCGTTATGACAATCAGATCTCCCCTTATTACGCCGCTTCCCGAATTTGGACAGATGCGGTCATCGACCCGCTAGATACCCGCACCTGGATCTCTATGGGAATTGATGCCGCCAACCACGCTCCTATAGAGAAAGCGTTTAATTTGGGAGTGATCCAGGTTTAGTACTTTTGGAAAAAGGATTAGGCTCGAGAGTACATTGAATGATAAAGAAACTTTAGAAAACCATCACGAAAGCATAGTAACCGACCTATTTCATTACTAGTTACCAACTACTTACAAAAAAATTGTGCATTTTCTTTTCAGTTTGTATTTGCTTAATTAGTGTTGAAACGGGCATCGGAATGATACGCAAGCACATGGCCATTCATTGCCTGAGGGAGCATGATTTACAATATAAAAACATCGCATATTCTTAGTAAAGTATGTCATTAACGATAACAGATATTTTAGGCATTCTAATAATATATCAATCTTCGGTATTTGGTGCGTCTTTACTTTTTAATAAGAAATCCAAACCCCTTTTTGCTAAAATCCTTATTACAATTTGTCTAGTTCTTATTTTTCATTTTGGCTATATGCTCTTTGAAAAACATGCAGACGGAGATCAAATGTTATTGGGACCTTTCTTCGGACTTATTTATGGCCCTATATATTACGCTTATACTAAA
>JBCCIJ010000062.1:0-9961 GCA_039028295.1 Bacteroidota bacterium
CACTTTTTAAAACCAGCTTTTGTTGTTCATAAAGAAAAGCTTCAAAATTCATATTTAATCATTAATAATAATTGTCGGATTATAGGGTAAAGTCTATATTTGCTCGTTTTTAAAAATTTGACAACAAAATAAATCAGCATGCAAAATAAAGGACTAATTACAGTGTTTGCATTACTATTTGGCCTGGTAAGTTTATACCAACTGTCATATACGTTTATTGCGAGCAACGTGGAAAAAGATGCCAAGGCATATTCACACGATCAATTTCCAGCAGATCAACCGACCGAACGGGCGACTGCATATTCCAGTTATTTGGATTCAATCAATACCGTACCTCAAATTTTGGGGATCGATTATAAAACGGCCAAGGAGAAGCAACTTCAAAAAGGTCTGGACCTTGAAGGTGGGGTAAACGTTATTCTTCAGGTATCCGTAAAAGATATTCTTAGTGGTTTGACCAACAATACCAAAAACGGCGCGTTTACACAAGCCATAGCTGGTGCCGATACACGTCAAACTTCAGAGCAGGAAACTTATTTAGAGTCTTTCTTTAGCGCTTTTGAAGCACTTCCCGGAGATAACAGACTTGCCTCTCCAGAGATTTTCTTTAATAAAAACTTAGAAGGACAGATAGAAAGTAACTATACCAATGATCAGGTAAAATCGGTTCTTGAAAGAAAAATAGACGAAGCCATTGAGTCTGCTTTTGAAGTACTTCGAAAGCGTATCGACAAGTTTGGGGTAACGCAGCCTAACCTTCAGCGTTTAGGGAATTCAGGAAGAATTCTGGTTGAATTGCCCGGAGCGAAGGATGTAAAACGTGTGACCGAATTGGTTCAAAGAACTGCCCTTTTAGAATTCTGGGATGTTCTAAAAACCGAATCTATGCTTCCTTTTATTATTTCAGCAGATCAAAAAGTTGCTGAGATTCTTGCACCAAAGAAGGTGGAGACCGAAGGTGAAGAAGGAGAAAATCAAGAGGTAACAGATAGCACAGACACCACGGGTGACGCCGTTACCGATCTTTTAGGTGGAGAGAATGTAGAAGGCGAAGATGACTTAGCCAATAACAATCCTATCACTTCACTGGCAACAGCACAACGTGCCAGCAACCCAGGGATTTTATCTTTTAAATTGGCCGATACAGCTACCATCAATAGTTATTTACGTATGCCTCAAGTGCGTGCGTTATTAACTGGAGACCAACGTAACGCTAAGTTCGTTTGGAGCATTCCAGAATACGACGAAACTTTAAAAGAAGAAATTACAAGCCTCTACGCCTTGGCGGGTAACCGTGAGGATAAGGCACCATTGAGCGGAGGTGTTATCACCGATGCACAGCAATCTTATACGCCATCTGGAGAAGTTTCGGTGACCATGCAAATGAATGGTTCGGGAGCAAAGATTTGGGAGGACATGACCGAAGAAGCTTATGAAAAGCAGACTCAGATTGCCGTAGTATTGGATGATGTGGTGTATTCGGCACCAGGAATTAATAACGGAAAGATCTCCGGTGGTCGAAGTGAAATTTCTGGAAGCTTTACAATTGCCGAAGGAGAAGATTTGGCCAATGTACTTCGTGCAGGTAAATTACCAGCTTCAGCAGATATTATTCAAGCCGAGGTGGTTGGACCTACCTTAGGTCAAGAAGCCATCGACAGTGGGATTCTGTCCTTTATTATTGCCTTAATGTTCGTATTGGTTTGGATGATTTTTTACTATGGAAAAGCAGGAGCATTTGCCGATGTTGCCTTAGTAGTTAACATCGTATTTATTTTCGGAGTCCTGGCGGGTCTTGGAGCCGTATTGACCCTGCCTGGTATCGCCGGTATTGTATTGACCATTGGTATATCGGTAGATGCAAACGTACTGATCTTTGAGCGTATTCGAGAGGAGTTGGCCAAAGGGAAATCGCAACGAGATTCTATCAATGACGGATTTAGTAATGCCTTATCTTCGATCTTGGATGCCAACATTACAACAGGGTTAACGGGACTTATTTTATTAGTTTTCGGTACTGGCCCTATTAAAGGTTTCGCAACAACCTTATTAATTGGTATTGCTACTTCTTTATTTACCGCAATTTTCATTACCAGATTATTCATCGATAATTACACTAAAAATGGAAAGTCATTAACGTGTTCTACTAAAATGACGAAGAATTTATTCAGGAATGTAAATATTAATTTCATCAAGAAGCGTAAGGTCGCTTACGTGATCTCTGGTATATTGATTGCGGTTAGTTTAGGATCGTTGTTTACAGTTGGATTGAACCAGGGGATCGATTTTGTTGGAGGTCGTACGTATACCGTTCGTTTCGATAAGGATGTGAATGCTTTAGATATTCAAAACGACCTTGTGGCGGCTTATGGTAGTGCAGAGGCCAAAACCTATGGTGGAGACAATCAGCTAAAGATCACCACAAAATATAAGGTAAACGAATCTGGTACGGAGGTAGATGTTGAAATAGAACAGCTATTGTTCCAAACATTGAAGCCTAATTTACCGGCAGGTATGACATTTGAAGATTTTACTTCGGATCAAGAAGAAAAGACTGCCGGGCGTATGGGTTACTATAAAGTGAGTCCAACCATTGCGGATGATATCAAGAAATCATCGTTCTGGGCAGTATTGGGTTCATTGGTTGTGGTGTTCCTTTATATCCTGTTGCGTTTTAGAAGATGGCAATTTAGTTTAGGAGCCGTTGCGGCGGTGTTCCATGATGTCCTTATTGTATTAGGAATCTTCTCATTAACCTATAAGTTCATGCCGTTTAATATGGAGATCGGGCAGTCCTTTATTGCGGCTATCTTGACGGTAATTGGTTACTCGTTGAATGATACCGTGGTTGTGTTTGACCGTATTCGAGAATTCTTCAATGAGCATGAGAAATGGAAGATGAATCGAATTATCAATTCGGCATTGAACAGTACATTGAGCCGTACTTTAAATACCTCCATGACCACGTTGATCGTGCTATTGACCATCTTCATTCTGGGAGCTGAATCTATCCGTGGATTGATCTTCGCCTTGATCGTTGGTGTTATTGTAGGAACCTATTCGTCCTTATTCATTGCGACTCCGGTATTCTACGACACGGTTAAGAAAAGAGGAATTGACCTTAAGGATAAAAAAGAAGAACCTGAAGTTGAGGCCTAATACTTTTGCTTCAGTATAACAAAAAAAACCCGCTTTCTCATGGAAGCGGGTTTTTTATGGTATATCAAATATGGGATGGGTGCGATTTTTTATTGCGATCGTTTGAAACCTTTTTTTATTCTGAATTTTTACTGAATTGAATTACATCTCCCGCCTCAATTCCCCATTGATCACTTTGTCCGGCGTTAACCTCCAAAACGTATTTCGCGGGTGCTTCCGAAGGAAGAGAGCTTTTGTCAAATGGTTTTGCATTTTTCTGAATACTAACAATTTTTAATTCTGAATTGATATAGATAATGTCCAGGGCAAACTCCGTATTCTTCATATAAAAAGAACGTCGCGTTTCATCTTCAAAAATGAACAACATCGCTCTGTTGGGGAGCATAGATTTTCTATACATTAGGCCTGTTTGCGTCTCGTATTCGGACTCTGCAAATTCTATTTCCAACTGTGCTACCACCGAGTCTGTCGCTGCTTTTTTCAGTGTTAACTCACCTTCTTTGGTAAAAGTTACCTCCTTGGTAAGTATTTTCTTGTCCGAATTGTCCTTACAACCATAGGACTGAAGCATCATGCCTATAAGAATGGCCGCAATCATTCTTTTTTTCATATTATTCAATTTTCTTTTTGCTGGATTGCCACATAAAATAAATACCCACTAATATAAAGGGAATACTAAGCCATTGTCCAGTGGACAGGGTGTCTTTAAATAGTTCCATATTCTCAAAACCGGCTTGGCTCTTTTTGTAAAACTCGGCAACGAACCGAACGGACATTAATGCGATTAAAAATAATCCGAATAAATAGCCACGTTGTTTCCTTTTTTCGGTTTTCCAATACACCAAAAACAATAACAGAAACACAAATACGTAGCCAAATGCTTCATACAATTGAGCGGGGTGACGCGGAAAATCCTCTCCTAATTTGGCGAATACTACGCCAAAATCGCTGTTCGTTGGTTTTCCTACGATTTCAGAATTCATAAAGTTTCCGAAACGCACCAAAATCGCTCCAAATGCCACAGGCACAACCACACGATCCAGTATCCATAAAACGGGCTCTTTAAGTACCTTTTTACTGTATATGAACATGGCGATGATCACTCCAATGGCCGCTCCATGACTGGCAAGACCTCTAAATCCGGTGAATTTAATTCCATCTACCGTAGAAATGGGTAAAAAGATAGAAAAGAAGTCTTCTGTGATTAATTCAGATTGATAAAAAATAACATGTCCCAGGCGTGCGCCAATGAGAATAGCCAGCACCATATAAATGAATAAAGTGTCTAGCTTTGCTAAGGACACTTTTTCATTCTTATAAATATTTTTCATGATAAACCATCCCACAATAAAGGCAATGACAAACATGAGACTGTAATATTGTATGGTATAAAATCCAAGGTTAATTCCTTCACTAGGATCCCAGAGAAAACTTAAAAAGTGCATAGATTGTTAGTTTAATAAGAGTCCATAAGTGTATTAACTTTAATGGACGATCGCACCTCTTCACAAACTGTGTTGCTGTACTTCGGTAAATATAAAAAAGGAAACAGGAATAATTGTTAATTATTTCTTTTCTTTTTCAGACTTATGGACTGTTCTTTCTAACCCGTTTTGTTCTGAGTCCGGGACCGGGTCATATCCGCTTCCGCCCCAGGGATGACAGCTTCCAATGCGCTTGATCGCAAGTTTGCTTCCTTTCCATAAACCGTGTTTTTGAAGCGCTTCGACTGTATAATGCGAGCAAGTTGGGCTGTAGCGACAGGTGGATGGGAGAAGTGGTGAGATCGCTCGCTGATAGATCCTGATGAGTAGGATAAATGGGTATGTAAGAATTTTTTTCATTTCGAAGCGAGGTTCAGAAATAAAGAAACAGGAATGGTTCCCGAATCTAGGTTCTGAATTGTCTAAGATAGGGAATAGGTCGTGCCGTCCTTGCCATCCTTAAGTTGAATTCCAACTTCTTGTAAATCGTCTCTAATTTTATCACTTGTTGCAAAATCCTTATTAGCGCGCGCCTGATCACGAAGGCTAATTAGTAAGTCAATAGCTCCCGTTAGTTTATCCGCATTTTGATCTCCACTTTCCGTGGCTTGATCTACTAATCCCAGCACGTCGAACAAGAACTCATGCATGGTCTTTTTTAACAACGCAAGATCCGCTGCGGTCAAGCTCGTGTTTCCCTCCTTGATCGCATTGACTTGCTTGGCACCTTCAAATAGTTGAGCGATAAGAATAGGGCTGTTAAAGTCATCGTTCATGGCATCGTAACAGGATTTTCTCCAAAGGACTACATCAAAATTGCTGCTGCCACCGGCCTCTAGGCTATTCAATGTTCTATAGGCATCCATGAGTCTATTAAACCCTTTTTCCGAAGCCTCTAAAGCGTCGTTAGAAAAATCTAAGATACTTCGATAATGGGCCTGATACATGAAAAATTTAACGACAGGAGCAGAAAAAGCCTTGCTTAATATTTTATTTTCCCCGCTAAATAATTCATTAGGTAAAATGTTGTTTCCAGTAGATTTCGACATCTTTTTCCCATTCAGTGTAAGCATATTGGCATGCATCCAATAGTTTACAGGTGACTCGTGATTACAAGCCTCGGCCTGAGCAATTTCACATTCATGATGTGGGAATTTTAAATCCATTCCACCACCGTGAATGTCAAAATTATTACCTAAATATTTGGTGCTCATAGCAGTACATTCCAAATGCCAACCTGGGAAGCCATCGCTCCATGGAGAGGGCCAACGCATAATATGCTGTGCTTCAGCCTTTTTCCAAAGCGCAAAATCCTGAGGGTTGTTTTTTTCGCTTTGGGCAGCCAATTCGCGGGTGTTTGCGATCATGTCCTCCAGCTTTCTACCGCTCAATTTTCCATAGGTATGGTCTTCGTTGAATTTCACGACATCAAAATAGACGCTTCCATTTTTTTCGTAAGCATATCCTTCAGCAATGATCTTTTCAATAATCTGAATTTGCTCAATAATATGTCCTGTGGCGGTAGGTTCAATGCTAGGAGGGAAGGCATTAAACTTTGCCATCACATTATGGAAGTCGACGGCATATTTTTGAACCACCTCCATAGGTTCCAGTTGCTCAATACGCGCCTTTTTTAGAATAGGGTCCTCCCCACTTTCACCATCATTTTCCAGGTGACCAGCATCCGTAATGTTACGAACATAACGTACTTTGAAGCCGAGATGCTTCAAATAACGAAATACCAGATCAAACGACAAGAATGTACGGCAATTTCCCAAATGCACGTTGCTATACACCGTAGGTCCACAAACGTACATGCCAATGGCTCCCGGGTGAATAGGTTTAAACGATTCTTTTGTTTTGGTAAGTGAATTATATATAGATAATTCTTCGTGTTCGGCTAAAATCATAATCTTTCGAAAGAAAATTGATGTTTCGTATGGAGATTAAAGGTATTCTAAAATTCGGTTTCGAGCTTGATGTAATCTAAAAATTCACGACGGGTCTCTGGATTTTTAAACTTACCACCAAATTCACTCGTAACAGTGCTGCTGTCAATGTCCCTAATTCCTCTTGAATTCACACAAAGATGTTTGGCGTCAATTACACAGGCCACATCTTCGGTTCGCATTATTTCCTGTAGTTCTTTTACAATTTGAATCGTAAGTCGCTCCTGAACTTGAGGTCTTTTGGCGTAATAATCTACAATACGATTCATTTTAGACAATCCAACTACCGTACCGTTAGAAATGTAAGCGATATGCGCTTTTCCAACAATAGGAAGAAGATGATGTTCGCAGGTTGAATAAAGAGTGATATTCTTTTCAACCAACATTTCACCATATTTATACTTGTTTTCGAAGGTTGAGGCCTTTGGTTTTCTATCGGGGTGTAATCCTCCAAATATCTCCTGAACGAACATCTTTGCTACCCTGGACGGTGTGCCTTTTAGACTATCATCTGTAAGGTCCATACCCAAAGTTTCCAAAATATGAGTTACGTCTTTTTTTATAGAAGCGATCTTCTCTATATCGCTCAATTCAAAGGCATCAGCCCTCAATGGTGTATCACCTGAACTACCCACATGATCATTCCCCAAAGCTTCTATTTCACTCAATTGTTTTTCTAAATCCATATAACAACTTTTCTGCACTTTTTTAATACAATGGGCAAAGATACGCATAAGGATAATCTCATAAAAATATAACGAATTGGTTTTTAGCAGAACTGAACCTCTTTGAAGTCATAAAAATTTCTTAATTTCCACACTTATTCCTACTAACTATTATGAAAAAAGCACTACTTGTCCTATTATTTTTCATCCCCACCTTAACTTTTTCGCAGGCCATTGATTTATTTCAACAGTTCAATGGACGCTATGATTTTACAGCTTTTGGGAATACCCTAAACGAAGAGGAAAATTGTGGTACTTGCGCTTGTACTATTCTCACAGAGAGTACGGCTGGATTTACCTTGTTTCCTAATCAAACCATTGTTTCTGCTCATTTGTATTGGGCTGGACCTGGTGATGGTGATTTTGATGTAGAATTGAACGGTACTCCGGTGAGTGCCCAAAGGACTTTTAGTCTTGTTGCGGCAACCGGACTTAATTATTTCGCTGCCTATGCAGATGTGAGCCCCTTAGTTACCGGTACGGGCCAGTTCACTCTTTCTGAATTGGACTTGACAGCGGTTATAGGCCCCTATTGTGGCGGTACAACTAATTTTGGAGGATGGAGTATTATTGTAATCTATGAAGATCCGGCACTCACATTGAATCAAATTAGCCTTTTTGACGGTTTGGACTATGTCTCGGCGCAGCAACAGTCTTTGGAAATTATATTGACTAACATTGATATTTCCACAGATGAGTTGGCGAAAATTGGCTTTTTAGCATGGGAGGGAGACCGAAATATCGCAAATAATGAAACTTTATTGATTAACGGAATTCTAATTGATAATCCACCCCTAAACCCTGGCGATAATGCCTTTAATGGGACCAATTCGTATACAGGATCTGATCAACTCTACAATATGGATCTGGATTTTTACGATTTGGAAAATATTGTCCAACCCGGAGATACTCAGGTGACGATTAACCTAACCTCCAGTCAGGACTTTGTAATGGTAAACAACCTGATTACCAGTGTTAATTCTGAAATACCCGACGCCACGATTGTGATTGATAATATTGGTGTACTATGCCAAAACCGTGATCTTGAGGTAAATTACACGGTCTTTAATGTAAATAGTACGGCGCCATTGGATGCTAATACACCCATTGCTTTTTATGCGGATAATGTATTAATTGGACAAACCCAGACCGTGGGGAATATAGCTATTGATGGTTCAGAGTCCGGAATGATTACACTCAATTTGCCATTTGGAACTCCAGTTATTTTTGATCTTAAGGCTGTAGTGGACGATATTGGTGATGGAACTGGTATTGTGGCCGAAACCGATGAAAGCAATAATGAGTTTATATTGGAAGTAGATCTTTCTGAGCAGGCTCAATTTCTTGGTCCCGATATCGATAGTTGTGATGGAATGACCGTTACGCTAGATACGGGTATCATTAATCCGTTATTTACCTTTCAATGGTTTTTTAATGGTGTTCTTATTGTGGGCGAAACCGGGCCAACATTAGATGTTACGGTAGATGGTGTGTATTCTTGTATTGCTTCTGAAGGAGCCTGTGAGGCCTCGGATAATGTTGCCGTTGAATTTCATCCCCAACCCTTTATTGAAGGCGAACCATTGGATCTTTTTCAATGTGATGACGGCGTAAGTACGGGTGTTTTCGATTTAACTGAAAATGAGGATGATATTTTAGGAGGGCAAGACCCCGCTCTTTTTGTTTTTAAATACTATGAAACACTACTGGATAGCCAAAATGATACCAATGCAATTTTAGGCCCTACGGCTCATCTTATTGTACCACCATCTCCTCAAACGATTTTTGTTCGGGTGGAAGATCTTTCCGGTACTTGTACAGCATTTACCGAATTTGACATTTATTTTACCGTTGCGGTTGCTGGAGATATTCCTCTGCCCTTTTTCCTTTGTGATCAAGATGAAGATGGCGTAGAACCTATTGATTTACCTATGGAGTTTGATGATCTTATTCTGAATGGAGAAGATCCACTTCAATATAATATTACCTACCACAACTCTCAGGCAGATGCTGATAATAGTGCCGGTGCCTTACCCGTCCCTTATTTGGTGAACGTACCTGGAGAAACAGTTTATGCAAGAATCGAAAACCTCGATGACATTCGATGTTATGATACCGAGGATATCGAACTTATTGTAGAGCAAAGGCCCGCTGTTAATGAAACACCAGACCCATTGATCAATTGTGATGATGATGGTTTTAGTGAATTCGATCTAACACTGGCGGATCTTGATATAACTGGTGGTGACCCTAATCTTACGGTAAGCTATCATGGTACTTTACTGGATGCTCAAAATAATCTATTACCAATAACAGGTTTATATCCCAATGACGATATTTATAACGACAGTGTTTGGGCCCGTGTGGAAAGCTCGGTGAATACTTGTTATGAGACCGTCGAGTTATTTTTGGTTGTACGTGAGATTCCTGAGGCTGTTACTCCTGCTGAGCCTTTACGTTTGTGTGATGATGCAGTTGCCGATGGTTTCACCTTTTTTGATTTGACTGTTGTTCGTGACGAGGTTTTGGGCGGATTAAGTCCTACGGAATACGATCTGTACTATTATGTATTGGAGAGCGATGCTATTGCTGCTGGTGATCTTGCCTTAACGGCTCCTGATTTTTCATTGGCGATCCCTGATCC
>JBCCIJ010000063.1:0-9641 GCA_039028295.1 Bacteroidota bacterium
AAATTTACTCGAATTGAAGCCGCGCTAGCGAATTCAGTTTAGGGAAATATTGACAAGAATACCGCATGTAAAGCCTTAATTCAAGGCCCGAATATATAAAAAAAACTTATCCTGCGTAAATATTTTCCTACAAATTTATTTGTCTTGTAATTAAGGCTTTACATGCGGTATTCTTGTCAATATTTCCCTAAACTGAATTCGCTAGCGCGGCTTCAATTCGAGTAAATTTTCTCCGAAATTGATAATTTCAAAAACTCTATGGCTATTTCCTTCGGCATTAAAAAGTTCTAAAAGCCTGGTCTTTTTATCAAAGGTCCAGGTCCCATTTTCCATATAATGGGCATCCGTTGCACCAACCATAGCTATCCTGCATTCACCTGCTTTCATCAATTCAAAAGAAAATCGGAATCGACTTGGGGGAAACTCCATAAAATCACAGGGTCTGAAAACCGTGCTAACGGATGGATCCTTGCTTTCCTCCCTCGAGTTCTTCCAACAGCCCAATAATTCTTTTTCTTGGTTCTCAACGCAGGTACTATAACCGCTAAAAACGAAAATCACCAGTGAAAAAATTAGTAGTTTTTTTAAAGTTGTGCTTTTCATAGTATTTATTGTTAAGCCAAATTCGCTAATGATCTATTAAGGCTATCTGTGTTTATTCCTATTCTTTTTCTTCGGAATTAAATATAAGCCTTCCTAACGAATCACAAGACTTGATTATCAAAAAGAGAGCCAAGTACGGGATGCTTCAGTTAAAAAACAAAACCGCCCATCATATAAAGCGTTAAGTTTTAATAAATCCCAAATTTTATTCGAAGAATGACGTTGCGATTTTATTGACAATTCTTTAGGTTCAGCAGTTCATTGGCTATTATCCTATTGATGTTTTGAAAACAAAAGGATTAAAAATTCTATCTTTGAATCAATGTCAAACAAAGCGCTTCTTTCAGTTCAAGATCTTACAGTTTCTTTTGGAAAAAAGAGAAAAATGACCGAGGTTATTCATTCCATTTCTTTTGAAATTCCGCAACATTCAATTGTTGGCATTGTAGGAGAATCTGGGTCGGGTAAATCTGTTACCTCTATGGCCATTATGGGATTGCTTCCAAAGAAAAATACAAACATAACCGGTTCAATATCGTTTGAGGACACACAGCTATTGACTGAAAAAGCTGCCGCACTTCGCTCCATTAGAGGGAAGGAGATCGCCATGATTTTTCAAGAACCTATGAGCGCCCTAAACCCCTCCCTCACTTGTGGATTTCAGGTTTCGGAAATTCTTCGTTTGCATTTAAAATTATCCGCTTCAGAAGCAAAAAAGGAAACCATTTCATTATTTGAAAAAGTAAAACTTCCTCGTCCTCGCGAAATGTACAATAACTATCCTCATCAAATAAGTGGGGGACAAATGCAACGGGTAATGATCGCTATGGCTATTTCCTGTAAACCAAAGTTACTTATTGCCGATGAACCAACTACCGCATTAGACGTTACGGTGCAAAAGGAAATTCTTGAGTTGTTAAAAGAGTTGCAGCAAGAAACAGGAATGAGTCTGGTATTTATCTCGCACGATCTAAGCCTGGTTTCCGAAATTGCCAATGAAGTTATGGTCATGTATCGGGGAGAAATTGTGGAAAAAGGCAGCGTACATTCTGTATTTAAGCATCCAAAGGCTGCCTACACCAAAGCCCTTTTAGCTTCGCGACCCACACTCTCAAAACGCCTGCAACAACTTCCAACAATCGCCTCTTTGGCTGATAAAAGTTTTGAAGCGAAGGAAATTACGGCACAAGAACGCGCCTTTCGTCATAAAAAGTTATATATGCGTGAGCCCCTATTGGAAGTTCACAATCTTAAAAAATACTATTACAGTAATCCCGGGCTTTTTAAATCTAAAGAGGCGATAAAAGCCGTAAACGATGTGAGTTTTAGTGTTTTTGAAGGAGAAACAGTGGGCTTAGTAGGCGAATCTGGCTGTGGTAAGTCTACTTTAGGAAAGACAATTCTCTTATTGGAAAAAGCGAGTGCTGGAAAAATTCTATTTCGAGGTAAGGAACTAACCACACTTTCCACTTCTGAAATACGGCTTTTACGAAAAGAAATACAATTGATATTTCAAGACCCATATTCTTCATTAAACCCAAGATTATCTATTGGCGAGGTGCTCATAGAACCTATGAAAGTACATCGTGTAGGCACTTCAAAGAAGGATCGAAAAAAGAAAGCGTTGCAGTTATTGGACAGCGTTGGATTGGACGCATCTTATTTTAATCGTTACCCTCACGAACTATCCGGGGGGCAAAGACAACGTGTTGGGATTGCAAGAACCATTGCTATGGAACCCAAATTGGTAATCTGCGATGAATCGGTTTCGGCATTGGATATTTCGGTACAGGCACAAGTACTCAATTTGCTGAATGAACTCAAAGAAAACTATGGCTTTACCTATATATTCATCTCGCACGATCTGGCCGTAGTAAAATTTATGGCCGATCAATTATTGGTAATGAAAGACGGTAAAATTGAAGAAATAGGTGATGCCGATGAAATTTATGCCAATCCAACCAAGGCTTATACACAGAAGTTGATTGATGCTATACCAAAAGGAATCTAGTAACAAGTGTTTATTTCAGAAAATTAAAGCAAAAAAAAGCCCGTTCTAACCTCACAAAGAACGGGCCTACCTTTATCTGAATCGTTGCAGATTTGGGGTAAAAGTATTTCCATTAATTACATGAGCAAAAAGACTTTTTTAGCTACGTAAAACAAACTACGAATAAGCTGAAAAGTGTTCTTCCATGTTTTACTTAAATTCTTCATAAGTTGGTCAAGTTCTATTAACTAATTGGGGAGTACTAAAGTGAATAATATTTTTCAATTTACCGATAAAACACGTTATTTTTCGATGAAATGCACATTTTTTTAACATTTAGAACATAATTCGAGGCTCAGCCTTACCGAGAATGAAGATATTTATGTCAAAAATTGAAGCTAAATTCGGTTACCTTTAAGTTCGTTAAAATTGCATTTCGGGAATAGTGCCTTCTACAATTAGCGCACCCTCTGTGGCTGTCTTAATTTCTTCGACAGTAACCCCTGGGGCTCGTTCTAAAAGCTTGAAGTTATTATCTTCAATAGCCAAAACAGCTAGATTGGTGACTACTTTCTTTACACAATTTACTCCCGTTAAGGGCAGCGAACATTCTTTGAGAAGTTTGGACTGTCCGGCTTTGTTGGTGTGCATCATGGCCACAATAATGTTATCGGCAGAAGCAACAAGGTCCATGGCCCCGCCCATTCCTTTAACCATCTTTCCCGGAATCTTCCAATTGGCAATATCTCCATTTTGAGTCACTTCCATAGCACCCAGTATGGTAAGGTCCACGTGCTGTCCGCGAATCATGGAAAAGCTTGTTGCCGAATCGAAAAAAGAAGCTCCGGGTAGTGCAGTTATGGTTTGCTTTCCAGCGTTAATTAGGTCCGGGTCCTCTTCTCCTTCAAAAGGGAACGGGCCCATTCCCAGGATTCCATTTTCACTTTGAAATTCTACATTGATGTCGTTTCGTACGAAATTGGCAACCAAAGTGGGAATTCCAATACCAAGATTAACATAATAACCGTCCTTTACTTCCTTGGCGATACGCTGTGCAATTTGATCTTTTGATAATGCCATTAGTTCTTTGTTCTTACGGTTAGGTTTTCAATTCTTTTTTGATAATTCTTTCCTTCAAAAATACGTTGGACAAAAATCCCTGGAATATGAATGTCGTTCGGGTTTAATGCTCCAGCCGGGACTAATTCTTCCACTTCGGCAACGGTAATTTTTGCAGCTCCACACATATTGGGGTTAAAGTTTCTTGCAGTTCCTTTGAAAATCAAGTTCCCAGCGGTATCTCCTTTCCATGCTTTTATAAACGCAAAATCCGCTTTAAAGGCGTGCTCCATGATATGCATCTTACCGTTAAATTCTCTCGACTCTTTGCCTTCAGCAACCTCTGTTCCATAACCCGCAGGTGTATAAAAGGCCGGAATTCCACTTTGGGCTGCTCTACAACGTTGTGCTAAGGTCCCTTGCGGAATCAACTCTACTTCCAATTCTCCGCTGAGCATTTGACGCTCGAACTCTGCATTCTCACCTACGTAGGAAGATATCATTTTCTTTATTTGGTGTTTCTGAAGTAATAATCCCAATCCAAAATCGTCTACTCCTGCGTTATTTGAAATGCAGGTAACTCCCTTTACATTCAACTTTACTAATTGTCCGATACAATTTTCCGGAATACCACTCAATCCAAATCCACCAAGCATAAAGGTCATGTGATCCTTTACTCCTTCACAAGCCGTTTCAACATTGGCAACTGTCTTTATTATCATGCGCTTCTAAATTTCAATAAAAATACTGAAAATTGAGCTATATAAAAACACTCCGTCTATTAAATACTCAGGATCAATTTTGGACCAACAAAAATTAGTGACAAAAAAAACTCCCATTATTTCTGGGAGTTTTTTAGCGGTTGAAATGAAGTCTTAAAAATCGAATTCATCGTCTGGGATTTCATTTCCATCTCCATTGTTTTGTTGCTTATACTTTTCACAATCGGTTTCGATAGAGATCTTTCCAGGTTTTCTAAAGTTATCTTTGGAGACTCCTAATGTTTCATCGGCATAACATTTCTTCATGTAAATTCCCCAAATGGGTAAGGCCATAGTTGCTCCTTGTCCATAAGCAGTTCTGGCAAAATGAGTGGCGCGATCATCGCCTCCAACCCAAACACCAGTGGCCAAATTGGGTACCATTCCCATAAACCAACCATCACTATTATTTTGAGTGGTCCCCGTTTTACCGGCAATGGAGTTATCAAATTCATAAGGATATCCTGTCATAACCTTCTTATAAATAGGGTCATTTCCTCTCCATTTATGACGAAGTCTGGAACCAGAACCGGATTGCGTGACCCCTTGTAATAAACTAACAGTTACGTAGGCTGTTTCGCTACTAATTACATCTTTGGTTTCAGGAATGTTTTGAAATAAAATAGTTCCGTTTTTGTCTTCAATACGCTGTACTAAAATAGGCTTTACGTAAACCCCCTCATTAGCAAAAGTGCTATAGGCTCCTACCATTTCATATAATGAAATATCCGGCGTTCCTAAAGCAATGGATGGAGCTTCGGGTATCTCTTCAGAATCGACTCCCATTTTCTCAACCAAATCGATCACAGGTCTTGGACCAACGCGATCGATTAAACGAGCCGTAACGGTATTAACCGATTGGGCCAACGCGCCCTTCAAAGTCATCATTCCTCCGTAGTTTCCATTGGAGTTCTTAGGGCACCATTCCTTCAGCAAACCATATTTTCCTTCAGCTATGCAATACGGTGTATTAGGCAAAGTGTCGCAAGGTGACATATGCATTTGGTCGACGGCCGTGGCATATACAAATGGTTTGAAGGTCGAACCTATTTGCCGTTTGCCTTTTTTCACCATGTCATATTTGAAATTCTTATAATTCACTCCTCCTACCCAGGATTTTATCTCCCCTGTCTGAGGCGTCATAGACATCAAAGAAGCTCTAAAAAAGGACTTGTAGTAACGAATAGAGTCCATAGGAGTCATTAATGTATCGATACTATTATTTTTGGCCGTCCAAGAGAAAACACTCATCTGCGTTTTCTTATTAAAGCTTTCAATAATCTCTTTTTCAGATTTTCCCTGCTTCGTAAGTTCTCGCCATCGGTCACTTCGACGCATGGCAGCATTCATTATTTTATCAATCTCTTCCTGGGTGATATCTCTAAATGGAGCCGTTTTGTTCTTCTCATTCTGAGCGTCAAACTCTTTTTGAAGTTGTGCAATATGCATTTGCACCGCTTCTTCAGCGTATGTTTGCATCTTTGCATTAATGGTAGTATATACTTTAAGGCCGTCACTGTCAATATCCCACAAATCTCCATCACTGTTCTTTGGGTTGTTCTTGGCCCATTCCTTCATATATCCGCGGATATATTCGCGAACATAAGTTCCGATACCATCAATGTGTTTTTGTGGAGAATAGTTGATTCCTAAGGGGAGTTGTTGTAATGAATCTTTTACTGCTTCAGGAATGAAATCATATTTCGCCATTTGTCCTAAAACCACATTTCTACGATTTTGCACCCCTTCTGGGTTACGCAAAGGGTTGTATAGCGAAGAGTTCTTGAACATTCCAACCAGCATAGCGGATTCTTGAATATTGAGCTCTTGTGGTGATTTATTGAAATAAATGTTGGAGGCAGATTCGATACCGATTGCCAAATTCAAAAAATCATACACATTGAAATACATGGTAATAATCTCTTCCTTTGTATAGCGACGTTCCAGTTTGGTCGCGATAATCATTTCCTTCACTTTTTGAATCCCTCGTTGAAATTTATTTTTGGAGGCTCCGTCCGTAAAGAATTGTTTTGCACACTGTTGGGAGATTGTACTTGCTCCTCCCCTTTTTCCTAGAAATGCAAAGGCACGAACCGTTCCTCTTCCGTCTATTCCGGAATGATCATAAAATCGGACATCCTCGGTAGCGACCAACGCATTGACCAAATGCTCCGGTAGATCCTCAAATTGAACTGGAGTTCGATTCTCTTTGAAAAATTTTCCTATTACTTTTCCATCCTCAGAAATCACCTGAGTGGCAAGGTCTTTCTCAGGGTTCTCATATTCAGAAATGTCTGGCAGACCTCCAAATATGCCCCATGATGCCAATAAAAACAGAAAGAACAACAGAAGTACTCCTCCTCCTAAAATTTTCCAGAAAGTCTTAATATGCCGCTTATTGGATGCGTCCACCTTCTTCTGGGCTGGTTTTTTGTTTGCTTGCTTTGCCATAAGGGGTAGTTATTGTTGGTTTGCTTCTTCTATGCTATATCCTACTTCAGTAATTCCGTCTAGTTGGGTAACGCCATGCACCGAACCGTTATTGCGCACAGCTTGAGAAACGGTAAGGCGGTAGACTCCTTCTTCAAAAAAGGAAACCTTTTCTTTGTAATACAATTTGTTTTCTTTGACAGATCCAATGCCTGTTCCCATCCAGGTGCCATCGGGGTTTGCCATCCGATACTCCAAAGTATCTGTGATTATTTTACCATGTGGAAATTCAATGGAAGCAATTAAAAACACATTATTATAGGGATAATCATTGGTGTTTCTCAGGTGAAGAAATATATCATATTTCTCTAAGGAATCAAGTTTCGGAATTTGAAACTCCAAGGTCTCATTTTTGTCCCAATAACCAGGTAAATCCCTCATTTCGCCTACGACCATTTTCGAATCGCAAGAAATAGATACTAAAAACAACATGAGTATTGCCAAAAACTTATGCATTCTTATCCTGATTTCGGTTTCTATTTCTGTTACGGTTATTCTTCCCAGAACCCTTATTTGACTTGTTCTTTTTGCCTTGATTCCTTCCAGAGGAGGCGTTCGCTTTCGCCCCTCTGTTTCTTCTTTTCTTTCTTCTTCTTTTAGGCTGATCAAAACGGGTCAAACTATCTTGCCCTACCACATTATTAAAGAGTTCTTTATCAAGAATAATTTTATCATCTATATATTCCTCCAGACTAGTGGCATCCACCCCTTTTTTGTTTAGGGCAATAATTTCATTGACCTTAGCAACCTCCATTTCGTGCCAATTCATTCCCTCCTTTTCATAAGAAAACCACATGAGTCCTTTGAAAATATCAATTTTCTGACATTGGGCCCTGCCCTTTTCAGTATATAGTTTTACATCCGATCTGGGAAACTCCTCCAGAGCTTCAAGATAGGTATCCAGTTCATAATTGAGGCAGCATTTCAGCTTTCCGCATTGCCCAGCTAGTTTCTGGGGATTTAAGGATAACTGTTGATAACGTGCCGCGGCAGTATTCACCGAACGGAAATCGGTTAACCAGGTAGAACAACACAATTCACGACCACAAGAGCCTATCCCTCCCAAACGTGCCGCTTCCTGACGAAAGCCTACTTGTTTCATTTCAATTCGAGTAGAGAAGGTTCGAGCAAATTCCTTAATCAACTCTCTAAAATCTACTCGTTCTTCGGCAGTATAGTAGAAAATAACCTTGGAAGCATCTCCTTGAAATTCTACGTCACTTATCTTCATTTGAAGTCCTAACCGAATGGCAATTTCGCGGGAACGTTTTTGAACATCCTTTTCTCGATTCCTCACTTTTTGCCAAACATCAATATCTTTTTGGGATGCCTTTCGATACACCTTAGGTAATTCGTCAATACTAGGAGGTAATTTCTTCTTTTTCATCTGTACTCGTACCAACTCTCCCGTTAGCGTGACAATACCGATATCATGACCGGGAGAAGCTTCGGTCGCAACGATGTCCCCAATGCTAAGAGTTAGTTTTTCCGGGTTTTTATAGAAGTGTTTACGTCCATTCTTAAAACGGACTTCAATCCCATTAAAGGGTTCCATATTTCCGGGAAGTGACATATTTGAAAGCCAATCGAATACTGTTAATTTGTTACAACCATCTGTTCCACAAGTTCCATTATTCTTGCAGCCCTTTGGTTGTCCATCAGCACCCGTGGCACAGCTTGTACAGCCCATATTGTTATATATATAGCTCTTTATGAGGGACAAAGATTAGTCTACTAACCAAAATAGGTCCTAAAAAAGAGACGAAGATGAAACTTAATTTTAAAAAAGTAAAGATACCATTTTTAGGCAACTGTGCTGAACTTGCCTTTAGATAATTAGGATTCGTGCATTCGCACTAAGTAAACGTGATTAATACGGTAGTAAGTGGAGACAGTTAAACCGAGTCGCTCAGTTTTGTGATAAGCGTTCTAGCCTTTGAACTTAAGCTTTTCTGAGCGCCCCTTTTTAAAGATCTTGTTACTATTATGCGCTCCACTGCGCAATTTTTTCTGCTCTTCATAGGGCAATTGAATAATTTCCTGACACTCTTTGCTACAGCACTGCTCCATCGCATCACCGCAGACTTCACATTGAATAAATAACAAATGGCAAGCCTCATTGGCACAGTTTACATGCACATCACAAGGGTTACCACATTGATGACAGTTGGCAATAATATCTTCAGAAATGCGCTCACCTCGTCGGTGATCGAACACAAAATTTTTACCAATAAACTTATTTTCGAGTCCTTGGTTTTCTACTTGCCTGGCATATTCAATAATGCCTCCCTCCAATTGAAAGACATTCTTAAACCCCTTGTGTTTGTAATAAGCACTTGCTTTTTCACAACGTATTCCACCGGTACAGTACATGACCAATTTCTTGTCTTCTTTATGTTCTTTTAGATCCTCTTCGATAAGATCTAAGGAGTCTCGAAAGGTGTCAACATCGGGTGTAATTGCTCCTTTGAAGTGCCCAATCTCGCTTTCGTAATGATTTCGCATATCGACCAAAACCGTTTTTGGATCTTCAATGAGCTCGTTGAATTTTGCAGCATCCACATGCACCCCTTTGTTGGTAACATCGAAAGTATCGTCATTCAATCCGTCGGCTACAATTTTTTTACGCACCTTGACCTTCAGCTTTAAAAAGGATTTTAAATCATGTTCAATGGCAATGTTGAGACGTACGTTATGGAGAAAATATATTTGATCCAGGAATTCTTTAAATCTCGCAA
>JBCCIJ010000064.1:0-8312 GCA_039028295.1 Bacteroidota bacterium
AATTAGCAACCCACAGAACATTGTTCTTGAAGAAGCAACCTTCTTCGACATTACGGGTAGAAAAGTTGCTACTTACGACCTAAGAGAGATGGGTACCGATATTGGCTTAGACATCTCCATGTTGGCTACGGCAGCTTATACCGTGGTCATCAAAGGACCTGACGGACAAATTAACAAACGTCTGATCAAGGAATAAACTATTTAATTAGCTTAATAGTAAAAGCCTCCTTTCTTCTGGTAACAGAATTGAAGGGAGGCTTTTTAATTGAATAAGTTTTTAAGTCGGTCGAAATCGGTTATTTTTGAAACCTCTATGGAAAGTATACTCGTTTGGCATCAATATGTTTTTGGAATTTTGTTTGTGGCAGCAGGCGTTACCCATTTTACGAAACCAAAACTATATGAGCGCATCATGCCGCCCTACATTCCTGAGCACAAAACCATGGTCATACTTACCGGGATCTTAGAAATGGTGCTCGGCTTTATGTTATTAAATGTAGCAACTCAGTCCAATGCCGCCTTGGGAATTATTGGTCTGCTCATCTTATTTTTTCCAGTTCATATTTATATGTTGCAAAACGAGAAAGCATCGCTAAAACTACCAAAATGGGTTTTGTGGCTGCGTATTTTACTTCAGTTTGCGCTTATTTATTGGGCGTATCAATATATTTGATCCCATGTTATTTTCTTCAGAAGAAAACCAAAAACCGCTTACCCTGCCCTTGCCCGACGCAGCTATAACTTACTACCCGCAATTTATTGAAACCGCATACGCTTCCGAAGTATTTAAAAAATTACTTAACGAAACAACTTGGCTACAAGACGATATTAAGATCTTCGGAAAAGTATACAAACAACCTCGTCTGACGGCGCTCTATGGCGATGAAGGTAAAAGTTATAGCTATAGCAATATTACTATGTATCCAAAACCCATGACACCGCTGCTCAAGGAAATAAAGACTAAAATTGAACGAGTTACTCAAACAGTTTTCAATACCGTGCTTCTGAATTTATATCGCGATGGAAATGACAGCAATGGTTGGCATAGTGATGATGAAAAAGAGTTGGGTAAAAACCCTGTAATAGCTTCCGTGAGTTTGGGGGCGAAAAGAAACTTTAAGTTAAAACATAAAGGGGATAAAAAATTGAACTTTAAAATTTTTCTAAATCACGGAAGCTTACTACTAATGGAAGGGGCCACACAACATCATTGGCTACATGAACTGCCAAAGTCCAAAAAGATCACCGAGCCGCGTATTAACCTAACCTTCCGGGTTATAAAATGATCTTTCTTCGGTTAGTTCTTGTTTGTTGGAGGTATAAATAAACTAGCAGTGCTACAACGACCACATGATAAATAAGGCGCAGATATGTACCGCTCATGACAATGAATACACTCATGATCAAGGAGATAAAAAAGCCTCCCATCAAAGAACCTTTTTTACCTAAATTGAAAAAAATCAATAGGCCGACAAAAAACTCCAGAAAAGGAAATAGGGCCGAACCCGCCATAAGCAAGGTTTCAAAAGGAATAATTTCGTAAAAATTTTGGTAAACAAAATCGGTGTATTCTTCTATAAATACAATGCGCAATAAACCATGAGATGCAATCATACCACCCGTCAAAAATCGTAACTTCATGAACTAATATTTCTATGAAACAAATGAACACGCTCTCTCAAAAGAGCCCGCAAAGATACTCATTATTAACACTTTAGAAATACATTGAAATTTACGAAAACGTTGTAGTTAATGAAATCTACCAAATTTTCGATATTATGCATGCATAATAAGTTGAACTACACTATCACGATTAATTTTTAACATTTCATTCTACCCAAATATATCGTTTAATAGGACGGCTAGACGAATTCCACCTTTTTGCATTTGAGAGCGAGCTACATCAACATACTTGTACATATAACGATAGCTCAATTTTTCACCAATTTTGGTATTGGCATAAATGTCCAAACATAGCGCACGGCTTTCTGCCATCCAGCTATGCACATCACCGCTTTTAATGAGTTGCAACTGACCATCAGAAAGTCTGGCTGTATTAGCCGCCAATTCGCTATAGGCCATATTATAGCTTTCTATCATTTTGGTATCCCAAACACTGTGCAAATTGGTCCCCTCGTTGAACCACTCTACCTGAAAATCATTTGCCCCTTTATCAGCCGCTTTCCCAACATGCAGGGGTTGGTGTAAATCTCCCACAAAATGAACTAGCAGCTTTAAATGAAAAACTTTCTCTTCTTTAGTTGAAGTATCACTTTTTAAAACGGATACACAAGTTTTTATAGCCATTATCAAATCACCCTTTTCACTTTTTGGGTGAGTATCATAGGTTTTGTCAAATGGGAAATTAACATAGTGCCATGGGCCATAAGATCGGTAAGCATCATCACTTCTTATTTCATCGGCATAAGTAGAAACGAATGCCAGAGATTGTCCTCCCAGTAATTTATCTATAGCTCTTCGTGCTTTTTTGTTCAGATGTTTTTCGGCCACCTCCCCCGTTACACGATGCCCTGTCCTACCCCAATCTTCTGAAGAAAAACTAGTTAAACTTAAGCTAGAAAGACAGAACAGCAGTAGAAGGATGTATTTCATAATATATGGATTGAATTACAAATATACTTATAGCCCAGTTAATTTGATTGTAAATTTTTCTCGTTTTTTTGAAACCGTTAAGTAACAATATGAACAAGGTTGCGTTTGTTTCATATATCACTACATTTATAGTACTAAAACGCTCCTCTATGAAATCGCTTGTTTGTATTCTATTTCTTGCCACTACCACTCTGTCTTATGCTCAAAAAATTAAAACAACAGCTAGAGATATTAGTGTTTCAGCCTTTGTTGACGGTACCATCCTCCTGCCTGAAGGAATTGAAAAACCGCCCATGGCCATTATTGTAGGTGGCTCGGGCCCCACAGACCGGAATGGCAACCAACAGATGATCAATAATAATTCGCTAAAACTATTAGCGGAAGGGCTTTCAGGTCAAGGAATTGCAACGTTTCGATACGACAAACGTATTCTAAAACAAATGAAAGACCGCACCTTGAATGAGGAAACAATTAGTTTTGAAGACTTTATTGTAGATGCCAAAGAGGTAGTTAATTACTTTAAACGTTCCAAAGCGTTCTCAAAAATATATGTCATAGGACACAGTCAAGGTTCTTTGGTGGGAATGGTAGCCGCACAAAGTGGAGCAGACGGGTTTGTTTCATTGGCTGGAGCTGGCCAAGCAATAGACGATGTCATTGTGGATCAGCTAGAGCAACAAGCGCCTGGCCTTAAAGACAATGCGCGTCAAGCATTCGACGATATGAGAGCCAACGGAATTGCAGTGAACTATAGTCAGGGCTTAGCCTCTATTTTTCGAAAGTCGATTCAGCCATTTATGCTTACCTGGATGCAATACGATCCCAAATCGGAAATTGCAAAGTTGGACATTCCAGTACTCATAGTGAATGGTGAAAGAGATCTTCAGGTACAGGTTTCGGAAGCTGAAAAACTTAAAGTTGCCCGACCTAATGCCACACTCAAAATTATTCCTGGAATGAATCATATTCTAAAGGAAATAAAAGGAGACGATGTAGAAAACAGCAAATCCTATAACGAACCCAATCGTCCGGTAATGAAGGAACTCATTGAATTGGTTGGCACCTTTATTTTAAAGTGAATTCTACCGAATAAATTGTATTTTGCAGGAAACTAATTAACATGCAAGATTCCATAACCGAAATTGTCACGGACACTACCCCGTTATTTACTAATGACACCATAGTTTTTGGACTCCTAATGATTGCATTGGGGTTCATTTTTTATACTTCTGCTAAAAAAGAAGGGTTTTGGAATCAATTTTACAAATTCGTTCCGGCACTTTTCGTCGCTTATTTAATACCTGCTATTTTCACCTCCACCGGTCTTATTGCACCAGAATGGACCACCGTCACCGAAACCGGTGAAACCGTGGAAGGAAGCACCAGCTTGTATTTTGTGGCAAGTAGGTATCTTCTGCCGGCTGCTTTGGTTTTAATGACCCTAAGTATGGATTTGAAAGCGGTTTTCAACCTTGGTCCTAAGGCGCTACTTATGTTTTTTACCGGAACCGTTGGGATTATCTTAGGAGGAGTCGCTGCCGTTGCCATTGTTGGATTAATTTCTCCTGAAACCGTTGGAGGTGAGGGTCCAGATGCTGTTTGGCGAGGACTTTCCACTTTAGCTGGTAGTTGGATCGGAGGTGGTGCCAATCAGGCTGCAATGCTCGAAATCTATCAATTCAACCCAAAGACTTATGGTCAAATGGTCTTTGTCGATGTGGTTATTGCTAACGTTTGGATGGCTATATTACTCATAGGAATTGGAAAAGCTACCAAGATCGACAAATGGTTAAAGGCAGATACCACTGCCATAGAAAGTTTAAAGGAAAAGGTGTCCACATTTTCCAAAAAAGTAGAACGTAACCCCACACTCACGGATTATATGATCTTAGCTGGTATTACGTTCGGGACCGTTAGTTTTGCCCATTTTGGTGCTGGTTATTTAAGTGAAGGATTCGAAACCGTTGTCGCCGGGATTGAAAGTGAGTTGGCAAAAAATTCTTTATCATTCCTTACTTCAAGCTTCTTTTGGATGGTTTCTATCACTACCATTGTAGGAATCATATTGTCATACACCAAAGCAAGAAATTTTGAAGGTGCTGGCGCTAGTAAAATTGGCAGCGTCTTTATTTATATTCTAGTGGCAAGTATTGGAATGAAGATCGACATCACAGAAATTTTTAAGAACCCTGGACTTTTATCTGTTGGATTTATATGGATGCTAATTCACGCTGGATTGCTTATTTTGGTGGCAAAACTAATACGGGCACCGTATTTTTTCCTAGCTGTTGGAAGTCAGGCCAATGTAGGCGGTGCTGCCTCGGCTCCTATTGTAGCTTCGGCTTTTCATCCATCACTAGCGACGGTTGGCGTTTTATTGGCTGTATTTGGCTATGCGATTGGAACGCTAGGTGCAGTTCTGTGCACGATCATGATGCGTGCGGTTGCAGGTTGATAAAAAAGACCATGAAATTTCCAATAAACCTATCTTAGATTTAGAATTCCTGCTAGGTCTTTGTCATTAATTGTTGCATATTTGCGGCCTTAATATCTCATTCATGAAACATTATTTTTCGGTACTTGCCTTATTTATTTTACTTGCCAGTTGCGGTGGAGACCCCTCCGAAAATAGTATGCTGCTTAGTGGTGAGGTAAGAGGACTTAAAAAAGGTAATCTATATCTACAAAAAGTTACGGACACGGCTTATGTAACTTTAGATTCGCTAATTGTTGATGGTACCGCAATATTTAGTTTTTCTGAAGAAGTTACAGCGCCCGAAGTATTTTACCTCACGCTAACCTTTCAGGACAGTTCTAATGTAATTAAACGTCTTCCTTTCTTTGCTGAAGCAGGAAGTGTTACCGTCAATACCACCCTTGAAAATTATGAACGTGACGCCCAAATTGTAGGTTCGGTGAATCAAGAGAAATTGAATCAATATAAAATTTTAATGAAGCGTTATAACGACAAAAACCTAGATCTTATTAAGAAAGGTTTTGACGCTTTAAAGGAGAATAACGACTCTTTGGTAGCCGCTAATAAGTTGGAACAGGATAAGCTCCTTAAGAATCGTTATTTAGCCGCTGTCAATTTTGCCATAAACAACGGAGCCTATGAAGTAGCTCCCTATATCACTCTCAATGAAATTTTTGACATAAACACTAAATATTTAGACACTATTTACACCAGCCTTACCCCAAAAATAAAAGACTCCAAATACGGTAAAGCATTGGAGTCTTTTATTAAAGAGCGTAAAAACTAATTTCTACAGCGCATTTATTTGATCAATTAACTTGCGGCCTTTTTCCTCAAGTTCTGCATTGATGGCCTTAAAATGTTGTTTCTTATTATCAACATTATTGGCATTAACTTTTTCAATCAAAACATCAAAAGTTTCAATTGCTTCGTATATAATTTTTTCAGATTGTTTAGCATCCTTGTCTGGGTTTGTAAGTTCCCAAATATAAACGGCCTCAATAATATCGCCGAGTACGTAATTAATATCTTTCTTTAAATCGCGAATATTTGCCATGGTATAAAATTTTCAGCAAAAGTAGTACTTTTTATAAAGTTGGAGGCACATAAACCTCTAAAAGTGTGGCACCTTTGGTTTCAATACGAAGTGCGCTTTCACAGGCAGGAATAAGTAAGGTTTCCCCCTTTTTTAATTCTTCTGAATGATCCTTCAAGTCGATAATTGCCTCACCATCGACACACATATACACAACAAATGAATCGATTTCGGAGATATTCCTTTCCATTGGTTCTGTCAACTTTAACGAATTCGTAGTAAAATAGTCGGAAGTACATACCTCTACCGATCGATTTTTCAATTCCCTAAAATTTAACTTCGCATTGGGCAGATTATAATCAATAACATCCAAGGCCTCCTCATTATGAAGTTCTCTCATCTTACCGTCAATCCCAGGGCGATCCCAGTCGTAAATGCGATAGGTAACATCAGAAGTTTGTTGAATTTCGGCTAATACCACTCCTGCTCCAATGGCATGAACCGTCCCCGGGGCGATAAAAAAAGCATCGCCTTTCCTAACCTTTTCCGTACGTAAAATTTCAGTGATCTTATTTTCAGAAAGATAGGATTGATAGGTCTTCGCATCCATTTCACAATTAAAACCCAATATCAGTCTCGCATCTTCTTCAGCATGAAGAATATACCACATTTCAGTTTTTCCGAAGCTGTTATGCCGTTGACGCGCCACCCGGTCATCCGGATGTAACTGTACAGAAAGGTCCTCTCGAGCGTCAATAAATTTGAAGAGCAACGGGAATTCAGTTCCAAATCGTTCTACAACACTTTTACCCAACAATTCATCCCCATACAGGTTAATTAACTCTGTGAGGGGTCTTCCTTCAAATATACCATTGGATACCCTGGACACGCTTCCAGAAACACCAGATATTTCCCAACTTTCGCCAATATTCCCAACAGCCCGCTTTCCATATTGTAAAGCCAGTTGCCCGCCACCCCAAACTTTTTCTTTCAATTGCGGGTGAAACTTTATGGGATATAAATACGGTAATTTCATGAGTTGTATCTTTCTAAGAGCCTCAAAATCTCAGCCCGTATATACTACAAAATTACGAGGCGTTTCGTATAGTTTTACCGAAATCGTATAAGAGTCTTCCAATCGATTCCGAAGTTTGTTCCAAATAACCATGGCTATATTCTCCACCGTTGGATTTAAATCTTGAAACTCGGCAACTTCTAAATTCAAATTTTTATGATCAAAAGGAATTTCGACTTCTTCTTTGATAATAGCCTTGAGCACCCCCAAATCAATCACAAATCCGGTTTCAGGATGGATAGCCCCCGTTACACCAATTTCCAACTCATAATTGTGGCCATGATAGTTAGGATTGCTGCATTTTCCAAATACCTCGAGATTTTTCTCATCACTCCATTCTTTTCTGTACAAACGATGCGCAGCATTGAAATGAGCTTTTCTATAGACCGTGCTACTCATAAGGATAGGGTTTGATAAAACTTTTCAAAAATTATTTTGAACCAAGCCGTGTATTGCTCAGGATGTACTGCTATATCTTCCTTCACAGCTTCTAGTGACATCCACTTCCAAGAGGCTACTTCGTCTTCGTTTATTTGAGGTAAACCATTAAAATTTCCAATCAGAATATGATCTAATTCGTGTTCGGTCAAACCATTGTCAAAAGGTGCCTTATAAATAAAACTAGTGGTTTCTCTTAAGGGAGCAACAAAACCCATTTCTTCTTTTAGCCTGCGTTTTCCAGCCTCCAACGAGGTTTCTCCATCTCTTTGATGACTGCAACAAGTGTTCGTCCAGAGCCCAGGTGAATGATACTTCCCAAGAGCCCTTTGTTGCAATAATAATTGATTAGACTCATTGAAAATGAACACTGAAAAAGCACGGTGCAACACTCCTTTTTCGTGCGCCTCCATTTTAGGCATTAAGCCAATTTTTTCATCATTTTCATTTACAAGTATTACTTGTTCTTCCATAAGACCTTTGCAATTTTTATCAAAAATACGAAATGTGATGTTAACAAAATCAAAAAAGCACCTTGTGATATGATACACAAAGCGCTTTGGAAATATAGTGGTTAATTAGTATTTCTAATTCTGAATAATAAACATCGAACGTCTATTAAGCTGATGCTCTTCCTCGGTACATTCCACTCCATTGGAACATTGGTTCTGTAA
>JBCCIJ010000065.1:0-6906 GCA_039028295.1 Bacteroidota bacterium
CAGAGGATCTACTTCTGAAGTAAGAGAACCGCATGACATTTGTGTATTCCATTGCCAGAGCTCAACTCACGTACATTATTATTGTTCGCTAAGAAAGCATAAATCCCCTAAAAGGGGGATTGGTTTATCTCTCATTCAATATTAATTTTGTTCAGAACATTTAAATGGAAAATTTTAATATAAGGTGAGTTTTCAAAAACAAAAGAATATCAAATAATAAAACAAAAGAAATGTCAGCGGTATTTGATGTAGTTAATATAGTCATTGTGGATCTTCCTACAAATTATGATCCACCAAGGTATTACCCAGAGGATGTAAATAAAATAATGAACCAAGGTGCGGTCAGGACAAAGAAAATAAAGGTATTACCAAAAGATCCAATACCTACGTTCAATTTAAGAAATCATGTGCCTGTATATGGATTGGTTGGTGTTGATACAGAAGGTAGGTTAATGTTGGATCCAGGTCATCTTGTTGCCCTTTCTTGTCCTCCTTATTGTAAAGAAGCAAAAAGCAGCATTATAATGTGATGAAATAGCATAGCTGTAGGCCTTTTCAAGTTACCTTGAATAACATCAAATATGGCGTTGCAACTCAAGCTCTGGTTATTCATATCATTTTTTGCCTTTCCTATAAAGGCTTTTGCACAAACTCCGCCCGAACAGTTTTTCTTCCACCTAAAAACAACGGAAGATGGTCTTTCTCAGACTAATAACTCGTTTTGGTTTAAAGATTCAAGAGGGTTTATCTGGATAAGTTCTACATCGGGTCTTAACCGCTATGATGGTTCAGAGATTATTACTTTTGAACCAGATTCTTCTGATCCAAACGCGCTTTTCGGTCAAAATATACAGGGTCAATTTGGAGAGGATTCTGACAACAACCTTTGGTTTTGCACGGCGGACGGCATTAACCGTTTTGTTCGTCAAACGGGGGCTTTTGAACATTTTTTCATAAACATTTCTGAAAAGGATGTCCGGGGAAGTTATTTTTCTAGTGGCCTTGACCTTCAAGGCAGACTTTGGGTAATAGTAAATGACAGTTTATTTCATTTTGATATTAATACTTACCGATCAAAATTTGTTCACAAATTACCAAAAGAAACAAATCGCGGACGGTTCTTTCTGGATAAAGATGGTATAGATAAATGGTTTTTATCCTATACAAAAGGGAGACCTAGCGTGTACATCACCTCTTATAATGGTCGGGAAACAACCCAAAAAGACTTTTTCTTATACGGAAGCAACGCTTTCCCAAAACTGAAAGTATTTGATGTCGCCATATCCAAAACTGGAGAGATTTGGCTAGCTACCGATAAGGGACTATTGGAATGGCATTATCCTGCGGAAGACTACAGCCTGTACTCAAGAAAAAATAACATTCTGATTTATAAACTAGCAAGTATCGAATGGTTCAAAAACCATTATCTGGCTGTTGCGGCGAGCAATCAGGGTCTACTTTTATTTAATTTATCCGAAAAAAAATATTCTCACCAGTTTCTCCCGAACACTAAAGACAGATACTCTCTAGCCAGTATGACGATTGATGACATTTTTGTTGATCCGGATAATGATATTTGGTTAAACTATAACTTCATTGGGTTCAATCATACCAGCCCCTTTAAACCAAAGTTTGGGAAATATTTTTCAGGTAACGACAGTCTACAACCATTAGCCTTCTCGGCGATGGTTGAGGGAAAGGATGGAAGCGTATACGCAGGTACACACAGGAATGGGGTAAAAGTTATTAACAGCAAGAAGGAAATAGAAAGAACGTTGGAAGATAGCGGTCATCCTGAATTCTCTACAGCCACTACTCAACATATTGTCATGGATAGTGAAGATCGTTTTTGGTTTTTGACCTGGTCTGGCCTTTTCCTACACAGTCCTTCTGTTGGCTTGAAAAAGCTTTCAAACGATATTTTCCTTTTCGGGTTACTTTCCCGAAACGGGGAAATCATTCTTAGTGGTCTCACCCCGTCTGGTCTCCAACTGGCTACGTATTCTGATAACAGTGGGTTAGTACTGACTGACCTGCAAAGTAAGATAGATTCTCCTCATTATACATTCCTTCATGAGCGTTCAGACGGTTTAATTTATGCCTGTGAAGATGCCAATTCAATGGTGCTTTTGGATCCCGCATCAGGATATGAGACCATAAAGCGATTTTCGATAAACGGCGATATACGGTGTATTTATGAAATGGAAAATGAGCCAATCACCTGGGTTGCTTCCACTTATGGCCTTAATCGATTGAATCTAGAAACAGGAGAAATAAAAACTTTTACCAAGAAAGATGGACTGCCCAATGCCCATATTTATTCGATTCTACCTGATTCCCATGATGCTTTTTGGTTAAGCACCAATCGTGGAATAGTTAGAGTAAATCCCAAAGATTTTGAAAACGTTGAGTCTTTTGGACTTGCCGATGGTATTTCCGGCCTTGAATTCAATTCATTTTCCTATTTAAAGAAAAGAAATGGTGAATTTTGGTTTGGTTCGACAACGGGGTTGACTACTTTTTTCCCAGATCAAATAAAAAGCAAACTTCCCCTTGCTAGCCCTCAGATTACAAATATTCTAGTTAACGACGAACCATGGCCGATGTTGGTTTGTCAAGATTCCAAAGCAACAAATCCTGAAGAGATCAAGAAAATTGTTCTGAAATACGTCCGAAACACACTCAGTTTTGAATTCAAATCATTAGAATACAGCGATCCGGACAATAATCAGTTGAAATATAAAATGGTAGGTGTTGATGACAAATGGATATATACAGGCTCAAAGGCTTTTGCCAGATATGCCAATATGCGGCCAGGACAATACCAGTTCATAATTAAAGCGGCCAATTCAGATGGTATGTGGAATAATAATGCTCCTTCCAGCCTGATTATTAGCATACTACCCCCCTATTACCTGAGTTGGTGGTTCATTTTAAGTTGCCTAGCAGGTATCGTTTCAATATCATGGTATTCGGGAAACTTATATCGCAAAAGGAAGGAGAAGGTCTTACAATTGCAGCTTGATGCAGAAATGGCCGGCTTAGAGGAACGTCTGAGGATATCAAGAGATATGCATGACCAATTAGGTGCTAACTTAAAAGCACTTGTCCTAAAGATCGCCAGGATTCAGCTTAAATATAACAAAGGTGTCCATAAGACAGACCTTGACAGCGTACAGGAAACAGCAAAACAGATATCACAGAATGTACGGGAAAGTATTTGGATTGAAAACACAGAAAATGACACTTTAGACAACCTGATCTATTATTTATACCAGCAGGCTAAAGATCTATTTGAGCATTCGGATACAGACTTGCATTTTTTGTTGCCAGAACTACCGCCCCATTCTATTTCAGGAACTCACCGAAGACACATTCTATTCACTTTCAAAGAAGCCCTTATCAATATCCATAAACATGCCGAAGCCAATCAAGTAATTATTCGAATTGAATTTTTGGATGATGCCGTAAGATTAGTGATAACCGACAATGGAAAGGGTTTTGGAAAACAGCCACCTAAGCCTGGAACGGGAAATGGGTTGAAAAATATGGAAAGCCGCATGTCAAATATCGGAGGATCTTTCGAAATAAGCGAAGAGACTAAAGGTACAAGAGTGGCACTTACCTTTAAAATTTAGTTCAACTCCCCCATAAAGGGGATTTACTTTTTAGCATTATCCTATTTTTCCCATAAAGAAGGGATTTCATGAACTCCTCTTCTACAATACTTTTGCATCATAGGTTTTACTTAAAAAACGGATGTAAATGAAGTATTTCGGAGCAGGGGATTCGTTACCCATTTTCCTGTCGATGTTTCTAATCTCAGCTTGCACAAATCCTATTATAGATTCAAGCGAAAGTCTGAGGATGGAAGGGATAGTTTATAAAAAGAAAAAACTGGTAGCGAAGGAAGGTTATACATGGGTAAAGGATCAACTGATAACACCTTTTGGAGATTCGATTCAAACAATGGTACTCATCAGTGAGCTTATGCCTCAGGTCCAACTCGCGTATACTCTTTGTGAGTGTGATAATTTTCCCTATGGCTCTCACACTTGTGAGGCTGGAGGATCCGCAAAAAGTGCCTATTGTTTTGGTGACTGTGGAACATCGGTGAACGCTCCAAATTGCAGGGTCTGGTTAATGGCCCGAATATTTGAGTAATTCGAAATATCAAGGTTTTTAGCCTTATTGGGCTATTAGTTAACAACTATAATTATGTTTTTATACAAAAATATCATGAGGATAAATTGCTTTTTTTTCATGCTCATTACTTTAATTTCCTGCAAAAGGACCACCCAAGAGAGTAATGCCATTTTAGACCAGATTTTGGCAGGAGAAAAAAACTGGCTATCCAACGAGAATCTATCAACAGGCAATGTCAACGAGTCTTTAGTCATTGCACAATTTAACTTGCGTAATAATGGGGAAGTGTTACTTCTGGATTTATCTGATAGTTTACAAAAACCAAATGTAGGGGTTGTGTATGTTCAGCCGAAAGTCAATCGGGAAAAGGGGCCAAAATTTCATTTGGTTTCTCCATTAGAAATATTCCTGACGCTTCAGAAAGGAAACGAGCCACCTCCAAAAAAATTGAAAGAGCATCATTTATATCTGGCGAAGTTGGGAATATTTGACCCAACCCCTAGAATTGAGCTTTCACTCCCTTGGCTAATTAATAACTTGAATGACCCTGATGTTGAGTTTGGCACTGTGGGTATATGTGCAGGAGGGTCCTTTTCTTCTAATTGGAGTTGGTTCTCGACATGGCATGGTGAAGAAAATAATTGGTCGATTGAAAGGTTGTCTACTGGATGGGGGGTGAATACAGGTTTTTCAGAACCTCGAGCAGCTGCTATATGCCTTATTGATGATGATAATTTGAATGATTCGAATGCTCTGGCTAGGTACAGGATATTAAATCGAAACTCAGGAGGTAGTTGGGAAACCATATATGAAAGTGGATGGATGGACCGTGGTGAAGGTGTAGGTTTTCAAACCTATGGCCCTGGCAGGGGAGAAACTAGAATTCGCATCACTACATCCGAAAATAACAGGTATTATTTCTTCGTTGGAGCGAGTTGGACCGAATCTATAAATTGGATAATTAGTGGACTATAATATAAATGAAATTCTTATGAAAACAGGTAATTTTTTTTCAAGGATCCGTAGGTTATCGATACTCATTTTCATGATTGGATTTGCATCTTGTCAATGCTCATCAGATGAGTTAATCAACAACGATTGGGTTTTAGAATCATATAGTAACGAAGGGGCCGTAGTCCGATTATTGGATGGGGTACCTTTTCCTCCACCGGGTACAGGGGTAATAACCCTTTCTTTTGCCAACGGTCAAATTACTGGAAACGACGGATGTAACAATTACTTTGGAGATTATTCAGTAGACAATTGCAACTTCTCTGTTGGTCAGTTGAATTCAACGCTTATACAGTGTACGGCAAACATTAATAACCAAGCGATTCAATATGGTGCTATACTGAGTAACGTCAACACTTTTCATATTACAAATAACCAATTGTCACTTTCAACCCCTGATAATAGAGTGTTGATCTTCAGCAAGCAATAACTATAAGTTGCTTCGCGATATCTGAGGCTTAAGTGATACATAAAAAACAAATGATGAAATATTTATTTTTAACTTTTTTAGTGTTGTTTTCATTTGTTGCTTGTAACAGCGATTATGAAAACCAAAATGATTGTCAAACAGGGACAATTGAAAATGAAAGAAAAGAGCTTCTCAAGTTTGCAAAAGAAGATGGATATGCAGAAAACTTACATTTTGCAGCCGCTGAAAATAATGATGCTTACTACCTTGCGTATTTCAATCCTGATTTAACATCCAAACGGAATCAGGAAAGAAAACTATTGGGATATTATCGAAAAAAAACAAAGCTTAACAGAACAGAACCGGTGGAATTCAAAGCTGAATTGATTCGGCAAGACTTGATGCGGTATATTTCCTTCCAGTATTCCAACCACCGTGAAGTTAAACGACACCCTTTGCCCGGGCCCGGATTTGATATTATTGCCAGCGCAAGTGGAGTAACGGAAGATGAATGCCTGCAGAACTTCATTGAAAGCGACGAATATCGGCAGATTCTTGATTATGTAAATGAAACGTGTAGACCAGCTTTTGGCGGACCATGTTGTAATTTGACCAGTGGTACATTTATGTGTTTTGATCTATATATTACTCCAACTAGGATAGCTTGCAAATCACCGAATATCTTAATATCAGCTTTAGCCCCGTTTGCAATGGAAGATCAAAATTGATTTTTTATTGCTTCTGTTTGAAAATAACTTCATAATGAACGTATAACGAAGCCATGAATTGTTAAGCTAATTACAATTATTATGGTGTCAATAAGTGTAAACTATGTCCCTTTATAAGTGTCAACTTTGTGGGGTCTGTACCAATATTCTGCTAACGGGAATGCATGGGGCGAGGCGTAACTGTTGGCCTACCCGCATAAAACTTTCCACTAGAGCCTTGTGCTATGCATATTGTTATGCACATTTTTCAAGTTCACCCACCAATCTTTCGCAACATTGCCGTTCTAATTTAGCCGAACTTAGCCGCTTTTGCAATTATTCTTGTTCTGGTTGGGTTGCTTTATTGGGATTCTGATTGGAAAAATGCTCTAACAATTCCTGCCGGTTCCTATTTGGTCGTCCTCTTAGACTAGAGACTTATTGGCTGTTCAAGCATTGATGTTCTGGGAAAATCTTCCGGTAGGGTGGTGGTTCGTACTGCTTCTCCGTTACTTGGTTGTGCTATAAAAAATTGCAATTCTGATTTAGTTGTTGGCGGTTCCGAAATTCCTACACAACTCCGGCAAAACCTATTTCATATAACACAGACCACGTGTAGACATGTGCATAACG
>JBCCIJ010000066.1:0-4310 GCA_039028295.1 Bacteroidota bacterium
ATTGGACCCTGAGGATAGTTTTCTAGAAAGCTATCAGAAGATCAAACAAACCACCTTGGATGGTTTTAGCCACCAAAGTTATCCTTTTGATAATTTGGTTGAAGATCTGGAGCTGCAGTACGATATGAGCCGTACCCCGGTATATGACATCTCATTAACGCTTCATAATACTTCAGAAATTTCACAATACACTCTTTCAGATCCAGACCTACAAGATGAAGTTGAGGATCTCGGATTTGGACTTTGCAAGAATGATATTGAGTTCCACTTTCAGGAATCGAAGAACGAAACCTTTTTTGGAGCTACTTTCAATAGTGACCTATACGATTTGGAGATGATGCGTAGTTTGATGACCCACTTCAAACACTTATTGTCACAAATGCTCGCCAAGCCCAACATCCCCTTAGGAGAACTAGACTATTTAGCGGAAGCAGCTCGTGTCGAATTGACCGAAACCTTTAACGATACTTTTTTAAAGTACCCCATGGATAAGACGGTCTTGGATCTTTTCAGAACGCAAGTCCAAAAGACCCCTCAAGCCACGGCTATCAAGTTTAAAGATGAGTCATTGAGTTATAAGCAGTTGGATGTATTGTCAAACCAACTCGGTCATTGTTTGTTGGATGATTACGGCGTAAAAAAGGGAGATCTCATTGGCATTCAATTGGATCGCAGTCATTGGTTTGTCGTTGCAATCCTCGGGATCCTAAAATCGGGTGGAGCCTATGTTCCTATGGATCCAGAGTATCCTGTTCAGCGGAAGGAGCATATGATCAAGGATGCGGGGATCGAATTGTTGTTAAGCGATACCAGTTATATGTTCGATATGGATTACTACCAGGGTACATTACTTGCGTTGGATGTAGAGTTCACTCCTGAGGATTATAGTGCAGAGGCTGCTGGGGTTTTGGTGACCCCTACTGATCTGGCCTATGTTATTTACACCTCAGGTTCAACGGGAACTCCAAAAGGAGTGCTGATCGCGCATGACAGTCTATCCGCATCCATACATGCACGGAATCACTTTTATGAATTCATGAAGTCCTATTTACTGGTACCTTCGTTTTCATTTGACTCATCAGTGGCAGTTCTTTGGGAGTGTTTAACTCGAGGTAGCACCCTGTTTGTGGTGGCATCAATGGACTTAAAGAATCCGGTCACGATGATTGATCTTATCAAAGAACACGAGATAGCATCGGTACTTTGCGTTCCTTCTTTCTATAAATTTTTATTAGAAGAGAATAAAAGTAGCGAGCTTACATTCAAAAGAGTAATTCTTGCTGGAGAAACCCTTAGAAAGAGTTTGGTCAACAAACATTATGCAGTATTGCCCACTTCCAATTTATTCAATGAATATGGGCCTACTGAAAACACCGTGTGGTCCACGGCTACCTTAATTCCGAAGAAAATAAAAAGGGTAACTATAGGAAAACCCATTAGCAACACTAAGGTCTTTATTTTAGATGAAAACCACCAATTGGTGCCTAAAGGTGTAGTGGGAGAACTATATCTAACGGGTAATAATCTTGCAGTAGGCTATTTAAACAGACCCGAATTGACCAAAGAAAAATTCATTTCAGATTTAATTCTGAAAGGCGAAAGGTATTATAAAACCGGAGATCTGGGAAGATGGATGCCCGATGGCACTATCGATTTTATAGGAAGAAAGGACGATCAGGTTAAAATCCGTGGCTATCGAATAGAACTCGGGGAAATTGAAAATAGAATTAAGGGTAAACAAGAAGTGAAGGATGTGGTGGTTTTAGCAAGGGATGTATTGGAAGGTGAAAAAGAGCTCGTCGCCTATGTGGTATCTGGCGCATTGGAAACTACAGCCGACTTGCGTAATTACTTGTCTTCATCTCTTCCGGAATATATGATACCTGCTTACTATGTGCAACTGGAAGAAATTCCGTTGACGGCCAACGGTAAAATTGACAAAAAGTCACTCCCTATTCCAGATGAAATAAATATGCTCCGAGGTGTGGAGTACGTGGCGCCTAGAACCGAAGTCGAAGAACAGGTGGTCGAGATTTGGCAGCAATTACTAAAAAGAGAAAAAATCGGGATTAAGGATGACTATTTTGCGTTAGGCGGTAATAGTTTGCTAGCTATGCAATTGATCAATGAATACCACAAAGCCTTCGACGTAAAAATTGAAATAAAAGACCTATTCGAGAATTCTACGGTTGAAGATTTTGTAACCTTTTTGAATTTTGTTCTCAAACAGAAAAGTTTTGATGCCAATACGCTGAACGAAATAGATCTGTAAATCATAAGATCAGCGCTATGGAAACTTCAAAACTATTCAATAGAAAAATAATTCAATTTAAAATCAATAATTATGGAAAGGATAAACAAACCTACAGGAATCCCAAGTCTATTAGTTAATTCTAAAAACAAGAAGTATCACTTAATATTTATAGCTATTATGTTAATAAACCTAATGAGTTTTAGCACCAATGCCCAAAATACGCATACAATGAAAAAGACATTTACCGGATCCGAAATCAATGAAATTGAAGTATCCACAACTATTGGAAACATATTTGTTGAAGCAACGGATACCGATGAGATCGAGGTGAACGTGATTATCTCTAAAGGAGAAGAAGTTTACGCTCTTTCACATCCTAATTTGGACGTGATTATCAAAGATTTTGATATGAACATTAGCAAAAATGGGAATAAGGTTTTTGCCGTGGCAAAGGACCTAAGAAAATTTTCCCATACCGATGTTTCACTCTCGGGTAGAAGTGATAATATTGTGGCTTATGGACAAAAGAGCGATTCTTTCTTTAGTGTTTTTTCATCCAAGAAGGAACTTATTACAGTTGTATCGTTCTATATTTCAGTGCCTAAGAACTTCAAAGCAATTAATGCCAGTTCAACAACAGGAAATGTTATTCTGAAAAATAAAATATCCAATGCAACTGTAAATATTTCTAGTGGAGGTGATATCTCAGTAAAAGATATTGCGGGTAACATAGATGCCTATACCCGAAATGGAAGTATAGCTTTAAAGGGTTCTGTAAATAATGCAAAAGCAAGGACCACGGGTTATATCTATGCCACTTTGAATAAAAATTTTGGCGATGTAAATCTATTAAGTCAAGCGGGCTCCGGAGCAGTTATTTGCCAACTTTCACCAGATATGAAAGCTAATTTGGTCGCCTCTGGACGCAATGTTAAAATGCCTGACAGTAAAATTTTCTCGGGATCGAGCACATCCAAAAAGGTAGAAGGTGAGTTGAATGGTGGTGGAAACCCACTGACCATTAAAGCATCAGGAAATGTAACCATCGACTTCCTATAGAACGCTTTTATAATAGCTTATAATTACCTAAAACACACAGCTGTTGCATTTTACCCAATCTAGCGAATTGGCCTTATCCCTGGGAAAGTGCAATTTCAACAAATGACTATGCATTCTAATGGAATGCATAGTCATTGAGGTTTGATCCCCTCAAATTCATTCCATTAAAATTTCCGTTAAGGAGGCTTTACGATTAATTCATGTTTCATAATAACAACGCCATCCACTAGAGTTCTTGGACTCCTAACATCCTATTCATAATCAATGGAATGGCATTATTTCTAAGGAAATGACCATTTATAAACTCTGGATTTTTTTTACTGAATTGAAACTTGAAGTAATTAGAAGTTTCGTCACTACAAATAAATTTCACCTTGAAGTACATGAAAAGTGCTTCTTGTATTCTGAATTAAAACCATATACAAAGAAGACCATTGTCTAGGTCTACTTCAAAGCGGTAGCAGGTTTTTGCTATGCGCCATTTAAATCACTTTATAACATGATTAGTTTTTTTAATAAACTTGCCGATAATGGAGTTTTTCTGAAAGTATTGGACGGTAAGCTGAAAGTTTATGCTGAGGAAAAAGAAATAGATCAAGACTTATTACAAGAGGTTAAAGTTCGAAAAGAACAGATTATTTCTTATTTGCTTGAGAAGGACGCTATTATAAATACTGAAATTACACATACTCGCATCCCTCTTGCGGATGTTTCTGTTAGTTACCCACTTTCTGATGCTCAGCGTCGTTTATGGATATTGAGTCAGTTTACTGGGGGTTCGATTGCTTATAATATGCCTTCTTGTGTTGATCTTTACGGTGAATATCGTTTGGATCTGTTGCGTGATGCCATAGCCAGTACCCTTGAGCGTCATGAGATCCTTCGCACTGTTTTTAAGGAGGATGAGAGTGGTGAGGTTCGTCAGTGGGTTTTATCTGTTGCTGATCTTGGTTTTGTATTGGATTATCAAGATTTTCGTTCTAGTTCAGATCCCCAG
>JBCCIJ010000067.1:0-3984 GCA_039028295.1 Bacteroidota bacterium
CAAAGCCGTAAGTGAATCCGTATTCTCTAAGATTTTCAATATCCGCCGTCCGATTTCTACCAAAGCGGTGATCGTAGCCAATAATAATTTTTTTGGCGTTTAATTGGTTCACTAAAATATCGCGCACATATTCCAAAGCAGTGAGACGCGAAAATTCCTTGGTAAAGGGTTGAACTACCAAATGATGGAGTCCGATGTCTTTCAATAGTTGTTTTTTTTCAGAGAGCGTGTTGATTAGTTTCAAATCGCTGTCTTTTTGAAGCACCATTCTTGGATGTGGGAAAAAAGTGAGCAATACCGAGTCCAGATCTTCCTTTTGAGCCGTATCCACCAAACGTTTTAAAAGTGCTTTGTGGCCAAGATGAACCCCGTCAAAGGTTCCAATGGTAACTACACTTCCCCTTGTATTTTTATATGTCGAAGACGATTTGTATTCCTTCAATTTATTTTCCATTATAGGTGTTCATAGTAATGTTTACGCCAGCCAAACCAAAGGATTCGACCATTTTCACGGCCGTTTCAATTCGTTCGGGTAACTGAGCTTTTTCTTCTTCCCCCCATTGTCCCAACACATAATCCACTTGACGACCCTGTCCGAAGGTGGCGCTTATTCCAAATCGCAGTCGGTTGTATTTTGTAGTTTGCAAAATATGCTGGGTGTCTTTTAAACCGTTGTGACCGCCGTCACTGCCTTTGGTTTTGAGTCTAAGTGTTCCAAAGGGTAGATTGAGATCGTCGGTAATCACTAGCAGGTTTTCCAACGGGATTTTCTCTTTATCCAGCCAGTATTTTATGGCTTTTCCGCTAAGATTCATATAGGTGCTGGGTTTCAGCAATATAAAGGTACGTCCCTTTTTTTTATGTTTAGTAAGGGCACCCAATTTCAAAGTTTCCCAGCTGAGGTCATTTTCCTGTGCCAAAAAATCAACTATTTTAAAGCCAATATTGTGACGTGTGTGTTCATATTCGGAACCAATGTTGCCAAGTCCAACGATAAGATATTTTTTCATGGGATCGCCTTGGGAGTCATTATTCTTTTTCGGGGCCTCATCGCGCTGTGGTGTTGAGCCGTTAAATAACTTTCTGAAAAAGGATAGCATTCAGTTTATATTTCAGTAAAAATAAAAAAAGCATCCCGAATATCGAGATGCTTTAGTTTTATATTATGAAGAAATAATGGTTTATCCTTCGGCAGGCGCTTCTGCAGCAGGTGCTTCAGCTCCTTCAGCTCCTTCAACCGCAGCCTCATCTCCTTCTTCCTCTTCTTCTTCATCTGCAACGGCAGTACGAGAAGTTCTCACTTGACAGATTACGGCTTGATCAGAATGCATGATATTGAACTTCTCTTGTTCGATAGAAGCGACGATCAATTTTGATCCAATTTTCATTTCAGTAATATCCGCTTCGATGAAGTCTGGTAAATTAGCAGGAAGTGCTTTTACTCGAAGTTTACGGTTAACAATTCGTAAAACTCCACCATTTCTAACTCCACGAGAGTTACCTGTAACACGAACAGGAATTTCCATCATCACCTCTTTGTCATCGAAGATCTGGTAGAAATCCATGTGTAAAATACGGTCAGTAACCGGGTGAAATTGAATGTCTTGAAGAATAGCAGCCACTTCGGTGCCGTCTTCTAAGGCAATTACAACTGTATGTACATCGGGAGTATACACTAAGTTTTTAAATGCCAATTCAGGTGCTGAAAAGTGAATAGGCTTATCTCCTCCGTATACTACGCAAGGAACCATTCCAGCATTACGTAAGGCTTTGGTAGCTACCTTGCCCACGCTTTCTCTTTGAGATCCGTTGATTGTAATTGATTTCATTTGTCTTTACTTATATTATTTAAACACCTGGCTTTATGCCAAAGCGGGTGCAAATGTAATGGTTTTTTTGAGTTTTTTGGCTGAAATTCCGCTTTTTTATGCTATACGGGTGCGGCCTCAATAGAACGAGATATTGAGGTTAGCGCTTAGGATCAAACGAGGGTTTACATTAAAAATTTAGAGCTAATGGATTTGTTTCCATGGACACTCAACATCACCTCTGCAAAAAGAGGGGCGCAGCTAAGCACTCTTATTTTATCGCTGGCCTGTTTTAGCGGAATGGAATCGGTAATAATGAGTTCTTGTAATTTGGAGTTTTCAATGCGTTCGTAAGCGTTCCCGGAAAGGATGGGGTGGGTACAAATAGCCCTTACGCTAAGCGCTCCACGTTCCATCATTAGATCGGCTGCTTTGGTCAGGGTTCCTGCGGTATCGACCATATCGTCCACCAACACCACATTTTTCCCGCTTACGTCCCCAATTAATTCCATGTGCGAAATTACGTTGGCTTTAGCTCTTTGTTTGTAGCAAATTACCACATCACTGGCCAACGCTTTGGAATAGGCATAGGCTCTTTTGGAACCTCCCATATCGGGAGAAGCGATGGTTAAGTTATCCAGATTTAGTTCTTTCAGATAAGGCAGAAAAATGGTAGAGGCAAAAAGGTGATCCACGGGTTTTTCGAAGAACCCTTGAATTTGGTCCGCATGCAGGTCCATGGTAATAATACGTGTGGCACCTGCTGTTTCCAGCATTTTTGCCACTAATTTTGCGGCAATCGGTACTCGGGGCTTGTCCTTACGGTCCTGTCTGGCCCAGCCAAAATAGGGAAGTACCGCAGTGATATGGCGCGCAGAGGCTCTTTTAGCAGCGTCTAGCATCAAGAGCATTTCCATCAGGTGGTCGCTATTGGGATGTGTGGAACCAATAATAAACACCCGGCTCCCACGAACTGATTCTTCAAAAGACGGCTGAAATTCGCCATCACTATAGGTGGAGGTAATGACATTGCCTAGCGGAGTACCAAAGGCCTTGGCAATTTGCTCGGAGAGTGCATGACTCTGTTTACAAGTAAAAATCTTAGGTTCGGGAAACTGCGATGGCATAGGAATGTCTTTATTTAGTTGGATGGTTACAAATGTAAATTAATGGAAGTGGTTTATAAAAAAAAGAAATGGGGATTTACTAACAATTTATGGGAAGTTATTCCCTAAAAATGATTGCTATTATTCACAATATTTGTTTATTTTTGCCATCCACTCGCTCAAGTGGCGGAACTGGTAGACGCGCTGGATTCAAAATCCAGTGTCTTCGGACGTGCGGGTTCGATTCCCGCCTTGAGTACAGCTTCAGATACGAAGTACGAAAGCCTCGACATATTTTGTTGGGGCTTTTTTTATTATATTTGATTTCTCCCCTTTATTTTGTTAAACCTTGGACGAAGCCTGTCTGGAATTATTGAAATCATGGGTGAAAATTTTAATGAATTAATTCGAAAACTTGAAAAGGAAATAAAATATACTCAAGGTGACATTGAATTTTGGGAAAAAGATGTAGGTGAAAAACAAGGAATTGCGTTTAGTTCCGCTGACAAAGAAGATTTAGCATTTGCTAGAAGAAAACTTTCTGAAGGCAGGCGTAAATTATCGGATATAAAAAAACAATTGTCAGATTTAAAAAAGTAAATAGAATAAACGTGTGCAATAACGAATAACACATTATCAATAATTGGTTAACTTTAAGACTCTCCCCAGCAATTAAAACTCAGTCTTGGCTGAGAATATGAATTAAATGATGTGGTGGCTTGCTCTAAGCAATGCCGTAAGCTGTCATCTAAACATACTTAATTAGTGAATTATATTAAAGAGATAAAAGCCATATTGATAATTGCAGGAGCCTTCCTTTTGCTTTTTGGTTTCATTTACCTGCTTTCACTAGGAGAAAATGACATATATTTTTATTATTTCTTAATTGGATATATAATAATTTGTTTAGTGACTGTTATTATTCAGCAAATATTTAAGAACAAGATAGTTGATAAAATTGCAGGAATAATTTTGATACCTGCAGGCCTTTTCGCCGAAAAGCTTCGTACCAACGGCCTGGTGCATCCAACCTGGGCATAGACATCCAAGTCCTTCCATACCGTTGTCCC
>JBCCIJ010000068.1:0-3768 GCA_039028295.1 Bacteroidota bacterium
GCAAAATCCATTCCAGTTTTGTTTTCGTCCAAATTGAATTATCATCGACTTTCAACAGGCCTTGGATACCGTGCATATAAAATTATATGGCTATATTTATGACTTAAATTATAATATATATAGAATGAAGATTAAACAAACCATCTCTTTAGTGGCCGTATTAATTATAGCTTTAAGCTGTAGTACTAATCCGTTTACTGGAAAGAAAACCCTTGCGTTGGTTCCTAACTCGCAGTTATTCCCAATGGCTTTTCAACAATACGATCAATTTTTAACCGAAAATAAAGTGGTCAAAGGCACCAAGGACGCCAATATGGTTACCAGAGTAGGGCAAAAGATATCTGTAGCTTCTGAACGATGGTTAACCGCAAATGGTTATGGTGGTTATTTGAAAGACTATGCCTGGGAGTATAATCTGGTGGATGACCCCACGGTAAACGCTTGGTGCATGCCTGGCGGTAAAATTGTTTTTTACACAGGAATATTACCTATTGCGGCTGGTGAAACAGGAGTTGCAGCTATAATGGGCCATGAAGTGGCGCATGCATTGGCTAACCATGGACAACAACGCATGAGTGCCGGTCAGCTTCAAGCACTTGGGGCAGTAGCAGGAAATGTAGCCTTGAGCAAGGATCCTAAAAAGGCAGAAATATTTAATCAGGCCTATGGTATTGGCAGTACGGTAGGGGTGATGTTACCCTTCAGTAGAAATCACGAAAGTGAAGCGGACAGAATTGGACTTACGTTAATGGCTATTGCTGGATATGACCCCATTGAGGCTGCGGATCTTTGGAGACGGATGAAGGCAAATTCGGGGGGACAAGCACCTCCTGAGTTCCTGAGCACACATCCTTCCAGTGATACCAGAATTAAGAATATTACGGAATGGGCACCGCAAGCGAAGGCAGAGGCTCGTAAATATGGGGTGACTAATTTTAGAAAATAAATAATACAACTTAAACTTAGAAGCTGCTCGATTCCTGGGCCTGTCTTAGGAGGAGTGGCTTTTTTTATGAAGCTATGGGGAATTTACCAAAAGGAAGTTCGAAATTATTGAACGCTTGGGCATTTTATGACTGGGCCAATTCAGTTTACAGTTTGGTTATTGCTTCGGCTATCTTTCCTATTTTTTATGGAGCGCTTACTCTGGTAAAGGACGCGGATGGAAATATTATTAATGATACCGTTGTCTTTTTAGGATACAATTTCAACAATGACACCCTGATTGCTAATGTTACCGCAGCCGCTTTTTTAGTGGTATCCATTCTAAGCCCACTACTAAGTGGTATCGCTGATTATGTTGGAAATAAGAAGGTGTTCATGAAGTTTTTCTGCTATTTGGGCGCTGTTTCCTGTATCGGCTTGTACTGGTTTTCGATGGAACACCTTTGGTTTGGACTGCTTTGTTATTTCCTGGCATTGATTGGCTTTTGGTCTAGTCTTGTTTTTTATAATTCCTATTTACCGGATATCGCCTTTCCTGAACAGCAGGACCGAATTAGTGCTAAGGGATATTCATTAGGTTACGTTGGAAGTGTAATTTTATTGATTATTTGCCTAGCCATGATCCTGTCCTATGAAACATTTGGGTTTGAGGACGAAGGTATGCCTACGCGTTTATCATTTGTTTTAACAGGAGTTTGGTGGATTGTTTTTAGTCAGTATACTTATTACCACCTTCCAAAAGGTAATAAAGAACAAAAGTTTACGAGAGGCCTATTATTCAATGGTTTTAAAGAATTGAGAATGATATGGAACAAGCTCAAGCTTAACATTCGGTTAAGGCGATACCTTGGAGCTTTTTTTGTATATAGTATGGCCGTGCAAACCATTATGTTGGTTGCAACTTATTTTGGTATAGAAGAATTGGATTGGGGAGACACCGATTCAACCACTGGGCTTATTGTAAGTATATTGCTTATCCAATTGGTGGCTGTTTTAGGAGCATTTTTAACTTCAAGAGCGTCTTCGAAGTTTGGGAACATTCAAACGCTTATGGCATTAAATATCATTTGGATAGCAATTTGTGTTTATGCCTACACTATTACTACACCGCAGCAATTCTATGTCACCGCTGCATTTGTTGGCCTTGTGATGGGAGGAATCCAATCCCTTTCACGCTCTACCTATTCCAAGTATATTCCAGAGGGGGCATTGGATACTGCTTCCTATTTTAGTTTCTACGACGTTTCAGAAAAAATTGGTATTGTCATTGGAATGTTTAGCTACGGTTATGTAACGCAGGTAACAGGAAGCATTAGATATGCGGTACTTTTCTTTATTCTCTTTTTTGTTATAGGATTGCTTTTATTGTTTCGAGTACCAAGAAATATTGAACATTAGGCAATTTTTCTTTATGTTTGCGTTGTATACCAAACAATCTACTTAATCTATGAAGAAGTTACAATTACTCAATTGGACGCTTTTTGCCCTATTAGCGTTCACCTTTTCAGCTTGTGATAATGAACCTCTGGAGGGCGAATTTGTCATTGACGGAGGAGGAGAAATTACTGCAGAAGAAGGGCAGTTTGTAGCCAATATAGGTGGGGTTTCTTTTCTTGCAGAGGCTACTACCACTTTGTATGATTCAGAAACCGGAGGCATAGTTATTTCAGGAGCAAAAGAAGACGGAGAATCTATTTTTTTAGCGGTTAATAATGCAGGAGTAGGGACTTTTGACCTTACTACTATAGACATTACCTCGAACCGTGGGGTCTATTTCCCACCAGGTTCAGTTTTCAACCCATTTGTTACCGATGGTCTTGCCGGAGGTTCTGGGCAACTGGATATTACCACTTTTGATATTGATAACCTTACCATTTCGGGAACCTTTGCTATGATTGGTGTACGTCCTCTGTTAGATGCAGATGGTAATCCGGTGCTGGACGGTGATGGCAATCCAACTTTTGAAAATGTTACTATTACTGAAGGGAGCTTTAACGCCATTCCAATTACGCTCGATGCGACCACTGGAGGTGGAGGTGTGGGAGTGGATCCTGATCCTGAGTTTTTCGCCAAGGTGGAAGGAGAAGAATTTATTGATGAGACATTTACTGCTGAGAGAGTAACCGTAGCAGGAGTGCCTATGATTAACATTGTCGCCGTTTCTACTGAAGGAGCCGTCATTCGAATCGATATTCCCGAAGGATTAGGAACAGGCACTTTTAATTTTGTTGATCCTATTTCTGACGGTACTAAGCTCATAGCTCTTTATACAACACCCGATGGAAGAACCTACACTTCCGGAGAATTTCCTGATACTGGCTCTATTACTTTGACCGAGTTTGGAGGGGCTACGGGAAAACTGGCGGCGACTTTTTCCTTCTTAGCGGCAGATGTGGTTCCGCCCATAGACACTCGAGATTTTGAAATCACCGAGGGAAGCTTTAATATAGATTACATTAACGACTCTGGTGTCGTGGAGAATTCATTCTCTGCAGATATTGATGGTGTGGAATATACGCCTTCAAGCATAGAAGTGACAATAGCTCCATTTGGAACAAATACCAGAATTATTATAACGACCATAGATGCTTTGTCCAACAAAAGTTTGACCATCTCATTTCCTATCGATATCGAGGTGGGAGCGCATGAAATGACAACAACTCCATTAGATGGTTCAGAGAAAGTTGGTTTACACAACCCGGACATTGGAAATTCTATTCTTTTTGCTTCTGAACCGGGCACATTAACCATTACAAGTTACGAATTGAGTAGTGGGATCGTAGAAGCTACATTTAGCTTTACCGGTGTAGACCCTGCTGGAAA
>JBCCIJ010000069.1:0-3228 GCA_039028295.1 Bacteroidota bacterium
AAATATTATCAATAAATTTCTATTTGCGGATATCACCAATATTTTTTTTTTAATTGTGTTTATTTTTTAAATTTAATCAATTTATTTTTTATTTTAATAATTTAAACGACAGTATCCAATTAAACTAATCTCCCAAAATATGGTAAACAAAAAGTTTACTGGTAGTTTCACTCACAACGATCTCAATGTAGCATTGCGATCAATTTGTGATCCATTGCAGATAGAGTTTACCATAGAGGGCGAAGAAGTAACGCTGCATGCAAAGAAAAACAACTAGTCTTGTTTCTTTTTTATTAGTACTCCTATTTCTATTTTCCAACCACACATTGTGTGGACAAAATCTGGAACCACAGCCCCTTACCAGCATTTTAAAAGATCTTGAAACAAAACATGACGTCAGTTTTTCCTATGTCGCTTCAGAAATAAGTCAAATTAATATTGTCCCACCCAATGAAAATGCCCCTTTGAATGAGGCGCTCTCCTATTTAAACCGAAATACCGGACTTCGTTTTTCAAAAATCAATGAACGTTATATTTCGGTGTCGAAAAAAGGCAGCACCGGAGCAAACTATTGCGGGGTGGTTTTTGACCAGCTGACCAGCCTACCTATGGAAGGGGCAAGCATTGTTGTTGAAGACGGTCTATTTGGAACCGTTACCAATGCGGATGGTATGTTTACGATTCCCAATGAGTTTGTGGGCCGGCAAATTAGTATTCAATTCATTGGATATCACTCATTGGAAGGGCAAGTATTAGAATCGAATGTTTCCTGTACCGAATTTAGGTTACTTCCCTCAATTTCAGAATTAAACGAAGTACTGATTCAGAATTTATTGGTTCAAGGTATTTACAGAAATCTTAATGGGGCTACCGCCATCAAAACGAATAATTTCGGGTTATTGCCGGGACAGACCGAGAATGACGTTCTGCAAATGGCACAGGTAATTCCTGGGGTGGAAAGTATTAATGAAACCATTTCCACCATCAATACAAGAGGAGGTAGCAATGATGAAAATCTAATTGTTTGGGAAGGCAACCGAATGTTCCAAACTGGGCATTTCTTTGGTTTGATCTCGGCCTTCAATCCCTATCTCACACAGGACGTGACCATTTATAAAAATGGAACTCCTGCCCATTACGGAGAAAGTGTTTCAGGTGTTATTGATTTACGATCCAGCGATAGTATTGTAGATCATTTAAAAGGTGGGGCAGGAATCAATTTAATTCACGCTAATGCTTTTTTGGAAATGCCCGTTTCAGAAAAAGTGGGATTACAAATATCGGGGAGAGGCTCGAACAATGACTATTTTAAAACCCCAGTTTACAATAACTATGCGAAACGAATTTTTCAAGATAGTGAAGTGTCTACCATTTCTAACAACCAGGAAACAGTATTAGTGGATGCTGAAGAAAGCTTCCGTTTGTATGACTTAGGTCTCAAATTGCTATGGGATGCCTCAGAAAAAGATAAGGTTCGAGTCAATTTCCTTACCATGGATAATGATCTGGATTTCACAGAAACTCTGGTAGATCTTTCTCAATCCAAAACAAGTAAGTTAGACCAACGCAGTATTGCCGGTGGTGCTTCGTGGGAACGAAAATGGTCGTCAAAATTTTCTACCCAAGCCAGTATTTTTACTTCCTATTATTTATTGGAAGCACTAAATACCGATGTCTTCACCACTCAGGTTTTGATGCAGGAAAACGAAGTCCTTGAATTGGGTGCCAAATTAAATACCCAACTTACATTGAGTGACAATTTTAAACTGAATTCAGGTTATCACTTCACTGAAATTGGAATTTCCAACCTGCAGGATGTAAACCTTCCACGGTTCCGGAATTTTGAAAAGGATGTTTTAATATCACATATTCTTCACGGAAGTTTGTTTTTTCAGTCCAATAATAAGCAGTTGAGCATGACAGCAGGGGTGCGCGGCAATTATTTCGACAAATTTGAAGAAGTGTTAGTGGAACCGCGATTACATGTGATCCAGAAATTGAGTCGTGGCTTTGCGTTGGAACTTTCTGGTGAAATGAAGAGTCAAACCGCGACCCAGCGCGTGGATTTTGAAAGCGATTTTTTAGGTGTAGAAAAAAGACGATGGGTGTTGGCTAATAATGAGGACATTCCCATTAAGAAAAGCAAACAGGCTTCATTGGGGTTTGTATACAATAGGCGTAATTGGTTTATAAATTTGGAGGGATTCTACAAAATTGTAGACGGTATTACCAGTAGAAGTCAGGGGTTCCAAAATCAATTTAGATTTATATCCACAACTGGAAGTTATGAGGTAAAAGGAGTTGAATTTATTCTGAATAAAAAAGTAAAGGATTTTAGCGGTTGGATTACCTATGCCTATAATGAAAACGATTATGACTTCACATTTCTAACTCCTCAGAAGTTTCCCAATAACATTGATGTGCGCCATTCGGCCAAGGTGGCGGCTTCCTATAACTACAACTCTTTTAAATTTGCAGCGGGTCTCAATTGGCGTACGGGCAAACCCTTCACGAGTCCTGTTGAAGGTGAAGAATTTGTGTTGTTGGATACCCAACCCGTATTACAGTTTAATCCACCTAATCAAGAACGGCTGCCCGACTATTTTAGATTAGATCTTTCTGCGGAATATGTTTGGAAAATTTCAGAAAAACTGAAAGCTCAATTCAACATGTCTATACTCAACCTATTAGATAAAACCAACACGCTAAACGTTCGCTATATATTGGAGGAAGACGAAGAGGAAGTTTTGGTAAAAAGAATAGAAGAGCTGTCATTAGGCTTTACACCCAATTTTTCGGTGCAACTATTCTTCTAATCACTATAGGACCAAATGGCCACGATACTTTTTATCCGTTGTCTTATTGGCCCCGGTTTTACTCTTAATTGAGTAGTGAAAGACACCCTCCATGAATTCCCTTTTTGGAAAACATATGTTTATAGTTTTCTAATTCTTAAAGGATCTATATTAAAAAGGCCCATTCCTATGGAACGGGCCCCTAATAGAAACAAATTTTTCTAATTCATAGCAATTAGTTCGTAAAAACACTAGTGTGCTACTCCCTTTTGAATTTTACAATTTGTTCTACAAATTTATTTCAATCAGCTAATTTTAGCTAGTTGGGTCTAAATATTTCACGGTCCAGTAGATGGCCGGTAAAAGGAAGTTTTCTCCAGTATCACCACCTTGAAGTAGTACACCATCAATAGTTCCTCCGTTCCAGTTACCC
>JBCCIJ010000070.1:0-2900 GCA_039028295.1 Bacteroidota bacterium
AGGTTGTGCTATAAAAAATTGCAATTCTGGTTTTGTTGTTGTCGGTTCCGGTTTTGCTACGCTACTCCGGCAAAACCTATTTCATATAACATAGACCACGTGTAGACATGTGCATAACGAAATTATAACGGCTGGTGCGCCCTAGCGCGCCAATTCACCGATAGCCAGTGACTAATAGCACTGGCGGTTATATACTGTTAGCTTCTTATTCAAACTTAATGAGTTCGTCCACAGGCTGATGTGATAGCGGGGATTCTATCGTTGTCCTTTCTCTTATTTGCTAAATGACTTGTTGTAATAAACTAACGACCAAATTAGCATTAATGGTGCTAATACAAGTGCCATAATATTCTCTGTAATTGAAAAATTACCATAAATCAATTCTGAAAGGGTATATACCAATTCAACTACCCAACTCCAGATAGAAACTATGAAGGCACCTTTTTCGGTAATGTATAGGCCGCCGTAAAGTCTGGCTAATCCAAGCATCAAAAACAGTAGTCCAACAAGTCGAGGATAAGTGTTTCCTTCACTTTCCAGGTTAAACTGAGGAAGAAGGGAAACGAGTAAGTTGGCATCGATTTGTGAAACTAAGAATATGATGAGGTCAACAATAAAGAAGAATATCAGAGCATACTTTAAATATTTCATGTCTTTCATTTTGCATAGTAAAATATCGAATACCTTTCAAAAAAACTAATTGAATGTTAGGGTATCAATCATATCCTCTCTTCAATTTTCCAAGATATAGTTGCTTATTAAGGTTAACCTGTTTCGTTCGGCTAGACAAAGGGGGTAATCTTGGTGAGTCGTGGTAGGTTCGATTGAAATTGCAATTCTATTTCGGTTTCACTACATTGTTATAGCCAGAAAGTAAGGCTTCCAATACTATTTCTTTTGGTAGATTGTTGAGTTCAAAAGTTGTAGCTCCTTTTTCACCCCATTTATTAGGAACGGGATAAATATTTATTGAATCTAATTTGCAAAAAACTGCCTGTTCATTTGGAGTAAGAAATACATTCGCTGTATTATTTTTGGCTAAATAAGTAGCAAACATCCGCTTTCCGCTTACTTTAAAGCCAATCCTGTCAAAATGTTGTTTTTGTTCTGTTCCCTGAAAGGAAAGAGCCAATTCAGCAAATGTTTCTCCAGAGATCATAAATTCATTTTTAAATTACTTTTGTTAACGAAATTATAACGGCTGGTGCGCTCCTAGCGCACCAATCTACTGATAGCCAGTGACTAATAGCACTGGCGGTTATATACTGTTAGCTGGATGTACAACTGCTGGACCAGCCAGACAACATGTATAGTCGCATCTCATTTTATGCTCTGTAAGGCTTTCTCCAACTTTTTAACAATACCAATAGGCCGAGAATAAATACTAAAAGACCAATCCAGGTAAAGTGTAATAATGGGTAATAGATCAACGCGTCGAATTCGGAAACAGCTTCGCCTTGCAACTTTATTCTTATTACATTATATCCGCAAAAACATGTAACAACAAGAGAAGGAACCATCATAAGAAAGCCTAAGGCTCGCAGTACCACAATCCTTTTAGGCAATGGGCTTTTCTCCAGAATTTCTTTATCAAGAACATTTTCCATAGTGATGTCTTTTTAGATTTCTTGATATTATAAACGAAATCTCCTCTTGGAAATTACCTATCCTAATTCTCTTTTGCAATTGAAACTCACCACCCCTGCTTGTGCAGGCGAGATCCGCTTTTGATTTTACCATTGTTCGTGTCGTTAGACAATGTTGGCAATCTGAATGAGTCAAAGTTGGTTCGTTCGATATTGCAATATCAGTTGGGGTTGATGCTGTTCCAACCCTGTTTTGTTCGTCTGCGCCTATGTCCTGGTTAAAAATTTTCAAGAGCTCCGCTCGCAATTGAATCGCTCTAACTAAACTAAATTAGGTTTTTCGGCAGACTTATGCTTTGCCTGGAAGGCTTAGGATTGTCCGATAAGCTCACTTTTTCGGATACGCTCATTTTATGGGTTTTTCTCTTCAAGTTATTAGTAACCTAGGACAAATAAGTTAAACTCGTATTCACCTAATGTTCTATTTATTTCATTTCTTCTTATCTCTAAGGTTATTGTATCTTTTTTATATTCGTCACCTTGCACATGAGAAAATCCGCAGTCAATAAATAAGTTTTTTAACTGAAGCCCTTTATCATCTCCTAAAAGTTCAATTATCAAGGCATTTTCCTTTGGAAAGAGGAATAAACTTCCAGAATAAGATTTGCTTACATCAGAGGGGGTAAAATTCCAAGTACCTTCATATTTTCGAAAGTCACCTATTCCTTCTTTTGTAGATACAGCGATGTTCATATCATGGCCCTTTTTTACCATTGGCAAATCTCTAAATTCCTGTTCAAACTCATCAACACTAGTAGTCATTAAAGAAATAAAACCATCACAGATTTCTGAATTAGTTTCTTTTTTGTCTGGAGTTTTATTTTGAGGAATAAAATCGCAGGCATAAAACAGTAATGTGATTACAATTCCTAATAAAAGTCTATTACTCATAATGATTTTTTTATTTTCCATAACAACCGAATATCCACATTCCGGATAATTGCGATATATCTTTTTCTAAAGATGATGATTTTTAAGAATTGATGCAACCTATGTCAATTCTGGGTTTGCTCGAATTTAGGTAATTCTAGTTCGAGAAGGAGTTGCGCGTATTTGCGTTATCCCAAGAATAATCGCATTGCCGGATATTTCTATCCGGGGAGTGGTAATCGAGGCTAACGTTGTGGGCAGGGGCTGCTGTGAGGCAGCCACCTGCCCTTTCAACTGACATGTCAGGCGACAAGGTCAGGTTGCTGACTCGCAATTGACCTTGCGCGGTGTTGTCGGCTAGTCCATAGCGGAGCGACCGCCTGG
>JBCCIJ010000071.1:0-2425 GCA_039028295.1 Bacteroidota bacterium
AATCCGCCCAAAACCTCGTCACGAACAACCGTCAGATCAAAAAAGGTGAAACCATCGGCAACTGCATCATCACACAAACGTAAAGGCTCAGCAGGAGTAACAGCCTCAGGAATCTCACGTACAACCAAAAATAACTCGACGAGAGAGAAACAACCCGTCGTAGCACTCACTACTCTAGCCCAAACACTGTCGTTATAAATATCGTCATTGGGATATAGACCTATTATTGGTAATAGATTATTTTGAGCATCCAGTAAAGTACCATGATAACTTACCGTAAGGTCGGGATCACCGCCCGTTATATCAGCATCGGCCAGTGTTAGATCGAAATCACCAAAACCATCATCATCGCAAAGCACTAATGGTTCAGGGGCCATATTAATAACAGGAGGTAAATTGACAAAAATTGTGAAATTCTGACTTGTATCAAAGCAATTTGGATCTCCAGAATTTTCAAAACGGATATAAATTGTTTCCGAAGGACCAGTCACGGTATAAGGAATCGGAAGATCTGGCCCATCCGCATCAGCTGCCGCCTGACTCGTATGATATGTAATATCAAAATCGCTTGGCGACTGACCATTCAAAACAGTCAGATCAAAGTTTAAGTGGAGGTTAATATCTTCGCTTCCATCACCATCGACATCACATAACGAAAAATCGGGAACCACGCCTGCAATAGCAGCTGCAAAGGTAATTTCAAATGTACCTTCGATAAAACAGGTGCCTGTCAAATCTTCTATTCTAAGTGTTATGGTTTCGTTGGCACCGGTAATTAGATGAACAGCCGGGAACGGAATAGGTGCACCTACCCCATCAAAATATAAAACATTAAATAGGGCTGGATCCTGACCGCCAAGTGCCGCATTTCCATTCACTGTTAGGTCGAAGATTCCTGGAGTTCCGCCATCATCACAAATAAATAGATCCATCAGAGGGGCCTCAAAAACGGGTTGTGGATAAAAGATCACCTCATAAAATTCAGTATTAATCGCACCTCCGAACAATTCTATCTCCACTCGATAATTTCCAGATTGAGTTACCTGAAGTGTCGAGTTCGTTTCAGCAGGAACGAAAGGGTCAAAATTTCCAGAACCTATAGGATTCTCAAAACTCCAAGTATAAGCTTGAGCACCAAGAGTACCAGCATCAAGGGTAACAACATCTCCTTCACAGGCTTCTGTTAAAACTATGGAACAGTCAAAGGCTTCCGGGTCACCAAAGGTTAGGTCGAAGGTATCTGCGGTATTTGAAAATCGATCCACTACAATAATAACTTCATCACCTGGCACCAATGGAATAAAGGATACCTGTCCATCACCTGCCGCCGTTTCACAAGTATCTGTAGCGGTTAAATTTAAGCCTGTATCATATTCGCCCGGTCCAGGAGCATCAAAACTACCTCTGTCAGCTACTCCTAAATTGGCACAATCGGCATTTACATATACGGCAAAATCATAGTCAATATCGAGAGTGGGTTCAATTTGAAACGTAAAATTCGTTGGCTGATCTATTAAAATTAAATACCATGCTGTTCGCGTTCCCTGTAGGTTTTGGCAGGTAGTGGTAATGGTGAATGTAACGGGATCAATAGCATTATTATCAAGACCATCCTGACTTGTACAAATTGGAATTAGCTCATCACAAACCTGAGCGTTGATAGAAAAGGCGTTCAAGAAAAACGCAGCTATAAAAAATAACTTAAAAAACTTCATAATAAGTAGGGGATTAAAGTTTAGCTATTGAAAACTGTTTAATTTCAGTTTCGGCAACAAAAACCTTCACTATATAAGGTCCTGTGGTAAGTGTTGAGAAGTCAAACTTCTTTACAGTAGCACTCTGCCCCTTATCAATGGACTGTTCTTTCACCAAGGCGCTGCCTTTAAAAACTTTGTAGGTCATTTCCTGAGCACCTTCAAAATTCAATTCTAAGACTACACTATTGCTGAATTCAGTTGGGGAAAAATTTATTTGAGAAGCCATCTCTTCATTGCTCAATTTATTATTTTGGGCAATTGAAATCACAGGCATACTCAACAAAAGTAGGAGTAATATTTTTTTCATAACGATTTGGAATAAGAAGCGAAAATTAAGAAATTTTTATGAAATCGCTCGTTTTATAACCGTTAAAAAGAATTTAGACGGTCTTTTATAGGTTTTCTTCTTTCCGGTATTTTTATCATAGCTCTTCGAATCTTTAAACATCACTGAGTTCACCTTTAATTGAAACACTCAAATAATGAGAACTTAATCCTTGTTGCTTTTTTCCAACCCAATCATAACAATTTGTTATTCTGAAGCATATAATTACTGGCCTTTGGTCATAAAAAAACTCCCTCTATACTAAGAAGGAGTTTTCCATATAATTTAATACAATGTTCCCTTAACGTTTGAGGGTAAAATGCCCTTTAAACTCTTTTTGGGT
>JBCCIJ010000072.1:0-2286 GCA_039028295.1 Bacteroidota bacterium
CATCTGCCGGACTATCATCTGGCGCTACTCCGCCTCCTCAGCCTCCTTCGCCGCTGCCGCCTTCGCCCCCTGATCTTCGTCCCACTTCGCCGCCAGGAACGCCGTCTACTCGGCCCAGTCGGACCCAAGCCAAGGGCTCCTGGGGTGGAGGACTTGGTCTGGGGGAGGGTGCCATGACAGTGGACCCTTCCCCGGGGTGGGGCGGGGCCCAGCCGCGGCCTCCTCCTCAACCACCACCCCCTCGTGAGTGTCCGTTGGGGCCACCCACACCATCGTGGCCATGCGGCCCAGCGGGCCAAACCCCAGGGACGATATCCATCCCCTTTTAGTTCCCATCTTGTTTCAGTTACCTTCCCCTCAATAATCAAAAAAGCTATATCCTGCACAAATGGCCTAAAGTCTTTGATTTCCTCCCACACCTCCACGGTGACATAACAATCAGGTAGAATCCAATTATCATGCAATCGAACGAGCTTGGGGGTTTCTTCTGTTTTTGCTTGGGTTTTGTACTCACTAGCAGCGTCATAAACCACTTCACCATCTCTATTATTGAAAATAGGATGAAACAAATCAAACTGTTTGAAGAATAAGCCAACCACTAAAGCGAAAGTGGCGGCGATAAGGTAAAATTTTGTGTTTTTCATGGTTGTCATATTTTAAATAATTTTTTAATTTCCGCATAAGTAAACTCCTTATGCTTACGCTGATAATTTTTAGTAGGGTCGTATTTACCGACTAATTTACATTGTGTACTCAATTGTAACATAGTATCATCAGAATGGCGTAATTGGCCATCCTTTTCAATAAAACAAACCTTACCTTCCTTGACGGTATAATAATCCTTATTCACCCAATAAGTACTACCTTGATAGGTGTGTAGCCAAATGTGCGCAAATAGCTTACCCTCGTACCGTTTGGATAATAGAGCTTCTAATTCAGGGTCTTGGATTGATTTATTTTTCATTCTTCCTTAATTTTTTGCTCCAGCACCAGAATGTTTTTCTTCATTACCTCCAAGCACTCTCGAAAAAACTCAGGATTATTCCGCATTAAATCCATTGTTACACTAGAGTAGGGGTTCAATTCCACACAGGTATTTCCAGTTTGCACATAGACCGTACTTTCGCTCGAATGACGAGGATTTTGTATGATTACTGTATTGGACAGTGTAAACAACCTTTCTGCACCAGAAGACATGGCTAAAGAAAGATTTTCCACAAAATGCTCTGGTTCTTTTTGGATGTTATCGAAATCGTCGTTGTAGATGGTTATGGTGGTTAGGTAACCCATAGTTAGTTTTTAAAATTTTCTGGATAAGTGTTCCTTGCTAAGTCAATTAACCTAAGTAATTCTCTTTCTTTTCTAGGGGCTAAGAAAAGCATCTGCATAGTCAAGGAACATTCGTGCCACCCATGTCCTAAAATCCATGAAAGATAGTCGTCTTCCATCTCTTTAGGCATATCAACTCTTTGCCTATGCCCTTTGATAGAATCATAAGCGTCAGTTAATGAAGCTTTTGGAAATTTATCGCTAACAGTTTTTATGAATTCTTGTTCTAATGCCCTAGAATCCGATTCATAACCAAAATAAACTAAATCCATTTTATGTTTTTTAATACCCCGCCTCAATCATATCCTCCAGTAAAGCAAGGACACGGGCTTTAGGTGTTACTATTTTTTTATATTTTTTAGGACATTTCTTTTTGGCATCGTTGATTAAGGCAATGTCCCAATTTTTCAACTTGAACTCCTTTGTCAGATATTCATTTACTTTTTCCCTGAAGGTTGTTATTTTAGGATTCCAAGGAATAAAACAGTAGTTAGAAGGGTCATTATTTTCTAATCGATGTAAATGCCCTAATGCGCAACATTTATCAATATGATTCGAGTAGCTTCCCATTTTCCAATTTTCATCGGGAATAGGCGCTAGTTTTTCTTTTACTTCAATAGCTGTCATAGTTAGAATTTCGGTTTAGTGTACTTGTTATTAGAATAAGCATTTACTAACAAAGCCGTATTCATTTCCAACTCCATAATTCGGTTACGCAACCTATCCAATTCCTTACACAATAATTCAACATAGGCATCGTCTCCAGATTTAATTCCAGAAACCAAAGTACCTATCTGTATGGGGTCTAAAAATTCAGTTTTCATAATTATTTTTATTCTTTAATAAACCTTTCCTTTTCCTGCCAAAATTCCACTACTTTTTCTATAGAAGGGTCTTGCTGCTTAAATAATCCCGACGCTTTCAATTGGTTAAACTCTTCTTTGGTTATAATCTCAC
>JBCCIJ010000073.1:0-1927 GCA_039028295.1 Bacteroidota bacterium
GCATTAAACGCATTGGGAATCAACGATACTTTAATTAAGTGGATTGAAATAATATATAAGCCTGGGAAAGTCAATTCATGTATCCAAATTAACGGCTACATTGGGAAGAATTTCAATCTATTACGAGGAGTTAGACAAGGGTGCCCTGTGTCCCCACTATTGTATGTAATAGCAGTTGAAACCGTCAGTATATACATAAGGAAAAATATTAGCATACCAGGTATCAATTTCTTCGGGGAAGAATACAAAATGATTAATTATGCCGATGATACCAATCTATTTTTAGTTTGTGCGTCTGCAATTCAAAAAGTTTTTGAAACACATGAGCTTTTTAAACTAGCGTCAGGAGCACGATTGAATACTGCCAAAACAAAAATCATCGTTTTCAACGGTCAGACTATTCCAAATGCCTATCGTAGATATGTTACTGATAAAATGACCGTCTTTGGTACAGAAGTGGGTATAAATGGAATAAACGATGAAGAAAATTGGGAAAAAGTGGAAAAAAATCTAAAAGAGGAATCTGAAAGAATTCCACCAATGGGTTTGTCGATTTTTTCAAAACTGAATCTATGCAAAATATATTTTTTATCCAAACTTTGGTATTTGGGAAAAATTTGTTCTCCAACCGATAGATTAATCAGCCAAGCAGAAATTTTGATGATAAATTTTTATGGTACCCGGCGAAACGGAATATTATTAAAAAAGAAATAATTAAAATGCCAAGAGGAATAGGCGGCATAGGGTACCCGGACATCTAAATAAGAATGCTTGCATTCAGACTAAAGAAACATCTCGAAAGAATATCATACTCAACCAATAAAAGATGGATAAATCTTTATGATCATTTTTATGATATGATCCATAACAAATCAAGACGTAGTCTTGGTAAAATAAAAGTACCTAAATATTATAAAGATTTACGATTAGCAGAGATCAAATGGGAAATTCGGTATATTGGAAGGGATAAAGTAACCATACTAGGAAAGGAATATAAAATTGCACAGCTAAGCATTGCAAAGCTGACCAGTATTATAGCCGAAAACCAAGGAAACGATAAAATTCAGGGCAAGTGGGAAAAATGGGAAGTATCAAATGTATTTACAAAAGATGCTTGGATTAATTCCAACCAATTTTTGTGATGGATATACCAAAAATCTACATTACCTTTTGCTTCATCATAGTTTAGAAACAAAAGAAAAATCGCATCACTACGTACCAGGGACGGATATGTACTGTGCCTATTGTATGTTAAAATATAACTATCAACGTAAAGAAGATGAATACCATGTATTTTTTATGTGTGATAATCCTATGTTGATGTGGAATTATATAAAACCAATGTTACGAAGATTGGGACTGGGAAGGTTAGATATGGCCACCAAAATACTAGGAATTAATACAGGGCCAAATAGAAATCTGATAAATCTTTTGATTTTCTTAGCGCAACGATGTATTTGGCAAACAAAAAAAGAAAATGAAAGACAACGGTTTCATCTTCCAATAACTCAACATTTTCAAAGGAAATTATACATGATTTTGAACCGACAAAAATCTTTACGTGGGAATTTTACTTTTTCAAAGCAATTTTGTAATTTGGCTAGAATTGAAAATAATATCATATACATAAACGGTGTCGGACGCGCACCTTAACAACCGTCCTATTACCTATCACAATATTAAATTGTATTTGTAGATTGTATTGATTGTTCTATTGTATATGTATATGTTCAGTGAGCTCAAAAAAAATTACCCTGGCCTGGCCTGGCCGTCTGGCCTGGCCGGGTTTTACACAGACCCAAACATCAACACTGCCCGTTTAACAAACCAATTTATAAACGAAAAATCATTAGGTAATGATGCTGGCTTGACGCTTGCCACTTGTATGTGGCAGTATTTATTATTAAGTTAGTATAGAAGATATCAA
>JBCCIJ010000074.1:0-1763 GCA_039028295.1 Bacteroidota bacterium
ACTACACTTAAGATAATGAATTAGAAATTGTTAGAAAAATAGAATATGGTCAAAGATATAAATAATTGTTCACTTAAGTAGTTTTGGGTATTTATTTCAACTTATCCTAATCCCGAAGGGATTGAATGAAGTCCTCCCCAAAGTTTGGACAAAAAAAAGGGTATGAATAAGGTGAGAAAATGCAAATTTTTATTGACTGCTTTTTGGATTTTACTAGAGGAATAACTTACTCTAATATTTCCCAAAAATGCAATCAATATTTTACAAATCCAAACTATGGCATATAAATCTTAGGAGCTTTGAAATTTCCATTAAAGACTTCAATTGGAGGCTTTCCTCCCAAATGTTTATTCGGTCTTAAATGATTATACCTATAAAAATATCGCTTTAAAGATTGCCATGCCCGTGTTCCATTTTCATATGATTTTATGTAAACTTCTTCATATTTTAAACTTCTCCATAATCGCTCGGTAAACACATTGTCTATAGCCCGTCCCTTACCATCCATACTTTGTGTAGCTCCTCCATCTTTTACTGCCTGAATAAAAGCTAGACTTGTGAATTGACTTCCTTGGTCAGTATTAATAATTTCAACCTTTAATTGCTCCCAGATACCGTCTAAAGCACTTAAACAAAAAACGGTTTCTAAACTATTGGATAACTCCCATGATAAAACATACCTACTGTACCAGTCTAGAAATGCCACTAAATACATGAAACCACCTTTCATTGGTATATAAGTAATATCTGTTCCTACCACTTGTCCTACACGGTCAATAACCATCCCACGTAATAAATACGGAAGTATTTGATGGTCTGTACCTTTAGCAGGCTTAGAGGTATGAGGTCCAGGACATATCGCCCGTAAACCCATCAAGCGATACAAACGACGAATTCGTTTAATATTAACCGCATAACCTAGATTTTTCAAGTGATAGGTCATCTGACCAACCCCATAATAAGGTGTCTCCAAGTACTGCTGATCCATCAGCTGCATGTACTTCAAATTCTCTGGACTTTCTATGGCTGGTTCATAGTAATAACTACTTCGAGAAAGCCCTAATAATTCACATTGATGAACTATACTCAAATCGCTTGATGGCTCTACTAACAAGCGTAAATTGCCTTTACTCAAGCTCTCCAACTTTTTTTTTCAACCACTTTAGTTCCATCTTCAAACGCCCTATTTCACTATATAGTTCTTCCTGTAAAGACACCTGTGCTTTCAATTCTCTTTGATGTTTGCGTTTATCTACAAATACTTGTTCTAAGCCCAAAAGGGCTTCCTTTTTCCATTGACTTACTTGATTCGGATGTACCGAATATTTCGATGCTATTGTGGACATACTTTCCCGTTCTCGTATCGCTGCTAAGGCGATTTCTTTTTTTTGTTTTGCGCTAAAGGTGCGTCGTTTTTTCCCCATTTTTGTTCGGTTTTTCTCCGCTAATTTAATCCATTTTCTCACCTTATTCATACCCTTTTTTTTGTCCAAACTTTGGGGAGTACTTCACATTGCTGCCGCAGTAAATGCCGTGAAATGGAAAAACAGAAGAACGAATACGGAAGAAGCATTATTTGTTGCAGAGGTAGCTGAAGTAGAAGGAGAAAAATTTCTTCGAGTGAAAAGCAAGGAACACAAACGGAATGTGGAGTTCAAATTGTTTATCACTTCCAAAGCCATGATTAAATGGAAAGATATTCGAGGAGAAGTGGGCGGTGGTGTAGAGATTTCTAGAGAGACCTCTGGTAATCTGGTAGGTAG
>JBCCIJ010000075.1:0-1692 GCA_039028295.1 Bacteroidota bacterium
AATTTTAGGATGCTTCGATGAAAAAGAGCTGATGAATAAGGAACAATATTTAAAACTAACAGAAATAAAAGTGTAAACCATGTCCCTTTACTGGTGTAAACTATGTGCCTTACACTACAAATATCGGAGGGTATCATTGTGCATATAGATTTTTCTATTTAAGGATCTTTGCTGATTCCAGTAATAACCTTCATAAGGAGTTAGTTTATCTTTTGAAAGACTTATATATTGTACTTTTTCAACAGGTTTATTTGTAATAATTTCTGTCTTTTTTTCTAAAAATATATTCGCAATTTCTAATGCCAACCCTTCAGAATCGGTGGCGGTCGATGTGCTAAAAACAGCAATACCTAACCGTTGATCCGGAAATCTCGAGAGGTAGGCCCGATAACCAGCGTCTGATCCTTCATGAAACACCTGTTTATAACCATTGTGTTTATTTACAAATAATCCGTATGCTCCTGTAAATGTTGAACTATCATTAAGTTGAGCAAGTGTTTCCATTTTGTCAAATATCCTTCTTGAGCCAACTTTTGGAGATTCAAAGTTGAGCATCCACGTTCCAATATCATCGATGGTTGTAAATACACTGGTAGAGCCCGTAATAGAAAAACTCAAAACCCTTTTCTTAAAGTTGTCACCTGTGGGCTCATAGGAATAGGCTCTATTGGGAACTATTTTTTCGTGATTATCATAAAACTGACTATTAATCATGCCGAGCGGTTCAAAAATGTTTTTTTGGGTAAATTCGGAAAATGACTGCCCAGAAACTCTGGTTACAACTTCGGCAAGTAAGGTATAGCCTGTGTTGGAATACCAATATTTTTCTCCAGGGGTAAAATTTAATTCCTTTTGTCGCTTTATAAGCTTAAATAAATGTGATTTCGTTATTGCATCATCCAATCGCCCACCAGCCAAACAATATAAATCCCAGTGGTCTCTCAATCCACTCGTATGTCCAGCCAAATGACGTAGAGTAATAGTTGTACCAAAATCCGGAACTTCAGGAATGTATTTTCTAATATCATCGTCAAATGAAAGTTTACCTTCATCTTCCAATAGAAGTATTGCAAGAACTGTGAACTGTTTTGAAACAGATGCTACATGGAATACGGTATTAGACCTTACAGGAATATCATATTCAAGATTAGCGCTTCCGTATCCTTTTTTAAATACTACTTGTCCATCTTTGACTATGCAAACAGCTGCACCTGGCCATTTTGGGTTGTCAAAATTTTTAAATATTTGATCGACTCGTAGTTCGTTCTCTTTAGAAACATATCCATCGTTGGTTTGGGCTATAAGCATGTTAGATATCATAAGAAATGCTAGCAGAAATAATACTATTTTGATTTTTGATGACATTTTTAATTCAATTTGTTAATTAATGAGAGCTAACGTTGTGGGCAGGGGCTGCTGTGAGGCAGCCACCTGCCCTTTCAACTGACATGTCAGGCGACAAGGTCAGGTGGCTGACTCGCAATTGACCTTGCGCGGTGTTGTCGGCTAGTCCAGAGCGGAGCGACCGCCTGGAAGCCGAACTAGTAAGATCACCGTCACCTCGCAGGAACGATGATCACAGATTGGGCAAGTGGGTGTGGGCCCACGTCTTCCCTCCCTGTACCAGACGCCGATCGCAGCGTCTGCCCACAACGTTGTCCGCATCCGAGCGAAGCGAGGATTGCGGACAAC
>JBCCIJ010000076.1:0-1625 GCA_039028295.1 Bacteroidota bacterium
ATTATTTCGAGTTATGCCCTTCTCAATTATGAACGACTATTAATAGGAAATAAATGGATTTCTCTACACGCTCGATTTGGGGCAGGTCTCGGCTACAACACCTATTATGACATAGATTATGCCGAAATCATTTATCATAATTCTCGTTTGAAGACGGGAGGCTTACTCATCGTACTGGGAGAAAAAGACCATTTCTTCGAAGTCGGATTAGGATTCCTAAATCGAATACAGAAAGAAGGATTGGGAAGCGATGAGAGCAGTGAAACAGTTTCCGCTGGAGAATTTGCCTATAGGCTCCAAGTGGGTCAATCAACAGGCTTTATCTTGAAATTGGGTTTTGCCATGGCAAAAGGAATTACGCGAATAGGAACCCTTGACATCAAAACGGTTCCCTTTTTAGCTATTGGCTTAGGGTTTTAATTTTTACAACTAAAATTCTAAACATGAAAAAGTTACTTACCACCACTTTACTATTGCTTCTGTCTTTTTCTTTCCTAAAAGCACAAGATAAGCAATCAGAAAAAGGACTCCACAAAAACGCAGTGTACGCAGAAGGCTTCACCATCTTCTTGGCAGGGTCGGCCATGCTAAACTATGAACGGCAAATTCTAAGCGGAGAATTCATAGCACTCCATGCGCGCGCGGGAATAGGAGTGGCCTACGAGGCTGTTGAAGGTATGGAATCTACTCCTTTAGCGGCTGCTGGACTACACCTTATTCTAGGTAAAAGAGTTTCTTTCTTTGAGATTGGAGCAGGATTACTCACAGCAGATTGGCACAAGCAACAATCCCAAACCAACTCACCCGCACTGCAAATGGCCTACAGATTTGAAGCAAATCGGCAAAAAGGAGTTATGTTAAAAGCAGGTATATCTGCATGGGCAGGAGAAGGATTTGAGTTTTCAGTAGAACAAGCTACCCCATTCCTTGCAATAGGAATTGGATTTTAAATACCTTCTTTCGCCTCTGTTACCAATATATTTCTACCATAAATTGTGATGAAAATCTCCTTATTCGACGGATTTGTAATAGGAGTTATTGATATAACTTTAAACTTAGTTATCACAAGATTTAGATATAATGGAACAGACTTGGCGATGGTATGGACCGGATGATCCGGTAAGCCTTTCGGACATAGAACAAGCAGGTGCTACTGGAATTGTAACTGCTCTCCATCATATTCCCAATGGGGAAGTCTGGACGATAGAAGAAATCCAAAAGCGAAAACGAGAAATTGAATGGGATACTACCCGCAAACGTCAAAGGAATCTTCGGTGGTCTGTTGTGACGACGTCTGAACGAAAAACAATGAAGTCGACGTCTTCACTTCTAGTGCCTTTGCGAAAGGTCCGTACTATCACCTATAGGTAAAATGTACATTGTTTGTGCCTTTTTAAATAATTTACACACATGTATGTATGGTTCAGTATCTTCAAATTATTTTAATCTGGAGCCTCCCACAGTGCAGGAATATTTACAGTGATATATAATTAACCCTTTCGTTGCCGATGACCGATTTTGTAGTAAAAACCCTGTGTAGTGGAGTGTTTTCTATTGAAACGGCACGCAGGACCGTTTCAATAGAAAAACACTCCTCTGCAAGGGTTTTTTCACAGGTTGGTAAC
>JBCCIJ010000077.1:0-1602 GCA_039028295.1 Bacteroidota bacterium
TAAAGAAATCGGTAGAAATTTAAAAACTTTTGCTGGATGAAGCTCCACAACAGTTATTTTTACTTGCGACGAAAATGGCTGTAAATGTACAGAATGTGAGACAGAAAGTATTGTTTTGATGAAATTGGATCCGGACCCTAACTCGGATAACCGAAAGAAAATAACAAAAATAGAAAATAGTGGAACAAATTGGGCTGATTGGGAACTAAATGAAAGAACAAGCATCAAATGTCTAAATTACTGGACAAGGAATCAGAATTAGAAGTGAAACTATGGTGTGGCAATAAATTCTTGCAGAAAACCGGTATTATTCCGATAAACCGATATTGATTCCGAAGTAACGAGATAAACGATTTAACAGGTGAAGCTAACGTGGATCGAGAACGCAAATGAATCTAAATAGAAGCCGTTTGGGTGAATGCTAAAGAGGAACCAGGTGAACATTATCCCGCGGTGTAAACGTAAAAAATGCCGGTTATGGTAACATTTATCGCGTTCTGAATTGGTGAATAGGCGATTGAAAGCAGCTGGACTACATTCCATAAACGAAAATTGTGCTGAAAATGAGGACGCAGATCAAACTGAATGGTCGCCATTCAACAAACGCTGCACCTAAAACTTATGAATATATGATTGAAAGCAGCTGGCTCCATCCAAAAGACGCAATAAAAAATTGAAAACAAACTAGCTATGAAAAACAAACGCAGCATTAATGTTTTAAGACCGAGCAGTTAGTATATGTTTATAAAAAGTAAAATGGAAACCATCATTCGCTTACCAACAACTGAAAGAAAAAGTCAGGAAGGAGAAAAAGCAAAAAATACAGATTCAAAGAAGATATTTATTCTAAACGAGATCAAACGAATAAACAAAAAGCTGAAGAAGAGCAGAAAGAAGATCGAAAAACTACAAAGAGTGAACGCACGGTTGGAAACCGTATTGCACGGGCTGAACCAGCAAAGGGTCAAATTGGCCATCGACGAACTGAGGGAGGCCGACAGCCAACAGATTAAAGACATTCGGAAGCTAAAAATTCCCAAGTTAAAGAAATTGGCTAGGTAAGTGGCGCTGACTCCCACGAGTTACGCACGTCTCCACCGCACTCATCAGGAAAGGCATAACTGCCTAAGCTACCGAGTAAAGGAGGAGAATTAGCAAACTCACCGTCAAAAATCCTTAGGCTACGCCCATCTAAGGTGTCCAACGAGAAACTGTGAACCATCAAGGAACACAGTACGTCAAGCGACAACCTTATTAGCAAGCCGAGGACAGACGGGGGAAAGAATGGAGGACATTGATGAACAACTCCCTCAATTGCCGCCGAGAAGGAAAAACCGCTCGCGATCACCAAGACCTACAAGCTGTGATGAGGATTCTTTACAAGGGCACCTAGTAGAAATGGGCCGTCCAAAGATGCAATCTACCGCACAAATACCTATGTCAGAGCAAAATTATGGGAATGGCGAAACCGATGACTTATGCGGCGAATTTAAACAGAAGATGCCTGGAAAAAACCAATGGACCGATCCACAAGTGACAAGGAGAGAAAATTCAGAGGAAACTTTTCTTCAGTCTTTGGAAAAGTTAAGCAGACCGAAAGTA
>JBCCIJ010000078.1:0-1531 GCA_039028295.1 Bacteroidota bacterium
AGTGCCCAGACATTTCTCCACTATCATAGCCCTTCTTATCGGTGTTCAATATTATTGAACCATATCCACCACAATGAGCCCATAAAATCCAAGATTTGATTAATAAATCATCTTTATAATTTTTTTTAAACACCGATTCTAAAAGGCGTTGTTGCATGGAAAAATCGGATATAATTTCCCCAATAATTTAAAATATTTAAACGGCTATTTTTTCGGAAATTGGCATACCCAGCCCTGTCATTTTATTTAGGCATTTAATTTTGATAGCCGCTTCGTTTTTTTGTTTTTCCAATATTCTAGAATAAAGCACTGGTCCAAAAATAGTCTTAAATCTATTCATGGCTGTTTCCGATAGGCTGCGTCTATGGTAACCACTCGTCTTCTTCCATTCCTTGCGACCCATTGCTTCTATTTTTTCCAGTATTTCATTTCGATCTAAATCCAGTAACTCATCAAATTCATCTACCCAATAAATCGCATTTTCCTGGGGTGGAATAATTCCCTCTATTCCCTTTGATTTTAATAATTCCCATATTTCATAAGAATCATAAGCCCCATCTCCGCTAAATTTATCAATCGGTGTTTTGACTTGTTCCAACATTTTTTCAACTTGTTGAGCATCTCCATCTCCCTTCCCATTTTCTGTTAATACTTGGGCATGAATAAATCCCGTTTTTTCATCTACTCCTAGGTGTAATTTTCTCCAGGTACGTCTCTTACTAATCCCATGTTTCCTCGTTTTCCATTCCCCTTCTCCATATACCTTCAACCCGGTTGAATCTACTACTAGATAAATCGAACCCTTTGTCTTTGGTATGGCTATGTCTATTTCCATATCACGGGCTCTTCTACATATTTGACTATAACAAGGTACATCAACTACAAAATTCAGCAACTTTAATATAGAACTGCAAAAGCCTTCTAATTGCCGATAACCGAGATGAAATACTGCTTTGATTTGTAATAAACATTCGATGCATTCATCTGAATAAACATATTGGCCACCTCTTGGATCGGGGCCTTCATAATACCAACCATTTATTACTTGTTCTGATATCCAAATAGTGATATCTCCTCTTTTGATTAAGCTCCTATTATAAGCAGACCAGTTCGTAACTCGATATTTATCTTTTGGGCGTTTCTCTTGCTTTTCAACTGTTTTTGAAGCTATCTTTGTCATAGGTCATGTTTTTGTAGATTCGTCTTGTGGTAAATTCAAATTTACAAAACTTGGCCTACCTCTTTTCCTTGATCCATGCAACAACGCCCAAGGAAATACCTATGTCAGTTTGGTCGGGTTTATGTTTATGGATACCAAAGTAAAAGGTATTCCCATTCCGTTTCATCAAAATTTTGAGGAAGTTAACCTCCGATTTTATGTCCGTTATAAAGAAGATGGAGAGTGGAAACGAGGCGTAGTTTTCATTAAAGAAATTGTCCCAAAATTTGCAATTGCTTTTGTGGCCAATACGCTTTATGGAGAGCACTATATTAGCATTCCCATGAAACATACCTGGCAAGCCAAGCAAGA